>NZ_CAJMZC010000005.1:0-429494 GCF_905220215.1 Paraburkholderia sp. J12
TACTGACATTCCTGATCCTCGCCGCCCGCACTGGTGGCCAGGCTTCCCGATTCGGAAAACAACCTATTGAAGCTTCACAGCCAGGCCCGTCCGAAATCGCGGTCCAAGTCGTTCGAGGATAGCAGCGAGCCGTATCGCCTCGTTTGCGGGGTAACGCATCAAGTCCGTCGGCTGTCCGACTGCCTCATCCAGATGCATTCCATCCTGTGTCCCGATTTCCACCGCTGCGTGGTTCGATGTGTGGTTTCATCACCTGGTTCTACTTTCGAGGTCCACACAGCTTAAGTTGCCTCGTTGGCAGCAGGTTTGATCCTCTTGATTGAAAACCAATCGTTACCGGATAGGTTTGCCCGCTTCTGGCTTGGTTTGAGAAGCTGTCGATAGGCGCGATTTTGACGGTCGGGCAAGCCACTTAATCTGGTCAACAAAGTGAGAACTTTCAGGAGCGGGCTATGCGTATGCACGCTGGCCAATTCACGACGGTCCCGATCAGGATTCGTTTCCTTACTGCGCATGATTCACATTTGGAAGGTGAGTGTCTGCGGGACACACCGCTTCACCTCCGTGCAATTTTCCCCGTTTATGCCATGACGGTTAGCCATTTCTGAAGCGGCTGCACACCGTTGCTCCTTTGCACGTGCAAAGAAAGGTGAGCGTTTTCGGGAGATGGGGCTTGCCGCTGCCCGTTCAGCAATTCGCGCTATAGTGCTTCGTGCTGCAATGCAGCAGGCACGGTTCCCAACGGAGTCCTGACATGGGCCTACTCCACCGGTTATGGCGCCCGCGCGCGAAGGCGCACCCCGTCACGCCGCAGATTCGCAAGCTGACCGAGCGCCTGCTCGTGCTGAGCCCGTCGCTGAAGCTGGCAGAGGGCTTTCGTGAGCGCGTGACGCCTGCGCTCGCCCGCTCGATCGACTATGTGAGCGGCGTGGTGCGCAGCTTGCCGCCGCCGCACGAGGCGAGCGCCGCGAACTGGTTGGGCGACCCGTATATCCATGCGTTTTTCGCGGCGCCGGACGAGGTTGCCCGCATTCTGAGCCGTTCGGCGGAACTGCATGCCTGGTTCGACGCACATCCGCTTGCACACGAGACCTATGCGGTGATGAGCATGGCGATGGCCGAGCGCTGCACGTTCGGTGTGGAGCAGGTGGGCGATACGGTGCATGCCGATGTCGCGCGCACGACCCTCAGTTTCGACGATCATCAGGTGCGCGTGTGCGGCGAAACGGAGAGCGATTTGCGCGAGCAGATCGTGGAGCGTGTGGTCGAGCAGATTGCGCTGGAAGGGCTCGCGCAGATCGGCGCCGACGAGTCGCGCCGCGATGCGCTGGTCGAGGAGCGCGCACTCCTGAAGACGCGGCTGCAACTGCTCAAGCGCCAGGGCGCTGGCACGCACAAGATGTTAGGCGAGCGCGAGATGGATGGCGTCACGGAGGTCATCGCGTTGCAGGCCGCGATCGACGAGAATGCGCACGCGCTCGGTGCGCTGGGCTTGAAGACCGACGCGCTGGCCCGCGAGCTTCAAGTGATCTGCGACGTGCTTGGCCATCCGGAGCAGCACACGCATGTGGAAATGAAGCACGTCTGCCTGAACCCCATGAACGTGGTGATCGACGCCGCGGCGGCCCCGTCCGGCTCCGCAATCGTGTTTCCGCTCGCTCGCCTGCCGGCCAGTCCACTGGGCGAGCGGGCCTTCTCGCTGGTGCGTTTTGCGCGGACCGATCTCGTGCCGTTGCCAGGTTTTTTCGATGAAAGGTGCAGCTTCGTGATTTGACGTTCGCGTCGTTTCAGGTCGGAAGGTGAGCGTTTTCGGGAGTGGTGAGCGAAGATGCTCTGGACACCGCACGTCATGCGATAGCTCGAGTATTCGACAGCAGAGAATCAGCGCGCGATATCCGCAGTCGATCGCAGGAAAATTTCCTGGCAGTCCCAGGTTCGACGAAGGGAATCTTGCTGGCGAGACGGCATACGGGTGCGATTCGTTGCGCTGGAACCTATTGCGCGCCCTAGGTGAGCCTTTTCGGGAGCGGCCCTCGCAAGCCGTGCCGGCTGATGCGCGGCTATCGAAAACGGGGGGACGTCAGCACTCTTTGCCTGCACGCCAGCCGTGTTTTACGACCCACATCGTGCGTAAGGTGAGTCTTTTCAGGAGCCCGTCGCCGGCCACACCGTCACGCCGTCGCGCTCGATCGCGAAGCGCTCCCCGCCTTGCGTCGTGCGCGGCGCGTCTTCGGCAGCGATATCGAACGATTCCCCGCCGATCGCGATCGTGACATAGCGGTCGCCGTGACGCAGCGCATGCCCTGCCAGCGTACCGGTCCAGGCACCCTCGGGCGTCGCGCGCAGCGCGCGCGGCGAGACTCGCCACATCACCCGCGTACCCGTGGCGAGCGTTGCGCCGTTGCAAGGCAGGCGCAGACCCTTCGAGGTTTCGATTTCGCCGCCCGCGCGTACGATGCCTTCGCCCACGTTGTGCAGGCCGAGCAGCTCGGCCACGCGCGGCGTGGCAGGGCGGTCGAAGACCTCGTCCACGGGACCGGCCTGGAGCACGCGGCCCTGTTCGATCACGATCACTTCGTCGGCGAGCAGGGCGGCTTCGTCGGGGTCGTGCGTGACGATCACCGTGACCGCGTCGATCTCGCGCTGCAACGCGCGCAGCGATTGCTGCAGCTTGCGGCGGCGCGGCGTGTCGAGTGCGGCAAACGGTTCGTCGAAGAGCAGCAGCTGGCTGTGCCGCGTGAGCGCGCGCGCGAGCGCCACGCGCTGGCGCTGGCCGAACGAGAGTTCGCGCGGCAGGCGGCCCGTGAGCGTATCCAGGCCGAGATGCGCGAGCCAGTAGCGCGCGCTGGCGGCGTCCGCGCCCACCGGAAACGCCAGTTGCTGCGCGACCGTCATGTGCGGGAAGAGGCCGTAGTCCTGCGGCATGTAGCCGATCTGCCGCCGCTCGGGCGGCAGCGAGCCGAGATCGGCGCCGCCCAGCATGACGGATCCTGCATCGTTGGGCTCGAGCCCGGCGATGATGCGCAGCGCGAGCGACTTGCCCGAGCCCGACGGTCCGATGATGGCGAGGCGCCGCGTGGACGGGCGCCACGACACGTCCAGGCTGAAGGCACCAAGCCGCCGCTGTACGTCGAACGCGAGACGTAGATTGGCCATCGCGCCTGCGGCCGCTGCGGGCGTGAAGCTGGCGGGTTCGTCGCCGTTGTCGACTGGCGTGGCGAGTGCGGAGCGCGCGCCGCGGCTATAGACCGAGAGCACGGCGCAGACGATCGCGATGGCGAGCGTGGGCAACAGGAGCGGCATCATCGCGGGCAGCCCCTGGCCGCCGAACACCACGTAGGTATAGACCGGCAGTGAGTACGGGTGATACGCGACCATCACCGTCGCGCCGAATTCGCCGAACGCGCGCAGCCAGGCGAGCGCGAGCCCGGCGCGGATCGCGGGCCACGCAATGGGCAGCGTCACGCGAAAAAAACGGCTTTCGGCGCGATGGCCTAGCGTGGCCGCGACGTCGTCGTACACGGGATCGACGGCCGCGAAGGCGGAGCGCGCGGCGACGATCAGAAACGGGGCGGCCACGAAGGTCTCGGCGAGCACGATGCCCGCGAACGAGTCGGTGAGCGTGCCGCCGAACAACTGGCCGATGCCGCTATAGGGGCCGACCAGAAAGAGCAGCAGCACGCCGCTCGTGAGCGGCGGCAGCGCGAGCGGCAGTTGCACGACGAAACCGAGCAGCGCCACAGACCGCGAGCGCGAACGCGCGAGCCAGTAGCCGAGCGGCACGCCCAGCACGAGGATGACGAGCGCCGCGACGCTCGCGCTCGCGGCCGACACGCCCACGGCCGACCAGGTCGTGGACCAGTCCACACCGGCCCAGTCGGCCTGGCCGATCTGCGGGATGCTCGCGACGAACGGCGCGCACAGATAAACGGCGAGCAGCGCGCCGAGCCACAGAAGCGGGCGCGCAGCGGGCTGCTTCACGATCGCGTCGGCCTTCGATTACTGTTGTTGCGCGGCGTCGATCACGGCCTGCACCGACGGCGGGATGGCCGTGGTGGTGCCCTGCACGGTGGGTTTCGTCACGTCGACGCCATGCTCGGCGAGCAGCTTGCGGCCTTCGGCGCTCAGCAGGAAGTTGACGAAGCGCGCGGCGCCGGCGCTGTTGGGCGCGTTGTTGAGGATCGTGAGCGTGTAGTTCGCCTTGATCTTCAGTTCGGGCGCGGGATGGATCGACGGGATCTTCAGGTCGGACGTTTCGGTCGAGTAGAAGAAGCCGGCGTCGAGCTGGCCGGACTGCAGACGGCCGACCAGCGTTTCCTCAGGCAAAACCTGCTCGGGATTTTCCGGCGCGCCGAGCGTTTTCTCGACCAGATCCGGCTGGTTGTAAGCCTGCGCGGCCTTCGTCATGAGTTCGACGGTGAAGGCGCCCTTGGGGTCGAGCTTCGGGTCGGTGCGGCCGAGGCGCAGGCCCGGCTCCTGCAGCACGTCGTTCCACTTCTTCGTCTTGAAGTCGGCGGCGAAGCGGCTCTTCGGGCTATAGCCGATCAAGAGCGGCGATTCCGCGAAATTCACGTACCACGAAACGTAGTTGCCGTTTTCCTCGCCCATCAGGCTCGTGTTGACCTTCGGGCTCGCGCTGATGAACACGTCGCCGCGGCGCAGCTTGCCCTTGATCTCGTTGGCGATCTTGTTGGAGCCGGCGGCGTAACCCTTGAAATGCAGGCCCGTTTCCTTTTCGAACGCGGGACCCACGCTCTTTTCCATGAGGTTCACGAGCGAACCGGCGTAGAGCACGTTGACGTCGTTGTCGTCTGCGACGGCGTTCGCACTCGCGCCGAGCGCACCGGCGAGCACGACGACTGAGGCAATCAGCTTGCGGACCATGTTGGCTTCCCCGTACCGTTATAAAGGTCGATATATTACGCTGGACTTGCAAATTACGGCACGCTTGTGGCCCGCGAATTTCGATCATAACGTTTGTGCGTGACGGATTCGCGCTTGTACACTGGGCTTTTCCGTTCAATCCAGGATGCGTTCGCGCGATGCCGCGCGTCGCACTGTGCCTATCAGGGAGACGCTCATGCGTACCAGCGCCCGTAATCATTTCTCCGGTCAGATCACTGCGGTCAAGGCCGGCGCCGTCAACGACGAAGTCACGCTGCGCGCCGATGGCGGCCTCGAGATCGTCGCGATCATCACGCATGGCAGCGCCGCGTCGCTCGGTCTCGCGGCGGGCAAGCCCGCGTTCGCGCTGGTGAAGGCATCGTCGGTGATCGTCATGGTCGATGGCGACGCCAGCAAGGTGTCCACGCGCAACGTCGTGGCGGGCACCGTGGCGGCGGTCACGAAGGGCGCCGTGAATGCGGAGGTCGTGATTGCCGCGCCAGGCGACGCGCAGATCGCGGCGATCGTCACCAACGAGAGCGTCGATCGCCTGGGGCTCGCGGCGGGCAAGGCGGCCACCGCGCTGTTCAAGGCATCGAGCGTGATCGTGGGCGTGGACGCCTGAGGTCTCCTTTCGTTGTTCCACGCTCATGAGCGCAACGTCAGCCCCGCCGCCCGGCTCGCCCGACTTCGACCGGCAGGCCGCGCTACGCAGCGCTGAACTGCTGGGCAACGCGCCGGCGCCGCAAGCATTCGACGCGCGGCTCTTCGCCCGGCTCGTGGCGGCGCGCGAAGTGCGCGGCGAACTCGCGCTGCTCGGGCTGACGGCCGGGCAGCTGGCGGACCTGGCACAGCGTCATTTCGCGGCGGAGGCGGGATTCGCATCGCCGTTGCTGGCGATAGCGCTAGTCGACGAGATGCACGCGGCCTACGCCGTCTCGATGCGCGAGTTCCTGGTCGCCCATGCGGCACGCGACGTGGATGGCGAAGACGCACGCGCTCTCGCGGCCATCGTCGCGAACGCCTGCCTGCGCCCCGATCATCTGTGGCGCGATCTCGGCCTCTCCGGCCGCGACGACGTCACAGCCATGCTCGAACGTTACTTTCCTGCGCTGGTCGCGCGCAATGTCGAAGGACTGCGCTGGAAGAAGCTGCTCGCACGCGAATTCGCCCTGGCGACGGGCGCGACGCCCGGGCCGGCGCCGGGCTGCCCGGGTTGCGAGGACTTCGGCTTTTGCTTTCCGCCGACGTTGCATGCGCCACCCCAACGCTAGCCTCGTTGCGAGGGCTACGGCGCGCGAAGCGCATCGTGTATGCTTGCGCGCATGACCCCACCCCCAAACGATCGCGCGTCGAAAAAGACGCCAGCCGAGGCGTTGCCCGAAAGCGGCAAGCCGGCGGAGCCGGCCAGAACCGCAAGGGCGCCGGGCGCTCCCGAAGTGCGCTTTCGCATGCGCATCCTGCAGGAAGACACGATCGCGCTGGGTCCCGGCAAGGTTTCGCTGCTGGAGGCGGTGCGCGATTGCGGCTCGATTTCGGCGGCCGCGCGCAGCCTGAACATGTCCTATCGCCGCGCCTGGCTCTTGATGGACGAGCTCAATCGCGCGCTCAAGTCGCCGGCCACCGTCTCCGAGCATGGCGGCCAGAGCGGCGGCGGCAGCACGCTTACGCCGGTTGGCGAGGAAATCATCCGGCTCTATCGCGGCATCGAGGCGCGCGCGGCCGCGGCCTGCGCGCCCGAGATCGAAGCGCTGATCGACCTCGTGAAGCGCCAGGCATAGGACCACTCACGGCGTCGTTGCCGTGTTTCCGCTGTGTTTCAGCCGTGGCGCAGGCAGAAGCGCGAAACAGGCACGGCCGCGAGCGGCGGCGCCGCATCGACATAGAGCCGCATCATCAGTTCGGCGAAACTCGCGAGGCTCGCCGTGCGCAGCGGATGGTAAGTCACCCCATGCCGCTCGCATACGCGCTTGAGCATGTTCATCGAGTCGTGATCGACGCAATCCACCGGGAAGACCGCGAGGCTCGCGCCCGCGAGCGCCGTGGCGAGCAGACCCTTGCGGTCCTCGATGCCGCCGTCGTGCACGGTCAGCTCCCCGCCCGCCGATTCCACCCAGCGCCGCGCCGCCTGATGCGAGCCCGGCCGGCCGCCCACGTAGACGATCCGTTGGCCCTTCAGTGCATCGCGCGGCAGCGTGCGCGAGGGGCCGTCTTCGTCGCCCGGTTGCGCGGCCTGTTCCAGCGCGCGTGCTTCCGCACGCAGCGTGTCGATCAGCACGAGCGCATCGTCGAGTTGCGTGCGCAGGGTGCGCAGCGCGGTTTCGTCGGCGGCCGCGCGCAGTTCGGCGGCTTCGCGGCGGCTCGTCTCCAGCGCGAGGCGCGCGTCGCGGGCGGCCAGCGATTCGCGCAGCGAGGCCATCTGCGCTTCGCGCGGTCCGTCGTCGTCGCGGTCGGTGCGTGTGGCCGCGCGGGCGCGCAGTTCGGTCAGCGCGTTGCGTGCCGCATCGCGCTCGCGGCTCATTTCGGCAAGACGCGCCTGCTGGCGCTCGGTTTTCGCCTGCAGCGCGGCATTGTCCGCTTCGAGCGCGACGAGCCGGCGCAGGTCCGCGCGGTTGGCGGCGCCCACCAGGTGCGAAAGCATGTGCAGCTCGCCGAAGGCGTCTTGCCGCACGGCCATCGTCGCCTCGGGATGGCTCATGAGCGCCCAGTACGCGGGCGGAATATCGCCGCTCGCGAGCGATTCGTTCCAGAGCGCGAGCACGGCTTCGCTGTCGCGTGCGGCCGAAAAGCGCCGCAACGCGCCCGCATAGCGCGTATCGAGTGCCTTTTGCAGCGCCTTGCTGCCTGCGCCGCCCTCGATGGCGAGTTCGACGGCCGCGTGATGGATCTCGAGATCGGTGGCGCGCTGCGCGTCGAGCGACGTGAATTTCGGCACGAGCTTGCGTAGCTCGTGCGTGCTCAGGCACGTGCCGATGATCGAGCAATGCAGATGGTGGTCGAGTTCTGCAAGGCGCGTGCGCCGGTGTGCGCGGTTTAGGTCGGTCTGACTCGGTCCGCAGCAGCCGGCGGCGGCGCGCAGCGGCGAGCCCTCTTCCGGCCGCGCGAGACCCTGAGTGCGGGCGAGGCGAAACGGCGGTGCGTGCATGGATGACCTCTGATCCGGTTTAACTCGGAGCGGCGCACGGCGCGGGCAGGCCGGGCATGGTGTCGTCGCAATATATCATGGAATATAACGAGGGCTGGGGCGTGTCCTGGGACAGGAAGTCTCTTCTTCAGGCGGCCTCGATATGGGGGGCGAGCGGCTGCGCTTTCGGGCGCGCCGCGGCGCGCGAGCTCCGCGTGCCCTTGAGGGAAGACACCCTGGCCGGCGCCGGCTCGTGGCGCGCGAGGACGTGCTCGACGCCCCACTTCACGTAGAGGGCGTCCAGCCGCTCCAGCTCGGCGATGGTCTGCCGCATGGCATCGGTATCGCGGCAGAACGTATCGGAGAAAAGGGCGTCGCGCGTCTTGTCGAGCCGCCGCGTGTCGCGGAGCGCGTGTTTGCGCTCGCGCAGCCGCCCGGCGCCGGCGCTTCCGGCATGCGGCGCGAGCCCCGCGAGGAGCGGCAGCAGCGACGTGCCGGCCGCCGCGCAGTCGGCCTCGGGCGCCAGCAGGCAGTTCAGCCGATACAGGCTTTCGCGCAGGCGCCGGAAAGCGTCGATCACGTCGCGGATCAATTCCGCGCGCTCATGACCGGACGCCGGCCGCAGGGCCATGATGTGGGCCGGAACCCCGTCCGCCGGCTGCGCCTGAGCGTTCGGCCGACGAGGGTTCGGGCGCGGGGGGCTTGCCAACCTGCACCTCCATCCAGAGTAAAACGCGGGCTGCTTCGGCGGAAGTCAGCCACTCGATATATTCGAGAGAATACATCGATATGCCGGGGATGGGTGGGTCGTTGTCAGGGCGTTTCCCGGTATGCTTGCGCTGATAGAGCGGCAGACGTTGTCGTCTGCCGCTGGTTCTCATTCATTCCTTGCCCGAATAGTTCGCCATGCAATCCTTTCTCTCCGGCCGCAGGAGCCCCCGATGCGCGTAGGCAGGCCCGTCAAGGCGCTGCCGCAACCGCTGTGCGACTACTGCGGCGCCAAGGCGCTGCTCGCGCGCTACGGCGAAGAAGCCTATCCCTATCGCGACGACCACGGCCCGCTCTGGGTCTGCACGGCCTGCGAGGCCTGGATCGGGGTGCCGGCGCGCAGCACGCGCAACGTGCCGCTCGGGCGCCTTGCCAATGCCGCGCTGCGCGACGCGAAGAGCCGCCTGCACGACGCGCTCGATCCGCTCGTCGCTGCCAAGGTCCGGCGTGACGGCGTGAACGCTTTCGAGGCGCGCGGCCGCGCCATGCGCTGGCTCGCCGAAGCGCTCGGCTTCGAACTGCCCAACCCCTCCCTCCATCATCTGACGCTCGAGCAATGCGAGCAGGCCATCCGCCATGTCGAGGCGTTCATGGCGACAAGGCGCGGGCCGGGCCAGCCTCCGGCGCAGGACTGAGCGGCCGATCCGTCCCCCGGCGCGCCTGTCACTCTTGGTTACATTCGTGCGAGCGGGCATTGCTCAACCTTCGGCGCGAGTTGCCGTTATTGCACGAGACCAGTTTCTTTTGTCTATCTAGTTAGTCCTTTATGGCCAGGACCATTCCCTTTCCGCGCCAGGCGCAGGCAGCCCGGGCTCGCCGCAACAAGGCGATGCTGTTGCCGATTCCGCGTGCGAGCGCCAACGAGCTCGCGCTCCAGGTGCATCTGGCGCTCGCATCGCTGCGCGCCGGCGGCAGCGACCGCGACGCCCAGGCGCTGCTGCATGCGCACGTGCTCTCCACGTCGATGGCCGACGCCGGCTACGGCACGCTCACGCAGGCGCAGGTATGCGAAGCCGATGCGGCGCTGCTCGCGTGCTACGAACGGGGCCGCACGGGCGACGGCTGGCGGCTGGAAGGCGCGGCCTTCGACGCGCTGGCAGCCATCGTGACGGTATATGACGAGCAGTTGCAGCGCGCGCCGCTGTGGGTGCTCACGGAAGCGAGCGAGCGGCTCGATCGCATGGGTGCGGCCGGGATGGTCGAGCCGGCGGCCATGCGCAAGCTGGCGTGATGGTGGGTAGCAAGTAGAGGCCAGTCGTGCTGAGAAGAGGCCGGACATGCAGCGGGCATGCCGTGTGCGCCCTCTGTCGGCAGGTTGAAAACGGATCGAAATCATCCGTCCCCGTTCCGTGTTTTGGCCGCTGGGCGGCGCTGCGGCCTGACTGTTGCGACACTGGCACGGGATTTGACGCGGCGCGCAAATCGTGTTGACTTCCAGTGTGCAGCGTGACTAAAATTCGCCCGTCTTAACAAAAGGGGCTGACGCCTTGGACAGTAGCAGTTGTCGATCTTCGAGTAGTTTCTCTGCCTGACCGGCAGGACGTCCGCGCTCCCTTTCTTTAGCCGCCGTCTTGCCAGCAGGCAGATGGTGCGCGTCCAGCAGTAAAAATCTCGTGCATCCTTGTTAGCGTCATCCAGGCGCTGCTCGCGCTCATGCGCGCCGCGTCTGGCTGATATGTGGCTGATATCGCGCCGTGGGCCCTCGAGGTTCGCGGCACGGTTCGTTCGTTGCGCCTTCGTGCGCGGCGAAGGGCCGTGACAGGCGTCGTTCGCGCGCCGCCAGGTAATAAGGAGTTCCGATGTCCGACAGTGACAGTTGTCCGTTATGCCGCTTCCTTTCGAGCTTCCCTGAGGAAGGCGGGCAGACGTGAGCTAAAGCGCTGCGCGCTTCGGTCTGCTGGCCTTCCTCGCAACCGCGTCCTCATCGACGCGAGGAGATCCAGCATGAACTTCGGCCTTCTCTTGCCGCATCTGCCGCAAACGCAACACTCGCAATACCCGCAACACCCGGTTCATCCCGACGCGCTCGCCGCACGCCAGCGTGCGCTGGCCGCGCCGTCCTGCCGCCGGTCCGCGCTCGCCGCGCGCTGGCACAACCTGCGGGCACGCATGTTCCGGGTCTGATCAGAAGGCCCGGCGCGCGTCGCGCGGGCCGGGTTTTGCGCACCACCCTGTTGTTTCAGTGTTTCAACATGATCCAGTTCAACCGCTTTATGCGAACGACTAGCAGCGCCGCGTGCGCATGCAGCGTCCTGCGTGCAACCGGCACGGGAGGCCAGTGATGGAATTCGGCTTCAATCTGAACCGCACGGCCAACGCTTCGGCGTGGCGCGTGCTGCCCAATCGCTGGGACTTCGTCGCGTTTCCGCTCATCATCTGCCTGATCGCGATGGCCTTCATCGGCTTCCATCAGACGCTCGCGCCGATGTCCACGCTCAAGACCCAGGTCATCTCGCTCGATCCGCGCATGCTGCCCGAGTACGCCATGCGCACCACGCTGCGCATGCTCGCGGCGATGGTGGCGTCGCTCGTCTTCACGCTCGTCTACGGCACGCTGGCCGCGAAGAGCCGCCGCGCCGAGAAGGTGCTGGTGCCGATTCTGGACATCCTGCAGTCGGTGCCGGTGCTGGGCTACATCTCGTTTACGGTCACGTTTTTCCTCGCGCTGTTCCCGGGCCGCGTGCTGGGCGCCGAACTGGCCGCGATCTTCGCGATTTTCACGAGCCAGGCCTGGAACATGACCTTCAGCTTCTACCAGTCGCTGCGCACAGTGCCGCGCGATCTGGACGAGGTGTCGAAGGGCTTTCACCTCACGGCATGGCAGCGTTTCTGGAAGCTCGATGTGCCGTTCTCGATGCCGGGCCTCATCTGGAACATGATGATGTCGATGTCGGGCGGCTGGTTCTTCGTGGTCGCCTCCGAAGCGATCACGGTGGGCAACAACACGATCACGCTGCCGGGCATCGGCGCGTATCTGGCCCAGGCGATCACCGAGAAGAACCTCGGCGCGGTAGGCTGGGTGATTCTCGCGATGACCGTCGTGATCATCGCCTATGACCAGTTGCTGTTCCGTCCGCTCGTTGCGTGGGCCGACAAGTTCCGCATGGAAAACACGAGCTCGGGCAACGCGCCGGAGTCGTGGCTGCTCGATCTCGTGCGCCGCACGCGCCTGATTCACCGCCTGCTCGTGCCGATGGGCATGGTGCTCGCCGCGCTCGCGCGTATTCCTGTCCGCGTGCAGCTGCCGAAGGCCATGCCCGTGGTCAGCACGAAGCGCAGCAAGGCAACGGTCGTCGGCGATGTCATCTGGAGCGTTCTCGTGATCGCGCTGACCGTGTACGTGGTGTGGCGCGTGGTGGCCTATGTGCGTACGGGCGTCACGCTCGACGAAGTGGGCCACGTGCTGGTGCTCGGCCTCATCACGCTGATTCGCGTGATCTTGCTGATCGCGATCGCCTCGGTGATCTGGGTGCCGATCGGCGTGCTGATCGGCCTGCGCCCCGCGCTCGCTGAAAAGATCCAGCCGCTCGCGCAGTTCCTCGCCGCGTTCCCGGCGAACCTGCTGTTCCCGGTGTTCGTCGTGGTGATCGTGCGGTTCCACCTGAACCCGGATATCTGGCTCTCGCCGCTCATCGTGCTCGGCACGCAGTGGTACATCCTCTTCAACGTGATCGCGGGCGCGAGCGCTTATCCGAACGACTACAAGGAAGCCGCGACGAACTTCCGCATTCGCGGCTGGCAGTGGTGGCGCCAGATCATGCTGCCGGGCATCTTCCCGTACTACATCACAGGCGCGATTACGGCTTCGGGCGGCGCATGGAACGCGAGCATCGTCTCCGAACTCGTGCAGTGGGGCGACACGAAAGTGGAAGCGCACGGTCTGGGCGCCTATATCGCGCAGACCACGGCAGCCGGCGACTTCCCGAAGATCATTCTGGGCATCGCGGTGATGTCCCTGTTCGTCACGCTGTTCAACCGCACGTTGTGGCGTCCGCTGTACGCCTATGCCGAGTCCAAGCTGCGCCTCGATTGAGAGTAGAACGCCATGTTGAATCCTAAAATCGTATCCCCCGACCTGATCGCGCCGACGCGTCCCACTGCCGGCGCGGAGGTCCTCTCCGTGCGCAACGTCTCGCGTGGCTTCGCGAAGACCAACGACGAGCGCCTCGTGCTCGAAGACGTGAACCTCTCGCTGCGCGAAGGCGAGATCGTCGGGCTGCTGGGCCGTTCGGGCTCGGGCAAATCGACGCTCCTGCGCATCATCTCGGGCCTCATCGAAGCGAGCAGCGGCGAAGTGGACTGGCTCGGCAAGCCGCTCACGGGGCCGGCCGAAGGCGTTTCGATGGTGTTCCAGACCTTCGCGCTTTTTCCGTGGCTCACGGTGCTGCAAAACGTGGAAGCCGGGCTCGAAGCGCAGGGCGTGGGCGCGCGCGAGCGCCGCGAGCGCGCGCTGGCGGCCATCGACCTGATCGGTCTGGACGGCTTCGAAAACGCCTATCCGCGCGAGCTTTCGGGCGGCATGCGCCAGCGCGTGGGTTTTGCGCGCGCGCTCGTGGTCGATCCTTCGCTGCTGCTGATGGACGAGCCGTTCTCGGCGCTCGACGTGCTGACCGCCGAAACGCTGCGCACCGACCTGCTCGACCTGTGGACGCAAGGCCGCATGCCTATCAAGTCGATGCTGATCGTCACGCACAACATCGAGGAAGCGGTGTTCATGTGCGACCGCATTCTCGTGCTCTCGTCGAATCCGGGGCGCATCGTGGCGGAAATCAAGGTGCCGTTCAAGCATCCGCGCAATCGTCTCGATCCGCTGTTCCGCAAGCTGGTCGACGAGATCTACGCGAAGATGACCGCGCGCGAGGCCACCGAAGCCACGCAGCAGGGCAAGCTGGAAGTGGGCAGCCGTCTGCCGAACGTGTCGACCAACATCATGGCCGGCCTGATCGAGACGCTCGCGATGGCGCCGTACCATGGCCGCGCCGACATGCCGGAAATCGCGCGCACGCTGCACCTGGAAGTGGACGACCTGTTCCCGATCGCCGAAATGCTGCAACTGCTCGGCTTCGCGGACGTGCGCGACGGCGACCTGCTGCTCACGCCGCCGGCACGCGTATTTGCCGAGTTCGGCACCCAGGCGCGCAAGATGATGTTCGCCGAACACTTGCTGCGCAACGTGCCGCTGGCGGCGCGGATCAAGAAGGTGCTGGGCGAGCGCCCGGGCCACCGCGCGCCGCGCGTGCGCTTCGAGCAGGAACTGGAGGATTTCCTCTCCGACGTTGCGGCCGAAGAAACGCTCGATACGGTGATCGACTGGGGCCGTTACGGCGAGATCTTCTCGTATAACGACCAGTCGGAAATCTTCAGCCTCGAAGACGTCGAGGCGTGAGGGAAAAACGGGCCTGGCGGCCCGTGTCGTTTTCGAAGGCGTCCGTGCGGGCGCCTTTTTTATTTTGGGCGCGTGCGGGCTTCAGGATCCTGTCGCGGCAAGGGTGAGCTTCTTCGGGAGGCGCAGGCCGTCTTGTGCGATGCACCGCGAAGCCGCACGTAGGTCATTGATTGGACTGGGAAGTCCGGCAGGTCTGCGGTTGTGGGCCGCGCTCAGGCGTGGCGTGAGGTGAGGGTTTTCGGGAGTGGGGAGGGTGAGTTCGGCGCTCGCTCCCTGCGCACCGGCTCGACAGCAAACCGGTGCGCTCCCACTGCGAATCACGACGGCTTGCGCCCCGCGCTGCGTCCATCGCCCGACGATCCGTTGCGCGGTTGCCGCTCCGGCTGCGTCGTCGCGCGGCGCGGTGTGGAATCCGCCTCGTCGTCTGCGTCGGCTTCGGCGTCGCCGGACTTTCCGGCCTGGCGCCCTTCGACATCGGTACCGTCCGGCATCCCGACGAGGAAGTTGCGCTGCGGGTTCGCGAGCTCGATGCCGAGCTCCGTGAAACGCAGCAGCACGCGCCGGTTGAACTCGCGCTGCACGCCCCAGCGCGCCGAGTCCTTGCACTGGATCTGGCCCACGAGCGTCACGCTCGATCCGTCCACCTGGTCCACGCCCCAGTAGGCGAAGTCGCTCAGAATCCCTTCCTTGTAGGCGTCTTCGTTGCGCAGTTCGGCGCCGATTTCCTTCAGCGTGTCGATGGCGCGCTGCAGGTCGGCGCCGCGCGCGATCAGCACCTTCACGGCCGCATTGCCGATGCCGCGATTCGTATTGTTGACGGTGGTCACCGAGCTGAACGGCACGGTGTAGAGCGAGCCGTCGCCGCCGCGCAGGCGCACCGTGCGGATCGAGAGGAATTCGACCGTGCCCGAAACGCCCGCCACCGTCACCCAGTCGCCCACCTGCATGGCGTTTTCGGTCAGCAGGAAGATGCCGGTGATGAAGTCCTGCACGAGCTTTTGCGAGCCGAAGCCGAGCGCCACGCCGAAGATGCTCGCGCCCGCGATGAGCGGGGCCGTGTTCACGCCGAGCTGCGACAGCGCGGTGAGCCCGACGATCACGAGGATCGCGACGAGCAGTGTGGTGCGGAACATCGGCAGCAGCGTGCGCAGCCGGGCGGCGCGCACGTAGTCGCCCGCGTCGGTCCACGCTTGCAGGCGCCGCTCGGCCGCGCCGTTGGCGGCCTCCCAGATCACGATGGCGACGACGATCGCCACGAGGATCGTCACGATGGCGGAGCCGAGCAGGCGGCCGATCGGCGCATTGACGAGCAGACGGCCCGGGTGCAGGCCCCAGACGTGCAGCAGCACGTCGAAGGTGACGATCCCGATGAGGGCCAGCGCGAGCCGCCGCAGGATCGGGTAGTAGCGATATGCGCGGCGTTGCGCGACGGTCATGCTGTCGCGGTTGCCGAGCGGATCGAACACGCGGCCGAGCGCGCCCATCGCGACGATGGCGACCACGCGCGCGAGCAGCATCACGACAAGCGAGACGGCGCCCGCGCGCATCAGTTCGCGATAGCCGCCGCGCAGGTCGAGCGCCCATACGAGCCACAGCGCCATCACGACGAACACGCCCACGCCGGCCCAGATGTCGGCGAACCAATGTGCGAGATAGGCGAGCGAGCCGTTCTTCGGCGCCGAGCGGCGGATCGCGGCGGCCACCGGCCGGCGGCACTGCAGGATCATGACGGCGAGCGCGAGGTGGCCGATCAGCGTGACGACCTTGACGAGCGCGAGGTGAGCGTCTTCGGTCATGCCGAGCGGCACCGCGGCGTTCAGCAGGCCGCCCACGCCGCCGATCGCGACGATGCGCACGGTCCAGCGTTGCGCGAACGCGGCGGAGGTGTCGGAGAACGGGATGAGGCGCAGGGCCTCGGCGTCGGGGGCGAAGAGCAGTGCGCCCACGGCGATGACGATGCGGCAGATCACGTAGGTATCCACGAGCTCGCCGACGGCCGCCGCCGGATCGGCATCGCCCGGGCCGAACAGCGACAGCACGCCCGCGGCACACAGGCCGAACGCGAGCACCGGCAGCAGTTCGAGCGAGGCGAGCAGCAGCGCCGCAGGCAGGCGTTGCAGGCGCTTCCAGTGGTGCGCGGTGCGGCCGCCCGGCTGGGGGGGCGGGGGCGTGGTGTCCGGTGCGGCGGCGATGGTGGCGATGGCGGCGCGCGCCGTGGCGTCGGCTTCGGCCTGGGCACGCGTGCTGCCGGTGTTCGGGGTGGCGTCCTCGATGGCCTCGGGATCGGCGGGCTCCATGCCGGCGGCGACACGCATGGCGTCTTCCTGCCCGGCTCGGTCGGCATCGTTTGCGCGCCCGGCGGGTGCCGTGGGTTCGCGCGGCGCCGGTGCCGTTGCGGCAGACGCCGGATTGGCCGCCGCCGCTTTGGCGTGCGCGACGATGGCGCGATGCGGTCGCGCGATCAGGCGGCGGACCAGGGCATCGACGAGCAAAGCAGGGGCGAGCGTGAGCAGCAGCACGCGCAGCAGGTCGAGCAGCAGGGCGTGACCCTGCCCGGTTGACAGGCGCTCGGTCCACCACACGCGCGCCGAGCCGATGTCGAATAGCGCCGTGCGCGCGTGAAGCAGTCGGCCGCCCAGGATTTGCGCGCCGTGGGCGGCATGCTTCGCGATTTGCAGCACGAGGCCGTTCGAGCGCAGCGCTTCGCCGAGCGCGGCGGAGGCCGATTGCGCGGGGCTTGCCGCGGTCGTCGCGGAGGCGGGCGCGCTGGCGGCAGGCGTCGATGCGGGCGTGGCCAGTGCGCCGGCCGCGGCAATGGCGCGCAGCGTGTCTTCCACGCGGCCGCGCTGGGCCGGGTCGTCGAGCACCTGCAGTGCGGCGTGCGCCTGGGCGGGCGTCAGGACGACCGGGGCGGCGGGATTGACGGAACTGGCGGCGGACGCGGCGCTGGCGGGGGCGGTCGCGGCCCGGGCGGCGCTCATCCAGGGCGAGCAGGCTAGCGCGGCGAGAAGGAGGGTGCACAGGGCACGCAAAGCGGAGAGGCGGGAGATCCTTTGCATGGGGAAACGGAGTTGGGCGTCGATTGCGTCAAAAGAGTGCTGGGCGGCCGGCGGCGGTGCCGCCCGCCCGGGACGGTCATTCGACACGCTTTCGCAAATTTTGTGCCGTAGCCGGGGCAGACGCCGTGGGGTGTCCGTCCCTGGGCGGGGAGCGTGTAAGTATGCACTCACTTTGAACACAGGGGCGCTGGTGCGGGCACTCGCCCAGCGTCGTCCCGCTTGTGCCGCTCAGCTTGTGTCGCTTAACCGGCGCCGTTCTCGCGCCACGTCGCGAGTATGCGCTGCTTCGCTTCCGTGAGCGCGGCGGCATGCGCGTTCCGATGTTGGCGGATGTGCTCGGTAGGGCCGCGCGCCGAAAGGCCGTAGAGGTCGCCGCCACGGGTTTTGATCAGTGGCGCGTCGAGGTATGCGGGTGCTACCGTTGACGCCACATTCATCCGGGGCCGGAGCGGCTCACCCGAGGAGCGTCCATGAATAGCGTCAGCGTGGCCGGCGTGCGCAAGCACAAGCTGAGCCGCACTCAGTTGATCGTCGCCGCCACGGTGGGTAACGCGCTCGAGTATTTCGACTTCACGGTCTACAGCTTCTTCGCGCTGACTATCGGCAAGCTGTTCTTTCCCACCATGTCGAGCTACGGACAACTGCTCGCATCGGTGGCGACTTTCGGCGTGGGTTTCGTGATGCGGCCGCTCGGCGGCGTCGTGATCGGCGCCTATGCCGACCGTGCGGGCCGCAAGCCCGCGATGACGCTCACCATCTTCATGATGGCGATGGGCTGCATGCTGATCGGACTTGCGCCCACCTATGCGCAGATCGGTGTGGCGGCACCAGTGCTGATCGTGTTCGCTCGCCTCCTGCAGGGCTTTTCCGCGGGCGGAGAAGTGGGCGCTTCCACGACGCTCCTGATCGAGGCGGGTACGCCGGCCAATCGCGGCCTTCTCGGCAGCTGGCAGTTTGCGAGCCAGGGCATGGGCGTGTCGCTGGGTGCCTTGACGGCGGCGCTGCTCACGACCTTCCTCTCGCCCGCGACGCTGCTGGCCTGGGGCTGGCGCGTGCCGTTCCTGATGGGCCTCGCGATTGCGCCGATCGGCATGTGGATCCGGCGGCGTCTCGAAGAAGAGGTGCCTGTGCAGGCGAGCGCAGCGCGCCCGCCGGTGGTGACGGTGCTGCGCGATCACTGGGACCGTGCGGCGCTCGGCACGCTGCTCACCATCGGCTCGACGGTGACGGCTTACGTGGTCACGTTCTATATGCCGACCTATGCGATCCACGAGCTGAAGGTGCCTGCGCCGACGGCGCTGGCGGCCGGGCTGGTTTCGGGTGTGGTGACCATTATCGTGGCGCCGGTGGCGGGCTGGCTCTCCGACCGGCTGAGCCGCCGCGTGCTGATCTTCTGGCCGCGCCTGCTGGTCGTGCTGCTGATCTATCCCGCGTTTCTGTGGCTCACGAGCGAGCCCGATGCCGGGCGCCTGCTTGTGACGGTCGGCGGATTGAGCGTGCTGCTGGCACTGCAGGCGGCGCCTTCGATTACCGTGCTGCCCGAGATGTTTCCGCGCGCGGTGCGGGCCACGGGCATGGCCATCGTCTATGGGGTGGGCGTGGCGTTGTTCGGCGGATTTGCGCAAACCGTCGCCACGTGGCTGGTCAAGGTCACCGGCAATCTGCTGGCGCCTGCGTGGTACGTGATGGGTTGCGTCGCGGTATCGTGTCTCGCGCTGCCGTTCATTCGAGATCTGACCGGCAAGCCGCTCGAGGATTGAACGGCGCCACGAAGGGGTAGCGTGCAGGTCACGCTGCCCGCGCTATTGCTTCGGACTCCGTCGCATTGCTTCGAGGTTCGCATCGAGTTGCCGCGCCAGCCCGTACAGCATACCGAGCGACGGCGCGGCCACGCCGGCGCGCTGCGCCAGTTCATAAGGCGCGCCCAGCAGGGCGTCGACTTCGAGCGAGCGCCCGGCTTCCACGTCCTGAAGCATCGAGGTCTTGAACGCGCCGAGTTTGCGCGTAATGGCGCTGCGCTCCTCCACCGTCATCGCAAGCGTGATGCCGATGGCCTCGCCGATCGCGCGCGCCTCCCGCATCACTGCGGCCACGAGGCTCTCGGTGAGCGGATCGTCGAGGATCACGTCGGCGGTCGAACGCGTGAGCGCGCTGATGGGGTTCATCGTCATGTTGCCCCACAGCTTGGCCCAGATTTCGCCCTGGATCGACGCGGGCGCAACGACCTCGAAGCCCGCACGCGCAAGCAGCGCGCGCGTTTCTTCCGCCTGGGCAGCCAGGTGCGGCGCCGAAGCGCCGACGATCAGCAGATTGCCGTTGCCTTTGCGGATCACGCCGGGCGCCGCGATCGACGAAGACAGATGCACCACGCAGCCCGACGCTTGCGCGGGCGGCAGCGCGGCCGATACCACCCCGCCCGGATCGACCGCTTCGAGCCGGCCATTGGCGTAAGCGCCGCCGAAGGCGTTGAGGAACCACCAGGGCACGCCGTTCATCGCGGAAACGATGTGCGTGTGCGGCCCGACGAGGGGCGCGAGCGTTGCGGCCGCCTGCACGAGCGCCTGCCCTTTCAGGCAGACGAGAACGAGGTTTTGCGCACCGAGGGCAGCGGCATCGTCGGTGGCGTTCACGCGTACCGTGTAGCGCGTCTCGCCTTCGACGACCGTGAGCCCGTCGCGGCGGATCGCTTTGAGTTGCGCGCCGCGCGCGAGCACGTTGACGCTTTCGCCCGCACGCGCCAGCCGCGCTGCGATCAGTCCGCCAATCGCGCCTGCGCCGACGAGGGTGATGCCGGAATTCGAGGTAGCCAACGCTTACTCCTTGTACGAGGGATCGAGCCGCTCGACCCGGCGGATGAGCGCCGCGAGTACGTTCTCGCCCGCGCCATGTTCGGGCGAGAATTGCAGCGCGTCGCGCGTGGCGCGCGCCGCGATGGCGGCATCGACCGGAATGGGGTTGCCGCGCAGCGAGTCGGTGATCACCTGAACTTCGCAGGCGCGATTGAGTGTCCACAGCAGCGCGAACGCATGCGCGAGGCTCATGCCGTGCGCGAGCAGGCCATGATTGCGCAGGATGAGCAGCCGCTTCTCGCCCATCGACTTCAGGATGCGCGACTTCTCGTCGTCGTGCACCGTGATGCCTTCGAAGTCATGATACGCGACCATGTCGTGCAGCTGCGCCGAATAGAAGTTGGTGTACGACAGCCCGCCTTCCATGCACGCGACCGCGAGCCCCGCCGTGGTGTGCGTGTGCATCACGCAGTGCGCGTCGTCCACGTTCGCGTGGATCGCGCTGTGGATCACGAAGCCGGCCGGATTGATCGGGTAGTCGCCCGGGCTCAGGATGCGGCCGTCGAGATCGATCTTGACGAGATTCGACGCCTTGATTTCGTCATACGTCAGGCCGAACGGATTGATGAGGAAATGCTTGTGCGGCCCGGGCACGCGCAACGTGATGTGGTTGAAGATCAGCTCGGTCCAGCCCAGCAGGTGGAACACGCGATACACCGCCGCGAGCTTCACGCGCGCGGCCCATTCCTGTTCGTCGCACCACTCGGGGCGCGGCGCGCCTTGCGTCATGCTCATGGTCGTCTCCTTCCATTTCAGGCTGTCATGGGGCCGATGTTATCTCCGAATAAATGCGTGTGCAAGCATCAAATTTGGGGCGAAGCCGGCGCGAAACGGCTGCAGGATGCGGTGCGTGCCGGTGGTATGCTAACGAACGTTGCCGCGCGCGGCGCCGGTACGGAAAGACACGAGACGAATCATGACGGTGAAGAACGGGATCGAAGAGCTGTTCACCTACAGGCTGCACGTGCTGAAGAAGCACACCGACCGTGCGCTCACCGAAGCGTTCGCGGCGTCGCTTTCGCTGACGCTCACCGAGGCGCGGCTGTTGATCAGCGTGGGTGCGTTCGGACCGATTTCGGTCTCGGATCTTGGCCGTGCGTCGAACCTGGACCGCAGCCAGGCGAGCCGCGCGACCGATGTGCTGGAACGCAAGGGACTGCTTGCCAAGACGTCCAACGAGGCGGATGCGCGCGGCGTGCTCGTTGTGCTCACGACGAAGGGCCGCAGCACGTGGCGCCGTGCCACGGCAATTTCGAAGGCGGCCAACGACGAATTTCTTTCCTTCCTCAGCGAGCACGAGCGCGAGGTGCTCGGCTCGGTGCTCGCAAAGCTCGTCGAGCAATGCGGCGAGGCGGACTAACGCGAGTCCGCCGACCCGGCGCTGCTCAGGCGCTGTTCATGCCGCGCGCGGGCGATAGCGCGCCGCAAGCTCGCTCGCGCTTCGCGCGAGCAACGCCACATCGCTGCCTACCGCGACGAACGTCGCTCCCGCTTCGAGATAGCCCGCGGCGACGACGGGATCGACGGCCAGCACCCCGGCGCCCAGACCGCGCGCGCGCACGGTGCGAATACCGTTGCAAATCGCCTCGCGGACGGCCGGCGCGCCTGGCTGCCCGAGCAGGCCCATCGAAGCGCTGAGGTCGGCCGGCCCGAAGAAGACGCCGTTCACACCCTCCACCGCAGCAATCTCGTCGAGCTGGCCAAGCGCGCTTACCGTTTCCACCTGGACCAGCACGCACAGTTCGTCGGCGGCGCTGTGAAGATAATCCGGCGCGCCATTCCAGCGCGACGCGCGCGCGAGCGCGCTGCCCACACCGCGTATGCCTTGCGGCGGGTAACGCGTGGCGGCTACGGCAGCGCGCGCTTCCCCGGCGTTCTCGATCATCGGCACGAGCAGCGTTTGCACGCCGATGTCGAGTAGCTGCTTGATGAGCGCGCTGTCGTTGCGCACGGGCCGCACGATCGGATGCGTGGGGTAGGGCGCAACGGCCTGCAGTTGGGCGAGCGTGCTGCGCAGATCGTTGGGCGCGTGCTCGCCGTCGATCAGCAGCCAGTCGAAACCCGTGCCGGCCAGCAGTTCGGTGACGTACGAATCGGCGAGCGCGGCCCACAGGCCGATCTGCGTCTGTCCTTGTGCGAGCGCGCGCTTGAATGGATTGGCGGGTGCGGTCATGAGCGTAACGAGCCGGAAGTTAGACGAAGCTGAAACCGATCCCGCCGAGCGGACCGTAATCGACATGGAACGTGTCGCCCGCGCGCGCCGGAATGGGCGCCGTGAACGAGCCGCTCAGAATCACGTCTCCGGCTTCGAGCCTTTCGTCGTGGCGGCCGATCTTGTTGGCGAGCCACACCACGCCCGTAGCCGGATGGTTGAGCACGGCGGCGGCCAGCCCGCTTTCTTCCACCGCGCCGTTCTTGTAGAGCAGTGCACCTACCCAGCGCAGATCGACGTCGAGCGGCTTCACCGGGCGCCCGCCCAGCACGACGCCTGCGTTCGCGGCGAAATCGGCGATGGTGTCGAACACCTTGCGCGGCGCCTTCGTTTCGCGGTCGAACTGCTCGATGCGCGCATCGATGATCTCGATGGCGGGCGTGACGTAGGCGGTCGCGTCGAGCACGTCGAACAGCGTCACACCGGGGCCTTGCAGCGGACGGCTCAATACGAAGGCCAGTTCCACCTCCACACGCGGCGCGATGAAGCGGTCCGCGCGGATCTCGCTGCCGGCTTCGATGAACATGCTGTCGAGGAGCGGCGCATAGTCGGGCTCGTCGATCTGCGAGGCACGCTGCATGGCGCGCGAGGTGAGGCCGATCTTGCGGCCCTTGATGGCATGTCCCGCGGCGAGCTTGAGCTTGACCCACTCGCGCTGGATGGCGTAGCCGTCGTCGATCGTCATCTCGGGGTGTGCGCGCGAGAAGTGGCGCAGCTGCGTGCGCTTGCGTTGCGCTTCGTCGAGCTGGGCGGCCAGTTCGCGGATAGTCTGCTGGTCTAGCATGTCGAAAGTCCGGTGCGAGCGAGGATTCAGGTTTTCAGGCGGGCATGCAGGTTGTTGTGCTTCCAGGCGCCTTCCTCGCTGAATTCGACGATCTCCAGCGAAAGCGCGAGGCCGCGCGTGGCAAACGCCTGCGCGAAGTGCAGCTTGATGGCTTCGAAGAGCGCATTGCCCGTTGCCCGGCGCACCTCGGGCGAGCGGCCCGCGCCGATCTTCAGGCAACCGTGCACGAAGGCGTTCTGCGGATCGCCGTCCGCAACGAAGTACTGCTCGCAACGCAGCGCGCGCGTGCGGATGCCGCCGCGCGGATAAACGCGTGCGCCGGCTTCGTCGCGTTGCGCGTCGAGGACCTGCGCCAGCGTGGCGCACAGTTCGCCCAGACTGGTTTCGTCGGCGAGATTGGCGCTGTATTCGAGGGTGAGATGCGGCATGATGGCGTGCTCCGCGGTTCAGACGGGTAGCGGCGTGACCGGCAGGATCGCATTGATCTGCCCGGTGCCGGAACTGCCGAAGTAAGGCGTGACGATTTCGGCGCGGCCTTCGTAGCGGTCCCAGCCGAGTGCGCCCAGCAGCATGGCGGTGTCGTGCATGCCGCCCTCGCCCCAGCACTTCTCGTTGTACATCGGCAGCATGTCGCAGAAGGTTTTCCAGTCGCCGCGTTCCCAGAGCGAGACCACATGGCGGTCCGTTTCTTCGAGGAAGGGGTCCCAGACCTTGTGCATGAACTGTTCGGCCGTGCCGTTGTTCGCGAAGTGATGGCTGAGCGAGCCGCTCGCGAGGATCGCGACCGTGCCGTCGTAGCGCGTTTCGATTGCGCGCCGCACGGCAAGGCCGAAGCGCGCGCTCGTGGCGAGGTCGTGCCACATGCACCAGCCGGCCACCGAAACGCAGCGGAAGTGCTGGTCGCCGTTCATGTAGCGCATGGGTACGAGCGTGCCGTATTCGAGGTCGAGCGTGGTCTCGCTATGCGCGCGGCTTTTCACGCCCATTTCGTTGGCGACGTCGGCGATCAGATGGCCTAGCTCGACGTTGCCGGGGTAGGCGTAGCGCATGTTCTTGATGAAATGCGGCAGCTCGTTGCTCGTATAGACGCCTTCGAAATGCGGCGCGCAGTTGATGTGATATTCGCTGTTGACGAGCCAGTGCACGTCGAACACGACGATCGTATCGACACCGAGTTCGCGGCAGCGGCGGCCGATCTCGTGATGCCCGTCGATGGCGGCCTGGCGGCAGCCCTTGTGCGGCCCGTCGAGTTCGGACAGATACAGCGACGGCACGTGCGTCACCTTGGCGGCCAGCGCGAGTTTGCCCATCATGCGCCCCAGTGCGGAATGGGGTGCGAGCCCATCGAAACGCACACGTTCTTCGGCTCGAGAAAGACTTCGTAGCTCCAGGTCCCGCCCTCGCGTCCCACCCCCGACGCCTTCGTGCCGCCGAAGGGCTGGCGCAGGTCGCGCACGTTCTGGCTGTTCACGAAGCACATGCCCGCTTCGATGGCGGCCGCCACGCGCAGCGCGCGGCCCGTGTTTTCGGTCCACACGTAACTGGACAGGCCGTAGGCGACGTCGTTGGCGAGGTGAATCGCTTCGGCTTCGTCGTCGAACGGGATCAGGCAGGCCACCGGCCCGAAGATCTCTTCCTGTGCGATGCGCATGCGGTTGTCCACGTCCACGAACACGGTGGGCTGCACGAAGTTGCCCTTCTTCATGGCGTCGGGCAGCGCGGGCGCATCGAGGCCGCCGCACGCGAGCGTCGCCCCTTCTTTCGGCCCCAGCTCGATATAGCTGCGTACCTTCGCGAGATGTCCCTGGCTGATCATCGGACCCACCAGGGTCTTCTCGTCGAGCGGATCGCCCACGGTAATGCGTTTCGCACGCTCGACGAAGCGCTCGGCGAACTTCGCATAGATCGAACGCTGCACGAGTATGCGCGAGCCCGCGGTGCAGCGCTCGCCGTTGTTCGAGAAGATCATGAAGACGGCGGCGTCGAGCGCGCGCTCGAAATCGGCGTCGTCGAAAATCACGAACGGCGACTTGCCGCCCAGCTCCATCGAGAACTTCTTCAGGCCCGCCGTCTGCACGATACGGTTGCCGGTGGCGGTCGAACCGGTGAAGGACACCGCACGCACGTCCGGATGCGCGACGAGCGGTTCGCCGGTTTCCTTGCCGTAGCCATGCACGACGTTCAGCACGCCGGCCGGGATGCCCACTTCGAGCGCGAGCTGGCCGAGCATCGCAGCCGTGAGCGGCGAGAGTTCGCTCATCTTGAGCACGGCCGTGTTGCCGAATGCGAGGCACGGCGCGACCTTCCACGTGGCCGTCATGAACGGCACGTTCCAGGGCGAGATCAGCGCGCATACGCCGACCGGATGAAACAGCGTGTAGTTCAGATGCGTGCTGGTGGGATAGGTGTGGCCGTCCACGGCGGTGCAGACTTCGGCGAAGTAGCTGAAGTTGTCGGCGGCGCGTGGCACCAGTTGCTTGCCCGTTTGCGAAATGGTCTGGCCCGTGTCCTTCGTTTCTGTCTGCGCGATTTCGGGCACGTTCTTCGCGATCAGTTCGCCCAGCTTGCGCACGGCCTTCGCGCGTTCCGCGGCGGGTTTCGCGGCCCAGGCGGGGAACGCGTCTTTGGCCGCGCGCACCGCGAGGTCGATTTCCGCCGCGCCGCCGCGCGCGACTTCGGCCAGGACTTCCTGGGTCGCGGGATTCACGGTTTCGAAGTAGTCGCGGCTGGCGTGCGCCGCGCCATTGATCAGATGTTCGACTCGCATGGTTCTCTTACCTTGGCGTGGCGCGGCCGAATTCGGCGTCGGACGCGATTCTGTTGACAAGACGGCCCAGGCCGTCGATTTCGCAGACCACTTCGTCGCCCGCGTTCACGTTGACGACGCCTTCCGGCGTGCCGGTCAGGATGACGTCGCCGGGGGCGAGCGTCATGAAGCTGCTGAGATATTCGATCAGTTCGGCGATGCCCGTCACCAGATCGCGCGTACTGCCGCGCTGCCTGAGCTCGCCGTTCACGAAGGTGCGCAGCTCCAGCGCGTTGACGTCGGCAATGTCGGCCGCATCGACGAACCAGGGGCCGAGCACCGTGCCGCCGTCGCGGTTCTTCACGCGCAGGTTCGGGCGGTAGTAGTTTTCCAGGTAGTCGCGGATCGCGTAGTCGTTCGCGATCGTGTAGCCGGCCACGTGCTGCATGGCGTCCGCGCGCTGCACCTGTTGCGCGGTGTGGCCGATCACCACGGCAAGCTCGCACTCGTAGTGCATGAAGGTGACATCGTCGGGACGGCGCGTGACGCCGCGATGGCCGATCACGCTGCCCGGCCCCTTGAGGAAGACGAGCGGCTCCTCCTGTTTCGAGAACGCCAACTCCTTTGCGTGTTCGGCATAGTTCAGACCGAGCGCGAAGATCGTGCCGGGCTCGAAGGGTGCGAGCCACACGAGTTCGTGCTCGTCGCGCACGCGGCCGTCGGCGAGCCGCACGCGATCGCCTTCGGGCGTCGCTTCGTGAATGGCGCCTGCATAGGCCACGCGACCGCGCATCATGCCTCGGCTCCCTGTGTGTGTGCCGCCGCTTCCGGCGCGACGAAGTCGATGGCGAGTGGCGCCCAGTCGCCGATGGCGAGCGTGGCGCGCGCGCCGGCTTTTGCTATGGGCGCATCGTGCGGCACGCCCAGCGTGATGATGTCGCCGGCCTGGAGCGTCATGAAGTCGGTCACGTCTTCGAGCAGTTGCGCGACGCCGCGCACGTTGGTGGCGGTGCTGGCGGTGAACGGCGCTTTGCCCGCAAGCTGCACGGTAATCGCCAGATCGTCGGGATGGGCGACGTGAGCGCGCGCGACGATGGCGGGACCGATCACGCAGAAGTTGTCGCGCGCGCGAAAGCGCACCGATGGCCGATAGACGCTTGCATGCGGCACGCTCAGATCGGCGACGAGCGTATAGCCCGCGATGTAATCGAACGCTTCGCGGGCGTCAATGCGCGCAGCCGTTCGCCCGATCACGATGCCAAGCGATGCGCCCACCTGCACGCCTTCCTCGCCCGGCACCGCGACGCGTGCGCCATGTCCGGCGAGCGTGTTGCGCGGCTTGAGATAGAGAATGGGCGCGCGCGGCGGTGCCTTGTACGGCGGCGCATTCACGGCGTCGCCCAGCGCTGCGAGCGCGGCACGGTCGTTGAGCAGCGTGCCGTAGACCGCGCCGCTCACCGGCGCGCGGCACCGCGCCCCGCCGGCAAGCAGCGCCCGTACGGCGCCGGCGCTCACGTCGCGCGGCAGTGCTTCGCCTTCCCTATGAAGCAGATGATCGGCTACTGAAAACATGGCTCGCTTCGCTTCCACGAAAATACTAATATGTTAGCGATGTTGCGCTTGCTATGATCCGTCGTCAACCCGTCGATACGGGATTCGCGGGTTTCCCCTGGGAGCCATCGCTCGCAGAAATCGCCCGCCTGAACCCAGACCATCATGTCCGATACTTCGCCGTCTTCCATCCGCGTGGCGCACCGCAACCTGCCGATGCTGCTCCTGCGCGCCCGCGAAAAAATGATGGAGCGTTTTCGCCCGCTCATTACCGCGCACGGCCTCACGGAGCAGCAATGGCGCGTGATTCGCGCGCTCAACGAAAGCGGGCCGCTGGAGCCGCGGCAGATTTCCGATCTGTGCACGATTTCGAGCCCGAGCATGGCCGGCGTGCTGGCGCGCATGGAATCGCTGGGTCTCGTGACGAAGGAACGTTTTGCCGAGGACCAGCGGCGCGTGCTCGTCTCGCTGACGAAGAAAAGCCATCACCTCGTGAAAGCGATTTCGAAGGAGCTCGAAGCGCGTTATGCGGCGCTCGAAGAGGAAGTGGGGCGGGACGTGGTGGAGCGCGTGTATCGCGCGATAGACGATCTGCTCGCAGGGCTGGAGTAGCCGCACCGATACAAAAGGCGCCGCCGGACAGCGCGCGAAGGTGAGAGCTTACGGGAGCAACGGGCGAACCTGAGCGCCGGAGTTACCGCTCGAGCGCGGCGAATGCATCGTCGAGTTCAAAGGCCTTGGTAGGGCGCACGATGCGCGCCACTTCCACACCGTCGCGCAGGAAGATCAGCGTGGGCCAAAGCTTCACGCGGAACGAGCGGCCAAGCGCACGGCCCGGGCCGTCTTCCACTTTCAGATGACGCACTTCGGGATGCTGGGCGAACGCGGCACCGATCAGCGGCTGCGCACCCTGGCAATAGCCGCACCAGTTCGTGCCGAATTCCAGCACGGCCGGGCCGGTCATGGCATCGACTTCTTTGCGCGCGGGGGCGTTCGTGGCATAGCTCATCGTGGCTTCCCTCGTGGGTTGACTCCGTGACAGCTTCATACGATACCGCAATGCGCGGTTGTCTTCAGGGCGTCACTTCAGGGCGTCACGAAGGCCGGATGAACCCGGTCAATCGGGCGAACCCGGCGCGCGTGTGGCCAGCAAAGCCGTGGATTCGATGCGCTCGATCAGCCAGCCGTCGCTCGAATGCTCGGCCACGAGGGCGTCGATGCCCGCGAGCAGCGTGTCCAGCCGCTCGCCCAGACGTTCGCGCGACAGGCTCGACATCGAGAGCGGGCGCGCCTTCAACTGCTCGGCGCTCACGCGCCGGTACTCGATCACCGAAATGCGTTCGAGCGCCGCAAACGCGGAGCGTGCGAGCACGTCCGCGTGGTTTTCCCATTCCGCCGATTTGCGTTGAGCGCGCGCGGGATCTTCGTTCGCGTACTGGTCGAGCAGCGTGCGGTATTGCGCAGCCCACGGACGCAGCGGGTCGTCCAGGTGCTGGGTGCCGAAGAGCGCGACGGCGCCCCGGGGCGCCAGCAGGGTGTCGAGGCGCACGAGCGTATCGGCGCGATCCATCCAGTGAAACGCGCGCCCGATGACTGCGAGATGAAACGTGCCGAGCGTGGCGTCGAGATCGTACGAACTGCCTTGCCGGTACTCGATGTTGGGCGCCATGCCCGCGCCGAGTTCGGACGCGACGCCGAGCATGGCCGGTTCGGGATCGATGGCGAGCGCCTGCGCGACCCAGCTTGCGAATGCGAGCGAGAGCTGCCCCGGCCCGCAGCCGAGGTCGAGCAGGCGCTGCGTGCCGTCGAGTCCGGCGTGCTGCGCCACGCGGCGAATCAGCGCGGGCGAGTAGGCGGGACGGCCGAGCAGATAGTGCGGGGCGGCGTGGCGGAAGCGGTCGGGGACGAAAGGCGTGATCGAGCTCATGGTGGGGTCGGCGGGCAGAGAGGGAGTGTCGGGGAGCGCGCAACTCGCACAGTCTGGAGAGCACGCACGACGGCGTCAAGACGGTCCTTGCGCAAGAGGTGAGCTTTTTCGGGAGTGAGCCTGGAGAGTCAGGAATACGCACCTTTGTGTAAAGGGTGGAGGTTGGGTCAAACCGGATATCGATGAAAGAGACCTAAAAACAAGGGGTGAAATGACATATTGGTGAAATGCACGGATGCGCGCTACGCGCTTGCCAGGCTAACCGAAACAACGGTTCGCCGTGTGAGGTGAGATTTTGCGGGAGGTGAAGCAGGCGAGGTTCGTGCGACTCACGGCAGCGTGGGCAGCGCGCTATCCGGTTCATGTTCTTTCGCAATCCCACCTTGTTTTCAAGGCTCTTTTCTCGCATGGGCGCGCGTGCAGACATCAACCGTGTGCGGCACACCGCCACGCCGGCTGCGCAAAGGTGAGAAGATTCGGGAGCCTGCCGTGAGTCCCGTGCAGGCACGATGGACGCCCGCCTGCGATGGGTATATAAAAGAACTGCGGGATCCTTTCGATTACTTGTCACCGAGGAGAAACGTTTCATCATGGCGAGCGACGACACACAGAAGCAGGACGCCCAGTCGCCGGGCGGCGCTCCGGCGCAACCCGACCTGGAGCATCTGAACGCGGCGCTCACGCACGTCGACGAAGGCGTGAAGTCGGGCAGCATCGCGGCAGGCGCAGCAAGAGGCCTCGTCTATAGTCTCGTGGAAACGCTGGGCGCGCTCGTGGGCGACCCGGATCTGCCCGAGCATGCGCGCTCCGGCTACCAGGGTCTGCTGGAAGCGGCGCGCGAACTGCGCGTCAAGCTGGAGCGCTAGGCGCGCGAACACCAACGGCGGCGACGCTCCCACGCGTCGCCGCCTTGCAGTCTCACCCGGCCAGCAACGCCTGCGCCAATCCGTCCGGTGCGGTGCCGATGCGCAGTTCCGGCGTGCCGTGCCACTCCGCGCAACGCTGCAGCGCGCGGCGCAGATCGCTGACAAGGCGTCCGCTCACCCGCACTCCCGATTCCAGATGCAGCGCCTTCACCTCGAAGACCTGCTGCGCTCGATGCGCCTTTGCATCGATCCGGCCCACCAGACGCCCGCGGCTCAATATCGGCAGTACGAAGTAACCGTACTTGCGCTTCGCGGCGGGCAGATAGCACTCGATCACATAGTCGAAGTCGAACAGCGCCGTCGCGCGCTTGCGGTCCCAGATCACCGGATCGAACGGCGAGAGCAGCGTCGTGACCGTCGATGAGAGTTTGCCGTTCGCCGCTTCGTCGAGTAGCGGTGCGAACTCGCGATGCACGAACGCGTCGTGCTTCCAGCCCTCCACGCGTACCGGCAACAGTTCGCCTTCGTCGGCGAGCGCATGCAGCGCGTCGCCATACGGGCGGCGCGGCAGACGGTAGTAGTCGGCGGCCCAGTCCGCGCGGATCACGCCCAGCGCCCGGCAGGTTCGCAGGAGCAGCGTGCGCTCCGCGTCCGTGCGCGGCGGCAGGTCGCGCGCGTCGTTCCAGTGCGGCAGCACGCGTTCGGCCACGTCGTAGACGCGCTGGAAGTTGCGCCGCTCGGAGACCATGAGCCTGCCTGTGGCGAACAGCACTTCCAGGTGACGCTTCTCCGGCTTCCAGTCCCACCAGCCGCCGCCTTTCTCGCCTTCGGCACGCGCAAAATCGGCGGAACGCACCGGGCCGTTCGCGCGGATGCGCGCGAGCAGCGCGTCGATCTCGCGCCGGTACTTCGCATGCCATTCGGCCGCGTACTTCCAGCCCATGCCCGAAGGGTCGAGCATGCGATGGCGCAGCAGCCCGTAGTCTTCGATCGGCACGAAGCAGGCCTCGTGCGACCAGTATTCGAAGAGTTGCCCTTCGGCGAGATGCGCGTCGAGCCATTGCGGCTCGTAAGCGCCGATGCGGCTGAACAGCACGAGATACGGGCTGCGCGCGACCACGTGGATCGTGTCGATCTGAAGCTGCGCCATGCGGCGGACCGCATCGAGCACATCGGCTTTCGTTGCCTTGCGCCGCGGCGGCGCGAGCAGTCCCTGGGCCGCGAGGTGGATCGTGCGTGCCGCCGCGAGCGGCAGCACGGCAAGCGGGCTTGCGCTGGCGGAGGGCGTTTCGGCGGCGGCGTCGAGCGCCGCGTCCTCACGCATGGGCGCCTGCCGCCATGGCCACCTGCACCGGTAGTTGCGCGAGCAACTGGTGGATCTGCGCGACCACGGCCGCGCCTTCGCCGACCGCCGCCGCGACGCGCTTGGTCGAGCCCGCGCGCGCATCGCCGATCGCGTATACGCCTTCCACCGAGGTCGCGAGGCTGCATGACGAATCGCCGTCGCCGGTGATCACGAAGCCGTGCGGATCGAGCGCCACCCCACAGGCGTGCAGCCAGGCGGTATTAGGGTTGGCGCCCGTGAAGAGGAACAGATGGCGCGCGTCGAAGCGGTCCATGCCCGTCAGGCACGGCGACTTGAGCAGGATCGCGGCGAGCCCCGTATCGTCCTGGCCGAGCGCGCCGATTTCGCTCCCCGGATGCACATTCACGTTCGGCAGCGAAGCGATGCGGTCGATCAGATAGCGCGACATGGTCGATTCGAAGCCCGGCTTGCGAATGAGCACATCGATCTGGCGCGCGTGCGACGAAAGATAGACGATGGCCTGGCCCGCCGAGTTGCCGCCGCCCACGAGCACCACGTTCTCGTGCTTGCAGAGCTTCGCTTCGACCGGCGAGGCCCAGTAGTAGACGCCGTGCCCTTCGTAGCGGTCCAGCCCGTCGATGGCGGGGCGCCGGTACACGGCGCCGCTCGCGATCACCACGGTTTGCGCCAGCACATTGCCGCTGCACGTTTCGAGCCGCAGCGGCCGCTCGTCGCAGTGCAGCTTGTGCACCTTCACCGGTATCGCCACGTGCGCGCCGAACTTCTGCGCCTGCACGAACGCACGGCCCGCGAGCGCCTGGCCCGAGATGCCGGTGGGAAAGCCGAGATAGTTTTCGATGCGCGAGCTCGCGCCCGCCTGGCCACCCGGCGCGCGCGCATCGAGCACGATCACCGAAAGCCCTTCGGAGGCTGCATACACGGCGGTGGCGAGCCCCGCGGGACCGGCGCCGACCACGGCGACGTCATAAACGCGGTTGCCGTCGAGTTCGGGCAAAAGCCCGAGGCAGGTGGCGAGTTCGGGCGCGGTGGGGCGGCGCAGCACCGAGCCGTCCGGACAGATCACGAGCGGCAGGTCTTCGACGCGCGCGGCATAGCGCTCGATCACGCCGAGCATGCACGCGTCGCGTTCGTCGAGCACGCTGTACGGGTGCCCGTTGCGCGAGAGAAACCCTTGCAGCAGGACGAGGGCGGGATCGTCGTGCTTGCCGACGAGAATCGGGCCGCCGGCGCCCTTTTCAATCAGCGCGACGCGGCGCAGGATCAGCGCGCGCACGATCTTCTCGCCCAGTTCCGCTTCGGCGATGATGGCCGCGCGCAGCCGCTCCGGCGGAATCAGGAGGGCGACGACCGGTTCGAGCGCTACGCCGTCGACCAAAGCCGGGCCGCCCGAAAGCTGGCCGACCTCGGCGAGGAACGAACCGCGATGGTGCTCGTTGACGTGCTTTTCGCGCCCGAGCCCGTCGCGCTGATAAACCTTCACCGATCCGTCGAGCAGAACGAACATGCCCGGGCCGGTTTCGCCCGTGCGGAAGAGCCAGTCGCCCGGCGCCCACTGGCGCACTTCGCCGAAGCGGCGCAGGCGGTCGATCTCGTCGTCGGTCAGCACGGGGAACATCTGGTGGCGCCGCGTGGCGAGCATCGAGAACGGCGCTTCGGCCGGCTGCGGCTGCGTATCGGCGTGATGAACCTCGGCTTCGTTGATGGTGCCCATCTAGCGGTTCTCCTTGTGCATCCGGCGCCGGACAGCGCCGGGCCTCGATGCGGATTCATGCAGACTCATGGCGGAAATTCGGCGGCGACAGCGCGGCAGCAAGGCCGTGCCGCGGCGATGAACAGGCGCCGGACCGCTGCCGCGGAGCATGCGAACCAGGCATGCGATGCGCGGCCCGGCGGCGCCCGGTTAAATCGCCTTCGGCGTGATTTGCACCGCGATCGGCTCGCAGGCGGCGGAGATCAGCGACTCGAGCGGATGGCCCGAATCGCGCCAGGCGTCGATGCCGCCGAGGAGCGGCACGACGTCGTGGTAGCCGGCTTCCGCGAGCTGTTTCGCCATCCAGGCCGCGGAGATTTCATTGGGGCACGAGCAGTAGATCACGAGCTTCTGCTCGAGGGGAAATTTCGAGAGAATCTCGTCGAGCTTGCGCTCGTCGGCGAAGATCGCCCCGGGAATGATGTACGGATCGAGCTTGCGCTTTTCCTCCGAACGGATGTCGAACACCACGGGCGGCGGCTTGCCGCTCATCGCGCGATAGAGGTCGTCCACGGTGATGCGCGCGTTGGCCAGCTTCTTGATGAGCTGGCGGCGGCGCTGCCAGCGATAGAGCGTGTAGAGCGCGAGCAGCACCACGATCACCACGGCGGCCATGCGCCCGAGGTGGCTCGCGCCGGCCAGCATCATGTCGATCTGCGGCGCGAACAGCACGCCGATCAGCAGGCCCGTGCTGGACCACAGCGCGGCGCCGATCCCGTCGAAGCCGAGGAACTGGCGGTACGGCGTGCCCATCGCGCCGGCCATCGGCACGGAAACGATCGAGAGGCCCGGAATGAACTTCGCGACGGCCAGCACGCGCACGCCCCAGCGCCCGAAGAAGCGTTCGGTTTTCTTCACGCAGGTGTCGCGCGAGAGCGAAAGCTTGCAGAGCGTCTTGAGCGTGTTGCCGCCGTAGAGCCGCCCCGCGAGGAACCAGACGCTGTCGCCGATCAGCGTGGCGAACACGGCGAGCACGAGCACCGGCGCGACCTGCTGGCCGATCGAACCGGGATGCATGGCCGCCATCGCGCCGAACAGCACGAGGGCAGGCATGGCGGGCACGGGCAGGCCTAGCGATCCGGCGAGCACGTTTGCGAACACGAGAGCAGGCCCGTACTGCTCGATGAGGTCATGTAGCATCGGCTTACTTCCGTCGCCATGTGGGGGGCGGAAAATGGAAGAGTAACGTAACGATTATGGACGCATTTCGAAGGCGTGCAAGCGACGCGCGCCATGCGTCTTCAGACGCTCGGGCGTTGGCTCCGGCGAACGCCCGAGCGCCGCGCGCGGGCGGCGGGAAAAGCGGGAAATACACAGAGCTGCGGAGCGCGGCGAGGTGCCGGGGCGCTCGTGCGCGACGGGCCGCGGCGCTTGCGCAATGCGGCATGTCTTGCGGGGAGATCACTCGAAAAAAAGCGGTATGCCCGTTACGTCCGTGACATGGGCAACCGGTTGGTGCGTGCAGACGCCCGGCCCAACCGGGCGTCGCCGACCATCGGCTTAGTGCGGGCTTAGTGCGGACTTACCGCGGACTTATCGCGTGTGCGACTCTCCGGGCAGCTCGGCGCCTTGCGCGCGGATCGCCGCGATCAGTTCCGCCGGCGTGATTTCATAACGCACTTCGCGGTGTATGCCAGGCTTGCGCTCGTCCACTTCGATCAGCAGCAGGCTCTTGCCGTCGGCCGCCGATTCGAGCCGTAGCGAACGCAGCTCGCGCCCGGTCGCGTCGTCATGCTCGGTGAGCAGGGTCATGGTTCCGGAAGACCCGGTCGTGCGCATTGATGTCGTCCTCGTGCATAGGGTGGTCGAGCCATTGTACGGGGTCGGCGGCACGGCGTCCTCTCGCGAGTGCGCGCGGGCGCACACTGCGCGGCTGCCTGCTCCTTTCCGACAGGCCCCGGCCAGCCAGTGTAACGCGACTCGCAACCACCACACGTACTTTTGCGTGCCCTGCAACGGTGCAGGCGCGCAGTGGCCGGTTGTCATGCGTGTGACGCAATCCACCAGCGGCGGCGCCTTGGCGGGTACGGTCCGGCTCCCGGATTCCCTCACCTTACCAGCCGTTTCCGGCCGGAAAAAAATACGGCTCGTCCGACATGGCCGGGCGAGCCGATGAAACGCCGTTGTTACTCGGGTCAGCAGACTCGCGTGCGAACTGCTGACGCTCACTATGGTGCAGGCGGGTGCGTCAGGTGTCGAGATGGGACTTACGCCGATCTTTCAGACCAATCGGGCCCCGTTGAGCGGCGGGGCCCGCTGCGGATCTGCGCCTAGACGGTTTCCGCTTCCAGCTCGAGTGCCGCGCTCGTCCGGGTAGCCCGCGCGGGGTTGCGCCGCGAGGTTTGTGCACCCGCGATGGTGAAAAGGCGCACGGCTTCGTCGAGCACGTCGGCCTGGTCGGCGAGGCGCTGCGCCGTGGCGGCCGCCTGTTCGACGAGCGCCGCGTTCTGCTGGGTGGCGCTGTCGAGGTGGGCCACGGCCTGGTTCACCTGACGAATGCCTTCGGCCTGCTCGCCGCTCGCGTTCGCGACCTCGACGATGATCGACGACACGCGGCTCACGGCCGCGTCGATCGCGTGCATCTGCGCCGTGGTGCGCTCCACCAGTTGCGTGCCCTTGCCGATCTCGCTCACGCTCGCGTCGACCACCTGCTTGATTTCCTTCGCCGATGCCGCGCAGCGCTGGGCGAGCATGCGCACTTCGCCCGCGACCACGGCGAACGAGCGGCCGGCTTCGCCCGCGCGTGCGGCTTCGACGGCGGCGTTCAGCGCGAGAATGTTGGTCTGGAACGCAATGCCGTCGATCACGCCGACGATGTCGCTGATGCGCCGCGACGCTTCGGTGATGCCCGACATCGTGTGCTCCACCTGGCCGGCGATCGAGCCGCCCTCGGCGGCAGCGGCCTGGGCTTCGCGCGCGAGATCGAGCGCGCGGGCGCTCGCTTCGGCGTTGGCTTGAACCGTGGTGGTGAGCTGATCCATGGTCGCGGCGGTCTCTTCGAGCGAGGCCGCCTGGAGCTCGGTGCGGCGCGAGAGGTCGACGTTGCCGCTCGAGATCTCGCGCGCGGCGTCGAGCATGCCGTCGATCTGCGAGCGCACGTCGGAGACGATCGCCGTGAGATTCGCCTGCAACTGGTTCAGGGCCTGCAGCACGTCGCCCAGATCGTCGCTCGTGGTGATGTTCAGCGTGGCGGTGAGGTCGCCCGCGGCCATGCGCGTGGAGGCGGCGGCCATCTGGTCGAGCGGCGCGCCGAGGTGACGCGTGGTCAGCCACCAGGCCGCGACGCTGCACACGCTCGCCACACCGAACGCCGCCCAGAACGGCAGCGGCGGCAGCCCCTGCCATGCCGCGACCCCGGCGAGCGCGAGCACGGCGGGCACGCCGCCATAACCGAGCGCGATGCGCGTGGCGATCGGCACGCGCAGGAGCGCCTGCAAGGCGCCGGCGAGCCCGGTGCGCACGATCGCGCCGCGCCGCAGACGCGCGCCGCGCAACGTGCCTTCGCGCATCTTTTCATAGAGCGCTTCGGCCGCCCGTACCTCTTCGCGCGAAGGCTTCACACGCACGCTCAGATAACCCACGACCGAACCCAGTTCGGACACCGGCGTGACGTTCGCGCGCACCCAGTAGTGGTCGCCGTTCTTGCGGCGGTTCTTCACGAGTGCTGTCCACGGGCGGCCGTCGCGGATGGTGTTCCACATGTCCGCAAAGGCGTCGGCGGGCATGTCCGGGTGACGGATGATGTTGTGCGGCTGACCGGTCAGCTCTTCGCGGGTGTAGCCGGAAACGGCGACGAACGCCGGGTTGCAGTACTGGATGCGGCCTTTCAGGTCGGTGGCCGAGACGAGCATCTGCGAGGCAGGGTAGTCGTATTCGTGCTGCGTGACAGGCAGGTTGTTGCGCATGGGATTCCTTGCTGGCGGGCCGCTGATGCGGCCTAACATCACTGAGCGGTATTAACGGCATATCTCCATACCTTCTTTAGGGTCTTTGGAGTCCGCGGCTATGCAGAGGGGGCCCGAATCCGCGGCGCGCGGAAATTTCCCTTTCGGTTCAAGGACCAGGCGCGAGTCTCGACGAGATATGCACAGGGTTGCCCACCAAACCTGTGGACAAGCCGGGTGCGTTCGGTCGACTCATTGCTTCGTATGCGGACTGGATAGCGTCGAGCCTTTTTCGTTCGCATTGTCGTGGAACGGAGTGCCCGATAATAAAAAGGATACCGAAGCAATATCTTTGCGCGTCAATCTCGAACCCGCTTTCAGAAGTTATGCATCATGCCGATGTAGGCACCGGTCTGCGATTCGCCGGCCAGCGGGCTTGTGGAAGGATCGGCGCCGCGCGGCGTCGCGAACACCGAGAAGTCCGAGGCGCCGCCGTTGCGCACATACGCTACCGTTCCATAGAGGAAGGTGCGCGCGCTCAGGTTGTAGGTCGTGCCGAGCACATAAAGCATGGCGTGGCCGCCGGGGTCGTGGGTTGCGTCGCCCGCGCCGTCGCCCACGTGAATATAGAAGCCCGCGCCGGTCACGGCCCAGCGCGCATCGGGCTGCCAGGTCGCGCCCAGCCAGTAGTGGTCGGCGCTATCGGCGAGACCCGTAGGCGTATCGGGCGCCGAGTAGTGCGTGTAGGCGGCCTGGATCTTGAACTTCTCCACGCGAATGTTCGCACCCGCGAAGTATTCGCGCGACGCCGTGAAGATGTTGCTGAAGCGCCCGTACTGGTCGCGCAGTTCGTCGTAGATGCCGCGCAGGTCAAAGGCGGGCGAGTGGTAGCTCAGCATGATGCCGTTGGAGCGTCCGAACTGGCCCGATGCGCCTTCGTTGAAGCTCGTCTGGTTGCCGAACGCATATTGCCCCTGCACGTCCAGGCCGTGTATCACGGGGCTGTGATATTCGACGTTGTTGTTGGTTTGCTGCCAGTTGCGGCCGCGCACGAGCGAGGCCGATGAGACTGCCTGTTGCACGAGCGGATCGAATTCCCACACGCCGTCGCTGTCGATGAAGAGGTTGCGGCCTGCCTGCAACTGGCCCCAGGTGCTGTCCTTGAGGCCGACATAGGCGCGCCGCGAGAAGAGCAGGCCGCCGCCCGTCGTACCGTTCATGATTTGCAGCGCGGTTTCGAGGTCGAACAGCGAACTGAGACCGCCGCCCAGATCTTCCGTGCCGCGCAGGCCGAGCATGCTGGTGCCCCAGTCGCCGCCTTCGGCGCTCCAGCGCGTGGCGGTACCGGAGGCAGTGGAGACGTGATTCAGGTATTCGATGCCGCCGTCGAGCCGGCCATAGAGCGTCACGCTGCTTTGTGCGAGCGCCGTAATGGGCACGATGGGCGTGACGGCGATGAGCGTGGCAAGGGTGGTGTCGCGTAGTTTCATGAGAGGACCTTCGCAGGAAGCGCAACTATCATGGAAGCCACAACGAACGACAGCCGGGCGATGCATCGCTTACGACAACCGGCGGAGCCATTATAGAAGCGGTTCGGAAATCGCAGCCGATCGCTGCGCAGCGGGCCATTCGAATTGCCGCTACCTCATGATAAATAATAAGTAATGCGAACCAGGTGAGTGTTGATATTCACGATTCGTTCACTTCCGGTGCTGGCGCGGCGGCATGACGAATTCTGTCTGCACGATGCGTTTCACTCCTTGATCCGGAGCCTGTTTCATCCGTTGGGCATGGGGATCGTGAAGCTTTCAATGCCTTACACAAAGGCTTCATCAAATTACATTTATATTAATAACGATGTAATTTTCGGAAACAATTTGAAGCGTTGCTGTCGATCTCCCTACGATTGAAATAAACAGAAACATATGGAATGATATCGATTCTCATTTGAATCGCATAAACCGGTTCATTCCATAACAACAGCCAGCCTAGCGTCGTGTCCTTGCCAGTTTGAAGAAGGGCGGCCAGCCAGCCATCGCACCCGGGCCGCATGCGTCACCGCGCATGCCCCTTCGCCCGGGTTTTCCGTCGGACAGGGACTCCCATGTTGAACAGGACGCCGCTCGCGAGTGCGCTCGCGCTGGCTTTTGCCGTGCCTTTTGCTTCCCCCGCGCTCGCGCAGAGCGCGCCCGCTAGCCAGACTGCCCAGGCCGCTCAAGCCGCCGCTCCCGCAACGGCTTCCGGCGCGGCGGCCTCTGGCCCGGCCGAAGGCTCGACGCTCCCCGCCATCTCCGTTTCGAGCCAGGCGGCCCCTCAGGACTTCCAGGCGGAACGCTCGACGGTCGGTGCGAAGACGCCCACGGCGCTGCGCGATATTCCGCAGGCGGTCACGGTCATCAACAAGGCGGTGATGGAGTCGCAAGGCGCGACCTCGTTCCAGGACGCCTTGCGCAACGCGCCCGGCATCACGATCGGCGGCGCCGAAGGCGGCCAGATCGGCAACAACATCAACCTGCGCGGCTTCACGGCGCAGAACGACATCTATCTGGACGGTTTTCGCGACCGCAACCAGTACTACCGCGACACCTTCGATCTCGACGCCATCGAAGTGCTTTACGGCCCTTCGTCGATGCTGTTCGGCCGCGGCTCCACGGGTGGCGTCGTCAACCAGGTGACGAAGAAGGCGAACCTCACGCCCTCCGCCGAAGTCTCGACCACGGTCGGCACCGACGACCACTACCGCACGAGCGTCGACCTGAACCATCCGCTCGGCGACACGGCGGCGTTCCGCCTGAATGCGTTCGGCCAGTCGCTCGGCTCGACGCGCGACGAGATGAAGAACAAGGACTACGGCATCGCGCCCGAGCTGCGCTTCGGCATCGGCACGCCGACCGAGGTCACGCTGTCCGCGCTGATCCAGCACAACGACGACATGCCCGACTACGGCGTGCAGTCGATCAACGGTCATGCGTTCGCGCCTTCGAAGAGCACGTACTACGGCCTTACCGACGATCGCACGATCCAGGACATCCAGACCGTCACGGCGCGCGTCGATCACAAGTTCAACGATCAGTTCAAGATCAGCAACCAGACGGAGTTCTCGCACTCGCTCACCGATGCGCGAGAGACCGCGGCGGGCGCCGTGCTGACCGGACCGCTCGCCACGAGCCCGGCGCTCAAGAACGGCAACTACACCACGCTGCCGCTCACCGATCTCTACGTCAAGCTCGCGAGCCACGACCGCGTGATCGAGAATCACTCGGTCTACAACGACACGATGGCCGAGTACAAGTTCGACACGGGCTTCGTGAAGCACGACCTGATCGCCGGCTTCGAAGTGGGCCACGACAGCTACACGAATCAGGCCTATACGCGCAACAACCTGCCGATTCTCTCGCTGCTCGATCCGGTGTATATCCCCACGCCTTCGAACGTCACGCAGACGGTGGGCAACCATGCGGAGTCGGGCGCGACGTCGCTGGCGGCGTACATGAACGAGACGATGTCACTGGGCGAGCACTGGAAGCTGATCGGCGGCGTGCGCTGGGACCGCTTTCAGGCACACATCGCGAACACGGTCAGCTTGCCGGCCTATGCGGCCCAGACCAACACGTTCACGAGCGTGCGTGCGGGGGTGATCTATCAGCCTACCGACTGGCAGTCGTATTACTTCTCGTACGGCACGTCGTTCGACCCGTCGCTCGAGGCGCTCACGCTCACGAACAACACGCAGGACCTCGCACCCGAGCATACGAAATCGTATGAAGTGGGCAGCAAGTGGGACCTGTTGGGCGGCAATCTTTCGGTCACCTCCGCGCTCTTCCAGCAGGAGATGGACAACGCGCGCACGCAGACGTCCAGCGGCGAATACCTGCTGGAAGGCGACGTGCGCGTGCGCGGCTTCCAGGCCGGCGTGACGGGGCACATCACCGACAAGTGGCAAGTGTTCGGCGGCTACACGTATATGGACGGCGTGGTGCTTCAGGCGCTGGACGGCACCCAGGGCAACACGCTCGCGAACACGCCGCGCAACACCTTCACGCTGTGGACGACCTACGCGTTCGCGCCGCACTGGGAGGTGGGCGGCGGCCCGACCTACATGTCGGCCCGCTACGCGGCCAATACGAACTATGTTTCGGTGGGCGGCTATACCCGCTGGGACGCGATGGCCGAGTACGAGCAGAAGAAGTGGGACGTGCGGCTGAATCTGCTGAACCTGACGAACAAGTTCTACTACGACGCGCTGATCCAGTCGGATGGCGGACGTTCGGTGCCGGGCATCGGGCGCACGTTCCTCGCGACGTTCGACTACCGGCTCTGATCGCGGCGCGCCGTTCGACTATTTTTGCCGTGTCATGCAGTGTCACGAAAAGCGCGCACAATGCGCGCTTTTGCGCGAACGGCGCGAACCGCCCGAACCGGTCAAGCCCGGCGCAAGGAAAGGAAACACGATGCTAGTGCACATACCGAACGTACTGACGCCCGAGCAGGTGCGCAGCCTGCGCGAGCGGCTCGACCAGGCCGGCGACGCCTGGGTGGACGGCCGCGCGACGGCCGGATACTCGGGCGCGCCTGTGAAGCGCAATCAGCAGATTGCCGAGCACACGCCCATCGCGCGCGAACTCGGCGACGTGATACTGGCCGCGATCGAGCGCAATCCGCTCTTCATCAGCGCCGCGCTGCCCAATCAGGTGTACCCGCCGCTCTTCAACCGCTACGAGGGCGGCATGACCTTCGGCAGTCACGTGGACGGCGCGGTGCGCGTGCTGCCCAACGGCGTGAAGCTGCGCACGGACGTTTCGGTCACGCTATTTCTTTCCGCACCCGACGAGTACGACGGCGGCGAACTCGTGATCGAGGACAGCTACGGCGTGCAGCAGGTCAAGCTGCCGGCCGGCGACATGATCGTCTATCCGGCCACGAGCCTGCACCAGGTCACGCCGGTGACGCGCGGCGCGCGCGTGGCGAGCTTCTTCTGGGTGCAGAGCCTCGTGCGCAGCGACACGCAGCGCGCGCTGCTCTTCGACATGGACACCGCCATCCAGCGTCTGAACGCGAGCGATGCCGACCCGCAGGCGCGGCGCAGCCTCGTTGGTTGCTATCACAATCTTTTGCGTATCTGGAGTGAAACGTGAGTTTTCCCGAGACTGCCGGGATCGACGCGGCATACCGCCCCGCCGCGGCGCCGCAACCGGTCCTCTCGCCCCTCGATGCCGCCGCGCGCGAGGACCGCGCGAAGCGTTCGCGCCGCGCCACCTTCATCAAGTGGCTGCGCAAGGTGCATGGCTGGGTAGGACTATGGGGCGCGGCGATCGGGTTGCTGTTCGGCGTGACGGGCTTCGTGCTCAACCATCGCGGCGAACCGCTGCGCATTTCGCCGGGCGCGCCGCAGGTCTCGACGATGCAGCTCAAGCTGCCCGACCCCGCGCCCGACACGCCGCGCGAGCTCGCGAAGTGGCTCCAGTCGCAACCGGACCTGAAGCTGCCCGCCCGCATGGGCCGCGTGCAGAAGGAACCCGAGCATCCGGTGGCCTGGGGCGACCGCCAGACGGTTCAGCCCGAGCACTGGCAACTGATGTTTTCGTCGCCCAACGAGAGCGTTTCGGTCGAATACTGGGACGGCAACGACTTCGTCACGCTCAAGCGCAACAACAACTCGCTGCTCGCGACCCTCACGAACCTGCACAAGGGCGTGGGCATGAGCATCGGCTGGGTGCTCTTCATCGACACCTTCGCAGGCGCGCTGATCCTGCTTTCGCTGACCGGCGTGCTGCTGTGGACCGAGCTCAACAAGCGCAAGACCGTGGGCGCCGTGCTCGTGATCGGCTCGATCATCGTGGCCGTGTGCGCGGGGCTTGCCTGACCGGCGAGCTCTCACGCAGCCGCCCCGGCGCGGCAGTCAGTCTTCCTGATCCTTCACGCCGCGCCGGCGCAACAAATAGGTATCCATGATCCAGCCGTTCGCGTCGCGCGCTTCGGCGCGCACGCGCGCGATCTCGTCCTTCACTTCGCTCAGGCGCCCGGACACGAGGATCTCGTCGGGCGTGCCGACATAGGCGCCCCAGTAGATGTCGAGGTCCTCGCCCGCGAGATCGCGATAGGTGTTCTGCGCGTCGAGCATCACTACCACGCTGTCCGCGTCCTGCGGAAAACCTTCCTTGAGACGCCGGCCCGTCGTGATTTCGACCGGCCGGCCGATGAAGTTCAGCGGCACGCGATGCTTCGCGGTCAGCGCCTGCACGCTGCTGATGCCGGGAATCACCTCGAAATCGAACGCGAGCCGGCCGTCGGCCAGTATTGCGTCGAGAATGCGGATCGTGCTGTCGTAAAGCGCGGGGTCGCCCCAGACGAGAAACGCGCCGCACTGACCCTGCGCGAGTTCTTCGTCGATGAGCCGCTCGAACACGCGCTGCTTCTCGCTGTTCAGCTCTTCCACCGCCGCGCGGTAGTCGATGCCGTCGCGGCGCCGTTCGGGGCTCGTCGCTTCGACGATGCGGTAGTTCGCGTCCTTGATGAAGCGCGCGCAGATTTCCTTGCGCAGCGCCACCAGTTTTTCCTTGGCCGGACCCTTGTCCATCACGAAGAACACGTCGGCTTCGTTGAGGGCGTTGATGGCCTGCACGGTCAGATAGTCGGGGTCGCCGGCACCGATGCCGATCACGAGTATGCGTTTGGGGTTCATGGTGGTGCGTTCCGTTCACTGGCCCCTGGCCAGCAGGTCGTCGGAATGATAGCGCGACTTCGAGCGTGCGCCGTCTTCGGGATTGGCCTTGCCGGGCACGGCGCGCGTTCCGCGAGGGTAATTTCCTTCAATACGCGCGGGCTTGTGCCGCTTACGCTCCTTCCCATGATTCATCGCCCGCCGGGCGTAACGAGGATGAACGTGAGCATGACGCTTTCCATGGCCGCCTTCGCGCTGGCCATGTCGATCACCCCTGGACCTGTCAATGTCGTCGCGCTGGGTGCGGGTGCGCGCTATGGCCTGCGTACGAGCCTGCGCCATGTGACCGGCGCGACGGTGGGCTTCGTGCTGCTCTTGTTGCTGATCGGGCTGGGCATGCGCGAGTTGCTCGTCGCGTGGCCGTGGCTCACGCGCGCGATACGCTGGACGGGGGTGGTTTTCCTGCTTTATGTCGCGTGGCGTCTTGCCGCCGACGACGGCAGCGTCGAAGCCGATCCCGACGCGCGCGGTCCTTCGCTGATGATGGGCGCGACCATGCAGTGGCTCAACCCGAAAGCGTGGCTCGCATCGGTGGCGGGCATGGGCGCCTATGCGGCCTCGGGCGAGAAAGCGGTGATCTGGCAGTTTGCCGCGATCTACTTCGTGATCTGCTATCTGTCGATCGCGTGCTGGGCGTGGGCGGGCGCCACGCTGCGCCAGGCGTTGCGCGAGCGCGCCCGCGTGCGGCTCGTGAACCGCAGCATGGCCGCGCTGCTGGCGCTCAGCGCCCTCTACTTGCTGGTGAGCTGAACCTGGCCGGGCAAGCTCATGCGTTGCCGCGATACTGCCCCGGCGTGGCGGCGACGAACTGGCGGAATGCCCGTTGCAGGTGAGCCTGATCGGCGAAACCCGCATCGGCGGCGACTTCGGCAATCGCGCGGCCGCGCCGCAACTGTGCGCGGCTGAACTCGATGCGCCGGTTCACCACATACGCGTGCGGGGTCATGCCGTACTGCTGCCGGAATGCGCGGATCAGATACGAAGGCGAGAGATCCGCCGCCGCGCAGATGTCTTCGAGCTTGAGCGCGCGCGTGTAATTGCCGTCGATGTATTCGGCGGCGCGTGCGAGCCGATGGTTCGGCTCGCGCCCCGTGGCGGGCGCCGGGTTCAACGTCTGTTGCAGCATCGAGAAATAGGCCGTCACGGCGCTTTCCTTGTGCAACGTGTCTTCGTGTTCGTCGGTGAGCAGCGTGTAAAGCCGGTTGAGTCCCGCGAACAGATCGGGGCGCAGGCTCAAGGTCTGCTCGAACGCGCGAAAGCCCTGGTTCGGGCTGAAGCCGAGCTCCTGCTGAAGCCGTGCGAGCCAGTCCACCTCCACATAGAACATGCGGTAGGACCACGGCGTGTTCTTCGCCGGGTTGCATGCGTGCACCACATCCGGATTGATGACGACCACGGCGCCCGCGCCCACGTGTTCGAGCGAGCGCCCGTTCAGACAGGTGCTGCGGCCGCCCGTGATTGCGCCGATGGAAAACGTGCTGTGCGCGTGCGCGCCGTAACGCACCTTGCGGCCGTCGGCAATCGCGCGCACTTCGACGAACGGCAACGCGCCATCGCGCCAGAATTGGGGCACGGTGTCGGCGGATCGCGATGCGGGTTGTGAAGATGAGGGCACGAATTCTCCCCAGATGAAAGGCAGAATTTCATCTTATCGCAAGGTGCAATCTTGCGCGGGCGGCCACGGTGGCGTCGATCTTCATGCGAGCAGGTATTCCTGTGAAGATTCACAACAGCGTCACATACGCGCCGCGATAATCCCACGCTCGAATATTTGGCTTATGCGTCACGAGTCGCACAACGATAGTGCGGCCGGCGCTGCGATGGCCCGGGGATTTCGACATGACTATTCGTCACCGCATCACGCTACTCATCGTTCTGATGTTCGTCGCGTTGTCCGCCATCGGCGGCTACGCGGTCTACCAGACACGCCGCAGTGCCGCCGACGTACGCCAGGTCACACAGGGCGTCGTGCCGAGCGCGCTGGCTTCCTCCGATCTCGTGGCCCTCGTGAAGGACGTGCAGCTCGCCACGATGACGCTCGTGTACGCGCCCGACGCGAACATGGTCTCGCAGGCGCAGGACGACCTGAAGACCCGGGAAGCCGCGCTGCGCGCCGCGCTCGACGTGCAGCGCAAGGCTGCCGCGAGCCACGCGCAGGAAGGTCTCGTTGCGCAGGCCGACGAAAGCATCGCGAACTACTTCTCCGCGATCGACGACACCGCGAAGATGAAGGCCGCGGGCAAGAACGAACTGGCCCAGGCGTATCTCTTCGCCAACGTCGCGCAGTACCGCGACGAACTGGAGGGTATCGTCACGACGCTGCGCGTCGAGAAGAACCGCCAGAAGGACGACGCGATCAAGGCCCTGAACGACACGCTCGACACTACCACGAGCGCGATCGCCGGCGTGACGGGCGGCGCCGTCGTGCTGCTCACGCTGATCGGCCTCCTGCTCTATCGCCAGATCACGCGTCCGCTCTCCAGCATGCAGGCGATGATGAGCGAGATCGCTTCGAGCCAGGACTTCACGCGCCGCGTGCCGGTGGGCCGCATGGACGAGATCGGCCACTCGATCGTCGCGTTCAACGGCATGATCGAGAAGATCCAGTTGAGCTCCGCGCAGCTCAAGCGCAAGACCGACGACATTCAGGCCATGCTGCAGAACATGCAGCAGGGCATTCTCACGGTGGTCGAAGGCTCGACTGTCCACAACGAGTACTCGGCGTACCTGGAAGCGATCTTCGAAACGAACGAGATCGCGGGCCGCCCGCTCATGGACCTCGTCTTCACGCACACCACGCTCGACGCCGATACGATTGCGCAGATCGAAGCCGCCGTGGATGCGTGCCTGGGCGAAGACAGCCTGAACTTCGCGTTCAATCAGCATCTGCTCGTCAACGAGATCACGCGCGCGATGCCGGACGGCCGCCAGAAGGTGCTCGACCTGAGCTGGTCCGCGATCACCGACGAAAACGACGTGGTGGTGCGCCTCATGCTATGCGTGCGCGACGTGACCGAGCTGCGCGAACTCGCGGCGGAAGCGGGCGAGCAAAAGCGCCGCCTGCAGATGATCGGCGAAATTCTCGCGGTGAGCGAAGAGAAGTTCCATCACTTCGTGGAAAGCTCGAAGGGCTTCATCCACGAAAACGAACGCATCATTCGCCAGCACGACTGCGCCGACATGGACGCCGTGGCCGCGCTGTTCCGCAACATGCACACCGTGAAAGGCAATGCGCGCACGTATAGCCTGCAGCACCTCACGGGCGTGGTGCACGAAGTCGAGCAGCGCTACGACGCGCTGCGCCGCGAAGACCCGGACCACGAATGGGATCAGCAGTCGCTGATTCAGGATCTCGAACGCGTGAAGGCGTCGCTCGAACATTACGCGACCATCAACTCGGAGAGCCTCGGGCGCGGCACGCGCGTGGCCGCGAGCGATGGCCGCGTGAGCGTGACGCGCGAGCAGATCGAAGCGAGCCTGCGCGCCATCGATGCCGCGCGCGACGACGACCTCGGCTCGCTGCGCGCCATGCGCAACACCGTGCGCGGATTGCTGGCGCGCATCGGCACCGAGTCGCTGGGCGACGCGCTGGCGGGCCTGCTGGACTCGCTGCCGTCGCTGGCCGGCGAACTCGGCAAGGTGGCGCCCGTCGTGCACATCGAGGACCACGGCTACCGTCTCGTGAGCGACGCGGCGCCCACCGTGAAGGACGTGTTCACGCATCTGCTGCGCAACTCGCTCGACCACGGCATCGAAATGCCGGCCCAGCGCCGCGCGCAGGGCAAGGACGAAGCGGGCCATATTGCCATCGCGGCGAAAATGGAAGACGGCGCGTTCAAGGTGACGCTCGCCGACGACGGCCGCGGCCTCGCGCTCGGGCGCATCCGCAGCATTGCCGTGGAGCGCGGCTGGCTCGGCGAGGGCGAAGCGGCGAGCGACGACACCATCGCCAGTTTCATCTTCCGCGCCGGCTTCTCGACCGCGCAGCACGTGACCGAAGTGTCGGGACGCGGCGTGGGCATGGATGCCGTGCGCGCGTTCCTCGAACACGAAGGCGGCCGCATCGAACTGCGCTTTACGGACGATCGTAACGGCGCCGATTATCGCCACTTCGAGACCCTCGTTTATCTGCCGCGTGACTGGGCGGTGAACGCAACGGCAAGCGGCAAGGGCGCGGATCGCGCCGCACACGAAGAAGCGCTGGCTGGCTAGCGCATGACGGGGGTTGAAGTGGTTTTGCCGATCTTGTTGGGCGGCGCGCTGGGCGCCGCGCTCGCAGTGCTGGTCGCGATGGTGTTGTACGCGCGGCTGCGGGCGCGCTCGCGCCGCGCGTCCGAAACGCAGCTCGCCGCGCACGGCGCCGCGCTCGCTCAGGCCGAGGCGAACGCGGACGAACGCGTGGCCGCCGTCGGGCACGAAAGCGAAGCGCTTCAGGCGCAGATCGAGACGCTGCGCGCCGAGCTCGCGCAACGCCGGTCGCTCGCGGATGCGCTCGAAGCTGCGCTGGGCGAGGAGCGCGTGCGCAGCGAAGACGCCCTGCAGCGCGCCTCGCGCATTGCGGGCGAGGCGACGCGGCTGCGGCTCATGTCGGCGACCTTCGAGCGCTGGCACGAGCAGATGACCTCGTTGATGGCGCAGAACCAGGACATGCACCGGAAGAACCAGGAGCTCTCCTCGATCGTGAGCCACGTGCTGATCGTCTCGCTCAACGCTTCGATCGAAGCGGCGCGCGCGGGCGCAGCGGGGCGCGGCTTCTCGATCGTCGCGGGCGAAGTGCGCGCCCTCGCCACGCGTTCGCAGGATCTCTCGAAGAGCTACCGCGACAGCCTGAACCGCAACGACCTCATCACCGCCGCGACCTTCCAGGACATCCAGGCGGGCGGCAAGATGATTGCCGCCTCGCTCGCCAGCGTGGAGTCGCTTTCGAACCAGCTGCAAACCCATCTGGAAGAAACGCGCGCCGGGGCCGAGGCATGATCGGTGCGCACGCAAAGGACAGCATCGAGCGGATCTTTTTCGCGGCGGCGCGCTCGCGCCTCGTGACGGATGCGCAGCACAGCTGCGAGATCAGTCCGCGTGCGGCCGAAGCCGCGCAGGGCGCGCACGTAGTCGTGCTAACGATCTCGTCGATGCAGTTCCGCCTGCTGTTGCTACTGCATTTCGAAGACGACGAAGCCACCCGCCGCTACTACGTGGGCGACTCGCAGGGCACGCTCACCGAAAGCTTCATGGAATTCGGCAACCTCTGTTGCGGGGCGATGAACCAGCAGCTCGTGGAGCACTTCCCGGATCTGGGCATGTCGACGCCCTATGCGCTCAGCAGCGAATGCCTGCCCTATCTGCGCGAACTGAAACCGGACTACGTTTGCACCTACGCGCTCACGCTCGACCACAACGTGCAACTGGGCGCGACGCTGTGCGTCTGCTCGCAGACGGCGCTCGACTTCGTGGCGAGCGTCGCCGAGGTCGAGGCGCACGACAGCGCGGGCGAACTCGAATTGTTTTGAGCGCATCGGGGTTTCGGTGCGTGCGGATGTGAAATCAGGCAGGCGAAAGCTGGGAAGGCAACCATGAACGCGAACAAGCCGGTCAGCAAGCTGTTGCTGCTGGAAACCGACGCGGCGCGCGCCGGGGCGATTGCACAGATCGAGGCCGCGCAGCATTGCGAGTGCGTGCCGGTGCGGCGCGAGTCGCTTTCGGCGGCGCTGAAGACGCACTACGATCTGGGCGGCGTGCTGCTGGGCGAGGACTTCGGCGGCTCGCACGAAGCCGCGGCGGCCGTGGCCGTCGCGCTCGAAGCGGAGCGTCCCGAGCTGCCCATCGTGCTGCGGCGCGCATCGCACGAAAGCAGCGACGGCTTGCCCGAACCGCTGCGCCGCTTGCCGCGCGCGAGCTGGCTCGAGAGCGATCCGCAGACGCTGCTCGATGCACTCGACGCACACGTGTTCTCGCACGACTATCCGGATCCGCTCGTGGACGGCATCACCGACATGACGTTCGGGCGCCTGCGCGGGCTCTTTCCCGATCTGGACGTGAACTGGGACGCGCCGAGCATCGTGCGCGACCGCATCATCTTCGGTGAAGTGCTCACGCTGATTCCGATCGAGACCGCGTGGTGCCGCGGCTGGCTCCTCATGCAGACCGAGGAGATGCCGCTGATCGAGCTGCTGCCGCCGCGCGCGGGCCGCGACGAGGCCAGCGACTTCCGCGACGTGAACGGCGTGCTCGCCGAGCTCACGAATCTCGTGTGGGGTGCGTTCCGCAACCGCTATCTGGGCAACGCTCGCGCGGCGGACGAAGCGGGCTGGGGCCGGGCGCAGGTGCAGGTGCCGCTGCTCATCAATCATCGGCGGCGTTATCTGTCGTTCGGCTCGGACAATCCGCAGCTGTGCATCAAGTACCGGCTCACGTGCCCGAAGACGGACCGCGAGGTGGTGATCGACCAGCGTTTCGTGTTCAGCCTCGGCTGGTCGCGCGAGGGATTCAACGAGACGGCTGCGCTGGCCGCCGCTGCGGCTGTTGCCGAACAGGCGAGCGGCGAACTCGAACTATTTTGATCAAAGACGCGCCGCATGGGGCGCGAAGGAGAGGGGCAACATGGCAAAGATTCTGGTGGTGGACGATTCGAGCACGGTGCGCGACGAAGTGGCAGGCTTTCTGCGCAAGAACGGGCTGGAGGTGGACACGGCAGTGGACGGCAAGGACGGCCTCGCGAAGCTGCGCGCGAACCCGGGCGTGAAGCTCGTGGTGAGCGACGTGAACATGCCGAACATGGACGGCCTCACGATGGTCGAAAAGATCCGCAGCGAACTGTCGAACACGGCGGTCAACGTGGTGATGCTGACGACGGAAAGCAGCCCCGCCATGAAGGAGCGCGGCAAGGCGGCGGGCGTGCGCGGCTGGATCGTGAAGCCCTTCAAGGGCGATGCGGTGCTGGAAACGTTTCGTAAGCTGGCGGGCTAAAGCTGGCCCCATTGCCGTCTCAAAATATTTCTGGCGTTTACGTTCGATGACAGCCGTCACGGCGTAGGCCGCTCACACGGCACGCGCCGTTACGCCAGAAATATTGCCCAACAATCCTGCCGTTGTCGCACCGGAACCGCCCTGTTGTAATCCGCCGCTAACGGGGCGAAGCGGGTGGGGGAATGGTCGAGCAGGGCGGCAACGACGACGCGGCGCTCGCGCAGTGCATGGCAGATGCGCTGGGCGAGCAGCCGCTGAAGCTGGAGCGTCAGGTCTTCACGCACAGCGGCAACGCCGTGTACCGCGCGCGCATGCCCGACGGCCGTTCGCTGGCCGTGCGTGTCAGCCCCGAAGCGCAATCGTTTTTGCACACCCGTTCGAATCTGGACGTGCTGCGCGGCCTGGGCTTGCCGGTGCAGACGGTGCTTGCGCAGGGCGCGATGCCCACGGGTGGCGACTTCGTGGTGCTTGACTGGCTGCCCGGCCGCGACCTCTTCTATGCGTTCCAGACGCTCGATGCCAGGCAGGCCGAACGAATTGCCGAAACGGTCGTTGCATTCCAGTGTCGGGTTGCGACGCGCCTGCCCGTCGCGCCGGGCGGCGGCTTCGGCTGGGCTGCGATTGGCGGCCGCGCGCCCCAGGCGCGCTGGACGGACGTGTTCGGCGCACCCGCGCCGGCCTCGATGCATATCGCCACGCTCGCGCGCACGGATGCCACGCCGCTCGACCGCTTTCGCGCGCGCCTCGGCCTCGTGCGCGTCTCGCTGGAAGAGTATTTCGCCACGCTGCGCCCGGTCTGCTTTCTCGACGACCTGACGATCAAGAACGTGCTCGTTGAGGGCGGCGAGCTGAGCGGCCTCATCGATTTCGATTCGGTGTGCTACGGCGACCCCTTGCTCGTGCTCGGCTCCACGCTCGCGCATATCGACACCGAAGTCGGCGAGCGCGGCCGTCCCTATGCCGAGGCGCTGCTGCGCTGCTGGGCGCCGCAGGGCGAGCGCATGCGCGCAACGGCTTTCTATACCTCGCTGTGGGTCATCGGCTTTCTCTCGCAGGCCGTCGAGCAGCGCAACGAGGCGCGCATCCGCTGGCTCACGCCGGTCCTCGATCAATTGCTGGGCATCGGGGAGCGGGTGTGAGCCCGGGACTCAAGCGGCGATAACTTCGTCGCTCAAAACAGCGTTGGCGCCCGGCTGTGCACCCGACTTCACCGGGCTCAACAGCACCGGAATCGACTTCGATGTGGGCGTGCCCGCGCCGTCGGCGATCGAGGAAAGCGGCACCAGCGGATTGGTCTCCGGGTAATACGCGCCCAGGCACCCGCGCGGAATGTCGTATTCCACCAGCAGGAAGTCTTCCACGTTCCGCGTCACGCCGTCGTCCCAGACGCTCGTGATATCCACGTGCTGGCCCGGCTCGAAACCCAGCATCGCGAGGTCTTCGCGGTTCGCGAACAGCACGCGGCGCTGGCCGAACACGCCGCGATAGCGGTCGTCGAGGCCGTAGATCGTTGTGTTGTACTGATCGTGCGAGCGCGTGGTCATGAGCGTCATGAGGCGCTTGCCGTGCATGGCGCGCGCCCGGTGGATGGGCGTGTCGAGCGCGATGGGGTGCGCGACGAACTGCGCCTTGCCGCTCGGCGTTTTCCACACGCGGTCGCGCGAGGCCACGCCCAGGTGGAAGCCGCCCGGCGTTTTCAGCCGCTCGTTGTAGTTCTCGAAGCCGTCGAACACTTTCTCGATACCGTCGCGGATCTTCGCGTAGTCGCTCGCGAGGTCGAGCCAGTCCACCTTGTCGCTGCCGAGCGTCGCCTGCGCCATGCGTGCGACGATGGCGATTTCGGAAAGCAGGTTCGGCGAAGCGGGCCGATTCATGCCGTACGAAATATGCACCATGCTCATCGAGTCTTCCACGCTCACGCCTTGCGACACGCCGTTTTGCAGATCGATTTCGGTGCGCCCGAGCGTGGGCAGGATCAGTGCGTCGCGGCCGTGAATCAGATGGCTGCGGTTGAGCTTGGTGGTCACGTGCACGGTGAGCTCGCACGCGCGCATGGCGTCCCACGTGCGCGGCGTATCGGGTGTCGCAATCGAGAAGTTGCCGCCGAGGCCGATGAACACCTTCACGCGGCCTTCGAGCATCGCGTGGATCGTTTCCACCACGTCGTAGCCATGCTCGCGCGGCGGTTCGAAGTCATAGGCTTTGCCGAGGCGGTCGAGGAACGCCTGGGTGGGCTTTTCCTCGATGCCCACCGTGCGGTCGCCCTGCACGTTCGAGTGGCCGCGCACCGGGCACAGTCCCGCGCCGCGCCGGCCGATGTTCCCGCGCATCATCATGAGGTTCGAGAGCAGCTGGATGGTGGGCACCGAGTTCTTGTGCTGCGTGAGGCCCATGCCCCACGTCGAGATCACGGCGCGCCCCTGCACGTAGATGGTGGCGAGCTTGAGCACTTCCTCCATCGGCACGCCGGCTTCGGCCACGATCGTGTCCCACGATTCGCTGCGCAGGTCGGCTGCGAAGGCGTCGAAGCCCACCGTGTGCTCCGCGATGAAATCCACGTCGAGGATGCGTTCGGTGCCGGCGGCGCAGGCCGCGTCGTCGAGTTCGATCACGCGTTTGGCCACGCCCTTGATGAGCGCGAAGTCGCCGCCGATGCGCGGGCGGATGAACACCGAACTGATCTTCACGCCCGCCGGCGAGAGCATGTCGAGCGTGTGCTGCGGGCTCGCGAAGCGCTCGAGGCCGCGCTCCTTGAGCGGGTTGATCGAGACGATGGTCGCGCCGCGTTTTGCGCATTCGCGCAGCTCGCCCAGCATGCGCGGGTGGTTGGTGGCGGGATTCTGGCCGAAGATGAGGAGCGTATCGGCATGCTCGAAGTCGTCGAGCGTGACCGTGCCCTTGCCGATCCCCACCGTCCCCGGCAAGCCGCGGCTCGTGGCCTCGTGACACATGTTCGAGCAGTCGGGGAAGTTGTTCGTGCCGTACATGCGCACGAACAGCTGGTAGAGGAACGCGGCCTCGTTGCTCGCGCGGCCCGAGGTGTAGAACGCGGCGCGGTTCGGGTCGTCCAGGGCCTTGAGGTGCTTTGCAATCAGCTTGAACGCGTTGTCCCAGGCGATGGGCACGTAGCGGTCGCGCGCGGCGTCGTAGACGAGCGGATCGGTGAGGCGTCCGTGCTGCTCCAGCTCGTAGTCGGACTGGGCCATCAGTTCGGTGACGGTGTGCGCTTCGAAGAAGGCCGGCGTCACGCGCTTGCCGGTGGCTTCGGCGGCCACGGCCTTCACGCCGTTCTCGCAGAACTCGAACGTGGAGGCGTGCTCGCGGTCGGGCCACGCGCAGCCCGGGCAGTCGAAGCCGTTGGGCTGGTTCTGCTTGAGCAGCATGCGGTAGTCGCCGCCCGGCACCTTTTCCTTGATGAGGTTGATCGCAACCTGCTTGAGGGCACCCCAGCCGGCGGCGGGATGATGGTACGGCTCGATACGGGCGGACGGCTTCTTCATGAGGCAGGATGCAGGAGTGCTGGGCGGACTGCCCGATGACTGAAAGCCTACTGTGTTCCTGTCGCACCGGAGATCACAGAAAAACGGAAAGGGGAGGGATACAGTTGCGACAATTTGTCATAGACTGCGAGGGTCGAGTTTCCGCTGCCTTCCACTGCCTGTTGTAGTACGTGCCACCTTTGCCTCTCATGACCCGCTACGAACGCCTTGCCGACGATATCGAAGCCGCCGTGCGCCGCGGCGTGTTTGCGGCCGGCGAACGCATTCCCTCCGTGCGGCGCGCGAGCGAGCAGCACGGCGTGAGCATCAAGACGGTGCTGCATGCCTATGCCCTGCTGGAGAGCCGCGGCGTGATCGAGTCGCGGCCGCAGTCGGGTTTCTTCGTGCGCGAAGCGATGCGCGCGCCCGCCGGCGGCGCGGCCAACGCGACGGCAACGGGGCCGGCCAATGGCGCGAGCGGTGCCGCGACGAAGCGCCGCCCGAGCCGTCCTGTACCGCCCGCGGCTGCACCGGTCGACGTGAGCCGCCTCGTGCTCTCGACGCTGCGCACCATCGGCGCGCAGGATGCAGTGCCGCTGGGTTCGCCCTATCCGGATCCGTCGCTGTACCCCTGGCGACGCATCAACCAGTACGCGAACGCCATCGCGCGCCGCCACGCGAGCTGGAACCTGATCGACGACCTGCCGCCCGGCAATCCCGAACTGATCCGCCAGATCGCGCGCCGCTACGCCGAAAACGGCATGCCGGTCGATCCCGAGGAGATCGTCGTGACAGTGGGCGCGACCGAGGCCATCAACCTGAGCCTGCAGGCCGTGGCGAAGCCGGGCGACACGGTGGCCGTCGAATCGCCCACCTACTATGCGATGCTGCACGCCATCGAGCGCCTTGGCATGCGCGCGATCGAAGTGAGCACGCACCCCGAGACCGGCCTCGACCTCGAAGCGCTCGAACGCGTGCTCAAGCGCCAGAAGGTAGCGGCCTGCATGGTGATGCCGAACTTCCAGAATCCGCTGGGCTTCTGCATGCCCGACGAGCGCAAGCAACAACTCGTGGCGCTGGCTGCGGCGCACGAGATGCCGGTGATCGAAAACGACGTCTACCAGGAGCTTTACTTCGGGCAGACCCGGCCCACTTCGCTCAAGCATTTCGACACGCGCGGGCTGGTGCTGCACTGCGCCTCGTTTTCGAAGAGCCTTTCGGCGTCGTATCGCATCGGCTGGGCCATGCCGGGCCGCTATCGCGCGCAGGTCGAAAAGCTCAAGTTCCTCAATACGCTGACGACGCCCTCGGTGCCCCAGGTCGCGCTCGCCGACTATCTGCGCCATGATGGCTACGATCGCCACCTGCGCCGCGTGCGCCGCTTCTACCGGCAGCAGGCGCGGCTCATGCGGGCGGCGGTGCAGCGCTTCTTTCCGGCCGGCACGCGCACGTCCGACCCGCAGGGCGGTTATGTGCTGTGGGTGGAACTGCCGGAAAGCGTCGATTCGATGCGGCTTTATCAGGCGGCGCTCGCGCGCGGCATCACGATCGGGCCCGGCTACATGTTTTCGATGCGCAACGACTTCCACCATTACATCCGCCTGAACTACAGCTACCCCTGGACGGCGCAGACCGAGGCGGCGCTCAAGACGCTCGGCGATCTGGTCGCGCAGATGGCCTGAGGAGAGAGAAGATGACCCGAGATGACGACAACGACCCTAACGACGCCAACGACGAAAGCGGCGAAGGCATCGACCCGGTTCTCGTGGCCGTGCTGGAGCAGCTCTGGCGCGCGGAGCGCGAGACGCCGGGGCGGGCATGGTCGCTTGCGAAGCTTTCGAAACAGGCCGGCGTGCCCATGAGCGGATTGCGCAGACAATTGACGGCGCTGGTGGACGGGGCGCTCGTGGTGATGACGCTGGCGGACGACGGCACGGGCTCGGCGAGCCTTTCCGAAGCGGGGCGGGCGCTGTGTGCCGAGGTGTTCGGCGAGGGCACGCCCGAAGACGGCGAACCGTGAAAAGTCTTGCCCGAGGACAGGTTGCCCCGCAGGCGCTAAGCTAGCGGCACTCCATCGATCATTACGACAACATTCCATGGACTATGTTGATAGCTTGCGGATCTTCCGCTCCGTGGTCGAGGCGCGCAGCTTCACGCGCGCAGCGGACATGCACGGCGTCACCACACCGGTCGTCTCGCGCACGATCGCGCGGCTCGAAAAGCGCCTCGGCAGCCGGCTCTTTCACCGCACCACGCGCGCCGTTTCGCTGACCGAAGCCGCCGAGCGCTTCTACGACGGCTGCTGCCGCGTCCTCGACGACCTCGACACGCTCGAAGCCGACGCCTCCGTGCAGACGCGCGAGGCGAGCGGCGTGCTGCGGCTCGTGGCCCACACCACGGCCACCGTGAACCGTCTCGTGCCGCTCATTTCGAGCTTCAAGCGCGCGCATCCGAAAGTGAGCCTCGACGTGATGCTCACGGAGCGCCCCGTCGATCTGGTGGCGGACGGCTTCGACCTGGGCCTCGTGCTGCCGTTCATGCTCAACAACGACACCACCGTGACGCGTCTGCTCGAACGCATCCCGCTCGCGCTCGTGACGACGCCGGCCTGGGTCGCGGCGAACCCGCTGCCTCTGCGCCCCGAGGATCTCGCGCACCACTCCTTCGTGACGATGCCGCCCTCGCTGCGCAAGCCGGAATTGACGTTCCGCAAGGGCAACGAAGAAGTGAGCGTGGTGCTGCGGCACGAGGTGGCTTCGAACAATCCCGTATTCAACCGCGAGATGGTGCTGGAGGGCTTCGGCATCGGCATCCTGCCTACGTCGCTCGTGACGGCGGAACTGGCGGCGGGCAAGCTCGTGGTCTTGCTCGAAGACTACGAAATCGTCAACGCATCCATCGAGATTCGCCTCGCCTACACCACGCGCACGCTGTTGCCCGCGAAGGTGCGCGCCTTTATCGACCACGCCACGGCGTTTTACGAAGACGTGGGGCAGGAGCCGGCGCAGCCGGAGCCTGTCAGGAGCATCAAGGTGAAAGCGCAATGAAGGTTTGAGCGGCATTATTGTCGCGGCGTTCATAATCTGATGCCGTGACTGACGCTTGTAGCGGACCGGGGTGCCCGCTAATCTGTGCGTATGCACAGTCAACCCGTTCCATCCGCCCCATCCGCTCAACTCCAGCAATCGGGCAAGCAGCTTCCCGAGCATGACGACTGCTTTGCCGTTCGCCAGGCCGCCCGGCATTTGTCGCAGCTTTACGAGCGGCATCTTTCCGCCGCCGGGCTTACGCCGACGCAGTTCAGCATACTCGGCATGCTGGGACGCGGGCCGAGCCTGACGATGGCGGAACTGGCCCGGGCGCTGGTGATGGAGCGCACGACGCTCGTGCGCGCGCTGCGGCCGCTGCTGCGCAGCGGCCTCGTGGCCGACGCCGGGATCCCCCGCCGCCGCCAGTTGACGCTGACACCGGGCGGCCACGCGCGTCTTGGCGTGGCGGGCGTGTATTGGCGGGCGGCGCAGGACGAGTTCGAGCGCCGCTTCGGCCCGCAACGGGCAGCGTGGCTGCGGCGCGAGCTCTTTCGCGTCACGCGCGCGGTCTGAGCGGGGCCGGTAAGGCAGAGTACCGCCCGGCTGCATGAGTGCTGCAACAACGTTATTTCTTATCCTAAATAGTGCATATACACAGGTGAGCGACATGTCGAGTCCTTCCACTCCCGTCTCAGGCCAGGGGGCGCCGGCCGCCGGCCGCGCCCAGCCGCGCAGGCTGCCATGGATGGCGCTGGCGGTCGGCGCCGTCGTGCTGGTGCTCGCGCTGGCAGCCGGCTACTGGCTGCTGGTGCTGCGCTTCGAGCAGACCACCGACGACGCCTACGTGGGCGGCAACGTCACGGTGATGGCGCCGCGCGTGAGCGGCTTCGTGAGCGAGATCCTCGTGCAGGACAACCAGTATGTGCACGCGAATCAGGTGCTGATCCGCCTCGACGCGCGCGACTACGATGCGAAGCTCGCGCAGGCCAACGCCGAAGTGGACAGCGCGCGCGCCGCCGTTGCCGAACTCAAGGCGCGCGAGACGCTGCAGGCGGCCGTCATCAACCAGAACCAGGCCGAAGTGCGTGCCTCGAACGCCGAGCTCACGCGCAGCGCCCAGGATCAGACCCGCTACCGCGCACTGGTGAAGGACGACGCCGTCTCGAACCAGCTCGTGGAGCGCGCCGATGCCGACTACCAGAAGGCGCAGGCCTCGGTGGCGAGCAGCGGGGCGGCCGTGCAGGCCGCGCAGCGCCAGCTGGACGTGCTGGCCGCGCAGATCAACGACGCGCAGGCCCGTGTAGCCACTGCCGAGGCGAACCAGCGGCTCGCGGCGCTGAACGTCGAATACACGACGATCCGCTCGCCCGTGGACGGTTATATCGGCAACCGCACGGCGCGCGTGGGCATGCTCGCGAACGTGGGCGCGCCGCTGCTGACCGTGGTGCCGGCCTCCGACCTGTGGGTGGACGCGAACTTCAAGGAAGACCAGTTGAAGAAGATGCACGCGGGCGATCGAGCCGAAGTCGAGCTCGACGCGGCGAGCGGCACGCTGCATGGCCACGTGGAGAGCCTCGCGCCCGCCACGGGCGCGACCTTCAGCGTGCTGCCGCCCGAAAACGCCACGGGCAATTTCACGAAGATCGTGCAGCGCGTGCCGGTGCGGATTCGCCTCGATGTGCCGAAGGGCAGCGAAGGCGTGCTGCGCCCGGGCCTCTCCGCCACCGTGAAGGTGCATCTCGGCGACACCGTGCAGACGGCGTCGGCGCACTGAAAAGGGTGAGCGACATGAACGCCCCCCAGACCGAGGCCACGCTGGAATTGCCGCTCGCGCCGCCGGCCGCGCAGGCCGCGCCCCCCGCGCCAAAGCCGCTCGAACCGCATCTTCAGCCCATGGCGCAGCGCGCATTCGCCTTCGCGCTGATGTGCATCGGTTTTTTCATGGCGACGCTCGACATCCAGATCGTCGCCTCGTCGCTGCGCGACATCGGCGGCGGTCTTTCCGCGAGCCAGGACGAGCTTTCGTGGGTGCAGACGGCTTACCTGATTGCAGAAATCATCGTGATTCCCATGTCGGGCTGGCTCTCGAAGGTGTTTTCCACGCGCTGGCTCTTCGTCGGTTCGGCCGTGGGCTTCACGATTACCAGCATGCTGTGCGGTCTCGCCTGGGACATCAATTCGATGATCCTCTTTCGCGGCCTGCAAGGGGCGCTCGGCGCCGCGATGATTCCCACTGTCTTCACCACCGCCTTCGTGCTGTTTCCGGGCAAGCAGCGCCTCGTGGCGTCCACGACGATCGGCGCGCTCGCCTCGCTCGCGCCGACCATCGGCCCGGTGATCGGCGGGTGGATCACGGATCAATGGTCGTGGCATTGGCTCTTCTATCTGAACCTCGTGCCGGGCATTGCCGTGGCCGTGCTGGTGCCGCGCTACGTGCACGTGGACGAGCCCGATCTCTCGCTCTTCAGGCGCGGCGATTATCTGGGCATTGCGCTGATGTCGGGATTTCTCGGCTGCCTCGAATACGTGCTCGAAGAAGGACCGCGCAAGAACTGGTTCGGCGACCACGTGATCGTGGCCTGCACCTGGGTCTCCGCGATCTGCGGTTTTCTCTTCATCGTTCACGCGCTGACAGCGAAAGACCCCATCGTCGATCTGCGCGCGCTCGCGGTGCGCAACTTCGGCATCGGCAGCCTGCTCTCTTTCGTGACCGGTATCGGCATTTTCGTGTCGGTGTTCCTCACGCCGCTCTTTCTTGCCGAAGTGCGCGGTTTCAGCTCGCTGCAGATCGGTCTCTCGCTGCTTTCGGTGGGCGTGTTCCAGTTGCTCGCGCTGGGCGTGTATGCGTTCGCCACGCGCTACTTCAGCATGCGCGCGCTGATGGTGTTCGGCCTCGTCATGTTCGGGCTCGGCTGCTATCTGTACGTGCCGCTCACGCACGACTGGGGCTGGCAGCAGTTCCTGCTGCCGCAGGCGCTGCGCGGCATCGGCCAGCAGTTCGCGGTGCCGCCCATCGTGACGATGTCGCTCGGCTCGCTGCCGCCCTCGCGGCTCAAGTCGGCCAGCGGCCTCTTCAACCTGATGCGCAACCTGGGCGGCGCGATCGGCATTGCCGTGAGCGCGACCATGCTCAACGACCGTCTCAACTTCCACTATCTGCGCCTGAACGAGAGCGTCACGCACGGGCAGCCGCAGGTGGAGGCGCTGCTGGCGGGGCAGACCGCGTACTGGTCGTCGGTGGCGGGCGACGCGCTCGACGCCGGCGCGGCCGGGCTCGCGCATCTGCATGCGCTGGTGCTGCGCGAGGCCCTCGTGCTCACGTTTTCCGACACGTTTTTCGTTCTCTCCCTGTGCTTCGTGGTTGCGATTGCGAGCGTGATTTTCTCGAAGCCGATCACGATGGGCGCGCCGCCGCCCGACGCTCACTGAGCCCCGGAGGTCATCATGCAATCTTCCTCGAACATCTTGCCGCTGCGCGTTGCGCGCACGCTCATGGCTTCGCTCGCGAGCGCCGTGCTCGCGGCCTGCGCGGTGCAGCCCGCCACGCACGCGGACCTGCCGGCCACGGTTCACGCAACGGCGCCCGAAGCGTGGCGCATCGATACCCCGCCAGGCGCGGTGGATGCGCAAACGTGGTGGGCGCAGTTCGGCGACCCGACGTTGAACGCGTTGCTCGACACCGTGTTGCACGGCAACCTGGATCTTCAGGCCGCGGCGGAACGCGTGAAGCAGGCGCAGTCGATCACCACGCAAAAGCACGCCGTGCTGCTGCCGCAACTCGATTTCACGGCGCAGGCCGCGTACCAGCGCGAGAACGTGCCGCCGCCTCTCGGTTATGTGAAAGAGGCGGGCGCGGGTCTCGCGCTCTCCTGGGCGCCCGACGTGTTCGGCGGCGAGCGGCTCGATCTGCTGGCGGCCCAGTCGAACCTCGTGGGGCAGCAGCATGCGCTCGACGCGGTGCGGCTCGCGCTCGCGGCCGACACGGCTTCGGCCTATGTGGATCTGCGCTGGGCGCAGGCGGAACTGAAGATTATTCAGGATAACGTATCGATCCGGCAGCGCGCGCTGGCGCTCACGCAGGACCGCCTGAAATACGGCCTTTCCACGCAGCTCGACGTGACCCGCGCACAGACCCAGCTGAGCGAACTCCAGGCGCGCATTCCGCGCGCGCAGGCGAGCATCGAGCATCAGTTGAACCTGATCGCGGTTTATACGGGCCGCACGCCGGAGTCGGTCGCACAACTGGCGCTCGCGACACCGGCGCCCATTCCGGGCGCCCCGGCGAGCGCGCCGCAACTGCTGCCCTCGGAAGCGCTGCTGCGCCGCCCCGACGTGCTCGCGGCCTATGCGACAGTCGAACAGCGTGCCGCCGAGGTAGGCGTGGCGCGCGCGGAGCGCTATCCGAAGTTCTCGCTGAACCTCACGGACGGCGTGCTGGCGGCGTCGTATCTCGGCTTGCCGACGCTGACCGACAACCTGTTCGGCGCGGCGCTGGGCGCGACGAGCCCGATCTTCAACGCGGGCCGCATTACCGCCGACATCGACCAGAGCGAGAGCCGCATGCGCGAATCGCAGCTCAATTTGCAGCAGACGATGTTGCAGGCGCTGCGCGAAGTGGAGGACAGCCGTACCGACCTCGTGAGCACGGCGGGTGAAACGCAGCAGTTGACCCGCGCCGTCGCGGCGTCTTCGCAGGCGCTCACGCTCGCGAACCAGCTTTACAAGGGCGGTGCGACCGACTTCCTCGACGTGCTCACGGCACAGCAGACCTACCTCACCGATACGGACCTGCTCAACCAGGCGCAGCGCGAGCACGCGCTCGCCGCGGTGGCGCTGTACCGCTCGCTGGGCGGCGGCTGGAGCCAGAGCGGCGATGTGATTGCAAAGACCGGCGATGCGCCGCGCGGCTGAAACCGCAGGGCAGGACCCGCGCGGCGGCCGCAATACGGGCCACGCGCTAGGCGTGGGCCTCGTCCAATGCCGCCGAGCGCCACTGCGCCGGCGTCATGCCGACATGGCGCTTGAACACGCGCTGGAAGGCGGCATCGGACTGATAGCCCACCGCTTCGCCGATATCGGCTACGGGCTGGCTGCCCTGCGCGAGCATGCGGCCCGCGAGCGTCATGCGGATTTCGGTGAGCACGTCCGCAGCCGAGCGGCCGAAGGCTTCGTCGAAGTGACGCGCAAAGGTGGCGCGCGACATATGGCAGAGCCCGGCGAGTTCGGGCAGGGTCCAGGCCTTGCCGGGTTGTTCGAACATCGCGTCGATGGCCGGTTGCAGGCGCGGGCGCTGGGCCAGCGCGAGCAGGCCGCGCGGCGGCGTTTCGGCCGCGCTCGCATAACGCAGCGTGAGCGCGAAGAGCGCGCCCGAAAGATGGTTCACGAGCGATTCGCTGCCGGCCGCCGCTTCGAATGCCTCGTCGCGCATGAGCGCGATCAACTGCACGAGCCGTTCGGGTGCCGCGCCGGACGCCTGCGCGCTACGCACGACGAGCCGCGCGGGCAGGTTCTCGCGCAACAGGCGCTGCGGAACGGCGGGCAGCAGGAAGCGGCCGCACAGGAGATCGGCGCTCGCGCCTGCGCCCTGGTTCGTCTCCACGGTCAGGCCGTTTTGCGTCTGCCGCTGCGGGGCGGCGGCGGTCTCGCCGCTGCCGTCGTGCAGGATGTGCGCCCCGCCGGCGGGAAAGAGGGCGATGTCGCCAGCGCGCATTGCAATGGGCGCGCCGTGGGCATCTTCGAGCACGGCTTCGCCGCTCAGCAGCACGTGATACCAGATCTCGCGCGCCTGCGCCGGCGGCTGTTCGATGCGCCAGGGCGCGCCGAAATGGCAGCGCACGTCGAGGCGTCCGGTGACGGGCATGAGCGCAAGCAGGCGGCTGAGCAGGTCCATGACGGTAGCCTTGGGAGACGAAAGTAGTGAGACGATCGAGCATGAATTCGCGTCATTCTGGCATTAAAAAGACTGGCATGCACGACTAGACTCGCTTCATGCCATCGCCGATGGCGATGCAAACCCCCTCACAGCAAGGAGTCGATCATGTCCCGTTTTACCGCTATCCAGCCTGAAGCTGCCACCGGTGCCGCCGCCGAACTCTTCGCGAAGATCCGCAAGGCCGCCGGCAAGGTGCCGAACCTGTATGCCACGGTCGGCACGCACAGCCCCGAAGCCCTGCGCATGGCGCTCGAACTCGACGCCGTGATCGCCGGCGGCGCGCTCTCGAAGCCGGACATCGAAACCGTGAAGCTGGCCGTGAGCGAAGTGGCAGGCTGCGATTACTGTGTGGCGGCCCATACGATGATCGGCAAGTTCGCCGGTCTCGCACCGCAAGCCATGAAGCAGATTCGCGCGGGCGCCGCCACCGGCGACGCGAAGCGCGATGCGCTGGTGCATTTCGTGCGCGTGCTCGTGACCACGCACGGCACCTTGCCCGAGAACGAGGTGAACGCGATTCGCGAAGCCGGCTATACGGAGCGCCAGATCATCGAGATCGCGCTCACGGTGGCGACGATCACGTTCACGAATCTCGTGAACCGCGTGAACGACACGACGCTGGATTTCCCGGCCGTGGCGTGAGCGCTTTTGCCAACCTGTGTGCGTCGACGCAGTGACCGTGTGGTGAGGCCGTGACATAAAACGTGCCACTGCGAACGAAGTTTGCCTCGACGAAAGCATTGGAATATGTGCATATGCATACATACAATGAATCGGCGCACGCAGTCCATGTTTGATGGAGGATCGAAGATGAGCACTCGCGAGATCGTTTTGTGCGAGCCGGTACGCACGGCAATCGGTGGATTCAACGGCGCGCTGAAAGGCGTGCCGGCTACGGCATTGGGCGCGGCGGTCGTGCGCGAAACGCTCGCGCGCGCGAAGCTCGATCCGGGGGCGCTCGGCTCGGTCGTGATGGGCAACGTGATCCAGGCGGGCAACAAGATGAACCCGGCGCGCCAGGCGGAACTGGGCGGCGGCGTGCCGGTTTCGGTGCCCGCGCTCACGGTGAACCGCGTGTGCGGATCGGGCGCGCAGGCCGTGGTGAGCGCCGCGCAGGAAGTGCTGCTGGGTCTGGCCGACGTGGCGCTCGCGGGCGGCATGGAAAACATGGACCGCGCGCCGTATCTGCTGGACGGCGGCCGCTGGGGCTATCGCATGGGCAACGCGGAGATTCACGACAGCATGCTGCGCGACGGCCTCGTGGATGCGTTCTCGGGCGAGCACTCGGGCTGGCATACCGAAGACCTCGTTGCGAAGGCCGAGCTCACGCGCGAAGCGCAGGACCGCTTTGCCGCGCGCTCGCAGCAGCGCTTCACGGCGGCGCAGGCGGCAGGGCGCTTCAGGGAGGAGATCGTCGGCGTGGAGGTGAAGGGCAAGAAGGGCGCCGAGGTGTTCGATACCGACGAAGCGCCGCGTCCCGATACGACGGCCGAAGTGCTCGCGAAGCTGCGTCCCGCGTTTCGTCCCGACGGCACGATCACGGCCGGCAACGCGCCGGGCCTGAACAGCGCGGCGTCGGCCATGCTGGTGGCCGATCGCGCATTCGCCGAAGCGCAGGGCATCGTGCCCATGGTGCGGCTTGCCGCGTGGGGCGTGGCGGCGGTCGAGCCTGGCCTCTTCGGGCTCGGGCCGGTGCCGGCGGTGAAGCTTGCGCTCGCGCGCGCGGGCTGGTCGCTTGCGGACGTCGAGCGCTTCGAGATCAACGAGGCGTTCGCGGCCGTGCCGCTCGCGGTCATCAAGCAACTCGGCATTCCCGAGGACATCGTGAACGTCGAGGGCGGGGCGATCGCGCACGGGCATCCCATCGGCGCGACCGGGGCGATTCTGACCACGCGTCTTGCCTGGTCGATGCGGCGCGACGGCACACGCCGCGGCGTGGTCACGCTGTGCATCGGCGGCGGCCAGGGTATCGCCCTCGCGCTCGAGAACGTATGATGAAGAGGCGCTCTGTGGCGCCAATCTGAAGAGGTGAACGGTAATGACGAAGCGGGTGACTCGCGAGGAATGCAACTGTTTTGCGCTGCGGCAGGCCGCGCGCTTCGTCACGCAGCTCTATGAGCGGCACCTCTCGCAGGCGGGCGTCACGGCCGCGCAGTTCACGATCCTTTCGCGTCTCGCGGGCCGCCCCGACGCGACGGCCGCCGAACTGTCGAACGACCTCGTGATGGACCGCACCACGCTGGTGCGGGCACTCAAGCCGCTGCAGCGCGACGCGCTCGTGCTCGCGACGGCATCCGACTACGATACGCGCGTGCTGGTGTATCGACTCTCGGCAAGCGGCCAGCGCCGCTACGAGAAAGCGCATGCGCTCTGGCAACAGGCCCAGGCCGAATTCGAGCAGCACCTCAAGCGCGATCGCGCGAAGGCGCTGCGCGCCGAACTCTTTGCGCTGACGAAAGCGGCCGCCTGACCGGCACGCCGGCAAGGTGCGTGCAGTCAGCATTACGATCTGGCGCGAAAATGGCATCATGACGTTTCCCGGAGTCTGACGCGAGGTAGGGCCGCGGTAGGGGCGAGTTGGGGCACCCACCGCCGGGTTCTCATGAAACGACATCGACCGCCGCCGCCGCACATCCTGCGCGACCACGCGCATTCCGCCTGGCGCGACCTCGCGCTCACGTCAGTACCCGTGGCGCTCTTCTGCGCTCTCGTGGTGGCGCTCGTCGTGTGGCTCGTCAATCCCTCGCCGCCGCGCGCCATCACGATCAGCGCCGGGCCGCGCGACAGCGCGTTCATGGCCATGGCCGAGGCCTACCGCACGATCCTCGCGCGCAACGGCGTCAAGCTCAACGTGATCGAATCGGATGGCTCGGTGCAGAACCTGCAGCGCCTGCTCGATCCGAAACAGCACGTGGACGTGGGCTTCGTGCAGGGCGGCGTGGTCGACGGCAAGGACGTCGGCTCGCTCATGTCGCTCGGCAGCGTGGCTTACCTGCCGATGGTGGTCTTCTACCGCGGCACGGGCCTTTCGCAGCTCTCGCAACTGGAAGGCAAGCGCATCGCCATTGGGCGCGAGGGCAGCGGCACGCGGCTCCTTTCGCTCAACCTGCTCCATGCCAACGGCATCGACCCGGGCGGCGACACCACGCTCCTGCCGCTCGACGGCCTGCAGGCCGCCACGCAACTCGTTTCCGGCAACGCCGATGCCGCGATGCTGAGCGGCGACTCCACCACGCGCGCGCTCATGCTGCGGTTGCTGGCGATCCCGGGCATCTCGGTGATGAGCCTCGACGAATCCACGGCCTACACGCGGCTTTTTCCGTATCTGGAGGACATCGAATTGCCGCCGGGCGTGCTGGACCTGAGCCGGCGCCTGCCGCCGGAGACGATCCACCTCGTCGGGCCGACGGTGGAGATCGTCGCGCGCGATACCTTGCATCCGGCCATCTCCGACCTGCTGATCGAAGCCGCGACCGAAGTGAACGGCGCGCCCGGCCTGCTGCAACGCGCGGGCGAATTCCCCAACACCGAGATGCACGACTTTCGCATCAGCGAGGACGCCACGCGCTACTACCGCTCGGGCAAGAGTTTCCTCTACCGCTCGCTGCCGTTCTGGCTCGCGAGCGTGGCCGACCGGCTGATCGTGCTGCTCCTGCCGCTCGCGGTGCTCGTGATCCCCGCGTTGCGCACGATACCGGCGCTGTACAGCTGGCGCGTGCGTTCGCGCATTTACCGCTACTATGGCGCGCTCATTGCCATCGAGCGCGACGCGCTCAAGCATACGAGCGAAAAGGAGCGGCGCCAGCTCGTCGAGGACCTCGACGAAATCGAACGCTCCTTGAATACGCTGCACATGCCGCTTGCGTATGCCGATGCGTTTTATGTGCTGCGCGAGCACATCGGTTTCGTGCGCGGGCAGCTCAATGCCAATGAACCGATGACGCAGTGAGGAATGCGCGCCGGATTGTTTTGCAACGCGAAGCGGCCGTATCGATTGATGCATTCCGTGATATAGACGAAGGTTGGATCTGTTTAGGGCAACCAGGCACACACTTTCAGCAACCGGGAGGACCGTAACGTGAAATCGTCCGGTGTCAGCCAGCGCCATGTCTGGCTCATCTGCGCCGCCCTTGCGGGCGCGCCGCTCTTCGTCGGACCCGTGGGCCCGACTGCCGCGCAGGCGCAGAACGCGGCAACCCTGTCCAGCCAGCAACTCGATGCGCTTACGGCGCCCATTGCGCTGTATCCCGACGCCCTGCTCTCGCAGGTGCTGATGGCCGCTACGTTCCCGCAGGACGTGGATGCCGCGGCGGCCTGGTCGAAGGCCAATCCGAACCTGCAGGGCGATGCGGCAGTGAACGCCGTCGCATCGCAGCCGTGGGACCCGAGCGTGCAGTCGCTCGTGGCATTTCCGCAGGTGCTCGCCACCATGGCCTCGAAGCCCGAATGGGTTCAGCAGATCGGCAACGCCTTCCTTTCCCAGCCCAACGACGTGATGGATTCGGTGCAGCGGCTGCGCGTCCAGGCGCAGAAGGCCGGCAACCTGAAGTCGAACGAGCAGCAGACGGTGGTGGTTCAGCAGGCGTCCAGTGCGGCGCCGAGCACCATCGTGATCGAACCGGCCAATCCGCAGGTGGTGTATGTGCCGACCTACAACCCCACGGTGGTCTACGGCGCGTGGCCCTATCCGGCCTATCCGCCCGTGTACATACCGCCGCCTCCGGGCTATGCGATCGCCACGGGTTTCGTGAGCGGCCTCGCTTTCGGCGCGGGCATTGCGGTGGCCAATTCGCTGTGGGGCGGCTTCAACTGGGGCTCGCATGACGTGAACATCAACGTCAACCGTTACAACAACATCAACGTCAACAACCGCATCAACACGAACAACGCCACGGCGAACTGGAACCGCAACCAGAATGTGCAGCGCCGCGGACCGAATGGGAACGCGGGCAATTTCAACGGCCAGCGCAACCAGTACCGCGGTTACGACCAGTCGCGCCAGCAGGCCATGCAAACGATGCAGAACCGCACCGGCCAGAACATGGGCGGCAACGCGAACGAGCGGCTGCAGGGAATCCAGAACGGCGGCAACCGGCCTGGCGGGAACGGCGGCAATGCGCTCAACAACCGCGGGCAGAACGAGAACCGCGGCCAGAACGCGGGCGGCCTGAACAACCGCGGACCGAACGCCAATGGTGCCAATGGTGCAAACAGCCCAGGCAGCCGCGCGCAAAATGCGAACCGCCCGAGCGACACCGGCAACCGTGCACAGAACGCGAATCGCCCGAGCGACACCGGCAGCCGCGCACAGAACGCGAATCGCCCGAGCGACCTCGGCAACCGTGCGCAAAACGCGAACCGCCCGAGCGACCTCGGCAACCGCGCGCAAAGTGCCAATCGCGACAACGCGCTGCGCGGCGCCGGCGACGGCAGCGGCGCGCGTGCCGACATGCAGCGCGGCCAGCAAAGCCGCGCCGCATTCCAGAATCGCGGCGGCGGCGGCGGCGGCGGCGGCGGCGGCGCGCCGCAACGCGGGGGCGGTGGAGGTGGCGGCCGGCTGGGCGGCGGTGGCGGCGGAGAACGCCACCTGGGCCGACGTTGAACCCTTAAAGGAGTCTAGCGATGATCCGCATTCAAGCACGCCGCCTGCCGCAGCCCGCGCTTCGCCGCTCCACGGCGAGCCCGCTTCGTTTTGCTGTTGCACTCGCGTTCGCGCTGGGCGTTGGCGCCGCGCACGCGCAGGCTGTTTATCCCACGCCCGATGCCGCGGCGGAGGCGTTCGAAAACGCGCTCGCCACCGGCGACCGCGAGGCGATGAAGCATGTGATGGGCGCCAACTTCCAGCAATTCATCCCGACGCAGAATATCGGCGAAGACGACATTTACGACTTCCTCGGCGCCTGGTCGAAGGGCCATCAGATCGTGCAGGACGACCAGCCCGTGGCGGGCAAGGCGAGCGCGCATCTGCAGGTGGGCGACAGCGGCTGGACGCTGCCCATTCCGCTCGTCGAAGGGCCGCGCGGCTGGAGCTTCGATCCGCGCGCGGGCGCCGGCGAGATTCTCGTTCGCCGCATTGGCCGCAACGAACGCGCGGCCATGCTGACCTCGCTCGCCTATGTCGATGCGCAGAACGACTACCGCGCGCAGATGCAGCACTACGCGCAGCGCTTCGTGAGCACGCCGGGCACGCACGACGGGCTCTACTGGCCGGTCGAGCCCGGCGAGGCCGAGAGCCCGCTCGGACCGCTCGCCGCGACCATGCCGCACGATGCCAAAGTCACGCCGAAGGAGGGCTACCACGGCTACCACTTCCGCATTCTCACGGCGCAGGGGCCGCACGCGGATGGCGGCGCGCGCAACTATGTCGAGAACGGGCAACTTGCCGGCGGTTTTGCACTGATTGCCTGGCCGGTGGAGTATGGCAAGACCGGCGTGATGAGCTTCATCGTCGATCAGGACGGCAGGCTGTTCCAGAAGAACCTGGGACCGGACAGCGCGCGCGCGGCCGCGGCGACCCGGGCGTTCGACCCGGATTCGTCCTGGCAACCTACCGCCCCCTGAGGGGGCGTCTGGCATACCATGCCAGGGGCGGGCACGTGGCTTGCTGCTCTCGTTTCCGCTCTTTTCTTTCGTGTGGAGATAACGATGCAACGACGACACTTCATCCTCACGGCAGGCGCAGCCCTCGCCACCGGGGGCTTTGCGCTCGCGGGCTGCACTACCACGCCGGGCTCGTCCTCGACGCCGGCAAGCAACGCTTCGAAGCGCCAGTCCATCGACGCGAGCGTGGACGGCACCATGAGCAAGCTTTACTCGACCGTACCGGGTTCGCATGAACTCGTCGCCAAGTCGCGCGGCGTGCTCGTGTTCCCGTCGGTGCTGCAGGCGGGCTTCATCGTGGGTGCACAGTACGGCGAAGGCGCGCTGCGCGTGGGCGGGGCGTCGGTGGGCTATTACAGCACCGTTTCGGGGTCGTTCGGCCTGCAGGCCGGGGCGCAGTCGAAGGCCATCATCTTCTGCTTCATGACCCAGGACGCACTCGATCGCTTCCGCAGCTCGGACGGCTGGTCGGCAGGGGCCGACGCCTCGGTGGCGCTCGTGAAGGTGGGCGCGAACGGTGCAGTCGACACGACCACGGCCACCGCACCTGTGGAGGTCTTCGTCATGACCAACGCGGGTCTCATGGGCGACATCTCGCTCGCGGGCACGAAGGTTTCGCGCCTCAATATCTAGCGGCTTCGCGGGCTTTCATCGCGGGCTTTCAATCTGCGAAAAACCGGGCGCGCAGCCCGGTTTTTCCCACCATCTGGGTAGCCGCCGGGCTTTTACAGCGGCGGGCGAGGGTTCGCCCGCGCGCATCATGGATATCCCCTATGCAGCCGTGCGTCTGGCGTGCCGATACGCCAGAGTGGCCGCGCCTTCGAACGCCGGCCGGCACACCATGCTACGGGCTATCCAATGCTAAAGAACATTTCCATCCGCGGTGGTCTCACCTTCGTTATCGGCGCATTCATCGTGTTCCTGCTGATCGTGATCGGCGTGTCCTATGGCGCGCTCAAGCTCACGAACGACAGCCTCACGGACATCCGCGCGGGCGCGCGCGCTCTCTCCGAACTCAAGAGCAGTTCGGAGATGCTGCTGCAGGTGCGTCTCGAACTGGGCGGCTACGAAACCCGCTTCAGCGTGGGCAAGGCGACCGACGGCATGCTCGACCACGCGCAGCGCGTGCTGACCGAATCGAACCAGCAGTTCCACAACTACAGTGCCGGCCCCTTCGCCGATGCCGAGCAGACGCGTCTCGCGCAGGCGGTGGCGAGCGCGCGCACCGCGCTCGTCGACCAGGCGCTGGAGCCGGAGTACAAGGCACTCGTCGATAACGACTTCAACACCTTCCGCACGATCCAGGGCGAAACCGCCGACCGCTACTACGCCGACTACTCGAAGGCGATCGGGGCACTGGAGGACTGGCACATTGCGCGCGGCCAGCAGGATGCGGATACGGCCGCGCTGCGCTTCAAGCTCTCGCTGATCGTGTTCGGCGTGATCGCGCTCGTGGGCGTGGTGCTTGGGCTGATCGCGCGCGCGGGCCTTTCGGCGGCGGTCATCAAGCCGGTGAACCAGGCGATTCGTCACTTCCAGCGCATTGCGGCAGGCGACCTCAGCGTGGACGTGCGCGTGCGCTCGAAAAACGAAATGGGCCAGTTGCTGGGCGCGCTCGTGCAGATGCGCGACGGCCTGACCGGCACCGTGTCGCGCGTGCGCGGCGGCACCGAGGAGATTTCGCTCGGCGCCAACCAGATTTCGGCGGGCAACGCCGACCTGTCGAGCCGCACCTCGCAACAGGCCGCGGCACTGGAAGAGACGGCGGCGAGCCTCGAAGAACTCTCCGGCGCGGTGCGTCAGAACACCGCGAGCGCGAAAGAGGCGAGCGGTCTTGCCCAGGGCGCGCTCGAAACCGTCTCGCACGGCGCCGACGTGGTGGCGCGCGTGAACGCGACGATGACCGAGATCTCCGCCTCGTCGCACAAGGTCGAGGAAATCACCGGCATCATCGAAGGGATCGCGTTCCAGACCAACATTCTCGCGCTCAACGCGGCCGTGGAAGCGGCGCGTGCGGGCGAGCAGGGGCGCGGCTTTGCGGTGGTGGCGAGCGAGGTGCGCAGCCTCGCGCAGCGCTCGGGCACGGCGGCCAAGGAGATCAAGGATCTGATCTCGGCCTCGGTGGCGACCGTGACCTCGGGCGCGCGGCTCGTGGAAGATGCGCGCAACACCATGGACGCGGCGCGCGACGCCGTGGCGCGCGTGAATCACATCATGCGCGAGATCGAGGCCGCGACGCTCGAACAGAGCGACGGCATCGAGCAGGTCAACCGCGCGATCGCGCAGATCGACGAGGTCACGCAGCGCAACGCGGCGCTCGTGGAAGAAGTGGCGGCTTCGGCGCAGTCGCTCGAATCGCAGGCCCAGGTGCTGCGCGAGGCGGTGGCCGTGTTCCGCACGAACGAAGCGGGCACGGGTGCGATGGCGCTTGCCGCACCGGCCTGATCGGCCTGATCCGCGCCGCTGCCCTGCTTAACCTCAGGTTATACCCCCTCGACAATTCGCATTTGAGTTCCTGATTTTGCCCGGAGAGACTAGCCGCACTGGGTCGCCGCCGGGCGGCCGCGAGAGATCGACGGGGCTATGCGAATTTGTGTGCTGGGCGGTGGGGTAATCGGCGTGACGACCGCTTATTACCTCGCCCGAGAGGGACATCAGGTGACGCTCGTCGAGCGTCACGAGAACGTGGCGCAGGAGACCAGCCACGCCAACGGCGGACAGCTCAGCTATAGCTACGTCGCGCCGCTTGCCGATCCTTCGGTGCTGCCCAAGCTGCCGAAGTGGCTGTTCGCGCGCGATGCCGCGCTGCGCTTCGAGCCGCGTCTGGACCTGCGCCAGTGGCGCTGGTGCCTGCAGTTTCTGCGGGCCTGCACGCGCCCGCAAAGCCGCGCCACCACGGCGGAATTGCTGGGCCTGGGTTTCCTGAGCCAGCGCCTCATGCACGAGATCGTCGACGAGGAAACCTTCGGCTTCGACTATCTGCGCAACGGCAAGCTCGTGGTCTATCGCGATGCCGAGGGCTTGGCTGGCGCGCGGACGCAGGCTGCGTATCAGGCGGATCTGGGCTGCGTGCAGCACGCGCTGGACGGCGCCGCGTGCGTGGCGCTGGAGCCGGCGCTCGCGCATATCGGCGGGCAGATTGCGGGCGGCATCCACACGCCGGGCGAAGAAGCCGCGGACTGCGACCTGTTCACGCGCGGCCTCGCGCGAGCGGCCGCGCGCGACGGCGTGGCGATGCAGCTCGGCACCGAATTCCTGGGGTTGCGCACGAAGGGGCGCGAGGTGCTGGCCGTCGAAACTTCGGCGGGGGAGATCGAGGCGGATGCCTATGTGGTCTGCCTCGGCTTCCAGAGTGCGGCGCTGCTCGCCTCGTTCGGCGTGAACGTGCCGGTCTATCCGCTCAAGGGTTATAGCCTCACGCTGCCGGCCGCGAGCGCACCGGGTGCGCCGCGCGTTTCGGTCACGGACGCGCATCACAAGGTCGTCTATGCGCCGCTGGGCGAGCGGCTGCGCATCGCGGGCATGGTGGATATCGCGGGCATGAGCGCGCACGCCGACGAAGCGCGCATTGCCCTGCTCGCACGCCAGGCGCGCGAGACCTTCCCGGAAGCGGGCGATTACGGAGCACTGCAAACGTGGACCGGCATGCGCCCGGCCACGCCGGACAGCAAGCCCTTGATCGGCTCCACGCATTACCGCAACCTGTGGCTCAACACCGGCCACGGCGCGCTCGGTTTCACGCTGGCGTGCGGCAGCGCAAAGCTGCTCGCAGACCTGCTGGCGGATCGCGAACTGCCCATCGACGCCGGCGCGTTCGCGCCGGACCGTTGACGGGAAATCCGTTTCACCTTTAATCCAGTCGGGAGAAAGCACGATGAGCACAACGAAGCTGGCCGGCGCGCTGTTGCTGGCGGGGATGTCGCTGGGGGCGGCGCACGCGGACGAATTGACGGGCACGCTCAAGAAGGTTCACGACAACGGCGTGATCGTGCTGGGCACGCGCGAATCGTCGATTCCGTTCTCGTACTACGACCAGAACCAGAACGTGATCGGCTACTCGCAGGAGATCGCGCTGAAGATCGTCGACGCCGTGAAGGCGAAAACGGGCGTGACGAACCTCAAGGTGAAGACCATTCCGATCACCTCGCAGAACCGCATTCCGCTCGTGCAGAACGGCACCATCGATTTCGAGTGCGGCTCGACCACGAACACCTTCGAGCGCGAGAATCAGGCGGCGTTCTCGGACAGCATCTTCCTCTACGGCATTCGCTTCATCACGCGCAAGGACTCGGGCATCAAGGACTTCCCGGACCTCGCGGGCAAGACGGTCGCCACGACGGCGGGTACGTCCGACGAGCGCCTCCTGCGCAAGATGAACGAAGAAAAGCACATGAACATGACGATCATCAGCGCGAAGGACCACGCCGAATCGTTCCTGAACGTGACGACGGGGCGCGCGGTGGCGTTCGTGATGGACGAGCCGCTGCTGTATGGCGAACGCGCGAAGGCGAAGGATCCGCAAGACTATATCGTGACCGGCACGCCGCCTGTTTCGGAGAACTATGCGTGCATGCTGCGTCGCGACGATCCGCAGTTCAAGCAGCTCGTCGACGAAACGGTTTCGAAGATGCAGACCTCGGGCGAGATGGCGAAGCTCTACGCGAAGTGGTTCACGCAACCTATCCCGCCGAACGGCATGAATCTCGAGTATCCGCTCTCGCCCGAGATGAAGGAGCTGTTCGCGCATCCGAACGACAAGGCACTCGACTAAAGGGCGCTCGCCGGGGCGAGACCACGCGGGCGGCGATGCGCGTTTGAGCGATCGCGCCGCGTGGGTGTTTCGATCCTCGCTAGACGCCGGCTGTTTCCTCGCAGCGCGTTTCGACGATCCATTCCTGCAGCGTCACCTCGATGGTGATGAACGAGCGGTTGCCGCCGCGAACGAAGCGGCCCGCGTACATCTGCCCCTGCGTATCCGCGACGATGCCGTTGAGCGACGTGCGCGCGACTCCAGTTTCTGCGCCGGCGTTGGCCCAGACCTCGCCCGATACCGTGAGAATTTCCACACCTGGGCCCGGTACCACGAACGATTGCACCGCACTGCCGTGCCCACGCGCAAGCTGCGCTTCCACGAGACTGCCCACCACGCTGCGCACCGCGGCGCGCGCGATCGCATGCCCGGCACACAGTGCTTCGAGCGCTTCCACGAGGTCTTCGCCGGGTTTGAGCCGGGCGACCACGAGGCGGCCATAGCGGCCGGATTCGATGACGACGGGAGCGGATGCGTTCATGAGCGGCGGGCCGGTTGGAGCAGATCGAAGGTGGTTTCGGCGTCGGGCGATACGACGAGATCGACGCCGTCGATCAGGCACAGGCGCAGATGCAGGCCATCGCCCGCGACCCGCGTTTCGTCGAGAATCAGGTGGCCGCCGTGCTGCCGCCCCTGCGCATCGACGAAGCCGCCGTGGCAGTGCAGGATGCGCGTGCCGTCCTCGCGGCGCCCGATCGTGACGGCGGCGCCGATCAGCGTGTTCTCGCCTTCGCAGACGATAGGCGGTCCATAAACATAGGGGCGCAGGCCTTGGGTTGCGCGCGCCATCACGTGATACTGGATCTGCGCACACGTTCCGCTCACGATCCGGCCGCAGGCCGCCTGGACGTGCCACGTGTCGAGCAGGGCGCGCAGCGTCGCGCCCACGCGCGCACCGGCGGGCAGCGCGACGCTGATTTCGCGTGTGTGTTGTTGCGTCTCGGCGGCAAGGACGCGCGGCGATTCGGCCCGGCCCGGATGCATGACGGGGGGCGTGCCCGATGACGAGGTGACCGAATGCCGGCGCAGGCCTTGCGCTCGTGCCGCGTAGCCTTCCGGCGAGGACATCGTTTGAAGCATGAGTGGATTCTCCTGGCTGTGCCCGGGTAGGGCGCAGGCCTTCATGCAAAGACGATGCCAGGCAGCGCGTGGGGGCCGCGCATCGCATAGCCCATGCGCTTCGCGCCGCGATGGATGCCGCGCAGCTCCTCGCGTGCCCGATGCGACACCTGTCGCATGTGTTGCACGCTCATGCGCCAGGTGTCGCGTTCCGTGTCAGACGCCCGGCTTCAATTCGGCGCCCAGTTGCTCCGCCAGTGTGACGAAGGTCTGGATGCAGGGATTGTGGTTGAGCCGGTTCCATGTCACGTTCACGTCGACGAACGGCGGACTCGCGAGCGCGCGGAATTTGACGTTGAGCGGCCGCGCCGTTTTCATCGAACGATGCACGAGCGCCACGCCGATGCCCTGGCCGACGAGGTTGACGATGGTCTGCTGATAGTTGGTTTCGAGGCGGATCTTCGGCGTGAAGCCGCAGCGCCGGCAGTGCGTGACGATCGAATCGTAGATGTAGGGGGCGGCCACGCGCGGCGAAATGAGAAACGACTCGTTGCGCAACTGCGCGGCGTCGAGCGCGCCGCTGCCGCGCGCGAGCGGGTGCCCGGCGGGCAGCGCCACCACGAGCGGTTCGCTGAACACGGTGCGGGTTTCCAGGCCGTCCAGATCGCTGGGCGGATACATGATCGCCACGTCGGTATGGCTTTCGCGGATGTCCTGCATCAGGAGGCGCGGGATCGATTCGGTGAGGTGCACGTCCACGCCCGGAAACGCCGACGTATAGGCACGCGTGATGGGCGGCACCACGCTATAGGCCGCCGCGAACATGAAGCCCACAGAAAGCGAGCCGTTATGGCCGAGACTGGCCGTGAGCGCGTTGCGCTTGGCCCGTTCGACCGAGGCCAGTATTTCTTTGGCATCCTGAAGAAATCGCTCGCCGGCTGCGGAAAGCTTGACGCTGCGCCGCGTGCGGTCGAGCAGCACCACCCCCAGTTCCTCTTCGAGCAGCGCGATCTGCCGCGAGAGCGGCGGCTGCGAGATATGCAGCCGCTCGGCGGCGCGTCCGAAATGCAGGGTTTCGCCGAGGACCGCGAAGTAGTGCAAATGCCTCAGTTCCATACTGATACCTCATGGGTATTACAGCGTGACGATTATTGTATTGGAAAATATTAATCGCGCGCACTAATCTCACCGTCACAGCAACGCAGCCCGCGAGCGCCACAAGCCACAACGGACTGGCATGCGAAGACCGACAGCAGGCGGCTGAGGCCGCCGTTCCAGAGAACGGAGACATTCGTGAGCGCCCACAAAGCAGCCCACCACGTCCACGTCTGGCCTCGCGGGAACGACCCGCGCCACGACCCGGACGAGCAGGCAGAGAGGGACAGCGCAATGCGCGAGGTCATGGCCCGCGGCAAGCGCTTTATCGATCGCGGTTTACCCGTGCTGATTCTTGGCGAGACCGGCACCGGCAAGGAGTTGCTCGCCCGCGCGTTGCACGCATATGGCGAGCGCCGTACCGCCCCCCTCGTGGCGCTCAACTGCGCCTCGATTCCCGAAACGCTCATCGAGAGCGAATTGTTCGGCTACGTCCGCGGCGCGTTTTCCGGCGCGTTGCCGGGCGGCATGAAAGGCAAGCTGGCGCAGGCCCACGGCGGCACGCTTTTTCTCGACGAGATCGGCGACATGCCCGCTGCGCAGCAGGCGCGTCTTTTACGCGCACTCTCGGAGCGCGAGATCACGCCGCTAGGCGCCACCGCGTCCGTCGCACTCGACTTCCAGCTGATCTGCGCGACGCATCAACGTCTCGAAGCCCTCGTGGAAGCGGGTCTTTTCCGCGCCGATCTCTACTACCGCATTGCCGTGGGCGTGCTGCATCTGCCGCCGCTGCGCGAGCGCAGCGATCTGCGCTTGCTCACCGAGCGCATTGCACGGGAGGAGGCGGGGCGAGAGGTGACGATCGCGCCCGCGGCATGGGAAAAGCTGCTCGCCTGCGCGTGGCCAGGCAACGTGCGCCAGTTACGCGCCGCGCTACGTTATGCCTGCGCGGTTGCACGCGATGCGCGGATCGAAGCGGGCGATCTCCCGCAGGAACTCCTGCAGATGCGGGCGCAAAAACCTGTCTCCCACGCCGCGCCGGCGGCACCGCATAGGGTCGACGCGCCGCCCGTGGATAGCATCGACCCGCGCACGCGCCGCGGTGCGCAGCGCGAGCGCGTGCTACACGTTCTGGCCCGCACGCGCTGGAATCTCTCGGTTGCGGCGCGCGATCTGGGCATTTGCCGCTCGACGCTCTACCGGCAGCTCAAAATGCTCGGCATTCCTCACATACGCGACGCAGGCGCCGCGCTGATCGAAAGCGAAGCTCGGCAGACGCTGCCCGAAGCGGTTGACGCCGACTGGAAACCGCGAGGTCACGCCCAACCCGCCTGACGCGTTTTTCCCGCAAGCCCGCGCACCGGAGCATGGCCGTCCGAGTCGCTCTCGCACCTTCAAGCAGTGTTCGTCGATGTTCACATAAAGCCGGCACACCGGCTGTTCAGGAGACAATCATGCAGCACATCACCCGACGTTCGTTCCTGCAGGCCCTCACGCTTGCCGCCGCCGCACCGGCGCTTTCGATGGTGTCGCCGCCCGCGCGCGCGGCCGAGTTCACGTTGCGCTACGCGAACAACCTGCCCGCCGCCCATCCCATGAACGTGCGTGCGAAGGAGATGGCGGCGCGCGTGCTCGCGGAATCGAAGGGCCGCGTGGAGATCCAGGTCTTCCCGAACAACCAGCTGGGCAGCGATACCGACACGCTCTCGCAGTTGCGTTCCGGCGCGGTGGACTTCTTCACGCTTTCGCCGCTGATTCTCGGCACGTTCATTCCGGCTGCGCAGATCAGCGGCATGGGCTTCGCGTTCAAGGACTACGACAACGTCTGGGCGGCGCTCGACGGCGACCTGGGCGCGCACGTGCGCCAGCAGATCGGCGCCACTTCGATCTTTGCGTTCGACAAGATCTGGAACGGCGGCTTCCGGCAGATCACGATGGCCGCGAAGCCGGTGGCGCAGCCCAGGGATCTGCAGGGGGTGAAGCTGCGCGTGCCGCCCAGCCCGCTATGGACCTCGATGTTCAAGGACTTCGGCGCTTCGCCCGCGAGCGTGAATTTCGCCGAGGTGTATTCGGCCTTGCAGACGCACGTGGTGGAAGGGCAGGAGAACCCGCTCTCGATCATCTACACGGGCAAGCTCTACGAAGTGCAGAAGTTCTGCTCGCTTACGAATCACATGTGGGACGGCTTCTGGTTCCTCGGCAACAAGGATTCGTTTGCGCGCCTGCCGCCCGACCTGCAGACCGTGGTGCGCAATGCCGTGAACGATGCCGGGATGAAGCAGCGCCAGGACGTGGTCCAGATGGACCAGAACCTGCGCGCGAAGCTCGAAAGCGCGGGGCTGAAGTTCAACGAGGTGGATCAGAGCGGGTTCCGCAAGCAGTTGCAGGCTTCGGGCTTCTATGCGGACTGGCAGAAGAAGTTCGGCCCGCAGGCGTGGGCGCTGCTGGAAAAGTATTCCGGCAAGCTGGGGTGAATCATGCAGACTACGCAAACTCTCCCGCAACCCGGCGCGCAGGACGGCTCGCCGCAAACCGGCCTGACCGGCGCGCGTCATGCCCGCATGGCGGCGCGTGCCGCGATCCGGCTGATCGAATTCGCCGCGGTGGCGCTGCTCGTGGCCGAAGTCGCGATTCTGTTGTGCGGCGTGATCTGGCGCTACGCGCTCGACGCGCCGCTCGTCTGGTCCGACGAACTGGCTTCCGCGCTCTTTAGCTGGCTCGCGATGCTCGGCGCCGTGCTGGCCTTGCTGCGCGGCGAGCACATGAAGATGACCGCCGTGGTCAAGCGCTGGTCGCCCGCGTGGCAGGCGTGGGCGCAAAGCGTCGCGTCGCTCGTGGTGTGCGTGTTCGTCGCCATGATCGTGGTGCCGGCGGCGCAGCACGCGAGCGGGCAGATGGATATCTCGACGCCCGCACTCGACATGCCCGACGGTTGGCGCGCGCTGGCGCTGCCGGTGGGCGCGGCGCTGATGTTCTGCGTGGCTGTCGCGCGCATGCTCGCGCTGCCGGGTGCCAGGGCGCGCGTTGCCGCCATCGTGACGGTCGGGGCCGTCGCTGCCGCGCTCTGGGTGGCCGCCCCTGCGCTGCTGGCGATGGGCAATCTGAATCTGCTCGTGTTCTTCGTCGCACTCGTGGCGGCCGCGATCGTGGTGGGCACGCCCATCGCCTTCGCGTTCGGCATCGCCACGGTCAGCTATCTCGTGCTCGTCACGCATGCGCCGCTCGGCATCGTGGTGAGCCGCATGGACGAGGGCATGGCCAATCTCGTGCTGCTCGCCGTGCCGGTATTCGTGCTGCTGGGCGCGCTGCTCGAAATGAGCGGTCTGGCGCGCTCGCTGGTCGATTTCATGTGCGCGCTGCTTGGCCACGTGCGCGGTGGCCTGCAGTTCGTGCTGCTCGGCGCGATCTTTCTGGTCTCCGGCATCTCGGGTTCGAAAGCCGCCGACATGGCGGCCGTCGCACCGGCGCTTTTTCCCGAAATGCGCAAGCGCGGTTCCAATCCCGAAGAACTCGCGGCACTCCTCGCCGCGTCCGGCGCGATGAGTGAAACCATTCCGCCCAGCCTCGTGCTGATTACCATCGGGGCCGTGTGCGGCGTATCGATCAGCGCGCTCTTCGTGGGCGGCCTCATGCCCGCCGTGGTCGCGACGCTGCTGATCGCCGCCGTGTGTTGGCTGCGCGCGCGCCGCGAACCCGCGGTCAGCGTGCAGCGCGCACCGCTTGCCCGTATCGCACGGACCTTCGTGGTAGCGTTGCCCGCGCTGGTGCTGCCGGTGCTGATCCGCGTGGCCGTGGTGGAAGGCGTGGCCACCGCTACGGAAGTTTCCACGCTCGGCGTGGCCTACACGCTGCTGTTCGCGCTGGCTGCGCGCGCGATGGGACGGCCCGTACCGCTGCGCCGTCTCTATCGCATGCTGGTGGATGCCGCCGCGCTTTCCGGGGCGATCCTGCTCATCATCGGTCTCGCCACGTCGATGGCGTGGGCGCTCACGCGTTCGGGCTTTTCGGGCCAACTGGTGGACATGATGCAGAGCGTGCCGGGCGGCAAGACGGGTTTCCTGCTCGTGACCATCGTCTGCTTCGCGATACTCGGCAGCGTGCTCGAAGGCATTCCGGCCATCGTGCTCTTCGGCCCGCTGCTTTTTCCTGCCGCGCATGAGCTGCATATCAACGACGTGCACTACGCAATGGTCGTGATCCTCGCGATGGGCATGGGCCTCTTCGCGCCGCCGTTCGGCGTGGGCTTCTATGCGGCCTGCGCGATCGGCAAGGTCTCCCCCGACGGTGTGGGCCGCCGCGTATGGCGCTATCTGCTTGCGCTACTCGTCGCGCTCGTCGTGGTGACGTTCGTGCCATGGATTTCCACCGGCTTTCTTTCCAGTACTGCTAACTTCTGATCCGCATTCCGGAGTCACACATGCTAGATATCACCGTTTCCGAAACAGCCGCTCGCCGCGCCACGAGCGCGCGCGGACGCGTCGCGCTCGTCACCGGCGGCGCGATGGGCATCGGCGCCGCCATTGCCCGGCGTCTCGCGGACGACGGCTTTACGGTCGTCGTCGCCGATCTCAATGTCGAAGCGGCCGCCGCCACCGCGCGCGAAGCCTGCGAGGCAGGGCACGAGGCCGTGGCGATGGCGCTCGACGTGGGCAACAAGGCGTCGATCGAGGCGCTCGTCGAGCAGATCGGCACGCGCTTCGATCGCTGCGACGTGCTCGTCAACAACGCGGGCATTGCCAAGACCTTTCCGTTCGAGAGTTATCCGCTCGACCATTGGGGCGCCGTCATGGACGTGAACTTGACGGGGCCGATGCTGCTGGCGCAGCACGCCGTGCAGCACATGATTCCGCGCCGCTGGGGCCGGGTGATTAACATCGCCTCGGTGGCCGGCATTCGTGCGAGCGCCGGGCGCACGGCGTACGGGACTTCGAAAGCCGCCGTGATCGGTCTCACGCGCCAGATGGCGATCGAACTGGCCGAGCGCGGCATTACCGCGAACGCCATTGCGCCGGGACCGATCGAAACGCCGATGGTGGCGGCGCTGCATTCGAGCGTGGCGCGCGACAACTATCTGCGCTCGGTGCCGATGCGCCGCTACGGCACGCCGGACGAGATCGCGGGCGCGGTGGCGTTTCTCGCCTCCGAGGACGCGTCCTATGTGACCGGCCAGACGCTTGCCGTGGATGGCGGCTTCGTGGCTGCGGGCGTGCTCGACATCTGAGGCATCGCATCGAGCGATTTCCGATTCGACATCACATCATTAAGTTATCCTGATTGAAAGGAAAGATTCATGAAAGCAGACCCTCTCATCATTGGCTGGAGTCATCTGCCGTTCGGCAAGTTCGACGCGCTGGAGCCCGAGGACATGATCGCCGATGCCGCACGCAAGGCGCTCGACCACGCCGGCGTGGACGCCGCGCAGGTCGATTCGGTCCACGTGGGCATGTTCAACGGCGGCTTCGTGTACCAGGACTTCCCTTCCGCGCTCGTGTTCAACGCGATTCCCGAGCTGCGCTATGCCGCTACCGTGCGCTGCGAGAATGCGTGCGCGACGGGATCGGCCGCGGTCTATTCGGCGCTCGATGCCGTGCGCGCGGGGCGCACGAAGGTGGCGCTCGTGATCGGCGTGGAGAAGATGAACGGCCTGCCCACGGCCGAAGTGGGCGACGTGTTGCAGAAGTGCTCGTATGCGAAGGAGGAAGCGGGCGTGCCGGGCGGCTTCGCGGGGATTTTCGGCACCATCGCGCAGGCCTATTTCGAGCGCTACGGCGACCAGTCGGACGCGCTCGCGGCCATCGCCGCGAAGAATCATCGGAACGGCTTGGCGAATCCGTACGCGCATATGCGGCGCGATTTCGGCTTCGACTTTTGCCGCACGCCTTCGGAGAAGAATCCGTTCGTCGCCGGACCGCTCAAGCGCACCGACTGTTCGCTGATCTCCGATGGCGCCGCCGCGCTCGTGATTGCCGCCGAAGACAGCGTGCCCGGCGCGCGCCGCGGCATTGGCTTCCGGGCGAGCGTGCAGGTGAGCGATTTTCTGCCGCTTTCGCGGCGCGACCGCACGGAATTTTCAGGTGCACGTCGCGCCTGGCAGCGAGGTCTGGAGCAAGCGCGCGTGACGCTCGACGATCTTTCGCTCGTGGAAACACACGATTGCTTCACGATTGCGGAACTGCTGGAATACGAAGCGATGGGCCTGACGCAACCCGGAGAGGGGGCGCACGCGATACTCGAAGGCGTGACCACGCGCGATGGGCGCTTGCCGGTCAATCCGTCCGGTGGCCTGAAGTCGAAGGGGCATCCCATCGGCGCCACGGGGGTTTCCATGCACGTCATGGCCGCGATGCAACTGGCGGGCGAAGCCGGCGACATGCAGATCCGCAACGCGAGCCTTGCGGGCGTGTTCAACATGGGCGGCGCAGCGGTGACGAACTATCTGAGCATCATGGAGCGAAAGCTTTGATGACCCGGCGTTTCGCTATCCGAACCGATGAAACCGAGGTAAGACCATGCTGAAGAATGTCATGAATCTGGGCGACCTGCTGACCCAGGTCGCGCAGCGCTACGCGAACGAGCCCGGATTCATCACGCGCGAGGCTAGCTGGACCTGGTCGGCCATCAACCGGCGCGTCGATGCGGTCTGCGCCGCGTTGCGCGCGCAAGGCGTACGCAAGGGCGACCGCATTCTCGTGCACTCGCGGAACAATCTGCCTTTGTTCGAGAGCGCCTGGGTGGCGTTCAAGCTCGGCGCGGTCTGGGTGCCCACGAACTATCGCATTGCGCCGCCCGAGGCCGCATATCTGGGGCAGGCGAGCGGCGCACGCGTGATGCTGTACGACCACGGCTTCGCGCATTACGTCGACGCTGTGCGTGCCGCCTCGCCCGCGCTCGAATGCGTGATTGCGCTGGGCGAGCCGCGCAGCGGAGAGCTTGCCTACGAGTCGCTCGCAACGCAATCTTCGGGCCGCTTCGAAGCCGAGGAAGTCGAGCGCGACGATCCGCTATGGTTCTTCTACACGTCCGGCACGACGGGGCACCCGAAGGCGGGCACGCTCACGCACGGCCAGATGGCGTTCGTCGTCACCAATCACCTCGCCGATCTCATGCCGGGGCTCGACGTGCGCTCGCGCTCGCTCGTGGTCGCGCCGCTCTCGCATGGCGCGGGCATCCACGCGCTCGTCAACACGGCGCGCGGCGCGGCCAGCATCCTGCCTTCGGGAGACAAGCTCGATCCCGAAGAAGTGTGGCAACTGGTGGAGCAGCATCGCGTCGACAATCTCTTCACGGTGCCGACCATCGTGAAGATGCTCACGGAACACGAGGCCGTGGACCGCTACGACCATCGCTCGCTCAAGTACGTGATCTATGCGGGCGCACCCATGTACCGCGCCGATCAGAAACACGCGCTGCGCAAGCTGGGCCGCGTGCTCGTCCAGTATTACGGCCTGGGCGAAGTGACCGGCAACATCACGGTGCTGCCGCCGCATCTGCACGAGATCGACGACGACGCGCCGGGCAGCCGGCCCGGCACCTGCGGCTATGCGCGCACGGGCATCGAGATCGCCATACTCGACGACGCGGGCAAGCGGCTCGAACCGTTCGAAACGGGAGAAATCTGCGTGCGAGGCCCTGCCGTGATGAGCGGCTACGACAACAATCCCGAAGCGAATGCGAAGGCGTTCAGGCACGGCTGGTTCCATACCGGCGACCTCGGCCATCTGGACCGCGAGGGCTTTCTCTACATCACCGGGCGCTCTTCGGACATGTATATCTCGGGCGGTTCGAACGTGTACCCGCGCGAGGTGGAGGAGGCGCTGCTGCTGCACGACGCGGTGCACGAGGTAGCGGTGCTGGGCATGCCCGATTCCAAGTGGGGCGAGCAGGGCGTGGCGGTCGTGGTGCTGCGCGAGGGTTGCGAGGCGACGCCGGATGCGCTGCTGACTCATCTCGACGGCCGGCTCGCGCGCTACAAATGCCCGCGCCATTTCGTGTTCTGGGACGCGCTGCCCAAGTCGGCTTACGGGAAGATCACGAAGAAGGACGTGCGGGCGCGGCTGCTGGAGGAGTGGGAAGCGATGTGTGCCGGCGTCGCGGAGAAAGTGTGAGCCCAGGGGCGGCTTGAGGTTCGAGCCGCCCTTATCAAGCCGTCGCGCCGTTCACGCGCGCTTTCAGCATTTCGATGAACTGCTCCGCAGGCGGCGAAAGCGCGCCGCCCTTACGCGTGACGATCCCGAAGCTTTGCGACTGCGAGCGCAGCGCGATCGGCAGGATCCGCAGCATGCCGTGCCGCACGCACAGGCTCGCGATATCGGTGGGCAGCACCGAGACGAGCCCGGAGTCCTGCATCAGCAGGGTAATCGTCACGAACGTGGAGGCGGTGGAAATGGGGTTGGTGGGCAGCGCGAGCCCCGCCAGATCCATCTCGCGCTCCACCAGCGCGCGCAGCGGCATTTGCGTCGGATACACCACCCAGCGGTGGCCGGTGAGGTCGCGCAGTTCCAGTTTCTCGGGCAACGGCGGGTGCGCGTGGCCCACCACCACGGAAAGCGGCTCGTCGCCGATCTTCTGATAGTGGTATTTCGCAGGCTGGTTGCTCACGGCGGCGCGTCCGATCACGAGGTCGAGATGCCCTTCGTCGAGCTGGAGCAGCATCTTCGCGCTGGTGTCCTCGATCACCTCGATCGAGAGATTGCGCTGGCTTGCGTGGAGTTCGTCGAGCACCGGCACCACCACTTCCGGAATCGCCCCCATGATCGCGCCGATGGCGAGCCGGCCGCCGCGCCCGCTGCGGATCTCCGAAATGTCGTCGCACAACGCGCTCAGGTCCGTCGCCATGAGCCGCGCGTAGCGGATCACGCAATGGCCGAACTGGTTCGGGATCATGCCGTTCTTCGAACGCTCGAAAAGCGGTGCGTCGAGAATCGACTCCAGCTCGTGCAGCATCTTGCTTGCGGCCGATTGCGTCATCGACATTGCACCGGCGGCCTTGTGCAGCGACTTGTGCTCGTCGAGCGCGATGAGGAGCTGCAACTGGCGGATTCTCAGTCTGGCGAGCAGGGTATCCAGGGTTTTCATCTAAGTCGAAAAAGCGATCACAAGATGGAAAATTCTCAATATACAGCCGTGAAAGTCGCCCCGTATAGTCACGGCTGGAGACAAGTCCTGGCGCCCCGTCCCTCCGGGGGATCGCGCCTTCCTGGGATACACAATGGCAACCCTTAGCGACCCGACGGAAACCCTCATTTCCGCCTCACCCGTGATCCGGCTCCATCGTGCCGACGACGTGGTCATCGCCCGTTCGCAGCTCGTAGGCGGCACGGCGCTACCCGGCGAAGGCGTGACGGTGGCGGGCCTCATTCCTCCCGGCCACAAGGTGGCGGTGCGCGCCATCGAGCCGGGCCAGCCGGTGCGCCGCTACGGCCAGATCATCGGCTTCGCGAGCCGGCCGATTGCAGCGGGCGAACATGTGCATACGCACAACATCGCGATGGGCGAGTTTCAGCGCGACTACGCATTCTGCGCCGACGCGAAGCCCACCCGCTACGCCGAGGCGAGCGCGAGCGCCACGTTCGACGGCATCGTGCGCGCGGATGGACGCGTGGCCACGCGCAACTACATCGGCATTCTCACTTCGGTCAACTGCTCGGCAACGGTCGCCCGCGCGATTGCCGACCATTTCCGCCGCGACATTCATCCTGAAGCGCTGGCCGCCTACCCGAACGTGGACGGCGTGGTGGCGCTCACGCACGGCGTGGGCTGCGCGGTCGATTCCGAGGGCGAATCGCTCGCGCTCCTGCAGCGCACGCTGGGTGGCTACGCGATCCATCCGAACTTCGCGGCGGTGCTCGTCATTGGCCTTGGTTGCGAGACCAACCAGATCGCGCGGCTCGTGGAAAAGCAGCATCTCGACGAGATGGTCGCGTCGGGGCGCCTGAATACGTACAACATTCAGGAGACGGGCGGCACGGTCAAATCCATCGCGCGCGGCATCGAGCTGGTCGAGGGCCTGCTCGCGCAGGCGAACGACGTGCGGCGCGAGCCGGTGCCGGTTTCGCATCTTGTCGTGGGCCTGCAATGCGGCGGCTCGGACGGCTACTCGGGCATCTCCGCCAATCCCGCGCTGGGCGCAGCCGTGGATCTGCTGGTGGCGAACGGCGGCACGGCGATTCTCTCCGAAACCCCAGAAATCTACGGTGCCGAGCACCTGCTCACGCGCCGCGCGCAGAGTCCCGAGGTAGCCGAAAAGCTGGTCGCGCGCATTCGCTGGTGGGAAGACTATTGCGCGCGCAACCATGCCTCGATGGACAACAATCCTTCGGCGGGCAACAAGGCAGGCGGTCTCACGACCGTGCTCGAAAAGTCGCTGGGTGGGATCGCGAAGGCGGGGCATACGAATCTCGTCGATGTCTACGAATACGCGCAGCCGGTGGAAGCGAAGGGCCTCGTCTTCATGGATACGCCGGGCTACGACCCGATTTCGGCAACGGGCCAGGTGGCGGGCGGCGCGAATCTGATCTGCTTCACGACGGGGCGCGGTTCCGCGTATGGCTGTGCGCCGACGCCCTCGCTCAAGATCGCGACCAACGAGGCGCTGTGGCAGCGCCAGCAGGACGACATGGACCTGAACTGCGGGCCGATACTCGCGGGCCGGAAGTCGATCGAAGAGACTGGCGCCGAGCTGTTCCAGCTCATGCTGGAGGTGGCGTCCGGCCGGCGCTCGCGTAGCGAGATCCACGGCTATGGGCAGAACGAATTCGTGCCCTGGCAGATCGGCGCGATCACCTGATTGCGGCGCTGCATTGCGGGTGGCCCGCGTGTCGCCCGAGTCCGCGAGCGAGAATGGCAATGATTGAGGAATGCGAAGTATATGCGGACATGCCATACGCGCCAACTACGAACGAACCTATCATGACGAATCTGCTGAAAACCCCGTATAAGGGCGTGTTCCCCGTCGTACCGACCATCTTCGACGACGCCGGGCAACTCGATCTGGAAGGCCAGAAGCGCTGCGTCGATTTCATGATCGATGCGGGCTCCCATGGCCTGTGTATCCTCGCGAATTTTTCCGAGCAGTTCGCACTGTCCGATGCCGAGCGCGAAACGCTCATGCATGCCGTGCTCGCCCACGTTGCGGGCCGCGTGCCGGTGATCGTGACCACCACGCATTTCAGCTCGCTCGTGTGCGCTGCGCGCAGTCGCGCCGCACAGGACGCCGGCGCGGCGATGGTCATGATCATGCCGCCGTATCACGGCGCGACCATTCGCGTGGGCGAGCGCGCGGTGTTCGAGTTCTTCCAGGAAGTCTCGGACGCGATCGACATTCCCATCATGATCCAGGACGCGCCGGTGGCCGGCACGCCGCTCTCCGCCGCGTGTCTCGCGAAGATGGCGCGCGAGATCGAGCACGTGTCGTACTTCAAGATCGAGACGGCGCAGGCCGCGGCGAAGCTGCGCGAGTTGATCGAACTGGGCGGCGACGCCGTGGTAGGCCCGTGGGACGGCGAGGAGGCGATCACGCTGATGCCCGACCTCGAAGCGGGTGCGACGGGCGCGATGACAGGCGGCGGCTATCCCGACGGTATCCGCAAGATCCTCGACGCCTGGGTGACGGGCGACGCCGAACGCGCTGCCCAGCTTTATCAGGCGTGGCTGCCGCTCATCAACTACGAGAACCGGCAGTGCGGTCTCGCGGCTTGCAAGGAATTGATGAAGGAAGGCGGCGTGATCCGTTCCGCGGCACTGCGCCGGCCGCTCGCGCCGGTTCATCCGGCCACTCGCGATGGGCTGCTGCGCGTGGCGCGGCGCCTCGATCCGCTCGTGCTGCACTGGGGGCGTTAAATGCAGATCCTTACCGATTCGATCATCGGGCAGCGCAACGTGCCTGGCACGAACGGCACGCTGCGCGCCGTCGATGCGGCAAGCGGCGTAGCGCTGGAACCGGCGTTTGGCGGCGCCACGCTGGCGGATGTGGATGCGGCCTGCGGGCTTGCTGCCCAAGCATTCGACTTGTACCGCGAGACCTCGCTCGACGTGCGCGCGCGGTTTCTCGAAGCGATTGCGCAGAACATTCTCGACCTGGGCGACACGCTGATCGAGCGCTGCATGGCCGAGACGGGGTTGCCCCGTGCGCGGCTCGAAGGCGAGCGCGGCCGCACGGTCGGCCAACTGCGGATGTTTGCCCAGGTGGTGCGCGACGGCGACTGGCTGGGCGTGCGCATCGATCCGGCGCAGCCCGAGCGCAAGCCGTTGCCGCGCGTCGACCTGCGCCTGCGCAATATCGCGCTGGGTCCGGTTGTGGTGTTCGGTGCAAGCAATTTTCCGCTGGCGTTTTCCGTCGCGGGCGGCGACACGGCTTCCGCGCTCGCGGCGGGCTGTCCTGTGATCGTGAAAGCGCATCCGGCGCATCCCGGCACGAGTGCGCTGGTGGGCGCTGTGGTGAAGCAGGCCGTGGCCGATTCCGGCTTGCCCGAAGGCACGTTTTCGCTGCTCTTCGACGCGGGCATCGAGATCGGCCAGGCGCTCGTGAAAGATGCGCGCATCAAGGCGGTGGGGTTTACGGGTTCGCGCCGTGGCGGCGTCGCGCTGATGCATCTCGCGGCGGCGCGCCCGGAGCCGATTCCGGTCTATGCCGAGATGAGCAGCATCAATCCAGTCCTGCTGTTTCCCGCGGCCCTGAAGGCGCGCGCCGAATCGATCGGTGCGGCGTTCGCGGCGTCGCTCACGCTGGGCGCCGGGCAGTTCTGCACGAATCCTGGGCTTCTCCTCGCCATCGACGGTCCGGAGCTGGACCGCTTCATCGCGGCGGCATCGGGTGCGCTTGCCGGCATTGCGGCAGCGCCGATGCTCACGCCCGGCATTCACGCCGCGTACGAGGCTGGCGTCGAGCGCATGGCCGCGCAAGTCGATGTCGCGACGCTTGCGCGCGGCCTCGCGGTCGAAGGCGCGAACCGCGGCCGGGCCGCGTTGTTTTCGACCACGGCCGCGGCGTTTAGCGCCAACCCCGGCTTGCACGACGAAGTGTTCGGTGCGTCGGCACTCGTCGTACGCTGCCCGGACTTCGAAGCGATGCATGCCATCGTCGAGAAACTAGAAGGACAACTTACTATATCGCTGTACATCGACGAAGCGGACTATGACGCCGCGCGCGCGTTCCTGCCGGCATTCGAGCGGCGCGCCGGACGCGTGCTGGCGAACGGCTTCGGCACCGGCGTGGAAGTCGCACATGCGATGGTGCACGGCGGTCCGTATCCCGCTACTTCCGACGGGCGCACGACCTCCGTCGGCAGTCTTGCGATTGCGCGCTTCCTGCGCCCCGTCTGCTATCAGGACCTGCCCGATGGGTTGTTGCCGGCCGCGCTGCAGGCGGCCAATCCGCTGGGCCTGAACCGCCTCGTGGACGGCAAGCTTCAGTGCATTCCCTGATCGCGTATCGCACGACGAGACCACTCAACGAAGCCGCGGGGAAGGCACGCGCCCCGCGGTGCGCGAGAACAACAAAGGCGGGTGCACTCGCCGGACCACCATGGAGACAGGCTAAATGGAAGCCACGCACGTAGAAGCCGTTCGCATGTCCAGCACGCGATGGAAGATCTTTCTGTTGCTGCTGATGCTCGTATCGCTGAACTATATCGACCGTGCCGCACTCTCGGTCGCCATGCCCACCATCGCGCAGGAGTTTCAACTGACGCCCGAGAAGCAGGGGCTCATCCTGAGTGCCTTCTTCTGGACCTATCTGTTCATGCAGGTGCCCTCCGGCATACTCGCCGACCGCCTCAAGCCACGCGTGGTGATTGCGGCCGCAACGATAGGCTGGGGCTTCTTTCAGGGCATCGCGGCAGTGAGCACCGGCTGGTTTACGCTGCTGCTCACGCGCTTCGGTCTAGGCGTCAGCGAAGCGCCGATTTATCCGGCGGGCGGCAAGCTCAACGCCATGTGGCTCACGAAGAATGAGCGCACGCGCGGCGCGGCGCTGATCGACGGGGGATCGGCGCTCGGCTCGGGCGTCGGCGCCATCGTCACGGCCTTGCTGATGGGCTGGCTGGGCTCGTGGCGCGCGGCCTTCGCGGTTGCGGGTATCGGCACGATCCTGTGCGGTATCTGGGCGTGGTGGTACATCCGCAATACGCCGCGCGAGCATCCGCGTATCAACGCGGCCGAGGTGGCGTACATCGAAGAGGCCCTTTCGGTGGAAGATCATGCGGAACCGAAGGCCGCAGCCGGCACGTCGCTGCTTAGTTTCTTCCGCTACCGCTCGGTGTGGGGCATGTGCATGAGCCACACCTGCACGAACCTGATCTTCTACGGCCTGATGACCTGGTTGCCCACCTATCTTTACAAGGCGCACGGGTTCGACCTCAAGTCGATGGGCAACGCGACCTTCGTGATTTTCCTCATGGGCTTCATCGGCGAGATTTGCGGCGGCTGGATTGCCGACCGCTGGAAGATGGCCGGTGCCGGCGCGAACGTGGTGTACCGGACGATGATGGTGATCGGCGCCGCCGCGGTGGCCGCGTCCATGTGCGTGGTGGCGTATGCGGGCTCGGCGTTCGTGGTCGTACTGTTGTTGTGCGTGGCGGTGTTCTTCGTGCGCTGGTGCGGCGGCTGCAACTGGGCCACGCCGGCCATGCTCGCCACGCGCAGCCGAGCCGGCTCGCTGTGCGGCATCATGAATTTCGTCGGCAATATCGCGGGCATCTTCGTGCCGATTTTTATCGGCTTTATCGTGCAGCGCACCGGCTCGTATTTTCTGGCGTTGATGTTCTTCGTTGCGGTAGCCGCATTCCAGATGCTGTGTGCGTTGCTGATCGACTACCAGAAGAAGCTGCCGGTGTGAGATCGCAAGGAGGACGTATGAACTCGAATCCCATCCCAGAGCGTATCCGGCGTGTCGGTATGATCGGCCTTGGGCTGATGGGCGAAGCGATGGCCCACAACATGCTCAGGCGCGGTTTTGCCCTGACGGTGCTCGCGCATCGCAACCGCGCGAATGTGGAAGCCCTCGTCGCGCAGGGGGCCCGCGAGGCCGCGACGGCCGAGGAGCTCGCGCGCAACGTGGACGTGGTGCTCATCAGCGTGACCGGCACACCGCAGGTGCGCGACGTGTTGACGCGCGAGCACGGCCTGCTGGCGGGCGCGCATCCCGGTCTCATCGTCATCGACGCGACCACGGCCGATCCCGAATTCGCCCAGGAAGCGCAGACGGCGCTTGCCGCATGCGGTGCGCAATTTCTCGATGCGCCGGTGAACCGCACGCCGAAGGAAGCGCGCGAAGGGCGCCTGAACGTGCTGGTGGGGGGCGAAGCCGAGTGGGTGGAGACCGTGCGGCCGCTCTTCGAAACGTACGCGGAGACGATCCACCATCTGGGCGGCCACGGTTCGGGTTATCGCGCGAAGCTGATTCACAACTTCATCGCGCAGGCGAATGCCGCGGTGCTTGCGGAGGCGTTCGGCACGGCGGCGAAGGCCGGCGTGAATCTGCGCGAATTCGCGGCCCTGTGCCGGTTGAGCGGCGGCCACAGCCGCACGTTCGACCGCATCGTCCCCTATGTGCTGGAGGGCGACGACAGCGGCCAGCAGTTCGCGCTGCGCAACGCGCTCAAGGATATGCGCGCGTATGCGCGGCTTGCCGGCGAATATTCGTCGACGGCCATCGTGGCCGAGGCCGCGCGCCAGCTCTATCTGCTCGCAACCAACCTTGGTCACGGCGACGAGTATGTGCCGCATCTGTTCGACGTCGTGGGCGAACTGAACGGCGTGCGCGTGCGCGCCGGGTGAAGCGCGCGGGACAGGCGCCGGGCAACGGCCCGGCGCAGCCCGGCTATTGCAGCGTCGTCCCCTGTCCCTGTACCACCGCGCTGCGGCGACCGTCGATGCCAACCGGCACTTCGCCGCGCACCGTGGCCCGCCGCACGATACGGCGCGCATCGCCGTAGTCGTTGATCGCGTAGTGCTGCGTGGCGCGGTTGTCCCAGATCGCCACGTCGCCCGCCTGCCAGCTCCAGCGCACGGTGTTTTCCAGTCGCGTGACGTGCTCGTGGAAGCTCTGCAGCAAGTGCGCCGAATCCTGCGTCGACAGTCCCTTGATACGCTGTACGAAATGTCCGAGCACGAGTGTGCGTTCGCCCGTTTCGGGATGCACGCGCACGACGGGATGCTCGGTCTCGTAGACGGTGGAGGTGAAGACCTCGCGGTAGCGCTTGAGCTGTGAGCTGTCCGCGTTGACGTGCGAGGAGGCGTAGTCGTATGCGTTCGTGTGCAGCGCCCAGAGCGTATCGGCGAGTGCGCGCAACGGCTCCGGCAGGTTTTGATAGGCGGTGGCCGTGTTGGCCCAGACCGTGTCGCCGCCGTAGGGCGGCACCACGACGGCGCGCAGGATCGATACCTTCGGATAGGCGTCGACGAAGGTCACGTCCGTGTGCCACGAGTTTGCGCGCGCGCCGTGCTGCGAATCGAGTTCGAGCAGCTTGCCGCCTTCCACGGAAGGCACGGTGGGGTGCGCGACCGTTTCGCCGAAGCGCCGTGCGAATGCCTCCTGAGCGGCATCGTCCAGATGCTGCTGGCCGCGGAAAAACAGCACCTTGTGGCGCAGCAGCGCGGCGTGGATGGCGTCGAAGGTGGCCTGGTCGATATCGCCGGTCAGGTGTACGCCGTCGATGCGTGCGCCAATGCGGCCCGCAACGGGACGCAGATCGAGCGTGCTCGCGTCCGCACCGGTTTGCAGCGTCGCGTGGGCGAATGCTTGGGCAGCGGCAGCGTGATTCGTTTGAACGTCGGACATCGCAGGTCTCCTCGGCTGGACAGGGAACGGCCATTCCAGCAGGCTTGCGCCGTGGGTAGAACTGACGATTTATGGGAAGCTTTGCGCGCTGTCGCGCGCTATGGATAGCAGCACGCGTGCATAGGCGCTGCGGCAGAAAAAGCGCTGCCCAAACGAAAATGACGCATTCCCCGCGAAGGGACTGCGTCATTGCCGAGGGTGCTGCAAGGGTACTGCGCGATTCGTTGGTAGGCTCGATTGGACTCGAACCAACGACCCCCACCATGTCAAGGTGGTGCTCTAACCAGCTGAGCTACGAGCCTGTTGAGGCGCGAATTATAGAGACACTCGTAGACCCTTGCAAGCACTTTTCGTACCGGCCCGTTTCATGAGCGCTGCATGAACGCTGCGACGGGCCGGGTCACGTGCTGGCTTTGCGTGATTTCCGCTGACTTCCGCTTATTTCAGCAGGGTCATCTGCACGACCTTCACCACAACGAGCGCAACCGCAATCAGCAGATAGCCGCGCAGCACACCCATCCATACGCGCTTGCTGAGCGTGAGGTTCGGCGGAGGCAGTTCGTCGAGCGGGGGCATGCGCCACGTGTCGCGAGCGCCTTCCTGCCAGGTTTGCGTCGCGTCACCTTCGTTGCCGCGCTGGCGACGCGCTTTACGCGCGGCCACCGTCACGGCGTAGCCGAGCACGGCGAACACCGTGCCGCCCGCGAGGATCTCGATGATCGTTTCGCCCGTCATGTCCGGGTACATCACGGAAGCCGTGAGGACGATCGAGAGCATCACGAGCACCCAGATCACGGCACCGGTGAAGAAGTTGAGCTTCTTCGAGTTGACCCACGGACCGAGTACAGCCTTGTCATTGCACAGGAGCAGCAGGAACACGGTGGCGCTCGGCAGGAGCACGCCGGCGAGCGTTTGCACGGCTTCCGTGAGCAGGCCGAGCGGGCTGCCCGGAATCAGCACGATAGCCGCCGCGAGCGCGACGATGCCGAAATACACCGCATAAAAGCCCCTGGCGTCGTTCACGCTGCGATGCAGCGAGTGGCGGATCTTGAACACGTCGCCGATGGCGTAGGCCGTGGAGAGCGAAACAGCAGCCGCGCCGATGATGGCCGCGTCGAAGAGGGCGACGGCGAACAGCACGGCCGACGTATGGCCGGCGTACTTTTCGAGGCCGGCGATCACGCCGCCCGCGTCCGTGAAGTTGCCGAACTCGGGCTTGCCGGCGAAAAGCTGGGCGCAGAACGCGATCATGGCGATGGCGCCGATCAGCACGAATGCGATGCCGATCCAGAGGTCCGCCTTCTCGTACTTCATGAAGCGCGGCGTGATGCGCTTGTCGACCACATAGCTTTGCTGGAAGAACAACTGCCACGGCGCCACGGTCGTGCCGACGATGCCGATCACGAGCAGCATCACATCGGAGAGCTTCGAGTTCGCGGGCCAGTTGGGGATGAAGAAGTCGCGCGTCATCTGGCTCACGGGCGGGTGGATGGCCACCAGCACGGGCACGAGCAGGAGACTCAGGAGACACAGCACCACGGCGAAACGCTCGAAGCGCCGGAAGTTTCCGGTGCTGACCGCCGCCATGGTGAGCGCCGCGGCAATGCATACGCCAGCGACCTTGGACACGCCGAAGAAGTCCAGCACGAAGGTGATGCCGATGAACTCGGTCACGATGGTGAGGGCATTGAGCAGGAACAGATCGATGACGCTGAAGGCGCCCCAGAACTTGCCGAAGCGTTCGAAGATGAGGCGCGCGTGGCCGACGCCCGTTACGGCGCCCAGACGCAGCACCATTTCCTGGTTCACGAACAGCACGGGCACGAGCAGCAGCATGGTCCACAGCAGGGTCGTCCCGTAGTTCTGGCCGGCCTGCGTGTAGGTGCCGAATGCGCCGGCGTCGTTGTCGCCGACCATCACGATGAGGCCGGGGCCGAGGATCGCGAGCAGCGTGCGAAAGCGGGCCCACCAGTTGGTGCGTGGGGCGGTGTCGTGGTGCGCGATCGTGCCGAGCGCGCCCTTGATGTCGCCGAGATGCGCTTCGTCGAGCACGGCGCTGCGCTCGAGCGCGACGGGACCTCGCGAGTAGTTCGTTGGCGTGGACATGTTATGAATCCCCTGTTTTTGGATGGGATTAAAAGGTTCAAAGCGCACGAGCCAGGCCACCATACGTAAGTGTGTGAGCCGTCTTGCGACGGTCGCGCTTGCGTATGGCGGAAAGAGCGTGCGGGTTTCAGGAAGCGAGTGCTTTCAGGCGTTGCCAGAATGCGCGCAGGCGAATCGCGGCCGGGCACGGCTCGAGCGAAAGGAAGGCGGTGTAGTGGCTGCGCGAGACTTCGACTTGCGGCAGATTGGAAAGAAGGAGTCCGAATTGCATGTGAGTGCTCCGTGCGCCTGGGGCGACGCGTCAAAACGCGGAAAGCCGGCGAAGACGGATCACCCGTGCATCAGGGGCGCGGCAGCCGTTCGCCTGCTTTCCTCAGGTCAATGTGAGGTAAGCGGCATAAGGGATGACTGTCACTGTCGGGCATGGCGGCTCCTTTTCCGGCAAAGCGCGTTGGCAACGCGCGCGTGGGTCCACGCGCCTGTTTCCGGAAGGAAAAAGCAGGCGCGAGCGAACGCTGCCGCGAGGGGTCGCTCGCGGCGCGGTGCCATCGGGAAAGTGCCGTGTCCGTGCAGCACGCGAAAAGCATGCGCGAACGGACACAGCGCCGATGGCGCTAATTCAAAAGGTGCACGGGGATGAAACTACGGCGCGCACCGTCTGCCTGATGGCGGGACGGCGGCGTAAAGAAGGGCGCGGGCGTCTGGCCGGTCAGGCAGGGAAACAGTTCGAAGATCGACTACTGCAAGAGTCCACGGCGTGGGCCCCGGTTGTGAAGATGGGCGGATTCTAGTGACGGAGTTGGCGCAAGTCAACACGTTTCCCTAAGCAGAGCCAAGGTATTTTTTTACGGCGGCATTACACCCCGCGACGGCAGGATTTAGTCTTTCACGAGCCCGACATTGAAACCGGCAGGAAAGCATGACGAGTGAGAGAAATGCGAACCGGATGCATTTACTACGGCCTCTTCGGCTGTTGCATGGCGCGCACCTTTTAGTCGGCAATCGGGCCGATTGCCGGATATCGCCAGATACTTCGCACTGCGATTTCATTGATGCGTTTTTTTACTTGCAGTTTTGTGGAAGTGGCGAATACAATGCGCCCGTCTCAAAGAAAGGAGTCCCTCGTGGACACATGCTCTAGTAGTGGAAGTTCGATGCCGGCCTGCGCCGGCGCCATGCACGCGAGATAGCCGCAAGAGGCCGCCTGAGTTCCCACTCGAGGGCCGCTCCTTTCGCCGCTAACTCGCTATAAGCCGGGTTAGCGCGCTCCTCCCGCGACAGGCACGAAGCCTGTCCGCCCGTAGCACGCTCCCTCTGTTTCGACTGTCTTTCGCAACGTCGCTTGCGAGGGGCCGTCACGTATTCATTCGTCGCCCGATGCGTTCGGGCTGGACGGGGGTGAGTCATGTTCTTCAAATCTTTTGCCGTTGCCTGCCGCGGCGCCCCGCATGCACGTGCCCTGGGTTATGTCGCACGCCTGCATGCGCTGATCGCGGCACCTGCTGCCGGCGCTGCTGCGCGGGGCCAGAGCGGGCCGCTCGCGCGGCGGGTCCGTACCTTCGCGTTTCGTCACGCTACGCGCGTTGCCGCGCTGGCCGTGCGCGCCGCCCTGCGCGTGGCGTGGACGGGCCGTCCGCTCACGCCATGCGGTTACGCCATTCTCGCGCTCACGGTGGCCGGCGTCGTGCTGGCGCTGCTGATTGCCGCGAGTCCTGCTGCCGACGACATGGACAGTGCGTTGCCGCTCTCCTGGTGGTTCGCTTAGTTCGCGACAGCCATTAGGTTGCCGTCACGTTTTTGCAACTCGCTGCGTGTCATATGTAGAGGCACGCAGATTCATCCCCACGATAACTTCATTACTCGAACCGTCATGAAGAAGAATCTGAAAACTCGCGTGCTCACGAGCAGCACGCCGCTCTCGCTCGCCGTCCTGCTCGCCTTCGTCACTGCCGCTGAGGCTTTCGCGCAATCGTCTGGCGAAGCGCCTTCTGCTCCGGCCGCAGCCGATTCGTCGGCACAGCAACCGCCCGCTGCGGGCGGTGCCGATGCTTCGCAGCCGAATCAGGCCGCCGCTGCCTCCACCGGGCTATGGGATCGTTCGAACCTGCTCGGCGACATGGGCGGCCTGCGCTCCTGGATGGGCAACTACGGTGTGACCTTCGGCCTGCAGGAAACAAGCGAATACATGAACAACCTGTCGGGCGGCACGCATCGCGGCGGCGCCTACGACGGGGTGACGCAGTTCGGCTTCGGTCTCGATACGCAGAAGGTGTTTGGCCTGCCGGGCGGCATCTTCAACGTGTCGGGCCTGCAGATTCACGGCACCAATCTGAGCGAGCGGAATCTGCAGACCTTGCAGCTTGCGACTGGCGTCGAGGCCGATGCGGGCACGCGTCTGTGGGAGTTGTGGTACCAGCAGTCGCTGCTCGGCGGCAAGGTGGATGTAAAGGTCGGTCAGCAGAGTCTCGACCAGGAGTTCATGGTCAGCCAGTACGCGAATACGTTCATGAACGCCACGTTCGGCTGGTCGGTGCTGCCCTCGGTCGATCTGCCAGGCGGTGGCCCGGCCTACCCGCTTTCGTCGCTCGGTGTGCGCGTGCGCGCCACTCCCACCGATGCGATCACGGTGCTGGGCGGCGTGTTCGACGGCAACCCCGCACCGGGCACGGGCGATCCGCAAAAGCTCAATGCGAGCGGCACGAATTTCAATCTGCATAACGGCGCGCTCGTGATTGGCGAAGTGCAGTACGCGATCAACCAGCCGTCTTCCAATCCGAACGATCCGAAACCTTCAGGACTCCAAGGTACTTACAAGCTGGGCTTCTGGTACAACAGCAACCGCTTCGCCGATACGGGCTACGACAACAACGGACTCTCCCTTGCCAATCCGGCCAGCACGGGCGTTCCGGCCTCGCACAGCGGCGATTACAGCATCTACGCCGTTGCGGACCAGATGGTCTGGCGCCCGAGTGAGGACAGCCCGCAGTCGGTGGGCGTGTTCGCGCGCGTGATGGGCGCACCGGGCGACCGCAATCTCGTCGATCTGGGTGTGAATGCAGGGGTGACGCTGAAGGCGCCGTTCAAGGGCCGCGACAACGACGTGGTCGGGCTGGCGGTGGGTTATGCGCATATCGGCTCGCATGCGCAGGATCTCGCGAGCGCTCAGGCGAACGCCACGCCCGGTTATCCGTCGCGCAGCGCGGAAACGATACTCGAAGCGACTTACCAATATCAGGTCGCACCGTGGTGGCAGATTCAGGCGGACTTCCAGTATGCGTTCCGTCCAGCGGGCGGTATTCCGAATCCGGAGAATCCGTCGCAGCGTGTCGGCGACGAGGCTATCGTGGGGCTGAGGACGACGGTGGCGTTTTGAAGGAGGCGGCGAGCCGCCTGCGCGGGAAGTGTGCGGGCGGCTCGCTGCTGGCTCCAGCAACGTTGACATTTGATATTTGGGTGGCTACCGAGCCAGGTTTGGTTACGGACTTGGCTGTAGTCGTCGCACACTTACCAGCGCTGATACCGTGCGTGGCTTTAATCGCCCGACGTGCGACTGTTGTCCACGTGCCCGGCTACGAGCCAGCGACCGTCGGATTGCTGCAGAAGCGTTATCACGTTGGTGCCCCAGTGGTGAAGTTTTCCGTCGATAAAGACCTTGTAGGGTGCCCATACCAGGGCTATGTCATGATCGATGCGTATGGACGGGTCGTAAATCTGTTCTTCGACGACACCCGATGGAAAGGGGCGTTCGAACAGTTCACGCAGAGAGTAGTGAAGAATGCGGCCTTCGCGAACGATAGTGGCACCGCCTTCGGGCATTACCTGCGCGAGCATGAGTTTATGATCGCGTTGGCGAATACCTTCTAACAGCGCTTGTACGGGAGCCAGAACTGCTTGTTCTTCGGGTGTCAGCTTGACAGGGTGCATGTGGCCATCCAGTGACGTGGGGGAAAGCATGATCGTACCCGACGCCAATATTTTTCCGCAGATCCCTGTTCTATCTACCCTTAATTCCTTGGACGTCGCATGAGACAAGGCTTCGATCGCGGCGCTATTTTTTGCTACTCTCTATTGTCGTGCAGGTGATGTAAAAAACTACTTGTACATCGCAAGAGCACGCTGGGAGTTTTCTGCCGGATTGGGGCGCAACTAAGACGCAACACAGCTATCTACGCGAAATGTTCAAAACGCGGGATGCCGGTCTCAGCCCAGCCGGACAGCCATGAAATCGACGAAGCTCCTGAGCTTCGGAGTCATGTGACGGTCAGGTAGATAGACCAGTTGCAGCGGAGCACGAGGAAAGTCGTAATCGGGCAGGATACGTGTGAGTCTACCCGCGCGAAGGTGCTCGTCCACGAGATAATCCGGCAGCATGACGATGCCGATACCGTTAAGCGCCGCCTGTAGCAGGGCCGGCCCGTTGTTGATGGTCAATTGCCCCGAGACCTCGATGTTCTGCAACTGCGGTCCGTCGAAGCGCCATTCAAGTTCCGGGATGACATGGTGAAACGCCAGGCAATTGTGCCCCTGCAGTTTGCGTGGCTCGACCGGCGTACCGTGTGCGTCGAGATAGGCCGGCGCCGCACATATAACACGAGTCAGATCCCGCAGCGGGCGGACCACGAGTCCACTGCCTCGCATTCGGCCAAAACGGAAGGCCGCGTCGAAAGCGTCTTCTACCAGATCGACGATGCGATCGTTGAGCTGCAGTTCGATGCTTACGTCCGGAAATTCACGTAGGTAATCGGCTAGTACGGGGACGAGAATATGCGATCCGAGCGTAACTGGCGCGCTGATCCGAAGCCTTCCGGTTGGCCGCGCACGCATGTTATGCGCCTCGCTATCCGCCGCTTCGATCCGGGCCAGAATGTCGATGCATTGAGCGTAATACGCTGAGCCAATTTCGGTGAGGCTCTGACGCCGCGTCGTGCGGTTCAGCAAGCGCGCGCCCAGCCGTTTTTCTAGTGCCCGCACGTGGTTGCTGACCATGGTCGCGGAGATATCGCTCGCCTCGGCCGCCGCCGTGAATCCGCCCAGTTCGACGACACGGACGAACACCTCCATACTCGCTATCCTGTCCATTATCAAGTCACGCTTTGAAGTCATTCCAGTACTAGCTAATTTATCCAATTCTGCTGAGAAGTTAAAGTGTCCGTCGACGCAGGGCTATGGAACAGCGCCACACGCCGTCGTTTACTTTCATCCGTAGCAGGGGTATGCGTAATTTCACAACGGTAGCCAGCGATTTTGTCGGTGGCGTTGTGCGGCGCTGTCCGTAAAAGAGAGTTACGAGGCAGTAGAACTCGTACGTAGCGCACCCACGAGCGTTGCCGGTAATTGCAGCTCGACGATGCTGGAACTGCTGTGGTGAACCTCCAGCTGCCCGTGCTGCGCGCTGACCGGTCTTTCAAAAAATTAGCTTACTTCGAAAAGCCCCTTCTCGAATATAGGTCTCTAAAATGGATGCTCTAAAGGTCTCGCCACAACAACAAATGTTCTCCCTGGTTGTTGGCTTCTGGCAGTCGCGCGCTCTCGCGATAGCGGTCGAACTCGGCGTCGCAGATATCCTGGCTGAGCGGGCAATGGACGTACAAGAATTAGCGGCGCGCACGAAAACAAGTGCGTCTGCGTTGCATCGCCTCCTTCGATCTCTTGAAAGCATCGGTGTGTTCTCTCAGCAAACGGAAGGCCTGTTCTGTAATTCCGAAGCAAGCGAAAGTCTGCGAGAAGGGTTGCCGGGCTCGCAGCGCTCCTTGATCTTGTCTGCCTTATCCGCAGGCAATGGCCAGTTTGAAGGCTGGAGTAAGTTCGAATACGCAATTCAGACCGGGACTCCAGCTTTTGACAAAGTGCATGGCTGTAATTTTTGGGAGTACGGGAAGCGTAATCCTGTCGCGGGGCGGCTCTTCGATGACTTTATGCGTTCCGTCTCCGAAACAATGACATCCGCTATTACCGAAGCGTTTGACTGGAGCCAATTCCGGACTATCGTTGATGTTGGCGGGGGTATAGGAACACAGTTGAGATCAATCCTGGAGGCCTTTCCGTCCGTTAAGGGTATTCTCTTTGATCAACCGCATGTAACCTCAAACGCCATCCCGGGCGAGCGCTTTCAAATCCAGTCAGGTGACTTCTTCGAGTCTGTACCTCAAGGTGGGGATGCTTACTTGCTCCGCTGGATAATTCACGATTGGAGCGATGAAGCGGCGTTGGCGATTCTAAAATGCGTGTGCAAGTCCTTCAACCCGGCTACACGCCTTGTGGTGGTCGAAAGTGTGGTCTCAGAGGAGCCTGTCTTCGATATGGCGAAATGGCTAGATCTGCAAATGCTGGCTATGTTGGAAGGTCGCGAGCGGACCGAGCGGGAATATAGGTCTTTGCTGTTGGCTGCCGGATTCGAGCTGGAGCAGGTGATTCCTACCGCGGCGCCAGTAAAGATTCTGATTGCAAGACTTGCCGAATGAGCTCGTGATAACGCATTCGGGCTTGGGCCGAAGGAGCAATATCGTGCCGTTATTGGTCGAAGACAAATATGTCGACTGACGTCGACCTACGAAGGGTGCTTGGCGCGGGCGGCCTGGTTGGCACTATCGCAGAGCAGCGACAGGCCAGGTAGGACGTTGCCCGCAGCTCTCTTCCTGAAAGACGCCTTGCCTAACGATTGTCACAGCGGCGTCGTTTTACCATTGCGGCTGTCATCGTGACTTGCGCCGCTCACCCGTCTAGATTCGACACCGAACTTGAATCGATGTACGCCCCGCCTTGATAGGCTCTACAGCAGTCGCTTTGTTCGACGGCGTCACGACATCGAGCGGTGCACTTGCAAGCGGGCTGTCGGGTCCACGCCGGCCGTGGGCCCGGTTCTGCTCAATTTCATGCTGGGTTGCCGGCTGATTACAGGTGAAGCGAAGCCTCTGCGAGAAGAAATTCGAGCCAGACTTTGTGTGTCAAGACGGGATCTTCGGCCGCTTGCTTTACTAGTGCTGCGGGGCGCCTACGGATGCGGGCGCGCTTGCTGCGGTCTTCGCAGCTTGTTGTGCGTTTTGCGGATAGTTGGCAATGTCCAGCCCTGGCCGGTAGCCACCTTGCGTCATGGTTTTTATTTCGGCTCGATTTTGGTCTCTCGCGGCTTTTCGCTCTGCTTTGTGTTGGGCCCGCCTTTCGGCTCGAGTCATGGATGTACCGCTCGCCGAGCTTACTGCTGCCGGGGCACTGGATTGTGCGTTAGCTAGTATTGGGTGCCCATTGGTTACAAGGCAGGCAATAAAGAGCAGGGCGTAGAGCTTGATGTTGTTTTGCTGATTCATGTTGGTGCTCGCAGTATGAGGTAACCTTGATGAACTCGATTTCTAGAAGGCGTGTGTAATTCCAAAATTGACGCACAGCTGGCTGGCGCCTGACGACGGTCCAATGCCACCCAGTGACGCAACCGCTCCGCTGCCGGACGCGTGTTGGTACACGACCTGCTGATACAGGCTCGTACGCTTGGAGACGAAGTACGAATTGACGACGCTATATGTGTTCCAGTGACCGCCTGAGAAGTTCTCAATGGCGGTGCCAACACCCAGTTGGTCGAACGGAACGGGATGCCAGGTAACGCCGGCGTCGACCGTGTTGGCGTTTCCACTGCCTGTCATGAGCGTGACGCGAGATTGCGTGAAGGCAGCGTGCAAGGCCCATTGCCCCCATGTGTAGGACGTGCCCACGCCCCAGTTCTCGATATTGTTGGCAACAACTTCTCCGGGAAGAGGAGTCCCCAGAATGGTTTTCAACCCGATGAACGGTGTGCCGTCCAGGAGCCTGTCATTCTCATTTGCATAGACCCCGCCGATTGAAAACGGCCCGTTTTCGTAACGCATAAAGAATGAATAGCCCCGGCCAATCGCGAAGTTACCCGGCTGGCCCCCAAATATGAACTGGGCACCAAAAGATGCTCCATGGTACGAGGGGCTGGCGTATTTAACAGTATTGTTTGCCGGATACAGTGAGGCCAGCTCGTCGAGGTTGCCCTGATGCAGGGAAAGCATGCTCCCGGCTTGGTAGGCTGTCGTAAAGGGGGCCATCACATCGAACATGAACGTTGGCTGATGGCCCAACGTCAATGTGCCCAAGTCATTCGACTTCAGGCCAACCATTGACTTCCAGCTGAACAACTCACCGGGAATGAGCACCTGGCCGTTACTGATGGTGAATTGCCCCTCTAGGTCAAAGATCGTGCTTAGTCCACCGCCAAGATCCTCGACGCCTCGAATGCCGTAAAGATCCGGGGCATGTGCGCCGTCGATTGTAGAGAACCTGTGTCCGCCACCGACGTTGCTGACGTATGCCAGGCCGGTGTCCAGAAGTCCGTATAGTGTGACGCTGCTCTGGGCCCCGGCATATCCAGAAACCGTGGCCAACAGCGCCACCAGTGCCAATTTCTTCGCTTTCATGCTCCTCCAATTTTATTTAGTAATACTACTTATTTAAAATGAAAACGTCAGGTTGTGGAAAGTAAGAATATGTGGGTCAATTGGTCGTGATTTTTGAGTAACTACAATGCCTGGTTCAGGATCTATACATCGTGGTCCGGGCACAATGCTGATGTGAAAATCTTCGGTGCCTTCTCTGTCTGCTCTCAGGTTATGCTCGGTTCAACTTCTCCCACGCGGAAATTGCCAAACCTCCGAAACAGTAGCGCCGTCAATAGCAGTGTAGCGACCAGGCAGATGCTCATTGGGACAACAGGGGCGATGAGGAGGTGAGGAAGGGGATAGAACTTCAACAGCAAGCTGCCAAACAAGGGACCGAGAACAGACCCAACGCGACCGATCCCCGCAGCCCATCCAGCACCCTTCGCCCGGATCGAAGTTGGATACACGAGGCCTGACGCGACGATCAATCCGGTTTGGCAACCAATGATGCAAATGCCACCGAGGATGCCAAAGACAACAGCGCTAGCAAAGCTAATATGCGGTGATCCGAATACCCACGAAACGGGGATCGCTAGAAGCATCAGTGCGCCGACGAGAAGCATGCCCCAGCGCTCCATGAGAGCGCTAACGGCCAGGCTGCCGATGATCCCCCCTATGGGCATGATCGAAAGCAGAGCACCAGTTTGCTGTACGGTAAATCCTTGTGCCCGAAAGACCGTTGGGACCCAGCTAAAAAGAAAATACACGACCCCATAGTTGAGAAAGCACAGCAGCCAAAGGAGCAGTGTGACGTTTGCATATCCGGGGGCGAGCAGGGCGCGGGGCGACAACCCTACTTTCGGAGCCGCCGGTTTAGCTTGCTCCATACTTTCTGTTGCCAGATGTTCAAGACCGTAAATCTTTTTGACTAGCGCTCGTAGACGGTCATGATGTTTTGCACGAAGGCCGAGAAATTTCACCGATTCTGGCATCAGCAGCACAAGCGATAGCGCCACTATCACGGCTGCTGCTCCACCGGCCAGAAAGAGGCTGCGCCAACCGTATTGCGGCAGCAGGATCGCACTGGACCAGGCGGCCACTGCTCCTCCTACCGGAATGCCGACGAGCACGATGCCTATGAACAGACTTCGAACGTTGCGTGGCAAGTACTCGGCATTGAGCGAGACAAGGTTGGGCACAATGCCAGCAAGTCCTAGTCCGGTCAGGAATCGGAGAATGATCAGCGTCTCAAGGCTGTTGCTCCACGTCGACAAGAGCGTGAAAAAACCGAAGATGAAGCAACCGCCGATCACGCCCGCCTTCCGACCGAAACGGTCGCCTATGAATGCGAAGAGCAGTGCACCAAGCACCATGCCAGCCAGGCCTGCACTGAACAGGATTCCCAGCGAAGCGGGTGCGACGCCAAAATCCTTGATGAGTGAGGGTGCGATAAGACCCACCAAGGCGAGGTCAAAGCCGTCCGCGAGTGCGATCACGAACGACATGACGACCAGTCGGAAATGAAACAGACCGACCTTTCTCTCCTCAATATACCCCGACAGATCGAACGGCAATGCCTGCTCCGCTTGCTGCGACTGCATACGTACACCTCCACGTGATGTTGCGTAACTGATTGATCAATCTATTCGCCTTACATCGATGAGGCGCGCGGTGCTGTACCGTCGCGCCCGATAGTTTGTTCTTGCTTCTCTTGCAGCATCGTGTCGCGTATTCTGTTTGGCATATTCTTCTGAATTCAATCTTGAATAACAACATAGTGAATTCCCTTACAGACGTGTCTTGTCACGATGGTAAGGGCCGGAAGACATCGACCGCCCTCCCTCCCAGCGGGCGCCCTTACCACTTGCTGAAAGAACGATGCTGATTTATTGTATTCAAAATTGAATGCAAATTTTGGATGCGCAGCGAAGCCCGGCGGTGGGCACGAGCGATAGCGCAACGTCACAATTTAGAGGCAAGAGGAGCAGTAGATGCGGGAGAGCATTACGGTTTACGTTCATGAACGCCGCGCGGAGGCGCTTGACGTCGTTTCATTTGATCTGCGCCCCGTAGACGGTGGTCAGTTACCGCAGTTCGCACCGGGTGCGCACGTCGATGTTTTTGTTCCTTCCGATGAACTTGCGGAAGAGGCTTTGAAAGCAATTCGTCAGTACTCGCTGTGCAATGACCCGGTCGAAAGGCATCGGTACGTAATTGGTGTTGGATTGAATTCGGCCGGAAGAGGGGGCTCACGCGCCCTGCACGAACGGGTCCGCGTCGGAGACCGCTTGCGCATAAGCGCCCCGAGAAATCACTTCGCATTGACGGATCAGAGTCACGAGTCCGTCCTGATCGCTGGTGGTATTGGCATCACGCCCCTGCTCGCGATGGCACGGCAGCTCGATATGCAACGGCGGCCATGGAAGCTCTACTACTGTGTTCGCACACCGGCCCGAGCGGCATTCGCGGAACCGCTATTGTCTCTGCGTCACTCGGGCTCCGTGGAGTTTGTCTTTAGTGGCACCGTAGGTGGAGGGCTTCTGAACCTGGATGAGGTGGTCCGAAATACCTCTCCAGATACTCATTTTTACTGTTGCGGTCCGGGATCCCTGCTGGATGAGTTCCAGCGCGCTACGCAACTCTGCCCACAGGAAAACGTTCATTTTGAGCGTTTTTCAGCGCCACCAGAAACTCCGTCTGCCAAGCCGACAAATGCCAAAACCGGGACATTCACGGTTCACCTCGCGCGTAGTGGCGGGTCCGTAACCGTAACACCGGGGCAGTCTATTCTCGAGGCGCTGGAGGCCGCAGGCCACACGCCGGAGTATTCCTGTCGCACCGGTATTTGCGGGGCGTGCGAGACGAGGGTTGTCGATGGCCGACCCGCGCATCGAGATTGTGTACTTAGTAGCGCCGAGGCCGAGAAGGGTGACCGGATGATGATTTGCGTGTCTGGGTGCCTCGGAGACAGCCTTCATCTCGATTTGTAATCAGATCCAACGCGACCAAGCTGCCTGATCCCATAGATTCCCCAGGTGCTTGCTTCCAGAAGATGCATGGGGTTTTCCCTTGTTTGACTCCATTTTTGAATTCACAATAGAATGCAATGAGAATGCGGTGGACTAAGGCGAGTTAGGTCAGTGACATGCCGCCAAAGCATCAACACGTCGTCCACCGGGCATCCTTCGATATTCGGATCTATTCCACAGGAGATCTCATGCTTCCACGTCGACCGCGATCAATCGAGGTACAAGGACTTAGTCACGGCGCAGCGCCCATACCCTTGGGTGCGCGCGTCGGCAACATGATCTTTTCGTCTGGGCTTTTTGGGCAGGATCCGCAGACGGGAGACGTTCCCGACGATGCGGCAGGCCAAGCCCGGTTCGTTTTCGAAAATCTGCGCGCGCTGCTTGCGAATGGTGACGCGAAGCTGGAAGACGTTGTACATGTCACGGTATTTGTTCGGGATAACTCAGTACGTGAAGCATTGAACGCGGAATGGATCAAGTGCTTTCCAGATCCCGCCGACCGTCCTGCACGCCACACGCTAGTCCAGAATCTTCCAGGAAAGCTGCTGCTTCAAATTGAGGTCGTTGCTGTTGTGCAAGGAGTTTGAGTATGAGTGATCTCGTGCGTCGTTTGCGCCGGCTTGATGTTTGCGCAGTGTCTGATGCGATGGACAAGCTTGGCCTATCCGGGCACGTCGGGGGACTTGCGCAATACGCAGGTACTGAGCGAGTTGCCGGTACAGTGGTGACGTACCGCTTGCTTGCAACCTCTGACGTGCCCGCTCAATCGGGCCCTCCCGTCCATCTCGGTACGCGAGCCATCGAGTTCGCGAAGCCGGGAGAAATCATCGTCGTCGAGCAACGCACCGGCATCGATGCAGGTAGCTGGGGAGGAATATTGTCGTTAGCTGCGAAGACGAAAGGCATCGCTGGTGTCATCTCAGAGGGCCTCGTTCGAGATATCGATGAAGCGCGTAACTACGACTTCCCGGTTTTCGCCCGTGGTTTGACTGCACGCACAGCACGAGGACGCGTTGCCGAAATAGCAGTGAACGAGACCATTGGGGTTGGCGAGGCGACCGTGCGAACCGGTGACTACGTGATTGCTGACGCTGGCGGCGTTGTCTTCATTGCCGCCGAAGACATCGAGCGCGTACTCAAGGCAGCCGAATACATCGCTGGACGCGAAGCCGCCATGGCCAAGGCCATTCTCGCGGGCACGGCCGTGAGTCAAGTCATGGGTGCCGACTACGAACACATGCTCAACTAATGCCAAACTCAAAGCTTTATCAGGAGAATTTAATGACGGATGAGAACGTTACGCGTGCTTCACGACTGGACACCGCAACACTCAGCGATGCCCTCGACAAGCTCGGTCTGAACGGGCAGTGTTATGCCGTCAAACCATGCTCGCCTGCATTTCGTATGGCTGGCCGGGCCTGGACATTGCTGTATGGCCCCGCTGGCCATCCGGCTGGCACGGTAGGAGACTATATCGACGACGTGCCTTCTGGTTCAGTAGTTGTGCTTGACAATGGTGGTCGTGATAACGCGACCGTGTGGGGTGACATACTGACCGAAGTCGCAAGTCGAAATGGAATTGCGGGGACGGTTATTGATGGTATCAATCGCGACGTGGCGCTTTGCCTGCGACTGAACTATCCGGTGTATAGCAAGGGAAGCTGGATGCGTACCGGAAAGGATCGCGTACAGGTCGAGGCGACCGGTATTCCGGTGAACATCGGAGACGTTCGCGTGTGCCCTGGTGATATCGTGTGTGGTGACGCGGACGGGGTTGTGGTGATTCCTGGAGCACAGGAGCAAGCGGTGCTGGACGCTGCGGAAAAGATCCATGTGGCAGAGGAGGCTATCCGCGAAGCGGCCCGCTCGGGGAAGAGTCTTCGCGAAGCGCGCGAGCAGCATCGTTACCATCAACTGCAGACGCCGGAAGCAAACGGATGAGCGCACAATCTGCCACGGGCGAATTCGATTTGCCGACAATTCAGGTAGCGATTGAGCGCGTCGCGCCGTCCGTTGTTGAAGCGGCCCGTAAGCTGCCAACGGCTACCTTGCACGAAGCTGGTGGTCGCATTGGTGTCATGCCGTCTGGTATCAAAGGGGTGAGTCCCGCGTTTAACCTTTGCGGCCCCGCCATCACGGTGCATTCCCCGGGTGGAGACAACCTGTGGCTCCACCGCGCGCTATACGTCGCGCAGCCTGGTGACATTCTCGTCGTACATGTAAGTGGCCAGTTTGATTTTGGCTACTGGGGCGAAATTATGTCCACGGCGGCGCAGACACGCAGGATTGGCGGTCTCGTTATTGACGGTTGCGTACGCGACGGTGCGCTGCTCGAGCGTATCGGATTTCCCGTCTTTTCTCGTGGACTTTGCATCCGGGGAACCGGGAAGGACCACGATGCGCGCGGCTGGATCAACTTCCCGGTGTTGTTCGACGACCTCGTGGTCAATGCGGGCGATCTGGTTGTCGGCGATGGTGACGGCGTTGTCGCTCTTCCCCGCCAGGATGCGCCTGAAATTGTTTCGGCAGCCCTGACCCGGGAAATTAAGGAAGCTGCTGTCATCAAGCGTATCGAGTCCGGCGAGCGCACGCTGGAAATCTACGACTTCTAGATTTAACTTGCCCAGTATCGGTAGAATATCAATATCAAATAGGATTCCAAATGATTATAGATTCTCATGCACACGTCGTTATTCCGACAGAAAGCTATCGGTACATGGCTGAGCTGATTGCCAGTCGCGCGAACCCTGCCACCCGTCCACAGCTCTCCGACGAATCGGTTCGCGCAAGCGGCGAGGCGATCATCAAGATCATGGACAGCGTCGGAACGGACATCCAGTTTCTTTCGCCGCGGCCTTACATGCAGATGCATTCCGTTAAGCCGGCGAAGGTGAGTGCACTTTGGACGGCGCACATGAACGATCTCGTGCACCGGACTGTTGAAATGTTTCCTGCGCGTTTTCGAGCCGTTGCAGGTCTACCGCAATATCGTGACAGCTCACCAGTCAACTGTCTCGACGAACTGAAATTCCGTGTCAAGGAACAGGGCTTCATTGGGTGCCTGCTCAACCCGGATCCCACCGAGGGGGATGGAGCTCCGCCGCCCGGACTTGGGGACGAGTTCTGGTACCCGCTTTACGAGGTACTTTGCGAACTTGATATTCCCGCGCTGATTCATTCCGCGGGTAGCTGCCAGCCGCGCGAGAGTTATACGTTGAAGTTCATTAACGAAGAAAGCATCGCTATCACTTCCTTGCTCTCGTCGCGCGTTTTCGAGCGATTTCCGAACCTGAAGTTGATCGTGCCGCATGGCGGTGGTGCAATCCCTTACCACATGGGGCGTTTCAGGGCGTGGGCTGTCCGTGCGGGCAAATCGTTCGATGAGCAACTGCGTCAGCTGCATTTCGATACGACCACGTACGACAAGCTCGCACTCGAACTGCTGTTCAAGACCGTCGGCGCTGACCGCGTGCTCTTTGCGACCGAGAAACCCGGTACCGGGAGCGCACGAGATCCCGAAACGGGCCTGGACTTCGATGACCTCAAGCCGGTTATTGAGAACATCGATTTCCTGACGGAAGAAGATCGGCACAACGTGTTCGAATGCAATTGCACACGTCTGTATTCTCGCTTTCGCAAGGACTGAGGGCCTCTCAGACGTTCCAATTTTGGGGAATAGTTATGGCAAGAATTGTTCTCGGCCTCGGCGCGTCACATACGCCGCTGCTGACACTCGACAGCGAGCAATGGGTTCATCGCGCGCAGGCTGACTATGCGAACAAGCGACTCAACCTGTCTGATGGTCGTTGGCTCAGCTACGATGAACTGCTGGCGGAGGTCGGGCCGAAGTATGCGGAGATTGTGACGGCTGATGAGCTGGTGCGTAAGGCGCACATATGCGAAGCGTCGCTCGATCAACTCGCGGACGAACTGGAGGCCGCGAATCCAGACGTAGTCGTGATTGTAGGAGATGACCAGGCAGAACTCTTCGGGCCGGCCAACCAGCCGGCGTTCGCGGTGTTCCACGGGCGTGAGATCGTCACGATGGACAAGTACGGCGTCAAAGAGGCTCCTGAATGGGTGCGCACCATGGGGGAAGGCTATCTGATGGACGAGGTCCATCGCGTTCCTGCCGCATCCGATCTTGGACTGCATCTTGTTGGCCAACTCGTGGACGGTGGCGTCGACGTTACATCTGTCGCAAGTGTTGAAAAGCCGAGTGATGCCGGCTTTGGGCACGCGTTCGGCTTCATCATTCAGCGTCTGTTCAGGGGAAAATCGATCCCGGTGCTACCCGTGCTTCTCAACACCTACTATCCGCCAAACGTGCCAACAGCGGCGCGCTGTCATGACATCGGTAGGGCTGTTGAACAGGCGCTGGCTCGTCATCCGGACGATTTGCGTGTTGCAATCATCGCTTCGGGAGGGCTGAGTCACTTCGTCGTGGATGAAGAACTGGACCGTTGTGTTATCTCTGCCCTGAAGAGCGGTGATCATACCGCTCTGCGCTCCATCGGGCGTGGCGCATTGAATTCCGGCTCATCAGAAATTCTCAATTGGGTGCTTACCGCTGGTGCCGTAGAAAAGTTGTCGCTGGCGTGGGTGGAATACCAGCCACTTTACCGGACACCCGCTGGAACTGGAGTAGGTGCGGCGTTCGCGGTATGGCGTGAGTAGTCCTGAAGAACGGAGAATAATATGCTTTCAGCGGAAAAAAATCGTCTGCTTACCGAAGTCGGCTCGGGTACTCCCATGGGCGAATTGCTTCGCCGGTACTGGATGCCTATCGCGGGGGTATCTGAGTTTGACTCCCTGAGTATCAAGCCGGTGCGTTTGATGGGCGAAGACCTCGTCCTCTACAAAGATCTCAGCGGTCAGTTCGGCCTTGTCGATCGTCGCTGTCCGCACAGGCGAGCCGACCTCGCACATGGTATGGTCGAGCAGTGCGGTCTGCGGTGCAGTTACCACGGCTGGCGCTTCGACGAAACTGGTCAGTGTGTTGAGCAACCTTTCGAGGATGTCGCGCTGCCGCAAGCGAATACGAAGGCTCGTATCAAGACGAAGGCCTATCCGGTGGAGACCAAGGCTGGCATGATCTGGGCCTATCTTGGCCCACAGCCCGCACCGCAATTGCCTGATTGGGAGCCGTTCTCCTGGCCGAATGGCTTTGCGCAGGTCGTGATCTCTGAAGTGCCATGCAACTGGCTGCAATGTCAGGAGAACTCCATCGACCCCGTGCACTTCGAATGGATGCACGAAAACTGGGGGCAGCGCTTGCGCGGAGGGGATTCCAGCTATGGTCCCACCCACCTGAAGCTGGAGTTTGATGAATTCGACTACGGATTCGTCTACAAGCGCATCAAGGAAAACACCACCGAAACTGACCCGATGTGGACTGTCGGTCGTGTCTGTCTTTGGCCGAATGGATTCTATCTCGGCGAGCACTTTGAATGGCGCGTACCGATTGACGATGAAAATACGCTAAGTGTTACGTGGAAGTTTACACGTGTCCCGCGAGAAAGAGAGCCTTATCTGCAGACATCCGTTCCGACATGGTATGGACCTGTCAAGGACGCAGAGGGTAACTGGATCAATACGCATGTAATGAATCAGGACTTTCTCGCATGGGTCGGGCAAGGCACAATCGCCGACCGAACCTCCGAGAATCTTGCGGCCAGCGATAAGGGCATTGCGATGTTTCGGCGGCGCCTTTTAGAAGAGCTCGATGTGCTCGAGACAGGCGGGGCGTTGAAGGGGGTGATTCAGGATCCGGCCGCGAACGTGAAGGTAGAACTACCCACCGCTGATAGAGAGAGTGTCACTGCGGGCTACACTACGGAGGACATCCTGAAGGACCCGCGCAAGCGGTTGATGTTTACCACGTATATCTTCCAGGCCGGCCAGCCAGAGTCGGTCAAGCAAGCATTTTCCGAGGCTATGGGGATTGAAATGGCGGAGTTTGCGGGGCTCACCGCCGGCGGCCGCCGCTAATAGTCGGCACCCGCCTGTCGTAACTATCAGCAGGCTGTATCGAGGTGCAAGGACGTATTCGACGCGCTCTTTCGAGCGCGTTTCTATTTGGAGTTTTGAGGCGGCAAGTGGATTGCCCTCAAGCCAGGCGACTAACGGCGAGTACCTGACGACTTGCGATGATCGTCCAGCGCGCCTGTCGCCGCTTTCATATCTCCACGGCGAAGGGCAGTCAATATCGCTGCATGTTCCTTCAGCGTTTGACGGCGCGAGTCTGCGCTTGCAAGCTTGAGCGCGATATAGGGATCGGCAAGCAGCCAGAGGCGCTGAACCTCGCTGAAGATGAGTCGCTCCGACGACAACTCAAAGATCCGGAAGTGGAACTCGCGATTCTTCAAAAGAAAAGGCGTCCAGTCAACATCGTCGACCAGTGCTGTCATTTCTTCATGAAGCTGTTGCAAGGCGAGAACCGTGGTCGCATCGGGGCGCTCAAGCGTGGTCATGAGTTCGGTCTCCAGCAGTTGCAGCATGCGACTGATCTGTGTGACCTCATGTGAGGAGCGTTTGATAACGAAAAAGCCCTGGTTTGGCTTGTGATCGACCATTCCCAGGTCTGCGAGTACGCCCAATGCCTCGCGTAACGGAACCCGGCTGATTCCGAGTTGCTCAGCGGTTTCCTGCTGACGAATCTGTTCTCCAGGCGAAAGCTCGCCGGAGATGATCTGGAAGCGCAAAAACTCCAGCGCCCGCTTGGCCGCATTGGAGGTGCCAGATCCTTTGGAACGCTCAACAGTCGCTTCTGCGCTCATGCCGATAAAAAGTTGGGTCCTGCTGGACGATAGCGAATCATACCCCATAGGGTGGCAATGTACAAAATTGCCTTCAATCTAGAATTAAATCTGGAGAGGGATTGATTGGTCGATGGTGAAGTGGGACGTTGTACTGCGTGATGGTTGCGCGATCGGTTACGCATCGCGATGGAGCTTGAGTGTGCGTATTGCAGCGGTGGGTGTGATTACCCGTTGCGGGCAAAGGTTGATTGAACGTTTGCCCGTGCGTGGGCACGTTGATCCGGGTTATGGTGCGAGACGGCCACCCATCTTCGAGCTACCTGAAAAAAACCGGGACGCGAGTGCAGTCGCCTGGCACAGCGTAAAGCGGCGAGAGATGCGAGCATTGGTTCGCCACATGGCTAGGGTTCGCCACACTGAAGTGCGAAAGGTATCGTTGTTGATGGCGTTCGCGCTTCATCCCCCAGCAGAGACAACCGTTCGTCCCGGGATGACAAATCGCACGAGCAGATTTGTGCATATCAGAATAAACGGCGACAAGTCCGTTGCGCGTTCACAAGTTGCGTGCTGCCCGATGCGTAAAGTGTGCAAGCCTTCATTGATGTGGCTCGGGAGCAGGTGAGCGCGATTCGTCACACTATGACCTTGGTGGCCTAGTGTGTAGCAGATCGGTAGGCTGCTCCATCAGAGGTGTACGCAGCGTGGCCGTACTCCTTCAACAATCGCTTTAACCGCTTAACCAGGGCGCGGTCAGCCAACTTCCCGGCTAGCGGCAGCTTCGCAGTCAATGAGTAAAACACCATCCGGGTTGCCACGACCGACAGTACCGCTAGTGCACGGAATCGGTCTTGTCGGGTTAGCACAACACCGATTGCGCTCGCCTTCTGGATATCTCCCTGCATGAAATTCTTCACAAAGAAGACTTTGGCGAAGCTTCGCTCGAAGCGGTCGTGTATGCGGTGACCCAGATCGTTCTTCGTTGGCAGATAGGCGGCCATCGTTGCTCGAACGAGTTCGCCACACGTAGCGTCGTCATAGGCTTTGCGGAGTGTGCCGCTACGGGCGGTCATCATTCTAAGGATGCCTTCAGGAGTCGTAGAAAGAAGATCTTCAGGCAGCCCAAGAAGGAAGCAGCGATAGCGGCTGAGCTCCACGCGGGCGCGCTCACTACGCGTAAACGTTTTTCGGCCGGCTCGTACAACGCGTAGTGACAGCAGGGTTGCACCGATGAGCCCGGCGGGCATCTGGTCAACCTGAGGAATTGGGATTCCATATGTGGAAACGTCCCACTGCCCAGTGCGCAGGACATTGAAGCGGACCACGGAATGCATCAAACGTACCAGTGCGGCAGCTCGAAACCCGGGGCCATATCTATCAAGGGCACCGGGTAATACACTGGTTGTGAAGAAGGTTGCGGTTTCGCGCACGCGCCGCGCGGCGGCCTCATGGCTCAGGGTTCCGGTGAGTGCCATGGGTAGTGCCGCGTATTTGTTCATGAACGTCGCCAGGAATGCACCTCGCACTGTGAACGGGGCGAGGTTCGCAGAGACATTCCGCTCTAATCGTGCGCCTTCTGCAACAAGATTCATGTCTACCCACGAGGGTGTGCGCTCCATGGATCCGATGAAGGAAGCCAGCTCGGGTGGTGCTCCCTCGACGGCTTCGACGCCGCGTTCGCAAGCCAGCTCAACCATTGCCATTAACTTGCGCATCCCGAATTGAGGAAGAAGCGCGACGTAGGCGTCTGCGACAACATCACCTAGCATCGTATATGCTTTTATTCGCTCCATCAATTCGTTGTCCGAAAGGACGGAGGGACGCAAATACAACAATTCTTCGCGAACCGCGCTTTCGATGTTGATGTCAGCTACGAACCGCTCAGGGGTAACTTCGAAGTCGACGTTTCCATACATCGCCGAATTCTGTATTGCCTGAGCGACGACTTTGGCTCTGGGCTGCTCGCTTGCGTATGACATGTGGGTCCTCCGGGCGATCAATCGCATTGGGTTGACTGGAATATATCAATCGATAGAAAAAAGTCTATCACTTGATATATTTTTGGGCAAGCACGCAGATGCCAGCCCGATGTTCGCTTGGGTCGTGGGTAGCTACTCTTTTGGGGGCTTCATCGCTGTAATCTGGCGCTTCAGTGTCGCTTTGACCTTTTGGAGGACTTCTTCGTCAGACAATTCACCGTCGAACATACGCGACGTAAGTGCCCTGCCTGAACGGAAGACCATTAGGCCTGAGACGAGCATTAGCGCCTCAATGATCGAGTCAACCGAGCGCGATTCTTGTCCGCGAACACGTGCCACCAGATCCGCTGTTAGCAGCAAACCTGGTTGCCACAGACGTTTGAACAGAATATCGAAAGCTCCTCCCGGATCGCTCATCTCCCGGGCAACGAATAGTGCCCAGTTGTTGGCTTGATTCGAGTCGATGAGAAATTCTGCGAGAGCTGCTGTTAGGACAAACAGATGCTGGCGAATTTCTCTCGCGGGTGCGTTAGATGCCAATGCTTCCCGAGCTGCCGTTCCCAGTTCCGACATATGGCCTCTGTACGCCTCCGTTACCATTTCCGAGCAAGCACGATATAGTCCTTCTTTGTTGCCAAAGTAGTACTGAAGTGCCGGCAGGGTAACTTGGGCGGCGAGGGATATCTCCCGAGTCGTCGTTGCAAGGAAGCCCTTTTCCCCAAACGCAGCCAGGGCCGCCGCGAGGATGCGTTCGCGCACTTGCTGCCCCTTTGGAGAACTCGGTGCTTTTCCCCCGCTGTAACTGGTGGTGCTGTCTATCATTGCTTTCATCGAGGATCTCATAACCTGACTTGCTACCGGGACGCACACGATAGAATCTGCCCAAACCGGAAGCGCCACCGTGTGGCAGTCGATCGCTAGCGATAGCTGTTCGCCGCCCTGCAGTTTAAAGTCAGAAAGTAACTGTTCTAAGGTATTGATTGCAATGTGGAAATTTCTGCCGTGTTTGCGTTCGTTGCCGTCGTAACCCGCGCGAGGCCCACACTCGCTTCAGCTTTGCGCTTACCAATAGACCCGTTCCCACGTTGAAAAGTCATTGGGGAAAAATGCCGCGGTGCACTCACGCGCACGATCCAGCGCAGCGCGTTAAACATCTCGCGTGGTTCATGCGCGGCTGCGGTGCGTCTTTGTTCATCAAGCTCGGGCATGAAGCAGCAAATTAGCACTCTTCTTCCGACACATCCGTTGGGATGGCCTGCGCTTTTTCATCCCAGCACGATCTCAGTTCCGACACAGAGTTTTTAACACCTTCTAGAGCAATAGCTTAAACGTGCGTCTTTCGAGGGCACTATTCAGACGAGCGACTGGGTGCGATCAGGCAGCGTTTCCATTATTGCACTCATTGTGATTGGCCTTGGAACATGATTGCGCCGGGATCGGGATCCCACTGTGCGAATTCTGCATTCGGATGCCTTTGGGTTGCATGGTTCGGGCTTTCCTGAGTCTAACGATTCACCGCAATTCACGTACGAAATGACTGATTGTCGAACTCCTTGCAGCCAGCAGCGCTTGCCCGATGACTTCGTGCCAGTGCGCCTCCGAGCCGTGAGCGATACGCCACGCGTGAAGGCGGCGGGTGTTTAACTGTAGATCGTATTCCTCCGTGACGCCGATGGCTCCGTGTACGGCATGCGCAACCGTAGCGACAGTGATGACGGCTTCGCTCGCGCGCGCTTTGGCGATGCCTGCGGGGAGGAGGGCAGGCACGGTGCGTCCTGCGGCGAAGGCGTTGGCCGTGGCGATGCGGGATGCGGCTACGTGTTCGGCCATCACTGCCAGTTGATGCTGTATTACCTGAAATTTGCCTATGGACTTGCCGAACTGCGTGCGATCGTTGGCATATTGCAGGGTGAGGTCGAAGCTACGCGCCAGCGCGCCGACCAGCAGAGCCGCGTGTAACGCGGCACCCCATGCGCGCAAGCTCCCTTCCGGTGCGCTGCCGTGTATTGGTTGCACGCTATTCTCAATGTGAGAAGCCGACCAGCGGAGGTTTGCTGTGGTGTCTCCATGGATGCCTATCGGTTCGCTTTGTGCCGCGTGTGCGTCAAGCAGCAATAGCGTGCCATCAAGCTCTGCCAACACGTGGTCTGCGATCGCGCCGAACGGCACGCGCGGCGTTACGAGGTCACCGTTGCCTTCGCGCAGCAATGCGGGGGCAAAGGTCGGTAGACCTTTAGGTGGTGCGACGCCTGCGGGAAGCAGGGTGCGTAGTGCGATGGCCTGGCCGACGGGTAGCGGCACGGCGTGCAGGCCGAGCATGCACAGGATCGGTAGGACGCCAGCCAGATCCAGACCTGCGCCGCCGGCCTCTTCTGTGGCCATGACTTCAAGAAACCCGGATTCCGTTATCGTGTCCCAAAGCGGCGTATGTGCGCCTCCGGCTTCGATTGCGCGTACAGTGACTGGCGAGCAGCAGTCGCGCAGAATGTCTTCAAATGCTTCGGTAAACATGGTGAGAACGCCGTTAAGTTCCAGTCAACGCAGGCCGAGCCCGCGAGCGATCATGCCACGCAGAATTTCGCGTGTTCCGCCTCGCAGCGAATACGTTGGGCAGATCTGACTTACGTACGCGCAGGTGCGCAGCAGTTCGGCATCCACTGACTCGTCAGGGTTCATGCCAAGAGCCGCCTCGATAACGGCGGGGATTTCCTGTTCGAAAGTGGTACCGAGATCCTTGACGAGGGCAGCCTCGACAATCGGGCTTTCGCCAGCCGCAAGGCGTGCAGTGACAGACAGCGAGAGCTCGCGCAGCGCGGCGAGGTGGGTGGCAAAGCGGCCAACCGTCGCGGTGTGAGAGGAGCCTGCGCGCGTACGCAATGTGTCAATCCAGCGATCCAGCAATACGATGCTCGAATAGATGCGCTCGGGTCCGCTTCGCTCGAAGGCCAGTTCTGCGTTCACCTGCATCCAGCCGCTGCCTTCCTGCCCGATCAACGCGTCATCGGAGAGAGGTACGTCGTCCAGGAAGACTTCGGAGAAGTGCGCATCACCGGCCAGATCGGTGATCGGCCGCACCGTGACACCGGGGAGAGAGAGGTCGACGATGAACTGCGACAGTCCCTGCTGCCGGTCCGCCGGTGTCCCGGAGGTACGTACCAGCGCGATCATGAAGTGGCAATGCTGGGCGTTGGTAGTCCAGATCTTGCGACCGGCGAGTGTCCAGCCGCCATCCGGACGCTGAGTGGCACGTGTGCCGACGCTCGCCAGGTCAGAGCCCGCATTCGGTTCACTCATGCCAATGCAGAAAAACGCTTCACCTCTGCAGATACGAGGCAGATAGAATGCGCGCTGTGCATCGGTGCCGAACTTGTTGATGAGCGGTCCACTCTGGCGGTCGGCGATCCAATGCGCCGACACCGGCGCACCTGCCGTGAGTAGTTCTTCCACCAGAACGAAGCGCGAGAAGGCATCCATTTCGGCGCCACCCCAGGCACCCGGAAGCGTCACGCCCACCCAGCCGCGCGCCGCCAGCTTTCGGCTGAACCCGGCGTCGAAACCCATCCAGGAGCGCGCGCGTCGGTCGGCGGGCAACGTGGGCATTTCGGTCGAGAGGAACTGGCGCACGTCCGCGCGAAATGCTTCGGCTGCGGTGGGCAGCGGCGCGGGTACAAATCGGTCCAGAAACACGTTCATGCTCACAGTCCGATCGTATAACCACCGTTGACTGACAGGTGTTGGCCGGTCACGTAGGCGGCTGCATCTGAAAGCAGAAAACACACGGGGCGCGCGACTTCTTCCGCTTCACCCCAGCGGCCCAATGGGATCTGTTGCAGGTAAGTGTCGCGAAACTTTTCGCCTCGTATAGTCTCTGTCATGGGCGTCTCGACCACGCCGAATCCAATCGTGTTGACGCGAATGTCGTATTTGGCCCATTCGCGGGCTGCGCACATCGTCAAGCCCAGCACGCCGGCCTTGGCGGCGCCGTAGTTGATCTGGCCGATGGTGCCGCGACGCCCTGCGTCCGAAGAGATATTGACAATCGAGCCTGAGACCTTTTCGCCGGCTTTCGTTCGCTCGAGCAGATGACGGCCTAGCGACTGGAGGAAATAGAAGGAGCCGGAAAGGTGAACATCGATTACCTGTTGCCAGGCGTCCAGCGACATCTTTTCGATCATCGCGGTACGGGTGACGCCGGCATTGTTCACGAGGCCGTTGACGCCACCGAACGCAGCGACGCCGATTTCCACCGCCCGTCCGGCTACCGCCGGGTCAGACACGCTGCCAGCCAGTACCGCACATCTCCCGGTACCCAATTCATCCTGAAGTGCTTCCAGGCTCTCGGCATTGAGATCGACTGCGACGACCTTTCCGCCCAACTGTACGATGGCCGTCGCGATTGCGCGGCCAATGCCTTGACCTGCGCCCGTCACAATGACCCGCTTGTCCGCGAGTGAGAAAGCCGTATCCTGCATCTTCGTGTTCTCCGTCATCATAGTGTTTCTTCTGTACCCAGCACGAGCGTTGCCTGACTCGACAATTCGCCGCCGTTGCCGTGGGCAAGTGCGAGTTTTGCGTTGGCGATCTGGCGTTCTCCGGCTGTGCCGGCAAGTTGTTGTGCCGCTTCGACCATGGTGAACAGGCCATACATGCCCGGGTGTACACACGAAAGGCCACCACCATTGGTGTTGACCGGCAACTCGCCACCCGGCGCGATTCGCCCGTTTTCGACGAAGGCGCCGCCTTCCCCCTTCTTGCAAAAGCCCAGATCTTCGAGGAACAAGATGGTGTTGATTGTGAAGGCGTCGTACAGCTCGACGACATCGATGTCAGCCGGCTTCACGCCCGCATGCGCCATCGCTCTTGGGCCGCTTAGCGAAGCGGCCGTTACGGTGAGGTCGGGCATGCTGGTGATGTCCTTGTGCCACGTCGCGGCTGCTCCGCCGAGCAGATATGCCGGTCGCACAGTGAGATCCTTTGCTCGATCTGCGCGGACCATTACGACAGCGGCGGCACCATCCGTGACGAGGCAGCAGTCGCGAACCGATAGCGGGTCTGCCACCATGCGAGCCTGAAGGTAAGCCTCCAGGGTGAGCGGATCGCGCATGAAGGCATCAGGGTTCTTTTGTGCCCATTGACGCGCGGCCACGGCAACCGCGCCGAGCTGCTCGCGCTGGAGCCCATACTGTGCGATATAGCGCGATGCAGCCAGCGCATAGGCGCCTACCGGGCGCGGCAGTTTGTACGGACCTTCATAAGGCGAGGGACGTAGCGAGCTGACCAGTTTGCCCGCTGCAGTCCGCTGATTGCTGCCATAGGCGATCAGCGCAACGTCGCACAGCCCGGCTTCCAGCGCCAGGGCGGCGTGGATGGCATGCGTAAGGAACGCCGAGCCACCGGTGCGATTGTTGTCCGTCAGGCGCGGCGCGATGCCCAGGTACTCAGTAAGGCTCAGGCCCGAAAGGTAATCGTCTGGCAGACCGATAAAGAGACCGTCCACATCGGCAGCGGTCAGGCCTATAGCCTGCAGCGCGCGCAAGCTGGCCGTCGCGGCGAGCTCGAGCGAGGAGTACCCCGGTGCCTCGCCTATACCGTAGGTGGCCGAGGAGACGATGGCGGCTTTGCCCCGGGGAAACCGTTCTTGGGTCATTTCGCTTCCCTCGTTACTGGGTCGAACACCACCAGCGGCTGCCCGTCGTCATCGTGCGAAATGCGAGCTTGCACAGGCATGCCTACGGTCACGATGCGCGGATCGATATTTTCTACGCGACTCATCATGCGCGGCCCCTCTTCGAGTTGAATGAGGCATACGTTGTACAGTTCCGCAGGGGGCCGCGTGTGAACCACGGTGGTGGCATACACCGTACCGCGACCGCTTGCCTCGACCCATTCCAGATCGCAGGCGCCCGTGCGCGGCGCAGCGACTCGGGGATAGAACACGTACTCGCCGTTGCTGCGCGAACGTTGAATCATGAAGCGGCCACTAGTCAGGTAAGCGAAATATTCCTGCTGGGGGCGTAGACCCTCAAGATGAGCGGCGGCATCTGTCATGGCTTTTCCTGAGGCCACTGAAACAGCGGCGGTTGCTTGTCGAGAAAGCGACGAGTCGCTTCTTTGTGGAAGGCGCTCTCCCGGCAAATTGCCTGTGCCATGGCCTCCTGCCTGTAGATGGTTCCGCGATCGGATTCGAAGGCACGGTTCATCACTGATTTGACGATGCCCAGCGCGCCCATTGGCGCGTGCTCGAAGCGCGCGGCAAGTTCGAGCGCGGCGTTGAGCACAGTGCCTTCCTCGACCACGTGCTGGGCAATGCCTAGCGCCAGTGCTTCATGCGCGTTGACCACGCGCGCTGAAAAGGCGAGCTCCTTGGCGCGAGCGAGGCCCACAGCGCGTGGGAGCAGGTACATACCGCCGAGGTCAGGCGTATATCCGATGCGTGCGAATACGGCGCAGAAGGTCGCCTGAGGGGAGGCCAGAACGAAGTCTGCAGCGAGTGCGATCGATAGGCCGGCACCGTACGCTACACCGTCCACTGCAGCGATGACGGGTTTCTCCAGGTCAACAAGCTCGTCGAACCAGCGATGCATGGCCAGAATGCGGGTGCGGCCCTCGAATACGTCGGTGTTGTCCTGGGAGATGCCGATGGTGCGAATATCGCCACCCGCACAGAAATGTCCCGCGGATCCGGTGAGCACTACTGCGCGAACCGACGCATCGTCGCGAATTAATGGCAGTAGTTCGGCGAACGCCGATCGCATTTCGAGATCGAGCGCGTTGCGCGCGGCAGGCCGGTTCATGGTCAGAATGGCCGTGGAATTATCGCGGGACAGATCGAGGACAGACATGGTTCTCTCCGAGTGTGAGACTCAGTAGCGCATTTGCATAAGCCATTCGGCTACCATCACCGGACGTTCGGTGCCATCGGCGTGCACCGTGACCTGCCACATGCAACGCACTTCGTCCTCCCGCAGTTCATCGACGCGTGCGAGCTGGAAACTCCCGATGAGGGCCGAGCCGCTTGGGACAGGCGAGATAAAGCGAACTTTGTCGAAACCATAGTTCAGTGAGATTTTCCGGCCTGGAAACTCAAAAATCTGGTTGTACCAGGCGGTGATGAGCGATAGGGTCAACAGGCCATGTGCGATGGTGGTCCCGAACGGCGACTCGGAGGCTGCACGTTCCGTGTCGACATGGATCCATTGCCGATCACGTGTGATTTCCGCGAACGTATCGATCGTCGCCTGGTCGACGCGGATCGGCGCGGCTGTGATCGCGGGCTCACCGACATAGGCCTTCAGCGCATCAATTGAATTGAATTCTTTTTTCGTAAGCATGGGGCACGAAAAATTATTGAAATCGGAAATAACGGGCATCTGTTGCTCAAATCACTCCCTTTCTGCGAAGATTCTCAATCTTTTCGGCTGTAAGGTTTAGCGCTTCCGTCAATACGGCCTCTGTGTGTTCTCCCAACAATGGGGCCGACCGGGTGTACTGCAGTGGTGTCTCTGAAAAGCGGATCGGATTTGCTACTGTGGGTGCTTGCACGCCGGCGCTATGCGGCAGAGACAATTGCATATTGCGATGCTGGATCTGCGGATCCTCGAAAACCTGCTGTAGGTTGTAGATGGGACCGCATGGGACGTTGGCTGCTTCCATCAACTCTATCCAATCACTCATCGTGCGCGTGAGCATGGTGGGTGCGATCTGGCTGATCAGCGAGTCACGGTTGCGGTTGCGCTGGCCTGGTGTGGCGTACCGCTCGTCTGCCGCGAGATCCTCGCGACCAATCACCTTGCAGAAAGCTCGGTATTGGCTGTCGTTACCCACGGCCACAATCACGTCGCCTTCCTTGCAACGGAACACTTGATAGGGAACCATGTTCGAATGAGCATTGCCCATTCGCCGGGGGATATTGCCGGACAGGAAGTAGTTAATCGCCTGATACGAGCTGAGCGCGACAACACAATCGAGCAACGACATATCAACGTACTGCCCTTGTCCGCTCAGGTTCCTGTGCTCCAGCGCTGCCAGAATCGCCGTCGTGGCATACATGCCAGTGAGTAGGTCGCTGATAGCAACACCTACTTTCATCGGCTCGTCGCCGGGGGAACCTTCCCGCTGGCCGGTGATGCTCATGAGCCCCCCCATGCCCTGGAACACGAAGTCGTAGCCAGGCAGCGCGGCGTAGGGGCCGCTTTGCCCGAAGCCGGTGATGGAGCAGTAGACAAGGCGAGGGTTCAGCGCTTTAAGGCTGCTGTAGTCGAGACCATATCGCGCTAGCGTACCGACCTTGTAGTTCTCTACTATGACGTCGGCCGTCCTGGCCAACTCACGGATCAACGCTTGTCCTTCGGGGTGCGCGAGGTCTACGGTAATAGACTTTTTCCCCCGGTTTGCCGCGAGAAAGTAAGAGGAGTCAGTTGTCTCGCAACCTGATTCGTTCTTCAGAAAAGGGGGGCCCCAGGCACGCGTGTCATCTCCTGTTCCAGGTCGCTCGACCTTGATGACCTCTGCCCCCATGTCTGCGAGGTTTTGTGTAGCCCACGGACCGGCGAGGATACGGGTCAGGTCCAGCACCCTAAGATGCCCAAGGGTCGTATTCATGACTGCGTGATCTCCTTTAGTCGTTCTGTCGCGCAGCTTATGAGCCTATGGTCGCTTACGTCCAATATTAGTTTTAAGAAATCCGATACTGTTTGAGTATCAGTGCGCATGTACGTTACTCTTTGCATCCCCTGTCTTGCAGGCAAATGACGGATATGAACGACTTCCTTTCGTATGAACAGCGGGACCATATAGTCACACTGACGATGAACGATGCACGGCGGCGCAATCCGCTGACGGGTAATACGGCAGTGGACGAGTTCCTGAATGCGATAGCGCGAATTCAGGCCGACGCGAGCGTGCGTGCGGTAATTCTCACTGGTGCTGACCCGGCGTTTTCGGCTGGTGGGGATATCCGGGTCATGCAAGAGCAAGCTGCTCCGGAAGTGGCGCCTGCGCGTATTCGCGAGGACTATCGCGGCGGCATTCAGCGCTTGCCGCTTGCGCTGTTCAATCTCGAGGTGCCGGTTATCGCTGCGGTTAATGGTCCGGCCATCGGCGCAGGTCTCGACCTGGCTTGCATGTGCGACCTGAGGATTGCCTCTGAGAAGGCAAGGTTTGCCGAGAGTTTTGTCAAGCTGGGGATCATTCCCGGTGACGGCGGCGCGTGGTTGCTGCCGAAAGTCATCGGATTGGCGCGCGCTGCCGAACTCACCTTCACTGCGGATCTGATCGATGCCGATCGCGCCCTGGAGTGGGGGCTTGTATCTCGAGTCGTTCCGCACGAGCAATTGATGGATACCGCACGAGGACTGGCTGCGCGCATCGCAGTGCATCCGCCGCAAGCCATGCGCATGACCAAAAAGCTCATGCGTGAGGGCATGCATACGCGTCTGGACACGCTCCTGGAGATGTCGGCAGCGTTTCAGGCGTTAGCCCACAAGACCGCCGAACATGCGGAGGCCGTTGACGCCTTTCTTGAAAAGCGTACGCCGCGCTTTCTGGACTGAGGTGGGCGGCATGACATCGACATACGACACATCCGCGTTCCAGGCGCACGAGGAGGAGCCATCCGGTGGCCCCATGCTGGACTTGCGCCGTGTGCGCCAATTTATCGTTTTGGCGGAGACGTTGAATTTCCGTCGTGCCGCCGAACGATTACATATGGCTCAGCCACCGCTCTCGGTGTCAATCCAGAAATTGGAGGCGGATCTCGGGATTCGTCTGTTTGAACGAGGGGGCGCAGGCGGTGTTTCGCTAACGTCCGGCGGTAAGGCAGTGCTGGCAGAGGCGCGCAGACTGCTGTTTCACAATGGGCAGCTGCTGGCTGCGGCCCGCGCAGCCGAGGCAGGCACCGGCGGAGCACTGCGCGTTGGTTTCGTAGGCTCGACGACGCACGGCGTTCTGCAAAGAGTCGTGAGACTCTTTCGTGCTGAGTATCCTTGCGTGGAGCTTGTACTCAAGGAAGCGACCTCGATTCGCATTGTCGAGTTCATCGATTCCGGTGAACTCGATATCGGGCTGGTGCGAACGCCGTTGTTGACGCCGACACAGGCGCGTCTCATACCGCTGATGGCTGAACCCTTCATTGCGGCCCTGCCGCCAGGTAATGCACTGACACGCAAACCGGAGTTGCATCTGGCTGACCTTGCGGGAGAGTCCTTCGTGCTCTACACGCGTGAAGATGCCTCCGGTCTTCAGGCGATGGCGATGCTCGCTTGCCAGCATGCGGGTTTCCTACCCCGGATAACGCAGGAGGCGACTCAAGTACAGACGGTGCTTTCGCTAGTGGAAAGCGGCTTGGGCGTCGCATTGGTGCCTTCGGTTATGCAAAACGCTGTTGGCCAGCGCGTGGTGTATAGGCCCATCGTTGACCTATCACCGGCAGCTGAGATCGGGCTCGCATTGGTGCAACCCGAAGTGTCCAATCCGGCGGCCGAACGCTTTTCCGAAGTTGCCGTGCGCTCATTCAAATCGGTGGCGTGACTGTATCGAGTATTGTCACGCCTCCTGCCTGTCTCAATTCGGCGATGTTGCCGCTAACGACGTCGCTGAGGGGCCAGAATGTCGAATTCTGCTGTGTCGGCACTCGCTGCGATGGGGATGCTGCGATGGGGACTACCCCATCAAACAATCCCGGTCGTGTAATAAACCGCGATCACGAAGAACACCGCCAGCGTCTTGATGATCGTGACGGCGAAGATGTCGCGATACGACTCGCGGTGCGTGAGACCCGTCACCGCAAGCAGCGTAATCACGGCGCCGTTGTGCGGCAGCGTGTCCATGCCGCCGCTCGCCATCGCGACCACACGGTGCAGCACTTCGAGCGGAATGTGCGCCGCCTGCGCGCTCTTGATGAAGACGTCTGACATGGCGGCGAGCGCGATGCTCATGCCGCCCGAGGCCGACCCCGTGATGCCCGCGAGCGAGCTCACCGAAACGGCGGCATTGACGAGCGGGTTCGGGATGCTCTTGAGCGCATCGCCGACCACGATGAAGCCCGGCAGCGCGGCGATCACGCCGCCGAAGCCATACTCCGATGCCGTGTTCATCGAGGCGAGCAGCGCGCCGGCCACGGCCGTCTTCGTGCCGGTTGCAAAACGCGACTTCACGCGGCCGAAAGCCGTCAGGACCACGAGCACGATACCGAGCAGCAGCGCGCCTTCGACGGACCAGATCGCCACGACCTGCTTGACAGTGGTGGTAACGGGCGCGTGAATGCCGGGCAGCACGTCGGGCGCGACGGTGAAGCTGTCGCCGTACCACTGCGGGATGAATTTCGTGAGGAAGAAGTTCGCCACGCCCACCAGCACGAGCGGCGCGATCGCGAGCAGCGGATGCGGCAGGTTCGCCGTTTCCACGCGCTCCGGTTCGTTCACGAGCGAGGTGCCATAGCCTTCGCCCTTTGCCATGGCGCTGCGGCGGCGCCATTCGAGGTACGAAAGACCGACCACGATGATGAAGAGCGAGCCGATCGTGCCGAGCGCGGGCGCGGCCCATGCCGTCGTCTTGAAGAACGTGGTGGGGATGATGTTCTGGATCTGTGGAGTGCCGGGCAGCGAGTCCATCGTGAACGAGAACGCGCCGAGCGCGATGGCACCGGGCATCAGCCGCTTCGGAATGTTGCTCTGGCGATAGAGTTCGGCGGCGAACGGATAAACCGCGAACACCACGACGAAGAGCGACACGCCGCCATAAGTGAGCAGGGCACACACGGCGACGATCACCGCGTTGGCGCGCGAGCGGCCGATATAGCGGATTGCGGCGGCCACGATCGCCTCCGAGAAGCCGGAGAGCTCGATCACCTTGCCGAACACGGCGCCCAGCAGAAAGACCGGGAAGTAGAGCTTCACGAAGCCCACCATCTTCTCCATGAAGATGCCGGAGAAGACCGGCGCGACGGCGGCCGGATCGGTGAGCAGCACCGCGGCGAGCGCGGCGACGGGGGCGAACAGGATCACGCTGTAGCCGCGATACGCGGCGAGCATGAGAAACGCCAGGGCGGCAAGGACGATAACGAACGACAATTGAGTCTCCAGCGAATGTAGTTGTGGTGCGGCGCAACGATGGTGCGCTGCGGCGATTCTACAGAAACATCGGGGGTTTGCCCTTCGCGCGGTCTGGACCTATCCTGGTGCATGAGCGCGCGGCGTGAACGGCGCGCAAAGGAGGTTGGGATGATCCGATTCGGGACTACGTGGACTGCGTTAGGCGAACTCAGGCGCAGGGCGGGCGGCGCCGCGCTTGCCGTAGGTCGCGCCCTCGTCGCCCTCATGGCCTTTGCTTTCCTTGACCTTGCACTGTCCGCGCAGGGACAAACCCAGGTCCAGGCTCAGTCTGCCTCCGACGCTACCGCCGCACCCCGCAAGAACTGGTACAACGATCCGTTCTTCGCTCTCTCGGACGCGGTGAGCGCCTGCCCGCTGCCGCTCGGTCCGCTCATGACCCAGGCCGAGGCCGAAGACGACGCGCACTATCGCGTCGAGCGCGGCACGACCTGCTGGCTGGCCCACAAGTGCACGAAGCCGAACTCGTATCTCTACGATGCGGACATTGCCGCCGCGATCCGGCAGCAGTTGCAGGGCGAATCGATGCTTGCCGGCACGAGTGTCTGGATCACGGTGCAACGGCGCTTTGTCTATGCGGAGGGTTGTGTGGGCGCAGCGTTCGACCGCGACGCACTCGAGCGGCGCCTCGCCGCGATTCCCGATGTCGAGCAGGTGTTCGTGCGCGTGACTTCGGACCCGCACGGGACGCTGCCTTACAAGACGCTCGCCCGGCCCGATTGAGCGCAACTGCGGGTCAAGGCGCTACAAAGTGCTACGAAGTGGCTACAAAGCGGCTCGAAGCGGTGCAGCGCGCTAGCCATGCCGCGCAGCGTCCGCGCGGCATGGCACAATCGCATCGTCGAAAAACTAGAAAACCCGTCGGGGTATGCCATGACACGTCCTGGTTCGTCGTTGTTGTCCGTTCTTCGCAGGTTGCCCCTCGCGGCGGGTGCCTGCACGTTGCTCGCGGCGCTCTCCGCGTGCAGCAGCAGTCCGCCGCTGTTCCTCTCCGATGGCCGTCCGACCGTCCAGGTGCAATGTTCGGCCGCGGGCGACCGCGACTCGTGCGCGCAGCAGGCCCGCGCGCGCTGCGGCGGCGCGTACGACACCGTCAATACGTCGACGGACGGCACCAATTACAACCTCGTCTTCGCCTGCCAGGCCAGGCAGTAACGGCAACGGCCTGGGCAACGGCCTCTTCACCGGCTTGCCGGCGCCCGGCTAGCCGCCTTCGGTGCGCCGCGCCGGCAAATGCAGCAGGAGGCGCAGCAGATCGGGCTGGCGGCGCGTTGCTGTCTTCTGGAATACCGACTGCATCTGCTTGCGCACCGTGTCGTGCTGAACGCCCACGCGCGCGGCGATTTCCTTCTGCGTGAGGCCGATGGCGAGCAGATGGGCGATGCGGCATTCGGCAGGCGTCAGGTCGAAGGTGGCGGCCAGCACCTGTTCGTCCACGGGCGGCGCCGAGCGAGGGTGGTAGAACGTGAGCGCCGCAATGGCGCGCAGATCGTCGGGCAGCGTTTCGCCGGGCGTGAGCACGTTATAGAACGCATAGAGCACTTCGGGACCGCTCGCCACGGTGAACGTGTCTTCGTGTTCGTCCGCTTCTTGCGCGACGATGCGGATCGCGCGGAACCGGGCCGCTGCCGCCCGCGCGCCGCTCGTGCGGGCCCGCAGCCGCGCCTCGCTCACCGCAATGTCCTCCAGCAACCGTGCCTGATGCGGTGCCCCGAGCGCCAGCCGGCGCGCACGCACGCGCACGAGCGAGGTCGCGCGCAGCAACCGTAGCGCCGGCTCGTTGCTGTGCAGGACTTCGCCGTTTGCGTTGACGAGCATCGCGGGCGGCGCGGCCCGATGCGCGAGCGTGGACGCGTTCAGTGCGTAGCGCTGCGCCTGCAGGCTCGCCACGCGTGCAAGGTGGGCAACGAGGCGCTCGAGCAGTGCGCGCGCGCCGGCGGGCAGAGGACCTTGCTCCGCATCGCGACGGCAGGCCAGCAGGATGGTCAGCGTAGCGTTGTCGATCAGTTTGCAGACCGATACATGACGATGTCCGGCGGCGAGCGCCTGCGGCTCGAATACGGGCTGCCCCTCGGCGGCTGCGGCGCCTTCGGTGTCGCTGAAATGCAACCATCGGGCACGCGGAAACGATCGCAGCCATTCGAGGCGCGGATCGTCGTAATAGATCGGCCGGAGCCATTCCAGCGGCTCGATCTGCGCCATTCGAAACCCCGAGCCGTAAGAATAGAGATTGCGTTGACGATCGAATGCGCAAATATGGACTGCCGCTGCGCCGGTGGAATTCTGCAGTAGTCCGCAAAAATCCCTCCACGCCTCGGAATGATCGATCGCTTCGTAAATGGCATGCAGCAAGCCGTCATATTGTGATTCGTTCGATTCCACTGCGTTCTCATTGCTCGAGGCTTACACCGCCCGTTTGCCGAAAAATGCACGGCGCATATTTTTTCCACAATTGAGGAATATACAGGCGTTTTAACCGCCGTTAATCTTCGTCCGGTTCGCCGCTATTGTGCCTTCAGGGTGACGCAGGCGCCGCAGGGCTTCTGTACGGCAGGCAACGGAAGCCAGGCGGCTCGAACTTTATTCTTGATGCGGTGATGAATCCACTTGTCGCTTGCGCGGCTATTCATCGACAAACGACATACGGGAAATGAAGGAGATATTCGGGATCCGGCGATAAAGAAAAAATTGCACAGAAATACAGGCTGGCGCGTTTTGAATAAGATCGTTTTTACCGGGGGTAACAGTGAATCACCATCAACTCGAAAAGGATATTGAGCATCTTGAGCATGTGATTGCGAGAATTTCCGGTGAGGATCGCATTCCGCTTTCTTATTGGCGTGGCCGTCTCAACAGGGTATCGAATGCGAATCTGGTGCCCGCGCAGGCACAGCGCGTACGACGGTTGAACGAAGCGCTTAGCGCACTCGAGGATCGCGCTCGGGAAAGTTTGCGCGGCCAGGCGGGGAGATAGCGCAAACATCGGGCATATTTCGTAAAAAAAAATTGCAATCCGGCACTCTTTGGTCCCAGAGCAGTCACAATAGCGTGTTGACTGAACTGGAGAAGATCTTTTATGCCGAGCTACAAACAATTGACCGCACAACTGGAAAAGCTGCACAAGGACGTTGCTGCGGCTCGCGAAAAAGAAGTTGCGCAGGCTATTGCCGACATCAAGGCGAAAATTGCCGAGTATGAAATTACGGCGGAAGAACTCGGCTTCTCCACTCGCGGCGGCGCGCCGAAGAAGAAGCCGCTTCCGGCCCGCTACCAGAATCCGAAGACGGGCGAAACGTGGAGCGGCCGTGGCCGCGCACCGGCCTGGCTGGCGGGCAAGAACCGCGACCGCTTCCTGATTCAGGAATAAGCGCGACGCGGTTTCCGGTAGTCCCGTAAAAGCTCACCCGGCGCGGCGTGCGCTAAGCTACGCCGCGCCCGCATCCGGTGGGCATGCGCTCCCCGCCAGATTTGCCCTCCGGCCCTTGCACGCCGCCACGCCATTCGTCTGACATGGCGTTTCCCGTCGATTTCCCCTCCCGTAAAGACTCACCGCTGCGGTACGGCACGCGCTCGCACAGCCCCGCTGCGCAAGGCATGTAGCCACGCTATCCATACGCGCGTATCGAACTTTTCGTCGCGTGCTGCAATGCCGTGTATCATTCGTCCCCGACGCCGTTTTATACCGGCGTTGCCCCTGAATTCCGGACCGGTCGTGCGATTTGCCGCGACGCCGCGTGCTCCCGCGCCCATGCGCCGGCGCCGGTGTGATCCGGATCCCGGGCCCGGGCGGCCGCCCACGTCGCCGCCCTTGCCGCAACCCGAGGACCTTTCCGGCCCGGTTGCCCGAATTCCCTCTGTGATACCCAACCCGATGTCAGTTGCCGAACTCAAACGCCGCCGCACCTTCGCGGTCATTTCTCACCCGGACGCGGGCAAGACCACGCTGACCGAAAAGCTGCTGCTGTTCTCGGGCGCGATCCAGATCGCCGGTACCGTGAAGGGCAAGAAGAGCGGCCGCTTCGCGACCTCCGACTGGATGGAGATCGAAAAGCAGCGCGGCATTTCGGTCGCGAGCTCGGTCATGCAGTTCGAGTACGGCGACGCCGTGATCAATCTGCTCGACACCCCGGGCCACGAGGACTTCTCGGAAGATACCTACCGCGTGCTCACGGCGGTCGATGCCGCGGTGATGGTGATCGACGGTGCGAACGGTGTGGAAGCGCAAACGCTCAAGCTGCTCGAAGTCTGCCGCAGCCGCAAGACGCCGATCCTCACGTTCATCAACAAGCTCGACCGCGAAGTGCGCGAGCCGCTCGACCTGCTCGACGAAATCGAACAGCATCTCGGCGTGGCCGCGGTGCCGTTCACCTGGCCCATCGGCATGGGCAAGGAGTTTCAGGGCGTCTACGACATCCAGCGCGACCAGGTGCGCGTGTTCCGCGCGGGCGAGCAATCGCTCGGCGGCGCAGTGGAAACGCTGCAGAACATTAGCGATGCAGATGGCGAAGCGCGCTTCGGCTATCACTGGAAGCGCACGAAGGAAGAAGTTGAGCTGATTACGGGCGCGACGCCCGAGTTCGACCGCGATGCGTTCCTGGCCGGCGAGCAGTCGCCGGTGCTGTTCGGCTCGGCGATCAACAACTTCGGTGTGAAGGAAATTCTCGACGCGCTCGTCGATCTCGCGCCGCCGCCGTCGCCTCGCATGACGGTGCAGCGCCCGGTCTCGCCGGAGGAGCCGAAGTTCACGGGCGTGGTGTTCAAGGTGCAGGCCAACATGGACCTCGCGCACCGCGACCGCGTGGCGTTCATCCGCGTGTGCTCGGGCCGCTTCGAGCGCGGCATGCAGCTGAAGGTCACGCGCAACAACAAGACCTTCCGCGCCAACAACGTGGTGAGCTTCCTCTCGCAGCGCCGCGAGACCGTGGCCGAGGCGTATCCTGGCGATATCATCGGCATTCCTAATCATGGTACGTTGAGCCTCGGCGACACGCTTACCGAAGGCGAGGACCTGCAGTTCACGGGCCTGCCGTTCTTCGCGCCGGAAATCTTCCAGACCATCGAAGTGGTGGACCCCATGCGCGCGAAGCAGCTGGGCGAAGCGCTCAAGCAGCTTGGCGAAGAAGGCGCGATCCAGGTGTTCCGCCCGCTGCATGGCGGCTCGACGATCCTCGGCGCGGTGGGCCAACTGCAGTTCGAAGTGGTGTCGCACCGCCTTTCGGCCGAATACAAGGTCGATGTGCGCATCATGCCCGCGCGCTATCGCCTCTCGCGCTGGGTCACGTGCGACGATCCCAATGAACTGCGCCGCTTCACCGACGCTTACGCGGCCCGCATGGCTTACGACGCGTCGAATGCGCCCACGTATCTCGCGTCGCACGTTTCCGAAATCGAGGTCGCGCAGAAGGCCTGGCCGAAGATCGTGTTCAACGAGTTGCGCGAACATTCGGGGGCGCCGTTTCGCAAGGCGATGTAGGCGTTTTCAGGCTTCGTACTGAACAAGTGGCAGCTATTTCGAGCGGGCGACGCTCGTGGCTGCCACTTCGCGTTTGATGGCCAGAAGAAAGTTTTTCCAGAGTGCAATGCTCTGTGTGATCGACCAGTTGTCTTCCTTGACAGGCCCCCGCAGCAGTGCAAATTCGTCTAGTGCCAGCACCTTGCGTATGGCAGCGGCTTCCCGCTTCCCGATAGCGAAAGGCACCTGGGTACCCGGTCTTTTACGGGGATGCTGCAAAGCCAGTGTCGTATACGGCCCATTGCCGCTCACGCTTTCGGGGATGACGTGATGCACGTAGATCCAGTAAGGATAGGGTCGGCCCGCGGGCAGGCCGGTTTCGTATTTTTCCTTCCACGCCAGCATCCATTGTCCCGGCTTGATGTGGTCGGCATCGCCATGGAGGAAATTCATCCAGTGGCCGTCCTTTCGAATATCGCCGGACTTGAGCGTGGATTCTTCGTTTTCCAGATTCGCTTCGTCGAATTCGATCCCATCGTCGCCGGTGTACCAGACGATATGGAAGAGATCCTCATCGGCCGGATCGAAGTCGAGCAGACTCCGCAGTTTGCCGTCACCTGAAAACAGGCCTTCCGACCGGGCCAGCTTCCAGCTTTCCTTCAACCTCGCGACGGCCTCGATCTTCTCTCCCGTCGTCGCAAACTGCTTGCAGGCATCTTTCCTCAGCGATTCGTAATACTCGTGAAGGTCGCAAACGGCTTTGCATTCGTGCTCCTCGATGAGCACGCAGGCTTCCTTGAGGCCGGTTGCCTCGCCCGATAAGCCGTTCTTTGTCAGATTGCTGCTGCCCACTACCGCCTGGGAATCGGCCAGATAGATCTTCGCGTGCAGTTCGCGCAGGAAATGAACCTTGTCCCAGCTCTTCAAGGCTTTGGCGATTTCTTCAATGGCCCAGGGATTGCTGCCCAGTGTCGGCGAAAGAATGATCTCAGACGGGAGCGGATCGGCCAGAAAGCTTCGCCAGTCTTCGCCCACATAGGCGACGGCGACTTTGGTGGGCTTCGTATCCAGAATGCCTTGTTGAATCTCTTTGCCGGTGAGGATCTTCATTGAGTGGTCAATGGGTTGATTGAAAGAGCGGCGCCGGCATCGGGCAGGTGCGGGCGCCGTTTGGGAAGCGGTCTCGCCACGAATAGTAACGTCGGCCAGGCGCGCCTGCCCGCATCGCAACGCCTTGAGCGAAATCCACACACCCTTTCTCCGCTTGGCCTATCCTGACGCCGTACCGTAGCGGCATCGTCGCCGCTTCCATCCCACCAGTCAGGAGCGAGCGTGACAGTCCGCAATCTCGACGCAATCTTCCAGCCGAAATCGGTCGCCGTGATCGGCGCCTCGCGGCGCGAAGGCAGTATCGGCGAAATGGTGTGGCGGCGCGTGATAGAGGGCGGCTTCGCCGGGCCGCTCTGGGCGATCAATCCGCACCACGCGGGCGAGCCCGAGGGCTTCGACGGGCGCCCGGTGCTGGCGGACGCGGGCGATCTGCCCGAGGCCCCCACGGTGGCGGTGATCTGCACGCGGCCCGCCACCTGGCCCGCGCTCGTGCATCGCCTCGGCGGCATGGGCACGCGCGCGGCGATCCTGATTGGCGAAGCGCGCGACGACGAAGCCCGCGCCGACCTGCGGCATGCGCTCGCCGCCGCGCGCCCGCATCTGCTGCGTCTCGTCGGGCCGGGCAGCGTGGGCGTGCTCACGCCGGCGCTCAATGCGCAACTGGGCGCCGCTTCGTCGGTCGCGCGGCCGGGCGGCGTGGCGTGGGTCTCGCAGTCGAACGCGCTCACCAACGCGGTGCTGCGCTGGGCCGGCGCACGCGGTCTGGGCTTCTCGCACGTGATCGCCTTGGGCGACGAAGCGGATGTCGACGCGGGCGACGTGCTCGACTATCTCGCGAGCGACCCCACCACGCGCGCGATCCTGCTGGAACTCGACACCGTGCGCGCGGCGCGCAAGTTCATGTCGGCCGCGCGCGCGGCGGCGCGCAACAAGCCGGTGCTCGCGCTGCGCAGCGGCCGCGACGATCCCGCAGACGCGCTCTACACGGCCGCATTCCGTCGCGCGGGGATGGTGCGCGTGGATACGCTCGACGACCTGCTCGACGAAATCGAAACGCTCGGCGTGGGGCGCGTGGCGGCGAGCGACACGGCCACGCTCATCACGAGCGACCGCGGCGTGGCGACACTCGCGCGCGACGATTTCAACGAAGCGGGCGACGCGCTCGCGGCGTGGACCGACGAAGCGCGCGCGGCGATCCAGAAAGCGCTGCCGAACGTGCGCGCAGGCAATCCGCTCGTGCTGGGCGAAACGGCGAAACCCGAACACTTCGCGCTCGCGCTGCAGGCGCTCGGGCCGCATCCGAAGACGGGAACCGTCTTCGTCGTGCACGCGCCCACGCACAGCGCGCCGGTGGAAGCCGTGGCGCGCACGCTCATCGAGAATCAGCGTGTGGCGTATCGCGGCATGCTGGCGTGCTTCTTCGGCGGCGTGAGCAACGCGACGCGCGACGCGCTGCACGCACACGGCATTCCCGTGCACACCACGCCGCGGCGTCTGGCGCGCGCGTTCGCGCGTCTCGTCGATTACCGGCTGGGCCGCGAGCTGTTGATGCAGACGCCCGAGGGCACGCCCGCGCAGCAGGCGGACGCGATCGAGGCCGCGCAGGGGCAGGCGCGCGCGGCGCTGGCGGCGGGGCAGAACGTGCTGGAGGGCGAGGCGGCGGCGCAACTGCTGGACCTCTTCGGCTTGCGAACGTGGACGCCGCCTGCCGTCGGGGGCGAGGGCATGCCGCCCGTGGTCGAAGTGACGGTGGAATTCCGCGACGACGAGAACTTCGGCCCGGTCTTCTACTTCGTCGCCCCCTCGCCCGACGGCATTGCGCCGCCCATGCGCGTGTACGGGCTGCCGCCGCTCAATCCCATGCTCGCGCGCGACATCGTCACGCAGTCGCCCTACGCGCCGCGCGTGGATCCCGCGCCCGCGCTCGCGGTGCTGATCGCGCTTTCGCAGATCGTCTGCGACGTGCGCGAGATCGTCGGCATGCATGTGACGCTGCGCGTGCTGCCCGGTCAAACGCTGCTCGCGTCGCCGCGCCTCACGCTCGCGGACAAGCGCAGCCGCTTCGCGATCATGCCGTATCCGCGCCGCCTGGAGGAAACGCTGGACTGGTACGGCGAGCGCCTGACCGTGCGCCCGATCCGCCCCGAGGATGAGGCGCAGCACCGCGCGTTCATCGAATCGATGACACCGGACGATCTGCGTCTGCGGTTCTTTTCGGCGGTGCACAGCTTCGATCACTCGCAGCTCGCGCGCATGACCCAGGTCGATTACGACCGCGAGATGGCGCTCATCGCGACGGTGACCGACGAGCACGGCAATCCCCGCACGCTGGGCGTGGCGCGCGCCGTGGCGGATCCGGACAACGAGACGGCCGAGTTCGCGGTGGCGGTGATGTCGAACCTGAAGGGGAAGGGGCTGGGGCGCCTATTGCTCCAGCGCATCATTGCCTACGCGCGCTCGCGCGGCACGCACTGGCTGCTGGGCGAGGCGCTGCGCGAGAATGCGCCGATGATCGGCCTCGCGCGCGCCTGCGGCTTCACGGTCACGCCAACCGAAGATCCGGGTGTGGTCGGTTTCCGGATGGCGCTGGACTGAAACGAAGAATTGACGAAACAGCGACGAAGAAGCAATGAAAAAGCGGCGCGACGCCCTGCGTCAGGCCGCGAGCTTCGCGACGGCGTCGTCCACCTGGCCGCGCGTGAGCGAGAGTTCTTCGAGCCACGCCTGCGCATACTGTGCGCCGGTTTCCTTTTCGAGCCGCGCGATGGTCGCGGCGCAGCGCGCGGCGTCCTTCGGCGTGGCGATGAAGGTCTTGACCGACTGACCGCCCTGGAAGGCTTCGAAGAGCGGCGCGCGAATCTCTTCGGGCAGCGCGCGGGTCCACTGGTGAGTCTTGCCGTTGAACGTCAGCGAGGGCGGCAGCACCCGCTCCTTTTTCGTGGCCGGAATCAGGCCATAGTTGCGCGCGGCTTCGGCGATCTGCTCCGGCGAGAACAATTCGTCGGGCGTGATCTCGAACTGGGCGATGGCCGTTTCGACGGTTTGCATCGCATCGGCGCGGTCGTCGCGCTTCTTTTGCGCGCGCGCGACGATTTCGCGTAGTTCATCGGCCTCTTCGGCCGTGATCGTGAAGCTTGCCTGCTTCTGCTGAAGTTCGGAAAAGCGCTGGAATTCTTGATCGGTCAGAAGTTTCGCCATGGGATGTGATCGGACGGCCGCCGCATGCCGCGTCGGACCGATTGTTGAGAAGTTGAGCCGGAGTTCGCATAGAGCCGGAGCGAGCGCACGAATGCCCGCGCCGGCCGACAGAGGGCCGCCATTCTAACCGGTTTGCCGCGGATGTCACATCTCGCGCGGGCCCTGCTCGCGGCAGGGCCGCGACGTTTTACGCTTCTTCCTCGCGCATCATCGACAAGGCCTGCACGGTCGCGTGCAGCATCTGGGTCGCTTCCTCCAGCGAAGGCGCTACGTACTCGTCGATCCGCTTGAGGAACGGGCAGGTGAGCGCCGCAATGGCCTGGCCCGAAGGTCCGAGGACCGGAAAAGTCACGTCGGTCACGCCGAAGATCTGCTGACTGTCCTTGCGCGAGAATCCGGCCTCGCGGATCTGCTCGCAGGCTGTTTCGAGCGCCGCGTGGTCGATCGTCACTTCGCCCTTCACCTTCGTGTGCTCCGCGAGCATGTGCTCGCGCTGCTCCAGCGTCTGCCACGCGAGAATCGTGCGGCCCGAACTCGTATCCACGAGCCCGACGCGCGAACCGAGCCGCACGGCGATGCCCCACGTGCCGGGGCCGTCCACCTGCGCGATCACGAGCAGGTTGCCGCGGTCGTACATGGCGAGGTGGCACGACTGCTCGGCCTCGGTGGCGAAGCGCTGCATGAGCGGCAGCGCCTGCACGATCAGGCGTTCCGTGGGCGGATGGCGGTGCGCCAGCGCAAAGAGCTTCAGGCTCAGCGCATAGCGGTCGCCGGCCTCGGAGCGCATCACGTACTGGCGTGCCACCAGCCGCTCCAGCATCCGGTAGATCTCGCTCGCATTGCGCCCGAGCGCCTTGGTGATCTCCGCGCGTGTGAGGCCGCCGCGCTGCTCCGCGAGCAGTTCGAGGATGTCGAGACCTTTGTCGAGCGCAGGCGCGCGATAGCGGTCGCCGTCGTCTTTCTCGTCCCTGTCTTCCCTGTCGTCCGGTTCCGGGTTCTTCAGCTGGGTCACCATCCGGCCCTCTTCATGTTGTCCTCATTGGATTATCCGGGTCTGCGCGTGCTGCGCAGGAGAGTCCCCAGGGAAAGCACGGGGTCTTGCTGCACTGCACATTTCTTGACCTCTTGGCATTCGTATATGAATAATACGTTCACTGGTGAATAGATATGTCACAGCCAGGCCGGATTCACAACGACAGAAATAGGAGACAGACATGGTGTTCGCATTCGGGCCCGTGAAGGCCCGCCGTTTCACTCGCAGCCTGATGCGCCGTTCCGTTGAATCCCGCCGGGCTCATGCGCTCACGCGCGCCGCGAGGGCACTGCGCATCGCCGCGGCCTGCGGCGCGGCGCTGGCCGCTTCGGCCGCCTTCGGTCCCGCCCACGCCGCCGGGGAGGGCAAGGTCGGTCTTGGCCTGCCGCTCCTCACCTCGCCGTTCTGGCAGTCGTACAACAACTACCTGACGGTGTACGCGAAGCAGATGGGCATCGACATCCTCGCGCCCGTCAATTCGAACAACGATCCCGCGCAACAGATCACCGACATGAACAACATGGTGAATCTGGGCGCGAAGGGCATCGTGGTCGGTCCGATCGATTCGGCCGCGATCAGCCGTGCGCTCGTCAACGCTGCGCAGAAGGACGTCCAGGTGGTGGCCGTGGACGTGGCGCCGACCCAGGGCAAGGTCGCGATGGTGGTGCGCGCCGACAATCACGCCTATGGCGCGAAGGCCTGCGAGTACATCGGCCAGCACGTGAAGTCGGGTAAGGTCGTGCAGATCATGGGCGATCTGGCTTCGGTGAACGGGCGCGACCGCTCGGAAGCGTTCCGCGCGTGCCTCAAGCAGTACCCCAATCTCTCGCTGCTCGAGATTCCGGCCGCCTGGAAGGGCGACGTGGCGGCGAGCGCGCTGGACAGCCTGCTCACCGCGAACCCGGACGTGAAGGCGATCTACATGCAGGCAGGCGGCGTTTATCTCTCGCCGACGCTCCAGACCCTGCGCCGCAAGCAGTTGCTGTTCCCGGCGGGCGATCCGAAGCATATCGTGATCGTTTCGAATGACGGTATTCCGCAGGAATACGAAGCGATTCGCAAGGGCGAAATCGACGCCACGATTTCGCAGCCCGCCGATCTCTACGCGAAGTACGGCCTTTACTACATTCAGGCCGCGCTCGCGGGCAAGACCTTCAAGCCGGGCAAGACCGATCACGACAGCACGATCGTCCAGCTGCAATCGGGCGTGCTCGAAGACCAACTGCCGGCGCCGCTCGTGACGAAGCAGAACGTGGACGACAAGAACCTGTGGGGTAACACGGTCAAATGAGCGTTCAAGCGAGCGTTGAGGCGAGCGACACGATGAATGCGCAAACGGGCGGTGCGGTGCCCGTCGTCGAGGCGACGGGCGTGACGAAGCGCTACGGCTCGACGGCGGCGCTGGCCGGCGTGAGCCTGCGCGTGATGCCGGGCGAGTCGCATGCGCTGGTGGGCCGCAACGGCGCCGGCAAGTCGACGCTCGTTTCCATTCTCACGGGGCTGCGCAAACCCGACGAGGGCGTGGTGCGTTTTGCCGGCGAGAACGCACCCGCGCTCGCGGATCGCGATGCGTGGCGCGAGCGTGTGGCCTGCGTCTATCAGCATTCGACGATCATCCGCGAGCTCACGGTTGCCGAGAACCTCTTCATCAACCGTCAGCCGCTGAAACGCGGTGCGATCGACTGGCGGGCCATGCGGCGCGATGCGCGTGCGTTGCTCGACCACTGGCGCATCGACGTGCGCGAGGACGCGCGCGCGGGCGACCTCAGCGTGGAGGCGCGGCAACTCGTGGAGATCGCGCGGGCGCTTTCGTACGGCGCACGCTTCATCATCCTCGACGAACCCACGGCGCAGCTCGACGGCGAGGAGATCAAGCGGCTCTTTCGCCGTATCGACGAGTTGCAGCGCGACGGCGTGACTTTCCTCTTTATCTCGCACCATCTGCAGGAGGTGTACGAGATCTGCCAGGCCGTGACGGTGCTGCGCGATGCGCGGCATATCGTCAGCGCGCCGGTGGCCGAGTTGCCGCGCGAGCGCCTGATCGAAGCGATGACGGGCGAGCGCGGCGGCCTCAATGTGGCCGATGCGGTCAACCGCGCGCCGCTCGCGGAGGACGTGCAGGTCGCGCTGGAAGTGATCGGCATTGCGGGTCGCGATTACCGAGACGTGTCGTTTGCGGTGAAGTGCGGCGAAGTGGTGGGCCTGACCGGTGCGACGAGCAGTGGGCGCACCGGCGTGGGCGAAGCGATTGCGGGGCTCGCCGCGCAGCAAGCGGGCGAGATTCGCGTGAAGGGCGCGGCGCTCAAGCCCGGCGACGTGCCCGCGGCGCTGGCGCACGGCGTGGCCTGCGTGCCGAAGGACCGGCACCACGAGGGCCTCGTGCTCACGCAATCGATTGCCGAAAACGCTTCGATGACCATCGCGGGCCTGCTCGGCCGCTTCGGCATCGCGCCGCCGGCGAAGAAGCGCGCCGTGGGGCAGCGGGCGATCGAGACGCTCGGCATCGTGGCGCAAGGGCCCGAGCACGTGGTTTCCGGGCTCTCGGGCGGCAATCAGCAGAAGGTGGTGATGGCGCGCGCGCTCGCGAGCGATCCGGACGTGCTCGTGCTGATCGACCCCACCGCGGGCGTGGACGTGAAGTCCAAGGAAGCGCTGCTCTCGGTCGTCGATCGCGTGCGCGACGAAGGGAAAGCGGTGCTGGTGGTGTCGAGCGAACTCGACGACCTGCGCACCTGCGACCGCGTGCTCGTGATGTTTCGCGGCGAAATCGTCGCCGGGTTTCCGGCCGGTTGGCAGGACCACGAATTGATTGCATCGATCGAAGGAGTCAGTCTTCATGAAGCCTAGTGTTTCGACGCCCGCGTCGCCCACGTTCGCCGCCTCGGCGGGCGAGGCCGGGGCCGTCGCGTCCGCAAAGAAGCGCGCGAAGCCGCGTATCGAGCTGGCGCGCCTGCGCGATTTCGCGCTGTTGCCGGCGTTGCTGCTGCTGGTGGTGATCGGCGGCTTCGTCAGCCCGAGCTTTCTGACCCGGGCCAATCTCATCAGCGTGCTCGGCGCGTCGGCGGCGCTCGCGCTCGTCGTGCTCGCCGAATCGCTCATCGTGCTGACCGGCAAGTTCGACCTTTCGCTCGAATCGACCGTGGGTATCGCGCCCGCAGTCGGAGCCATGCTCGTCATGCCGGCCGCTTCGGCAGGCTTCGGGCTCGAATGGCCCGCCTTCGTGGGGATCCTCGCGATCCTCCTGGTGGGCGCGCTGATCGGCTTCATCAACGGCTTTCTGGTCGTGCGGCTGCGCCTGAACGCGTTCATCGTCACGCTCGCCATGCTGATCGTGCTGCGCGGCATGCTGGTGGGCGCGACCAAGGGCGGCACGCTGTTCGACATGCCGCCTTCGTTCTTCGCGCTCGCCACTACCATCGTGCTCGGGCTGCCGCTTTCGGTGTGGCTCGCCGCGGCCGCTTTCGCGGTGGCCGCGTTCATGCTGCGCTATCACCGCGTGGGCCGCGCGCTCTATGCGATCGGCGGCAATCTGGATGCGGCGCGTGCCGCGGGTATCCGCGTCGAGCGCATCACGTGGGGCGTGTTCGTGCTGGGCAGCATCCTCGCGGCGGCGGGCGGCCTCATCGTCACGGGCTACGTGGGCGCCATCAACGCGAATCAGGGCAACGGCATGATCTTCACCGTGTTCGCGGCGGCCGTGATCGGCGGCATCTCGCTCGACGGCGGCAAGGGGACCATGCTCGGCGCGCTGCTGGGCGTGCTGCTGCTCGGCGTGGTGCAGAACCTGCTCACGCTCGCCCAGGTGCCCTCGTTCTGGGTTCAGGCGATTTATGGCGCGATCATCCTCGGCTCGCTGATGGTGGCGCGGCTGGCGGGCGGCGAAGCGCAGAACTGACCGGCAACGCGGAGAACGAATGTGAAGAGCGGCTCACAGCCTACCGATGCACGCCTCATCCTGCTCGCCCCCGAGGACAATTGCCTGATCGCGGCGGCGCGTCTCGAAGCGGGCGCCACGGTCGAAATCGAAGGGGAGCGCGTGACGCTCGCGAAGACGATCGAACTGGGCCACAAGGTCGCGCGGCGTGCGCTCGCGCAGGACGAAAAGGTGCTGCGCTATGGCGCCTCCATCGGCCATGTGACCGGGCCCGTGGCGCGCGGCGAGCATCTGCATACGCATAACCTCGAAAGCGACTATCTGCCCACCTATACGCACGATGCGGGCCACGCATTCGTATCCCACTGATTCGTGCGTCAAAGAAAAGCGGCACGGCCGCCCGCAGGACATTCCGTCATGACCGACACCGAAGTCACTCCGCATCTCGAAGGCTGGCTGCGCAGCGATGGCCGCAAAGGCATCCGCAACGTGGTTGCGGTGGCCTATCTCGTCGAATGCGCGCATCACGTGGCGCGCGAGATCGTCGCGCAGTTTCGCGCGCCGCTCGATGCATTCGACGGCGACGCGCCGTTGGACGACTCACGCGAACCGCCCGTGCATCTGATCGGCTTTCCAGGCTGCTATCCCAACAGTTACGCCGAGAAGATGGTGCAGCGGCTCACCACGCATCCGAACGTGGGCGCGGTGCTGTTCGTCTCGCTGGGCTGCGAGAGCATGAACAAGCACTATCTGGCGGAGCAGGTGCGCGCAAGCGGCAGACCAGTAGAAGTCCTGACGATTCAGGAAAAGGGCGGCACGCGCAGCACGATTCAATACGGCGTGGACTGGGTGCGCGAAGCGCGCCAGACGCTCGCCGCGCAGAAGAAAGTGCCCATGGGGCTCGACGAACTCGTGGTGGGGACGATCTGCGGCGGCTCGGACGGCACCAGCGGCATCACGGCGAATCCCGCGGTGGGACGCGCATTCGACCATCTGATCGAAGCGGGCGCAAGCTGCATCTTCGAAGAAACCGGCGAGCTCGTGGGCTGCGAATACCACATGAAGAACCGGGCCGCGCGGCCCGAACTGGGCGACGCTATCGTGGCGTGCGTGGCGAAGGCCGCGCGCTACTACTCGATACTCGGCCACGGCTCGTTCGCCGTGGGCAATGCCGATGGCGGCCTCACCACGCAGGAAGAAAAGTCGCTGGGCGCGTATGCGAAGAGCGGTGCATCGCCCATCGTCGGCATCGTGAAGCCCGGCGACGTGCCGCCCACGGGTGGCCTTTATCTGCTCGACGTGGTGCCGGACGGCGAGCCGCGCTTCGGCTTTCCCAACATCAGCGACAACGCCGAAATCGCCGAGCTGATCGCCTGCGGCGCGCACGTGATCCTCTTCACCACGGGGCGCGGATCGGTGGTGGGCTCGGCGCTTGCGCCCGTCATCAAGGTGTGCGCGAATCCGCTCACGTACCGCAATCTCGCCGGCGACATGGACATCGATGCGGGACGCATCCTCGAAAGCCGCGCGACGCTCGACGAAGTGGGCCGCGAGGTGTTCGACACGACGCTCGCGGTGGCGGCGGGCGCGCACTCGAAGTCTGAGGCGCTCGGGCACCAGGAATTCATCCTCACCTACAAGACGTTCGAGCCGGTCGGCCCGGCGTGCCTGCCTGCGGGCGCGCGCGCGCGGGTGGTCGAGATTGCCCCGCATTGACGGGCGCAACGCCTGGCGTAATCTTTCACTATTGCTCTTTCGGGAGGCACGAGGCATGGCGCAGGAATGGCATCCGCAGGTGGGGACGAAGCGGCGCATCGGGCGCAGCGCGCTCGAAGCCAGCGCGCTGAGCCTCGGCACGGCGCCGCTGGGCGGCCTCTACCGCGATCTCACCGAGGAAGAGGCGCAGGCGACCGTCGATGCCGCGTGGCAAGCCGGCATCCGCTTCTTCGACACCGCGCCGCACTACGGCCACACCAAGGCCGAGCATCGGCTGGGCGCGGCGCTGCGGCGGTATCCGCGCAGCGAATACGTGCTTTCGACCAAGGTGGGGCGCCGCTTCGTGCCGCGCACCCACGTTTATGACGGCAGCGAAGGCTGGCAGGACCCGTTGCCCTTCGAAGCGATTTACGACTACACCTACGGCGGCATTCTGCGTTCGTTCGAGGACAGCCAGCAGCGCATGGGCATCGTCGATATCGACATCCTGCTCGTGCACGACATTGGCCGCTATACGCATGGCGAGCGGCATCCGCATTACTGGCAGCAGCTCACCGAAGGCGGCGGCTTCCGGGCGCTCGACGAATTGCGTGCGGCGGGCACGGTGAAGGCCGTGGGTTTCGGCGTGAACGAGCGCGAGGTGATACTCGATGCGATGCGCGAGTTCCAGATCGACTGCGCGCTGCTCGCGGGCCGCTATACGCTGCTCGAACAGGCGCCGCTGGACGATCTGCTGCCCGCGTGTCTCGAGCGCGGCGTGAGCATCCTGCTGGGCGGCGCGTTCAATTCGGGCATACTCGCGCAGGGCCTGAGCGGCGAGCGCAAATTCAACTACGGCGATGCGCCGCCCGACGTGATCGATCGCGTGGCGCGGCTCGACGCGGTGTGTCACAGCTTCGGCGTGCCGCTCGCTGCGGCTGCGCTGCAGTTTCCGTATGCGCATCCGGCTGTTGCGACCGTGCTCAACGGCGCGCGCAGTGCGGCCGAGGTGCGCGAGAACGCAGCGTCGTTCGCGCGGCCCATTCCCGCCGATCTGTGGCTCGCGCTGCGCGACGAAGGCCTCGTCGATCCGCGCGCGCCGCTGCCGGCTGCCTGACATGACGACCCCTGCCGACTCCGCGCAGATCGACGCCCACCAGCATTACTGGGATCCCTCGCGCGGCGACTATGGATGGCTCACGCCGGCGCTTCCCACGCTCTATCGCACGTTCGGCCCGGAGGATCTCGCGCCGCTGCGCACGCGTTGCGGCGTGACGCGCACGGTGGTCGTGCAGGCTGCGCCGACGCTGGAAGAAACGCGCTATCTGCTGGGCCTTGCGCGCACAGACGACTCGATCGCGGGCGTGGTGGGCTGGGTGCCGCTCGACGATCCGCTGGCGCCGGACACGATCGCCGCACTCGCGCGCGAGCCGAAATTCCTCGGCGTGCGGCCCATGCTGCAAGACCTGCCCGACGACGACTGGATCGCGAAAGCCGATACGGCGCGCGCCGTCGAAGCGCTGATCGCCCACGATCTCGCATTCGATGCGCTGATTTTCACGCGCCACGCACCTGCGCTCGAAACGTTTATCGCGCGGCATCCGGGCTTGCGCGTGGTGGTCGATCACGGCGCCAAACCGCCGATAAGTGACGACAGCCGCGACGACACCCGCGACGACACCGCGATCTCATCCGCATGGACCGAGGCCATCGTCCGGCTAGCGCGCTTTCCGCACGTATTCTGCAAGCTCTCGGGCCTCGCCACCGAAGCCGCGCCGCATTGGAACGACGCGACGCTCGAACCGTATGTCGCGCATCTGCTGGCCACGTTCGGCCCGCAACGGCTCATGTGGGGCAGCGACTGGCCGGTGCTCGGTCTCAATGGCGACTACGAGGGCTGGCACGCCTGCGCGACGCGCTTGCTCGAAGGTTTGAGTGCAACGGAGCGCGCGGCGGTGTTCGGCGCGAATGCGGCGGCGTTCTATCGCCTGCGAGGTCGGCGCACGAAACCGGCATGAAATCGCAGCACGAATCTTCATCCCTGAAAGCGGCAACCTGCCTGCGATGCACGCAACGCACGCGAGGCGAGCGCCGCGCATCCAACTGGAGTGGCAGATGGCACAACGACTGGCCGGCAAGACGGCTTTGATTACCGCGGCAGGGCAAGGCATCGGTCTCGCGACCGCGGAATTGTTCGCACGCGAAGGCGCGCGCGTGATCGCCACCGATATCCGCCCCGACGCGCTTGCGGCGCTGCCGGTGGAGGCGCGCCGTCTCGACGTGCTCGACCCCCAGGCGATCGAAGCGCTCGCGCGCGAACTGGGCGCCATCGACGTGCTGTTCAACTGCGCGGGTTTCGTGCACGCGGGTTCGGTGCTCGACGCGAGCGAGGAGGACTGGGACTTCGCGTTCGACCTGAACGTGAAGGCCATGTACCGCATGATTCGCGCCTTCCTGCCGGCCATGCTCGACGCGGGCCGCGGCTCGATCATCAACATGTCGTCGGCGGCGTCGAGCGTGAAGGGCGTGCCCAACCGCTGTGCCTACAGCGCGTCGAAGGCGGCTGTGATAGGGTTGACGAAGTCGGTCGCCGCCGACTTCGTGACGCGCGGCATTCGTTGCAACGCGATCTGCCCGGGCACAGTGGCCTCGCCCTCGCTCGAAAATCGCATCGCCACCCAGGCGGGCGCGCAGGGCACCACGGTCGATGCGGCGCGCGCGGCGTTCGTCGCGCGCCAGCCGATGGGGCGCGTCGGCAAGCCGGAAGAGATCGCCGCGCTCGCGCTGTATCTCGCCTCGGACGAGTCGTCGTTCACGACCGGCCAGGCCCATGTGATCGACGGAGGCTGGGCGCTTTGAGCGCAGGGCGCTCCCGGTATCGACAGCCATGATCCAGAGGAAACTGAGACGATGAAACTGCTTCGCTATGGGCCGAAAGGCCATGAAAAACCGGGCCTGCTCGACGCCGAAGGCCGTATCCGCTCGCTGTCGGGCGCGGTGGCCGACATTGCCGGCGACGTGCTCTCCGACGCGGGCCTCGCGCAACTGCGCTCGATCGATCCGGAAACGCTGCCGGTCGTCGAGGGCAATCCGCGCCTCGGCGCATGCGTGGGCCATATCGGCAAGATGGTGTGCATCGGCCTGAACTATGCCGACCACGCCGCCGAATCCGGCATGCCCGTGCCGCCCGAGCCGGTGGTGTTCAACAAGTGGACGAGCGCGATCGTCGGCCCGAACGACGACATCGAGATTCCGCGCGGCTCGAAGAAGACCGACTGGGAAGTGGAACTGGGCGTGGTGATCGGCAAGCACGCGAAATACGTGGACGAGGCGCACGCGCTCGACTATGTGGCCGGTTATTGCGTCGTCAACGACGTTTCGGAGCGCGAATGGCAGATCGAGCGCGCCGGCCAGTGGGACAAGGGCAAGGGCTTCGACACCTTCGGCCCGACCGGTCCGTGGCTCGTCACGCGCGACGAGGTGCCCGATCCGCAGAACCTCGACCTTTGGCTCGAAGTGGATGGCCACCGCTATCAGAACGGCAATACGCGCACGATGATCTTCCCGGTGGCGAAGCTCGTTTCGTATCTTTCGCAGTGCATGAGCCTGCAACCGGGCGACGTGATTTCCACCGGCACGCCGCCGGGCGTGGGTATGGGCATCAAGCCCACGCCGGTGTTCCTGAAGGCCGGGCAGACGGTGCGCCTCGGTATCCAGGGGATGGGCGAGCAGGCGCAGAAGACGCGCGCCGCCGAGTAAGGCATAGAGACGGGGTTTTCAGCAGACGTTTCGTTGCTTCGACTGCGGGGCCGCGCGCCCCGCATCCTCTCGCTTCCATCGCGTTCAATCGGATTCAGTCGGATTCAATCGGATTCAATCGGATTCAATCGGATTCAATCGGCCGGATCCGGCTCCCCGCGTCCGGACGGTTCCCCAAGACGGCTCACCGTCCCCTGCGCGATCGCCACGAGGCGCTCGTCGCCGTCCTCCATCACGAACACGCTGCACTGGCAGGTCGCCTGATGGCGTCCCGCATGCACGACCTTCGCGCGCGCCATGAGCGTGCCGTTGAGCGCCGGCCTCAGATAGTTGATCTTGTATTCGCCCGTCACCACGCGCGGCCCGAGGGCCAGCGCGCCGGCGAAGGTCAGCGCGTTGTCGGCGAGGTAGCTGATCACGCCGCCGTGCACGAAGCCATGCTGCTGGCGCAGTTCGTCGCGAACCGGCAGCCTCAGCGTCAGCTCGCCGGCGCCGACGTGCATCAGTTCCGTGCCGAGCAGCACGCTGAACGGCTGCGCGTGGAGAGCACCGCGCGCGCGATCTACGAGATCAGTCATCGTTGGGTTCCCCGGGGCCAGCCCGCATGGTTTCCTAACCACTCTAGGAAGCGGGTCGCGGGGGCGCAAGGGGAATCGCGGGACCGCGATCTAAATTGTTGCGAAAAATGCGTGGAATCCGGCGCGCATTATTTCGAGACTTCATGCGTGGTGCATTTTGGGCAGTTTTTTCATGGTTTGAGGCTCAAATCAACGTTTGCGCGGCCGTAAACGCAGATTGGGCGCGAGCGACCCCATGCTGCGCGCCGCACTTTCCCCAGCCACCCAATCCCAGGTGTTCAAGATGTTCAGCAAGATCAAGGTCGCTTCCGGCCTGTTGTGTGTGCTCGTTGCGTTCTGTGTGCTGCAGCTCGTGACGGAAGGGCTCGGTTTCTGGGCGCTCACGCGCACCCACGACGACGTGGACGACCTCTCCCGCGTGGCGCTGCGCCAGGCCAACGCTGCCAACGAAACCACCCAGCATTTGATGGACGCGCGCATCAACCTCTCGCGCGCCGGCACGCGCATGGTGCGCGGCGGCACCGAGCCTGCCGATATCGTCGATCACGCGCGCGAGCAGCTGGCCGAGGCGGACCGCTCGTTCGGGGCGCTGGTGGACGTGCCGCCCGTGGACCAGGACGACCGCGCGCACGTCGAAGCGCTCGCGCAGCGCTACCAGGTGTTTCGCAAGGCGCTGGGCGAACTGGCCCAGGATCTCGACGCAAACAACATCCAGGCCTTCCTCGACCAGCCCACGCAGTCCTACCAGGACGCCTACCTGGCCGAGCTGCACAGCTTCGCGCAATACAGCGCGGCGGCGAGCCGCGATTCGCTCGATTCGATCGACTCGCGCATGGCGCTCTTTCGTGCGGTCGGCCTTGCGATCCTGGTCGGCTTGATCGCGCTCGTGGCGGGCGTGTACGTCGGGCTGCGGCGCGGCGTGGTGGCGCCGCTCGAAGAAGCCGGCCGCCATTTCGACCGCATCGCGCGCGGGCGCCTCGACGAACGCGTGATTGCACGCGGCGACAACGAGATCGGCCGGCTCTTCAGCGGCCTCGCGACGATGCAGGCGAGCCTCGCGCGCACGGTGCACACGGTGCGCGAGACGGCGAGCTTGATCCACGTGGGCGCGAACGAGATCGCGACCGGCAACGCCGATCTGTCGGCCCGCACGGAATCGCAGGCCGCGTCGCTCGAGGAAACGGCCGCGAGCATGGAAGAGCTCACGGGCACCGTGCGCAACACGGCCGACAACGCCCGCGAGGCGAGCACGCTGGCCGACGCGGCGCTCAACGCCACGGCGCGCGGCACTTCCGTCGTGAACGAGGTGGTCGAGCGCATGCAGGGCATTGCGGACAGCTCGGACAAGATCGCCGAGATCATCGGCGTGATCGACGGCATCGCTTTCCAGACCAATATCCTCGCGCTCAATGCGGCCGTGGAAGCGGCGCGCGCGGGCGAGCAGGGCCGCGGTTTCGCAGTGGTGGCGGGCGAGGTGCGCGGGCTCGCGCAGCGCAGCGCGCAGTCGGCCAAGGAGATCAAGACGCTCATCAGCGAGTCGGTGGCGCAGATCCGCGGCGGCTCCGAACTGGTTGCCCGGGCGGGCGAGGCGATGGAGGAGGTCTCGACTTCGATCTCGCGCGCCACGCAGATGATGGCGGGCATCAGCGCGTCGTCGCTCGAACAGAGTTCGGGCATCGAGCAGGTCAATCAGGCTGTTACCCAGATGGACCAGATGACCCAGCAGAATGCGGCGCTCGTGGAAGAGGCGGCCGCCGCCGCTTCGTCGCTGCACGAGCAGACGCGGCAACTGGCCAATGCGGTGGCGGCCTTCGAGATCTCGCCGGCCGTGCTGGCCGAAGGGCGCGCGCTGGCTTCGGGCCCGGATCTGCGCAGCGAGCCCCACGCGCAGATGGCGCTGGGCTGATTTCCGGCCGCGGGCGCCTCTCTTTGACGGTCGGTCAGAGCGGCAGCGCGGTATAGGCCGTGAGCAGGTGATAAGGCGTGGTGGACGGCATGTCCGCACGCGCGACTTCGCCCGCCGCGCTGCGGCACTCCACCCATCCCTGCGGCGTCAAGAAGCGCGCCGCAAATCGCTCGATCTGGCCCGGCAGCGTGGCGCCCACTGCGGCGTCGCCGTGCGTCGCGATCGCGCGCAGGTACTCCGTTTGCGCCCAGATGCGCTGGGTCGCGTCGATCACCCGTCCTGTTTCGTCGAGCGCCGCCGCCACGGCGCCGCTCGCCGGATCCACCCCGTGGCGCACGGCGAACGGGAAGGCGCGCGCAAGCGCCTCGTCTAGCCCCGATGCGCCCAGCCGTCCCGCGGCGCACGACACCAGCCAGAACCACTCGAACTGATGCCCCGGCTCCAGCCGGTTGTCCGCCGCGCCGATGGGCAGTTCGGCGATGCAGCCCGTGGGCGCGTGCAGGAAGGTCCGCGAGATCGCTTCGACGAGCCTCGTGATCGCGCTATCGAAGGCGGCGTCGCCGGTTGCCTCGCGGGCGGCGAGCCAGGCTTCGATGAGATGCATCAGCGGATTCTGGATGGGCGTGCCCGTTACCTGGGTGAACGAGGCATCCAGCGCCGCGTTGAAGAGCCCGTCACCGGCGGCGAAGCGATCGACGATCAGCGCCGAGGTGCTGCGCGCGAGGTCCAGCGCCGTGCTCACGCCGAAACGCGCGCCATAAACCGAGCACGCGAACACGACGAAAGCGTGGGTATAGAGGTCCTTGGTGGTGTCGAGCGGCGCCCCTTGCGGATCGACGCTGAAGAACCATCCGCCGCGCACGTTGTCCTGAAAGTAGTGCCGCAGCGTTTCGAACAGCGTGTGGGCATGCTCCGCGTCGCCGGCCTGGGAGAAGACGAACAACTGGCGGGCGCAGGCCATCGCACGATAGCGGACGGCCGGCAGGGGCGCGGCGCCGCTGGCTTCCACGGCCTCGTAGGGCAGGCGCAGCGCGGCGTTGAAGCCGGGTCCGCGCCACAGCGGCAGTACGATGCGGTCGAAGTGGTCGCGCAGTCCTGCGCTGGCGGGTGCTGGCATGATGGAGCGCGCCGCGCCGGGCGGCATCGAAAGTAGGCGAAGACGGCGATTGTACGCCGCACCGCCAACCTGGAGGAGGCGCGGCACCCGCGCAGGATAGTGCCCGGATCGGGCTCGGCCGGGACCGGCGCATGCCTTTGCGGATATCGACAGGACGGCTCTGAATGGGCAGAAGCCATCCGTACCAAAAAAGGAGTGTCACCCCCAATGATCACCAATATCGAACTCATCTCGCGGCTCGTGCTGGCCGCCGCCCTCGGCAGCGTCATTGGTTTCGAGCGCGAACGGCTCTCGTGGGCTGCCGGCCTGCGCACCCACATGCTCGTGTGCGTGGGCTCGACGCTCATCATGATCGTTTCGGCGTTCGGCTTTGCCGACGTGCTCTCGAACGACCACGTCGTACTCGACCCGTCGCGGATGGCCGCGCAGGTCGTCTCGGGCATCGGCTTCCTCGGCGCCGGCTCGATTCTTCTGCGCGGCGAGATCGTGCGCGGCCTCACGACGGCCGCGAGCTTGTGGTCGGTAGCGGCCATCGGCCTCGCCGTGGGCGGTGGTCTGTATACGGCAGCCATTGCGGCGACCATCATCATTCTCATCATCCTCGCGGGCATCAAGCCGCTGGAGCGCCGCTTCATCACGTTCCGGCAGCGCCGGCAGATCTCGCTGATCGTCGATCGCGGCGCGCTCACGTTCCATTCGCTGCACGATGCGCTCGGCGCGTCGAGCCCGCGCGTGAAGCAGTTCGTCGTCCAGCAGAGCGACGACTCGCCCGAACTCGACGTCGTGATGATTACGCTCGGCCGGGTTTCCTCGATGGAGTACGAGGCGATCTGCGCGGCGCTGCGGCAACTGCCGGCCGTGAAGGAGTTTCGCGAGGAAGGCGCGCCGGGTTGAGGCACGCACGCATGCGTGGCGCATTAGCGTCGAATTCGACCCGAAACTGGCCGGTGTTCGGCCCGGTAATCGGACACCCCCATGCGACAATGCAGACTCGAATCCATCGCACGAAGACGCCGCGCCGTGGCTGGACCCGCCCCGCGTGGCGCAGGACGCCTCGATCCTTATGGCTGATATCGCAGACAACGCAGATCCCACCTCCCCCAACGCCGCGCGTGCCGCGCGCGGTGTGCCGCCGAAGCGACGGGTTTCCCCCGCTTCCGCTCTTCCCGCCGATACCGGGAACACTCCTGCGCGGGTCGCATCGCCGGTTGCGCAACCGGCCGAGCCGCCGCGCGACGAGAGCACCTTCGACCTGTTCGGCGACGATCCCACCCACAGGCCCGCGCCATCGATGCGAACGCCCGATGTCCATTCGGGTCAGGAAGAGCTGAGCGGAGTTCAACAACCGGTGGTGGAGCGTGCCGAGGCTGCGCCGGGCGCCGAGGTCGAATCGGCAGTTCAGCCGGCGCTGGCGCCAGTGGCGGCCGCGCCGCGTCGTAGCACGCGGACGAGGGCGGCAGCGGTAGCGGCGGCATTGGAAGAACCCGCGCTGCGAGAGCCGGAAAGCGCGGCGACCGACGACGTAAAACCGGATGACGGCGCGAGCGCCCCGCCTGAAATTGCCGACACCGGGTCGCGCATCGCGCCAGCAGTGCCTCCCGCGCCGGAAGACACCCGCACGAAGGCGCTTGCCCAGGCCGTGGACGCGCTGCACGGCAGGATCGCGGATCAGGGCCGGGCGGCGGCCGAACTGTCGCGTCGCATGAAGTGGACCCTCGCGGCGGCGGCGGGAGCGCTCGTGGTGACAGTAGCGGCCGGCGTCGCCCAGACGGTCGCACTGGTGCGTCTCGCGTCGGAGACGAGCGCCCAGCAACAGCATCTCGCGCAGATGATGCAGGACCAGCAGGCGGCGCTTGCCGGCGCGCTGGCGCGTCTGGCGGCACCGCCGGTGGCCGCGTCGGCGCCTGCGCCCGCTGCGCCGGTCCCTGCCGTTCGCGAAGCGCCGCCGCATCGGACCCAGCATGCCGTTCCGCGCGCCCATCACGCGCGGCCTGCCAGTCAAACCCGGGGCCGCTGAGTCCGTTTTGTCCCCGTATTGAAATCGGCGATGCGTTGTTTTGTTGCAACGCATCATTGACATTGATCCCGGTGCGACGGGGTGCCGCAGCTTTTTTGCTGCGCCGCACTAGTCACGATCTAGGGAAAACCCTATAATGCTCTTGTCCTAGGGAAAACCCTTATCGTCCAACTAACCGGGAGTCGCCATGAGCTTTATCCTTGCACTGATTCAAAAGGCGAGCGATCTCTTCGCCTCGCCGTATCTGCCGATGGATGCAGAGTACTCGTACCGTGCACGCCACCGCGAAGCGGAACGCGTTCGCCGCTCGCACTACATGCCGTTCGGCCTGCCGCGCGAGTAAGCCGCACCTGCGCGAGTAGCGCGCGGCGGCCTCTGCGCCGCCCGCCGCGCTGCGCCGGATACGCCAGCCAGAGACAAGGCCGGCTCCCCAACGGGAGCCGGCCTTGTTGCGTTTGGGGCTTCGCGGTTCGCAGACCCGGCGCGATAGGGCTGGCCCTCGTGCTGCACAAATCGACGGGCGCGGTAAAAAGGCGTTGTGCATCAGCGCCCTGGGTGGGATGTGCGCAGCTTGTCCACAGCCCTCTCAACAAAATCTGTGGACAAATCCCACTCTGCGGCTACCTCGGCAAAGCGCCGGCAGCCGTGTCATAGTGCTACCCCATTCCCGCAGCTTGCCCACGCAAAGTTTCGTCATGCCGAGCACTTACTTCTACGATCCCGCCGCCGGCCACGGTCTGCCGCACGATCCCTTCAAGGCGATCGTCGCACCGCGCCTGATCGGCTGGGTTTCCACCCGGGCCGCCGACGGCTGCCTGAATCTCGCGCCCTATAGCTTTTTCGGCGCGTTCGCGACTTTCCCGCCGATCATTGGTTTCTGCAGCGAGGGCCGCAAGGACAGCATTGCCAACATCGAGGCGACCGGCGAATTCGTCTGGAATCTCGCCTCGAAGCCGCTCGCGCAGCAGATGAACCGCACCTCGGCGCCCGTTGCCGCCGAGGTCGACGAATTCGCGCTCGCCGGGCTCACGCCGGCGCCGGGCCGCAACGTGAACGTGCCGCACGTGGGCGAATCGCCGGCCGCGCTCGAATGCCGTCTGTTGCAGGTGGTGCGGCTTGCCACGCTCGACGGCACGCCGATGGACAACTGGCTCGCGCTCGGCCAGGTGGTGGGCGTGCATATTCGCGAGGAGTTTCTCAAGGACGGCCTGTTCGATACGCACGCCGCGCAGCCCATCATGCGCGCGGGCTATCGTGCCGACTACGCGCAGATCGGCGAGATGTTCCAGATGTTCCGGCCGACGGCGTAAGTCGCACCGCGGCCTTGCAGTGTCCGCCGCGCGAGGTTGCCTCGCGCGCCGCCCTGCGCCGATAATGGCCCGACTTCGCGCGAGGCGCATCGGGAGAAGACGCACATGCAATTTCCAACGGGATCGGTGGTGGCGCTCAGTTCGGCCGCCGCGACGATGTTTTCGATGGGCATGCTCTTTCTCGGCTACTGGGGGCTGCACGAGCCCTCGCCCTGGCGCTTCGGCGAGCGCATCGTCGTGGTGATCGCGCTGGCCGGATTCGCGTGCCTCGGCTGCGTGCCGTTTCTCGCCACCTCGCCCATGAGCACGCCCGGCGACGAGTCGCGCATGCTCGTCGCGCGCCGCACCTTTTTGTGCGGCGCGTGCGCGGTGTGGTGCGCGATCGTCCTTTCGCTCGTTGTCTGACGCGGCGCGCGAGGCCCGCCGGGGCTTTCCGCGCCACGCCAACCGCCGCTTCCTAGAACCGCGCGCGCATGCCCACGGTGCTCACGACCTGATTGGCCGTCGTCGAAGCGCCGCCCGCCGTGTTGATGAACGCCACGTAGTTGTGGCCGCTTGCGTGCTGGTACATCGCTTCGGCATAGAGGTCGGTGCGCTTCGAGAGCCGGTAGACCGCCTGCACGTTCACCTGCTGCCACTTCGGATCGGCGCCGTAGGTCGTGCTCTGATCGACGTGGCCGTCCGTGTACGTGTACGCGAGGCCGAGAATCCAGGCCGGCGTGAGCTGGTACTTGCCGTTCACTTCGTAGTTGTCGAAGCTCACGTCGCCGCCCTGCGAGCCGAAGGCCGTCGATCCCGCGTATTCGCTGCGTGTGAACACGAAGCCTGCCGTGGCCGGGCCGAACGTGTAGTTCAGGCCGCCGCCGAACGAGCGCAGGCGATCGGCGCCCAGCGCGAAGCCGCCCTTGCCGTTGGCCGTCGATTCCGCGAGATCGACCGCGCCCGGGCTGCCTGAGTTCGCGCCTTGCGTGTTGTTCAGTTGCAGATAGCCGGCCGCCAGGGCGAGCGGGCCCGTGTTGTAGCTCGCACCGAAGCTGTATGCGCGGTTCGTGCCGAAGTCGCTCTGGTTCGAGAACGCGTACATGGCGCCGAACTTCAGGCCGCTATAGGTATTGCTCGTGTACTTGACTGCGTTGTTGATGCGCAGCGAGTGATTGAGGTTGTCGTTGTCGAACGGATGCGCGAAGCCGGTGTCGCCGAAAGTGCCGGCCGTGGCCGAGAGCGGCGAGACGAAATCGACGAGATCGTCGTACTGGCGGCCGAGCGTGAGCGAGCCGAGTGAGTCCTGCGCGAGGCCGGCATAGGCCTGGCGGCCGAACAGTCGGCTGTCCTGACCGAGCTTGCCGTTCTGCACGTTGAAGCCGTTCTCCAGCACGAAGATCGCATGCAGGCCGCCGCCCAGGTCCTCGCTGCCGCGCAGGCCGAAACGGCTGCCGTTGACCTCGCCGCTCGTCGCCTGCCAGAGCGCGCCGCCCGATTTGCCGCTCGCCACGTTGTTGGTGTACGAGATGCCGGCGTCGATCAGGCCGTAGAGCGTAACCGAGCTTTGCGCGTGAGCGGCCGGTGCAAACGTGGCGAGGGCTGCAAAGGCCGTAACGGTCGTCATGACCGGCCCGGTAGCGGGCGAATTCTTGTTCTTCACGAATGGACTCCTGAGTGATGCCGTAGCGGTTGAAAACAGCGTCAGGAGTGTAAGAATTAAGTGCTGCCGGAAAAGCCGGGCTGGCTGGACAGGATCCTTCCTGAATCTGGAAGAACCATTTCATCGCGGCGTCATATTCGACGGCGGGATCGGCCGTTCGAGCGCGCCACGCATGATGTTGCAGCGGCATTTATTGCGGAGCGCAGATTAATCGCGGCGCGCGGGCAAGTACCGGAGCAGAGGGCGATTTTTGATACGATGCACGCTTTTCCAGCCCATCTTTTGTCCGCGTGAAGCGTTACGTGTCGTTCGTCCGCGATCAGTTCGCCAAATGGTCCGCCTGCCTGAAGCCCGGCTTCCAGGCAGGCGTGGCCCGTTTCCACCGTCTCCAGCCTTTCTTCGCGGCCGCGTGTGCGAGGCTTGCCCCGCTCGCCGCGAAGGCGCTTCATCATCTGCGGCATCCGACGCGGCGCGGCGTGCTCTATGGCATTGCGGCCGTGCCGGCGCTCTTCGTGCTCTATGTGCTGGTGCTGATCCCGTTCACGCCGGGCATTGGCGACATCCGCAAGGCGCGCGTGGACGAACCCGCGCAGATCCTCTCCGCGGACGGCAAGCTGCTCGCCGAGTTCAAGCCCTCGAACCGCGATTGGGTGCCGCTCAACGAGGTCTCGCCGCACATGGTCGATGCGCTCATTTCGACCGAGGATCACCGCTTCTACGAGCATCACGGCATCGACTTCAAGCGCACCGCGGGCGCCGCGCTGCACACCTTTTCGGGCGACCGCCAGGGCGGCTCGACCATCACGCAGCAACTCGCGCGCAATCTCTATCCCGACGAGATCGGCCGCGCGCCCACGCTCACGCGCAAGCTGAAGGAGGCGATCACGGCGTTCAAGATCGAGTCCGTCTACAGCAAGCAGCAGATTCTCGAAACCTATCTGAATACGGTGCCGTTCCTCTACAACGCGTATGGCATCGAGATGGCGGCGCGCACCTACTTCGGCGTATCGGCGGATCAGCTCGACGTGCTGCAAAGCGCCACGCTCACGGGCATGCTCAAGGGCAACGCCTACTACAACCCCGTGATCAATCCGGAGCGCGCGCTCGCGCGGCGCAATACCGTGCTCTCGCAGATGGTGAAGTACGGCAAGCTCGCGCCCGCGCAGTACGCGGTGCTCTCGAAAAAGCCGCTGCGACTCGACTTCGCGCGCCAGACCGAGCCGCCCGGCCCGGCCCCGCATTTTGCGCAGCAGTTGCGCAAGTGGCTGATCGCGTGGGCGGACCGCAACGACTACAACATCTACTCGGATGGCCTGATCGTTCGCACTACGATCGATTCGCGCCTGCAGGCCATGGCGACCGCCGCGCTCGCGCAGCATGCGAACCAGTTGCAGGCCATCGCGAACGGCGCCTGGAACGGCAAGGGCTGCACGCCGGCCAACGATCTCTTCCGCACCTTCATGCGCGAAACGCCGGACTACAAGAGCGTGCGCGACGCCGGCGCGAACGACGAGGATGCGCTCAAGCAGCTTGCCTCGGACCGCACCTTCATGCGCGCGCTGTGCAAGGACAAGACCGAAGTGCAGGCGGGCTTTCTCGCCATCGACCCGCGCAACGGGCAGATCAAGGCGTGGGTGGGCAGCCGCGACTTCGCGGACGAGCCTTACGACCACGTCCAGCAGGCGCGGCGCCAGCCGGGCTCGACGTTCAAGCCCTTCGTGTACGGCGCGGCCTTTGCCGCGGGCGCGAAGCCGACCGACACGTTTATCGATCAGCCGGTGGAAATCCCGCTGGCGGGCGGCGAAATCTGGCGCCCGGACGACGACGTGCCGCCCAGCAACAAGCCGATGACGCTGCGCGACGCGATTGCCTACTCGCGCAACCGCATTACCGCGCAGTTGATGGAGCAGGTGGGCCCGGACAAGGTGGCGCGTCTCGCGCGTTCGATGGGCGTGCGCGACAGCGAGCTCGACCCGGTGCCGTCGCTCGCGCTCGGCACGAGCCCGGTGACGCTCAAGGAAATGGTGTCGGCGTACAGCACGATCGCCAACGACGGCGAGTACCTGGAGCCGCGCATGGTCACGCGCATCGAGGACAGCAAGGGCGACGTGCTCGCGGAGTTCCCGAGCGCTTCGCCCGAGCGCGCGCTTTCCGAGTCCGCCGACCGCACCCTGATCGACGTGATGCGCGACGTGGTGAATCGCGGCACGGGTTCGAGCATCCGCACGCGCTTCGGCATTCGCGCCGACGTGGCCGGCAAGACCGGCACCACGCAGGGCAATACGGATGGCTGGTTCATTCTCATGGATCCGCAACTCGTTGCGGGCGCATGGGTCGGCTTCGACGACGGCCGCGTGACGCTCGACGACTACTGGGGGCAGGGCGCGCGCAGCGCGTTGCCGATCGTCGGCGACTTCTTCCAGCGCGCGCTGCGCGCACGCATTGTGGATCCGCGCGCGCGCTTCGATACCGAGGTGACGCCGGGCGCGTTCGAGACCTTCCGCGAGAAGCTGCGCGCATGGATCGAGACGCTGTTCGGAACGCAAAAGGTCGAGACGCCGGCCGCACCGGTCCGGCGCGCGCCCGCACCGCGCGTGGTGCCGAAGCTGGCTTCCGAAGCGGTGGCGTCTGGGGCCTCCGCTGCGACGGCGGGTTCGGGGGTTTCGGCGGCATCGCAGGCATCGGCGCCTCTGGCGGCTTCGCAACCGCGCGAACTGGGCGTGCCGCCGATCCTCGGCCCGGCTAGCGAGCCTGCTGCCACGTCGCCGTTCCCGGCTCAGGAGCCCGCGCTCGCGCCGACGCCCACGCCCGACGACAGCGGCCCCGAGCAGAGCGGCCCGGGCGCTCAGTACACGCCGCCCGTGCAGCCGCAAGGGCAATGAGGCGGCGGCGCGCGTTCTGCGGGGAGCAGGGGCGCGCCGCCGAGTCGCCTCGTCGTTATCGCACTGCGAAGGGATCCTTGATACTTCTGCGGCACTGCTCAGCAATGTGGCCGCGTGCGGGGCGATGCGGTGTGCCAAACGTCGGCCCGTTCGGATTTCATAGTTATCCCCACTTTTCGTGGAAAGCCTTGTGGGCAACTTTGGGACAGCGAAGCTAAGTCCTTGACGCGAAAAGCAAGTCGTCCTGATGCATCGGATGCCGCAACGATTGGGCAACACGGGGCGGGCTTATCCCCAGATTTCGTGGACAGGGGTGTGGGCAACCTTGGGACAGCGAAGCTAAGTCCTTGACGCCAAAAGCAAGTCGTCCTGAAGCATCGCAAGCGGCAGCGAGCAGGCAACGCGCGGCTGTCTTATCCCCAGTTTTTGTTGAGAGGCTTGTGGGTAACCTTGGGACATCGAACCTAAGTGTTTGACGCACAAGGAAAGCGCCAGAGGCGATGCACAACAGGCATGCCGGAGCGCGCCGCGGCGCCAAAGCCGTGGCGGGCGAGCGCTGGTCAACGCGACGAAACGAACCCCGAGTGGATGCTGGCGGCGGCATGGCCGAAGAATCCCTGCCAGTCGTTTCCGTTCAGCGTCTGGGACGCCAGCAGCGCGCCCGCCGCCAGGATCGCGACGACAATGCCCGCAATCCAGTATCCCTTGCGGGTCGGCTTGAGCGGCGCACCGGCGGGCTCGGCGTCAGCCGGTATAGCGGTGGCCCGGGATTGCTCGACGGAGCCCGGCGTGCCCTTCATTCCGCTCAGTTCCGCCATCAATTCGCCAAGCCGCTGGGCCTTGACGGTCGCTGTCTGCCGGGCGATCCGCGCCTGCGCAATTTCGGTCTCCAGACGAGCGATCGTTTGCTTGAGGCTGGCGGCTTCCTCAAGTGTCCGGCGATGAATGGCTTCGATTCCCTCCGTGGTCGGCACGGGCGCGCGCGATTGCCAGGGCATCGCCTGGATGGTGCATTGGGCATGGCCTGTAGCGATAACGGTTTGCTGGCTCATAGGGCTTCGACGTACGCAAGGAATTTGGGCAGGCCGTACGCTATCGAAGTTTGTGCCGTCGAACTGTAATTGATTGTCAAAACTTGCGCTCGGACAATAGTTTGGCATCGAGAGAAAAGGGGCGACCCCACTGGCCGCTCCAGGAGGGGAAACGCACTGAATGTCGAGCCGCGCAGGGGCGGGGAGCGCATGCGCGTATCGCCGAAGAATTATTCACAGATTGTGTTGAGAGGCTTGTGGGTAACCTTGGGATATCGAAGCCAGGTCGTTGATGCCAAAGCCATGTTGAGGCGCGGTCGCAGGAGAGGCACGATCCGCATTCCCGGCCGGATGGGGCGCCTCACTTCACGCGCCGCCGTTCACCTTGAACACGGCCACGAGTTCCGCCAGTGCCGCGGCCTGCTCGTGGAGCGCCGCCGCGGCGCGCTCGGCTTCGCCCACCAGCGTGGCGTTCTGCTGCGTTGCCGAGCCGATCTGCGCAACCGCCAGATTCACCTGTTCGATGCCGCCCGACTGCTCGCGCGAGGCCACGCTGATCTCGCCGATGATCGAGCGCACCTCCTCCACGCGCGCGACGATGGTCCGCATGGTGGCGCTCGCATCGCCGGCGATGCGGTAGCCGGTCTCGACGGTCGCTGCCGATTCCGCGATCAGCGCTTCGATCTCCTTCACAGCGGAAGCGCTGCGCTGCGCGAGCGCGCGCACTTCGCTCGCCACCACCGCAAAGCCCCGGCCGTGCTCGCCCGCGCGCGCCGCTTCGACGGCCGCGTTGAGCGCGAGGATGTTGGTCTGAAACGCAATGCCTTCGATCACGCCGGTGATGTCGGTGATCTTTCGCGATGCCTGGCTGATGTCGTTCATGGTCTGCACGACGCGCTCCACGGCGCGGCCGCCGTCTAGCGCGGCATCGGCTGCGCCGGTGACCACGGTGTTCGCGCGCATGGCGTGGTCGGCGTTCTGCTGGACCGTCGAGGTGAGCTGCTCCATGCTCGCCGCCGTTTCTTCGAGGCTGCTCGCCTGGCTCGCAATGCGCGCCGAGATCTCGCCGCTGCCCGCGGCGATGCGCGAGGTGTCGTCGCGCATCTGCGCCGAGGCGCCGCGCACCTCGCCCACAATTTTCGCGAGGCCCACGCCGATGCCGTCGATGGCGTGCGTGAGCCGGCCGATTTCGTCGTTGCCCCCGGCGTCCGGCGAGCCCAGGCTGCCGCTCGCGCCGTGCCGCGCCGGCGTGCCCGCGTGGCCGATGCGCACGCTGAGGTCGCCCGCCGCGAGCCGTCCGGCCGCCTGCGCGGCGGCGTCGAGCGGCCGGCTCACGAGCCGGCGCGCGGCCAGGATCGACAGCAGCGCGAACGCCGCGACCAGCACGAAGCCAATTGCGGCAAAGCGGTTACGCGTGGCGTGCACGTCGGCCATGATTTCGTCGCGCGGCGCCACGCCGCCCACGAGCCATTGCCATTGCGGCACGCTCATGAACGAGACGAGCTTCGTGCGCGCGTCGCGCTCCCCGAGCGTGGCGTCGGCCGAACTGTATTCGAGCGTGCCCTCGCGCTCGGAGAGCATGCGCGACCAGGGGCCGCTGGCGTCGTCGTAGTGCTGGCCGGCGGCGCCCGGGTGCACGAGGAAGGTGCCGCGCGACGGCCCGTTCGAGGCGTCGAGCACGAAGTAGTAGCCGGTGTCGCCGATCTTGAGCTTCGCGATTTCGGCCTTGATCGCGGCGATCTGCGCGCCGGCGTCCACCCCCACGAAGAGCGCGCCGATCACGCGGCCGCTCGCGTCGCTGATCGGCCGGTACTGCGTGATGTACTGCTTGCCGAACAGGCCGGCGAGCCCCGTGTAGCTGCGTCCCGCGAGGATCGGCGCGTAGGCGGGGCCCTTGCGGTCGAGCAGCGTGCCGATGGCGCGCGAGCCGTCCTGCTTCTTGAGCGAGGTGGTGACGCGCACGAAGTCGTCGCCGCTGCGCGCGAACACGGTGGCAATGGCGCCGCTGCGTTCGAGGAACTGGTCGGGGATCGAGAAGTCGAGGTCGAGCACGTGGTCGCCGGCCTTGACGAGCGGCGCGGCGTAGCCGGCCACGTCCGCTTTCTGGGTTTCGTCGAGCGACCAGCCGCCTGGCAGGAAGCTCGCGAAGAGTGTCATCGAACGGTCCACTTCGGCGTCGAGCGCGCCGTCGATGAGCGCGATGGCCGATGCCACCGAGCGGTCTTTCTCGACGATGCGCGCACGCACCTGATCGCTCACCTGGCCGGCGGCGGCGCGGGTCAGCGCCCATGTGAAGACGGTGAAGATAGCGGCGACGAGCACGCAGGAAACGAGCGCGAGGCGCACGCCGACACTGGTGCGGCGCGGGAGGGATGGGATCATGGGATCGGTTCCGAATGAAAATGAAACGGGGAACCGGCGCCGGGAAGCGCTGGCATCCGGTTTTTACGGCGCGCGGATGCATTCCTTGAGCGAATCGCAGGGAAAAGCGAAGACGAGGGCGTGCGGCGCCGAGGCGCCGCCGCCTCAGCGCGAGCCGCGCCAGGTGCGCAGCAGCAGGGCGTTCGTGACCACGCTCACGCTGGAGAACGCCATGGCGGCGCCCGCGAGCATGGGGTTGAGCAGGCCGAAGGCCGCGAGCGGAATCCCGATCAGGTTGTAGAAAAACGCCCAGAACAGGTTCTGCTGGATCTTGCGCCACGTGCGCCGCGAGATGTCGATGGCGGCCGCGACGAGCAGCGGGTCGCCGCGCATGAGCGTGATGCCGGCGGCGTGCATCGCGACGTCGGTGCCGGTGGCCATGGCGATGCCAATGTCGGCGGCGGCGAGCGCGGGGGCGTCGTTGATGCCGTCGCCCGCCATCGCCACGATGCCGCCCGTGCGGATCTTGAGGTCGCGGATCGTCGCGGCCTTGTCGTCGGGGAGCACTTGTGCGTGAACTTCGTCGATACCGAGCTGCGCCGCGACCGCCGCCGCGCTGCCGGCGTTGTCGCCGGTCACGAGCACGCTGCGGATGCCCATTGCCTTCAGGCGGTCGATGGCGGCGCGTGCGGTGGGCTTGAGCGTGTCGCCGAAGGCGAGCAGCGCGAGCACGGTTTCGGGCGCGGCTCCATGCGGCGCGGCGGTGAGCCACGAGACCGTGTTGCCGGCCTGCTCCAGCGCCTGGGCGCGCGCCGCCAGCCCGGGCGGCACCTCGAGCGCGAGTTCGTCGAGCCAGCGGCCGCTGCCGATGGCGTAGCGCCGGCCGTTCACTTCCGCCTCCACGCCGCGTCCCGGCACAGCGCGCGCATGCGCGGCGGCGGGCACCGGCGTGCCGTTGGCCCCGGCTGCGAACGCCTCGATCACTGCCTTCGCGAGCGGATGGTCGCTGTGCTGCTGCACGGCGGCGGCGAGCGCCAGGGCTTCGGCGCGCGCGATGCCGTCCGCGGTCTCGAATGCCGTGAGCGAGGGCTTGCCGAGCGTGAGCGTGCCGGTCTTGTCGAAGGCCACCACGCTCACGTTGTGCGCGGTTTCCAGTGCTTCGGCATCCTTGATGAGCACGCCCTGGCGCGCGGCGGCGCCCGTGCCCGCCATGATGGCGGCCGGAGTGGCGAGGCCGAGCGCGCATGGGCAGGCGATCACGAGCACGGCCACGGCGTTGAGAATGGCCGTTTCGGCAGGCGCGCCCGCCAGCAGCCAGCCGCCGAGCGTGATGGCCGCGATCACGAGGATGGCCGGCACGAAGACGGCGCTCACGCGGTCCACGAGGCGCTGGATCGGCGCCTTTTCGGCCTGCGCGCTCTCGACGAGGCGAATGATGCGCGCGAGCGTGGTCTCCGCGCCGATGGCCGTGGTGCGCACGGCGAGGGCGCCTTCGCCGTTGATCGAGCCGGCGGTGACAGGATCGCCGGGCTCTTTCGGCACGGGCAGGCTTTCGCCCGTGATCAGCGATTCGTCGATATGGCTGCGGCCTTCGAGCACCACGCCGTCCACCGGCAGGCGCTCGCCCGGCCGCACGACCACGATGCTCGCCACGCGCACGGCCGAAAGCGGCACCTCGCGCTCCGCGCCGTGCTCGCGGATGCGCGCGCGATCGGGGCGCAAGGCGTTGAGGGCGCGGATGGCGTCGGTGGTCTGGCGCTTCGCGCGCGCTTCGAGCCATTTGCCGAAGCGCACGAGCGTGATGACGACCGCCGAGGCTTCGAAGTACAGATGCGCGACGTCGCCGGGATGCGCGAGCATTACGTAGACGCTCACGCCCCAGGCCGCCGAGGTGCCCAGCGCGACGAGCAGGTCCATGTTGCCGGCGCCGGCCCGGACGGCTTTCCAGGCGGCGCGGTAGAAGCGCGCGCCGAAGACGAACTGGACTACCGACGCGAGCGCGAGCTGCGCGACGGCGGGCAGCATCCAGTGGATGCCGGCGGCGTGGCCGAGCATCGGCAGCACGAGGGGGGCCGTGAGTGCCGCCGAGATCAGCACGGCGTGCCATTCGCGGCGCGCGGCGCGGGTGGCGGCTGCCTCGCGGCTGGATGGCCGGTCGGCGGCTGCGGGCGCGGTCGCATCGCCGCCTGAAGCGATGCTATCGAGGGCTGGGCCCGATGCTTCGTCTTCTACGAGCGGCGTGGCTTCGTAGCCCGCCTTCGTCACGGCTGCCACGATCTGGTCGGCGAGGTCGCCCGTGAGCGGCGCGCGCAGGTTGACCGTGGCCTGCTCGGTGGCGAGATTGACCGTGGCGCCGGCTACACCGGGCACGCGCGCGAGGGCTTTCTCGACGCGATTCGCGCACGACGCGCAGGTCATGCCGCCAATGGCGAACGCCGCGGTTTCCGTGGCCACGGGCACGGCTTCGTAACCGGCCTTTTCGACGGCGCCGACGAGCGCTTCGGGCGCGACGTCGCCGCCCGTCTCGACGGTGGCCTTTTCTGTAGCCAGGTTGACGCTCGCGCGCGCGACGCCCGGCACCCGGGCGAGCGCTTTTTCGACGCGCGTCGCACAGGCGGCGCAGGTCATGCCGTGGATTTCGAATTCGGCGACACGGGTGTCGCTTTGTTCTTCAAGAAGGGGTTCGTTCATGTTGGCCCGCACGTAAAACGGATTCGACGTGAGGCAGTATCTACGTTCCCATGATGGGAAGGTCAAGGGCGATATTCTGGAGCAACGGCTCCATTGGGTTACAGATCGGTCCCTGATGGCTGCACGCTATACACTGGCCTGTCCAAGTAACACAGAATTCCGTTCATACCGCTTTTCATGCCATGGCGTGAGCGATACGATACGATCCGCCGGCATTGTCAGCACGCAGCGCGAATTCCACGGCCCGGGGGGGCCACGCACAGCGTCGGGCGCCGGTCGCGACGTCACTTTCTGGACCGCCCGCTTTGCCTACAAGATCTAACAAATGACAAAAAAACGTCGAGAATACCCGCATTACCGCACCGGCCTTGCGCTTGCCGGCCTCGCTTTTCTTGCCGCCTGCGCGTCCCCGCCGGGCGCTGCGCCGAAAAGCGCCGGCTCGGGGTGGGTCAAGGACGAGGTGTCCGATTCCTATGTGTTCGGCTTTCCGCTCGTCCTGATGGACGTTTCGCGCGAAGCCGCCACCGGCAGCGCGCCCGGCCAGTCGCAACCCAATACGTTGCGCAATGCGCAGTCGCTGCCGCCCGTGGGCGCGTCCAGCCCGTCCGAGCCCAACCTCGACACGCTCGGCTCGTCCGGCTGGCTCGATCTGTCCAGCGAACCCGTGCTTGTGAGCCTGCCCGATTCGCACGGCCGCTATCTGGACGCGCGCGCGCTTGACATGTGGACGAACGTGGTCTGGTCCACGAGCGCGCAGCCCGGCGCCGATACGGGGACCAAGCCCGCTGCGAAGGCCGCCGGGCGCACGACCGGCGTCAAGGCGCAAACGATTGCGTTCGTGCCCGCCGGGTGGAAGGGCACCCTGCCTGCGCACGTGCAGCGCGTGGACGTGTCCACGCGCTATGTCTGGTTCCTCGCGCGCATCGAAACGCACGGCGGCGATCTTGCGGCCGTGCGCAAGCTCCAGCGCGGGATTCGCATCGCGGCGCTTTCGGCCTGGGACGACCGTGGCGGCCACGGCAGCGACGCGTCTTCGGCGGGTGCGAGCCAGAGCGGCGATCCGGTCGCGCCCGGCACGCCCGCCCAGAAGGTGGCCGCGCTCGACGCGAACGGCTTCTTCGGCCGGCTCTCGCAGGCGCTGGAAGACAACCCGCCCGTGCCCGACGATCCCCACGCGCTCAAGATCCTCGCCGATATCGGCGTGCATCCCGGCGACGCCGTGGAGCTTCCCGCCAACGCGACGGACGGGATTGCGGCCGGCTACGCCGACGGCCGTGCGCGGGTGGCTGCGCCGCCCTCGAACCTGCTTGCCGGCAACGGCTGGCTCTGGGTGGGCGACGATGCGGGCAACTACGGCCCCGACTATGCGCTGCGCGCATACACGGCCTATACGCAACCCGGCCTCGCAACGTCTTCCGACGAAGTGCGCGCCCGCGTGACGCAGGACAGCGACGGCCACGCGCTCAACGGCGCGAACCGCTACGTGATCCACTTCGCGGCGAAGCAACTGCCGCCGGTGCGTGGCTTCTGGTCGATCACGGCTTATACGAGCGACGGCGCGCTCGACGACAGCGGCCCTGTGCGCGTGGCGTTCGGCGACCGCAACGGCGCGCGCCGCAATCGCGACGGCTCGCTCGACGTGCACGTGTCGGCCGACCGTCCGCGCGGCGGCACGAACTGGGTGCCGGCGCCGCAGGGCGACTTCCGCCTCGTGCTGCGGCTCTATGCGCCGAAGCAGGCCGCCGTGGACGGCAGCTGGCAGCCGCCGGCGGTCGAGCGGCAGTAGCGGGGCGGCGCGCCTGCGCCGCCGGTTTATCGCCGAGCTCTTCCGCCGCCGGCTCTCGTCCGGCGGCGTTTTACTGCCGTGCTCCCGGCCATCGGGCCTATACTTCCCGCTGTCGGGAACGACGACCGTCATCCCAGTCCCACTACCCGCGGCTGGCAGTCGCCGCGTCACTTGCTGGTGAGCATGGCAAGCCTTAACAAAACGTCGCTGACTTCTTCCCTGCAATCGGTTCGCGCCGTGGCGCGCGCACCCCGCACCCGGCACATCCTGACCGGCGTGCTGATCTTCCTCGTCGTGTTCGGGCTGCTCGGCTTCTTTGCCGCGCCGCCTCTCATCCGGTATTTCGCCGCCCAGCAACTGAGCAAGCAGCTCGACCGTCCCGTCACGATCGGCCGCATCGGACTCAACCCGTACACGCTGCGGCTCGAAGCCGACCGCGTGCATATCGGCGAGCGCGGCGGCAACGGCGACTTCTTCGACGTCGAGCGCCTCGTCGTCAAGCCTTCGTGGTCGTCGATCTTCCGCTTCGCGCCCGTCGTCGATGAAGTGCGGCTCGATTCGCCGCGCATCACCATCGTGCGGCTCGACGCGCAGCGCTTCAACTTCACCGATCTCATCGAGAAGTTTTCGAAGCCCTCGCAGCCCGGCAGCAAGCCCACGCCGTTCTCGATCTCGAACATCCGCGTCGAGAACGGGCAGATCACGTTCGACGATCGTCTGCTCAACGAAAAGCACGTGATCGATCGCTGGACGCTCGGCATCCCGTTCATCGCCACGCTGCCTTCGAAGACCGACATCTTCGTTCAGCCGCTGCTGCGGGCGCGCATCGACGGCACGAGCACGCTCGCCATCGACGGCAAGACCAAGCCGTTCGCGGCCTCGCGCGAATCCGAAGTGGCGCTCAAGCTCGACGCGCTCGACGTGCCGCGCCTCCTGACCTACGCGCCCACGAAGCTGCCGGTGCAGGTGAAGAGCGGCAAGCTCTCGACGGATCTGAAGCTCGACTTCGTGATGTCGGACGACAAGCCCGAGCTGCGCGTGTCGGGCACCGCGGACCTGAACGACATCGACACCGCCGATGCGGCCAACGCGCCGCTCTTCGGCGCGCGCAGCCTGCACGTGGCGGCGGCCTCGCTCGAGCCGTTCAGCAATGCCTACCACTTCGACGAGATCCGGCTCGACGCGCCCAACGTCTGGGTGGCACGCGACAAGAGCGGCGTGCTGAGCGTCGAGAAGCTGGCGGGCACGCAGCAGCCGGCAACGGGGAATCAGAACGCCGCGAACGCCACGAATGCCGCGAGCGGTGCGGCGGCGCCACCCGCCGCCTCCGGCGCAGCGCAGGCTGCGGCCGAAACGAAGCCCGCGCCGCTCGACCTCTCGATCCGCCAGTTCGCGATCAACGGTGGCACCGTGCACGTGCACGACGAAACGCCGTCGCGCCCCGTGGACCTCGTGCTCGGCGACATCGACACGACGCTGGCAAACTTCTCGACCACCGCGAAATCGCCGGCCCAATACACCTTTGGCATGACCGCGAACGGCGGCGGCACGGTCAAGGCATCGGGCTCGTTCGGCATGGTCGCGAAGACCGCCGATGCAAAGGTCCAGCTCCAGGACGTGGCGCTCGTGCCGCTGCAGCCGTATATCGACAACCTCACCGCCGCGCAGATCGTGGACGGCAAGCTGGGTCTCGACGCGCAGCTCGCCGCCGACTGGAGCAAGTCGCCGGCCGCGGTGCAGGTCGGCGCGACCACGCTGAACCTCGACACGCTCAAGGTGGCGGCGCGCGGCGCGAAGGCGCCGGTCGTCACGCTCGCGCAGGGCGCGGTCAAGGTGAACCAGATCGACCTCACGGCGCGCACCGCGCAGATCGCATCGGTCGATCTCACGGGCCTCGCCGTGAGCGCCGAGCGCCGCAAGGACGGCAGCATCGACCTCATGCAGCTCGCGGGCACGCATGAGGCCGCGCATGAGCGCACGGCCATACACGCGGCGCAGAAGTCGGTTCAGCAAGGGCCGGCCTGGCACTACAAGATCGACGCGTTCAACGTGAACGGCGGCACGGTCAACTTCACCGACAGCAGCACGCCGCGCCCCGTGAAGCTCGCCATCGCGCCGCTCGACCTGAAGGTCCAGCAGATCAGCGACGACCTGGGCCACGCGCTGCCCATCGACCTGAAGGCGACGCTCAACCGCAAGGGCACGCTCGCGCTCAACGGCGACGTGAACCCGACGCCGCTGAAGGCAACGCTGAAGATCGACGCGAACCGGCTCGACGCCGCTGCCTTCGAGCCGTATTTCGGCAACCAGCTGAATGCGGTGATCGCGAGCGCGCTGCTCAACATGAAGGGTCAATTGGCGCTCGAACAGGGCAAGGCGCTGAAGGCGAACTACCGCGGCGACGCAGCGGTGGTGGACGTGCGCATGCTCGACAAGGCCACCTCCGACCCGTTCGCGGGCTGGCGCTCGCTCGCGCTCTCGAACCTGCGCGCGAGTTACGACGAGGCGCACGGCACCGACGTGGACGCGAGCCGCGTGACCTTCGCCGGCTTCTACGGGCGCGTGCTGCTCGACGCGCAGGGCAAGCTGAACCTCAAGGACGTGGTGGCGCACCAGACGGGCGAGGCCCAGTCGCTCACGCGCGATACCAGCGCCGAGGCGCGCGGCGGGCGCGAGCCGGTGCCGCTTTCGCCGCAGGCGGCGAGCGAGGCAGCCGCGCCTGCGGCACCCGCGCCGGCACCGGCGACGCAAACCGCCTCGGCGCCGGCGCCCGCATCGACGCCTGCCACGGTCACGGCCGCGCAGCCGCCGAAGAGCCCGGTGCGGCTGCACTTCGGCCAGCTCGTGCTACAGGGCGGCCGCGTGAACTACACCGACAACTTCATCAGGCCGAACTACACGGCCGACCTCGTGCAGATCCAGGGGACGGTGGGCGCGTTCGGCACGCAATCGACCACGCCCGCGCCGGTGGACGTTTCGGCGAACCTGTCGGGCAACGGCCCGATCTCGATCAAGGGCACGGTGAATCCGCTCATCGAAAAGCCCTCGCTCGACCTCACCGCTTCGGCGCACGGCATCGAGCTCACGAATCTCACGCCGTATTCCACGAAGTACGCGGGCTATCCGATCACGAAGGGCAAGCTCAACGTCGATCTGCACTACCAGCTCGCCAACGACCAGCTCAGCGCGAACAACCACATCTTCATCGACCAGCTCACCTTCGGCGATCACGTGGACAACGACACGGCGACGAAGCTGCCGGTGCGCCTCGCGATCTCGCTGCTCAAGAACCGCAAAGGCGAGATCGACGTGAACATTCCGGTGTCGGGCTCGCTCTCGAATCCCGAGTTCAGCCTGGGCGGCCTGATCTGGAAGGCGGTGCTCAATCTCATCGCGAAGGCCGTGACGGCGCCGTTCTCGCTGCTCGCGAATGCGTTCGGCGGCGGGGGCGAGGAGCTGGGCTACGTGGAGTTCGCACCGGGCACCGCCACGCTCACCGACGCGGACGAGAAGAAGCTCGACACCATTGCGAAGGCGCTGGACGACAAGCCCTCGATCAAGATCGACCTGATCGGCCGCGTGGATCCGGCCGTGGATACGCCCGCGCTGCGCGAGCAGTACGTGGATCACCTCGTGCGCGCGCAGAAGGTGAAGGACACGGTGGGCAACGGCGAGAGCGTGGACACCTCGCAGGTGAAGGTGGACGACAAGGAGTACGACAAGTACCTCACGCAGGCCTATAAATCGGCCGACTTCAAGAAGCCGCGCAACATGATCGGCCTCACGAAGACGCTGCCCGACGACGACATGAAACAGGCGCTCGCGGAGCACGCGCCGATCACCGACGCGAGCCTGCGCGACCTCGCGCAGCAGCGCGCCCAGGCGGTGCAGCAGTACTTCCAGGGCAAGGTCGATCCGAGCCGCGTGTTCGTGGTGGCGCCGAAGCTCGATGCGAAGGGCATCGACGACAAGGGCGCGACCACGCGGGTCGATTTCGGGCTCAAGTAGCCCGCGGAGATATCGGCGGCATCGCCGGCATCGGTGCGATCAAGCGGCCAGCGCGGGCGGCAGGCGCCGCTTGACCCACCGCGTGGCCTGATCGTAGGCATGGGCAAGCTGCAGCACGGAGAAGTCCGCGAGCGGCTTGCCGATCACCTGCATGCCCATCGGCAGGCCCTGCGCGTTGAAACCGGCCGGCACGCTGACCACGGGCAGCCCCGCGAGGCTCGCGCCGATCACCACTTCCATCCAGCGGTGATAAGTGTCCAGGGTCTTGCCCGCGATGGACTTCGGCCAGTGCTCGCGCGCATCGAACGGGAAAATCTGCCCGCTCGGCAGCACGAGATAGTCGTAGTGCTCGAAGAGCGCGAGCAGCGCGTTGTACCACTGGCTGCGCAGCACCGAGGCGTTCCACACGTCCTCGCCCGAAAGGCGCAGGCCGACTTCCACTTCCCACACGGCTTCGGGCTTGAGCAGCGCGCGCTTCGCAGGATCGCGGTAGAGCGCGCCCAGCGTGCCCGCGCAGGAGAAGTGGCGCAGCGTGACCCACGACTGCCAGAGGTTCTCCAGGCGAAAGTCGGGGCGCGTCGCCTCCACGTGGCAGCCGATCGCTTCGAAATCCTTGAGCGCCGTTTCGCACAGCGCGAGCACGCCGTCTTCCATCGGCAGATAGCCGTCGTAGTTGCCCAGCCAGCCGATGCGCGTACCGCCGAAATCGCGCGCGAGCGGGCCGGCGAATATCGCCGGGTCCTGCGCGATCGAGAGCGGCGCGCGCGGATCGTAGCCGGCCTGCACGGAGAGCAGCATGGCCATGTCGGCCACGCTGCGGCCCATCGGCCCTGCATAGCCGAGCTGGTGATAGAAGAGCTCGGGCGCCGGCACCGAGGGCACGCGCCCTTGCGACGGACGGAAACCGAACACGTTGTTCCATCCCGCCGGGTTGCGCAGCGACCCCATCATGTCGCTGCCGTCCGCCACGGGCAGCATGCGCAGGGCGAGCGCTACGGCCGTGCCGCCGCTGCTGCCGCCCGCGCTGCGCGTGGGATCGTAGGCATTGAGCGTCGTGCCGAACACCGTGTTGTAGGTATGGGAGCCGAGGCCGAACTCCGGCGTGTTGGTCTTGCCGATGAAGATCGCGCCTTGCGCGCGCACGCGTGCGGCCATGAGGCTGTCGGCTTTCGGTACTTCGTCGCGGAAAAGCGGCGAGCCCTGCGTGGTGGCGAGGCCCGCCGTGGCCGTGAGGTCCTTCGGCGCCTGCGGGATGCCGTGCAGCCAGCCCCGGTATTCGCCGCGCGCGAGTTCCGCATCGCGTTCGCCGGCTTCGCGCAGCAGCGCATCGCGCTCGCGCAGCGAGACGATGGCGTTGGCGGGCGTGTTCACGCGTGCGATGTGGTCGAGGAACGCGCTCATCACCTCGCGGCACGACACCTTGCGAAGGCGGATCCACTGGGAGAGTTCGAGTGCGTCGGCCATCACGATATCGTGGGGCGACAGCGGGGCGGGAGTCGGCAATGCCTGGTTCATACGCAGCTCTTTGGGAAGGGGACGGATGAAGATGGGAGGGTCCATTGTCGCGCACGCGCGCGCGAGGCGAAAGGAAACGAACGGTTGTCTCAGGCACATCCGGTTGCCGCGGGGTTTTCCATGGCTGCGGCGGCCTTACTGTGCCGTCTGCGGCGGCAATGCGGCGCCGCCCAGCGCCTGGTAGAGCGCGGCTGTATCCGCGAGGCGGTTCGCTTCGGCTAGCGTGCGGTCGAGCGAGGTCTGGAGCGCCTGGCGCTGCGTATCGATGAGGCTGAACTCGCTCACGCCGCCCGCCTCGTAGCGCGCAAGCGCGACCGTGGCGCTCGCCTCGGCCTCGCGATGGGCGATATTGCGCGATTGCAGTTCGAGCGCGTCGTTTTCCAGCGCGCGCAGCGTATCGGCCACCTGCTGCAGCGCTTGCAGCACGGTCTGTCGGTAGTCGGCGAAGGCGGCGTCCCAGGCGGCTTCGGAGGCGCGCTTCTTCGCGCGCAGTTCCCCACCGTGAAAGACCGGTTGCGTGAGCCCGAGGCCGAAATTCCAGATGTTCAGTCCGTTCACCACGTCCTCCACGCGCGTGCGTTCGGACCCGATGCCGGCCGAAAGCGTGATCTGCGGATACAGATTCGCAGTGGCGACGCCCACGTTCGCGCTCGCCTGATGCAGCACCGCTTCGGCCGCGCGAATGTCGGGGCGGGCGCGCGCGAGTGTGGAAGGCAGCGTGAGCGAGACGGTGTCGGGCAGACGCAGTGCGTCGAGCGTGAGGGCGTTCCGTTGCGCGTCGAACTGCGTGCTGGCGGGCGCGACGCCCAGCAGCACCGCAAGCTGATGATCGGTTTGCGCGAGCTGCGTTTCGAGCGGCGGCAGCGTCGCTCGCGTCTGGGCGAGCAGCGTGCGCTGGCTGCGCACGTCGATATCGGCCACGCCGCCCGCGGCGAGGCGCGCCTCCATGATCGCGAGCTGGCGCGATTGCGCGTCGATCAACTGCTGCGTGATCTCGATCTGCCGGCGCAGCGACGCGCGCCGCACCGCCGACGCCACCACGTTGCCCGCCACCGAGAGCCGTGCGGCGGCGAGTTCGTAGGCCTGATAGTCCACCTGGGCGAGCGTGGCTTCGAGCGCCCTGCGGTTCGCGCCGAACAGATCGAAGACGTAGGAGACGCTGATGGACGCGTCGTAGAGCGTGAACGGCCCGGGATTGGGCACGGCGGTAATGCCGAACGAGGCGAGGTCGATTTTCTCGCGCGTGGCGGAGAGGCTGGCATCGACGTGCGGAAAGCGCGTTGCGCCGGCCTGCGCGTTGTAATTCTCGCGTGCCTCGATCAGCTTCGCGCGCGCGGAATCGAGCGTCGGGCTTGCCGCGAGCGCGGCATCGACGAGTTGATCGAGCGCCGGACTGCCGAACTGTTTCCACCACGCATCGGGTACGTTCGGCACGGTGGCGAACGTCTGTGTGCCGCTTGTGCCATTGCTTGTGTTGTTGCTTGTGGCACTTGCTGGGGCCGTGGCGGCCGGCATGCCCTCGCGGGTCCAGGACGCGGCATCGGGTGCCGCGGGTGCGTGGAAGTCGGGGCCCAGCGTGCAGCCTGCGAGGATCAGCGCGCACGTGGCGGTCACGAGGACATGAGGTTTCATCGCCTGGGCCCTCAGTCGAGTGTGCGCCGGTAGAAGCGCACGGCCACGCCCATCACGATCACGGTGAAGATGCCGAGCGGCCAGACGGAGGGCCACAGGTCGACCCAGCCGTTGCCCTTGAGCAGGACGCCGCGCACGAGCCGGTTGAAATAGGTGAGCGGCAGCAGGTTGCCGATGAATTGCGCCCAGCGCGGCATGCCGCCGAACGGGAACATGAAGCCCGAGAGCAGCAGGCTCGGCAGGAAGTAGAACACGGTGAGCTGCATGGCCTGCAACTGGTTCTGCGCGAGCGACGAGATGGTGATGCCGACCGTGAGATTCGCCGCAATGAACAGGAGTGCAGAGAGATACAACGCGACAAGGCTGCCCGCGAACGGCACGTGGAACACGAAGCGCGCCGCGAGCACGATGATGGTGGCCTGGATCAGGCCGATGGCGATATACGGCACGATCTTGCCGGTCATGACCTCGACGGGCAGCACGGGCGTAGCGAGCAGGTTTTCCATGGTGCCGCGCTCGCGCTCGCGGGTGATGGCGAGGCCCGTCATCATCACCATCGTCATCGTGAGGATCACGCCCATGAGGCCCGGCACGACGTTGTACTGCGTGATGCCTTCGGGGTTGTAGAGGCGGTGGACCTGCACGTCGAACGCAGCGGCCCCGCCGTTCAGGTGCGCGAGCGACCCGGTGAGATCCTTCGCGGCCACGGGGCCGACGAGGCCCGGCAGCGCGGCGAGCGCGCTGGCAATGGCGGTGGGGTCGGTGGCGTCGGCTTCCAGCAGCAGCGAGGGTTTCTCGCCGCGCAGCAGGCGCCGCGAGAAGTCCACGGGAATGCTCAGCACGAACTGCACGGTGCCGCGCGCCAGCGCGTGACGCGCGGCGGCTTCGTCGGGCAGCGTTTCGACGACGTCGAAATAGGCGGAGTTCTTCATGCCGGCCACGAAACTGCGCGAGAAGACGCTGTCTTCGCCGATCACGATGGCGGTGGGCAGATGCTTGGGATCGGTGTTGATGGCATAGCCGAACAGCGTGAGCTGGACGATGGGCAGGCCCACGATCATCGCGAACGTGATACGGTCGCGCCGCAATTGCAGAAACTCCTTGAGCACGACGCTCCACCAGCGCGCGAGCGAGAACCCGAAGTGCAGCTTCACGACGCGACTCCGTAGTTGTCCTTCACGCTGCCCATCAGATAGATGAAGACGTCTTCGAGACTTGTGTCGATGCGCTCTGCGCGCAGCGGCCGGCCTTCGACGGCCTGCTGGATGGCGGCGGCCAGCGCCGCATGGTCGCGCCCGCTCGCGTGCAGCGCGGAGCCGAACACCACCGTCTGATCGACGCCGGGCGTCTTGCGCAGTTCGGTCGACAGCGCCGAAAGCTGTTCGCCGTGAATGGCCCAGGTGTCGAGATTCTGCGAGGCGATCACTTCGGCGGCGGTGCCCTGCGCGAGCAGCTTGCCGTAGGCGATGTACGCGAGCTTGTGGCAGCGCTCCGCTTCGTCCATGTAGTGCGTGCTCACGAGCACCGAGATGCCGCGCGCCGCGAGCCGGTGCAGTTCCTCCCAGAAGTCGCGGCGCGCGGTGGGATCGACGCCGGCGGTGGGTTCGTCGAGCAGCAGCAGTTGCGGCTCGTGCAGCATGCACGCGGCGAGCGCGAGACGCTGCTTCCAGCCGCCCGAGAGCGCGCCGGTGAGCTGGCTCGCGCGGCTCGCGAGACCGAGCGATTCGAGCGCGTTGTCCACGGCCTCGCGGCGGTTCGGCATCTGATAGATGCGCGCGACGAAGTCGAGATTCTCGCGGATCGTGAGGTCCTCCCAGTACGAGAACCGCTGCGTCATGTAGCCCACGCGCCGCTTGATCTGCGCGCTCTCGCGCACGATGTCGTAGCCGAGGCAGGTGCCCGAGCCCGAATCGGGCGTGAGGAGCCCGCACATCAGCCGGATCGACGTGGTCTTGCCGCTGCCGTTGGGCCCGAGAAAACCGAAGATCTCGCCGCGCGCCACGCGCAGCGAGACATCGTTGACCACGTGCTTGCTGCCGAAATGCTTGTTGAGCTTGTGGACGTCGATGGCGTAGTCCGGCGGCGCCGCTTGCGCAGCGCCTGCGCCGGTGTCTTCGCGGGCGTCGTGCGCGCTCATTGGAGCCGCACCTCCACGGGCTGGCCGGGGTGCAGCTTGACCGCATCCTGGGGCGAAGCGTGGGCCTCGATCATGAAGACCAGCTTCTGGCGGTTTTCGTCGCTGTAGATCACGGGCGGCGTGTATTCGGCGGCGTTCGACACCCAGGTGACGGCAGCCGGAATGTCGGCGGCGCAGCCGTCGCAGTGCAGGCTGATGCGGCGGCCGGGCGCCAGCGAGCCGACCACGGTTTCCGGCACGAAGAAGCGCACCTTCACGTTCTGCGGCGGCAGCATCTGCACGACGGGGCTGCCGGCCTGCACCCATTCGCCCACGCGGTAGAGCGTGTCGTACACGAGGCCGGCCTGCGGCGCGCTCACGCGTTTCTGGTCGAGCTTCCATTGCGCCTGCGCGAGTGCCGCCTGCGCGGCTTCCACCTGGGCCGCCTGGGCCGCGACCTGGGCCTTGCGTCCGGGCAGGTTGGCAACGGTGACCTGATTCTCCAGCTCGCGGACCTGCGCGGCTGTCGAGGCTGCGTCCTCGCGCGAATCGTCGAGCTGGGCGCGGGCGATGCCGCCCGCGCGGAACTGCGCCTCGTCGCGCGTGAGCTGGAGCGCGGCCTTGTGCGCATTGGCGATGGCTTGTGCGAGCTGGGCCTCGCTCACGCGCACTTCGGGCGGACGCTTGCCGGTCTGCAGGTCGGCAAGCTGTGCCTGCGCGGCCGCGAGTTGATGGCGCGCCTCGTCGAGCGCGGCGGTTTCGTCGACGGCTTCGAGCGCGAACACCGGCGCCGACGCGCCGATGTTCTGGCCGCGCTGGACGTCGAGCCGGGTCAGCGTGCCCGACTGCGAGGACGAGAGATAGACGTATTCGCCTTCGACATAGCCTTGCCACACGGGCGCTTCGTGGCGCGAGCAGGCAGTGGCGGCGAGGGCGGCCGCGATGAGCGGGCCGCAGATCGTCAGACGGCTCATTGCCGGGTCCTCCTGCGTCTGGCGGCTGGCGTGGGTGGCGTGGCCGGCACCTGCAGGGCCGCGGCAAGCAATGCGGTGACGTGCCGGTGCAGGGCTTCGCGTTCGATCCTGGGCAACCCTCGCCTCGTCTGCCAGACCTTCGCGGTGGCAAGCGGCAGCATGACGAGGGCGATGATCGAGACGAACAGCAGCGGTGCTTCGAGCGCGGGATTGACGCTGCCGTCGCGTTGCGCTTCGCCGATGCGCAGCGCGAACTCCTGCAAGCGCGCAACGGGCACGCGCGCAAGCACCCGCTCGCGCAGCAGCCCCCCTTCGTTGACGATTTCGCGCAGCCAGAGCGCCGGCAGCCAGGGTTCGCGCGCCGTGACGTCGAAAAGCCGGTCAACGAGGTCCTGCGCCAGCGTGCGCGCATCCTGAGGGCCGCGCTCGGGCACGCCGGCCCAGACGAACTCGATCGCCCGCGCGATGCGCTCTTCCACGACGGCGTCCAGCAGCTTTTCGCGGTTGGTGAAGTAGTAGTGAACCATTGCCGATGTCACGCCCGCTGCCGCCGCGATCTGAGCCATGGTCGTGGCGGCGATGCCCTGTTGGGCGAAAAGCTGGGTAGCGCAGGCCAGCAGCCGCTCGCGCACGGCGAGGTCGGCCGAAGCGCGCCGCCTGCCGCGCGGCCGGGGCTGCTCGCGCGTGGGCGACGCAGGAGCCTGGCTGGCGGTGGCGGCGCGTGGATTCATCGTCTCAGTCTAATTCACGCGTTAGTTAAATTCAAAGGCCGACGACGAGGGGTGATCTCGCGCAGGGTGCCGCTTTGCAGATTTACCTCATTGGCTATGCGCAATGGGATTTTTTCCCTTCTATTCAGACATTTCCTATACAAAACCGCTCCTATGTCGGCCACGCTGTGAGTCTTTGGCCCCCAAGGCTTTCACGCTCACCATTTCCGGAAAAATGGATCAGACAAAGAAGCGGATTGTCGTCATCGACGACCACCCCATCGTGCTCAAGATGCTCGCCAACGTCCTGCACACGGAATACGAACTGGTTGGCGAGAGCCGTGACGGCGAGGAGGGTCTGCATATGGCGCTGTCGCTGCAACCGGACCTCGTGATTCTCGACCTGGAACTGCCGAAGCTCGACGGCCTGTCCGTCATTCGCGGCATTTGCACCCACCAGCCGGGAACCCGGGTGCTGGTGCTTTCCGCGAAACCCGAGCAGATGATGGCGAATCACACGCGTCTCGCTGGCGCGAATGCCTATGTGAGCAAGAGCCGCGGCGTGGAGGACCTGTGCGGTGTGGTGACGGCCGTGCTGATGGGTTACGACTGCTTTCCGGCCGGCAGTTGCGGCGGCAGCCGGGACGTGGCGCTCAACGGCCTCTCGCCGCGCGAGGTGGAAGTGCTTCAGCATCTCGCGCGCGGCTTGAGCAACAAGACCATTGCGGCGCGCCTCGGGCTCTCGGACAAGACGATCAGCACCTACAAGACTCGCGTGCTCGACAAGCTGGGCGTGTCCTCGCTCGCGGCGCTGATCGAATTCGCGACGCTCAACAAGCTGCTCGACTAGCCAGAGGCGCTAAGTTCGCGTCGGCAGCGACCTCGAGCAGAAAGATTCGATGGACTTCACCAGGGCGAGCGGGGTTTCGTTCATCGGGTCGTGTCCTGCGTTCTGCAGGACTTCGACTCTTGCAAAGCGATACCGCCGCAGCCACGTGTCGGCCGTCAAGGCTGCGTCGAAGGTGGGATCGTGCTCGCCCACCCGCACTTTCGCCGGATGCTGTCGCGTGATGCCGCTTCCTCCGCGCGGCTCGCGGACAGATAAAAACGCTGACGAAAACACAGTCGAAAAAAAAGCCCGACTTTCGTCGGGCTTCCAAGTGTGACTGCATCCGTTGCCGGATGCAGCACCTGCAAAGCGTTTAAGCAGCCAGCAGCGAGCGCAGCACGAACGGCAGAATGCCGCCGTGCTTGTAGTAGTCCACTTCGATCGGCGTGTCGATACGAAGCAGAACCGGCACGCGCTGCGACTTGCCGTCCTTGCGATGGATCACGAGCGTCACTTCCTGCTGCGGCTTGAAGTCGTCGCCGAGGCCTTCGACGTCGAACGTCTCTTCACCCGTGATGCCGAGCGACTGCACGCTGTCCGAGCCCTTGAACTGCAGCGGCAGCACGCCCATGCCCACGAGGTTCGAGCGGTGGATGCGCTCGAAGCTGCGTGCGACCACGGCCTTCACGCCCAGAAGCTGCGTGCCCTTCGCGGCCCAGTCGCGCGACGAGCCCGTGCCGTACTCTTCGCCTGCGAACACCACGGTCGGCGTGCCGGCGTCGATGTACTTCATCGCTGCGTCGTAGATCGAGAGCTGTTCGCCGCTCGGCTGGTGAATCGTCAGGCCGCCTTCCACGCGCGTACCGTCGGCTTTCGCCGGGATCATCAGGTTTTTGATGCGCACGTTGGCGAAGGTGCCGCGCATCATGACGTCGTGGTTGCCGCGGCGCGAGCCGTAGCTGTTGAAGTCGGCCTTCTGCACGCCGTTCGCCTTCAGCCACTTGCCTGCCGGCGAGTCTTCCTTGATCGAGCCCGCCGGGCTGATGTGGTCGGTCGTCACCGAATCGCCGAAGATGCCGAGCGCGCGCGCGCCCGTCACCGGGGTGATCGACGAAGCCGGCGTCATCGAGAAGTCCTTGCCGAAGAACGGCGGCTCCGCGATGTAGGTCGACTTCGGCCAGTCATAGACCTGGCCTTCTTCGCCTTCGATCTTGCTCCACAGGTCGCCCTTCTTCGTGAGCTGGCTGTAGTTCTTCTGGTAGACGTCCGCGTCGAGCGCGAACTTGAGCAGCGCGTTGACTTCTTCGCTGGTCGGCCAGATGTCGCCCAGGTAGATGTCGCGGCCGCCCTTGCCCTTGCCCACCGGCTCGGTCATCAGGTCGCGCGTGATGTTGCCCGCGATCGCGTAGGCGACCACCAGCGGCGGCGAAGCCAGGAAGTTCGCACGGATGTTCGGGTGAATGCGCGCTTCGAAGTTACGGTTGCCCGAGAGCACGGCGGCCGCCACGACGTCGTTCTTCGTGATCGACTCGTTCAGTTCCGGCGTGAGGTCGCCGGCGTTGCCGATACAGGTCGTGCAGCCGTAGGCCGCGAGTTCGAAGCCGAGCTTCGAGAGGTACGGCAGCAGACCCGTCTTCGTCAGGTATTCCGTGACGATGCGCGAGCCCGGGGCGAGCGAGGTCTTGATGTGCGGAGCGACCGTGAGACCGGCTTCCACGGCCTTCTTCGCCAGCAGGCCGGCAGCCAGCAGCACGCTCGGGTTCGACGTGTTCGTGCACGACGTGATGGCGGCGATCAGCACGTCGCCGTTGTGCAGCTTGACCTTGTCGGTCACGGCGTATTCGGCCGTGAGGTCGGCGGCCTTCTTGTTGAAGCCGTTTTCCGCGACCGGCTTCGAGAACAGGTCGGTGAAGGTCGACTTCACGTTGCCGATTTCGATGCGGTCCTGCGGGCGCTTCGGACCGGCCAGCGACGGCGCGACCGTGGCGAGATCGAGCGTGAGCGTCTTCGTGTAGTCGATTTCGCCGGCCTTCGGAATGCCGAAGAGCTCCTGCGCCTTGAAGTAGTTCTCGAATGCCGAGATTTCGGCTTCGGTGCGGCCCGTGCCCTTGAAGTAGTCGATGGTCTTTTCGTCGACCGGGAAGAAGCCCATGGTCGCGCCGTATTCCGGCGCCATGTTGCCGATGGTCGCGCGGTCCGGCAGCGACAGCGAGGCCGTGCCTTCGCCGAAGAACTCGACGAACTTGCCGACGACCTTCTCCTTGCGCAGCATTTCGGTGATGGTCAGCACGAGGTCGGTGGCCGTGCAGCCCTCGCGCAGCTTGCCCTTGAGCTCCACGCCCACGACGTCCGGCGTGAGGAAGTACACCGGCTGGCCGAGCATGCCCGCTTCCGCCTCGATGCCGCCCACGCCCCAGCCCACCACGCCGATGCCGTTGATCATCGTGGTGTGCGAGTCGGTGCCGACGAGCGTGTCGGGGTAGTACACCGTGTCGCTGCCTTCGGTCTTCTTGTGCACGCCGCGCGCCAGGTATTCGAGGTTCACTTGGTGGACGATGCCGATGCCCGGCGGCACGACCTTGAACGTGTCGAACGCCTGCATGCCCCACTTCATGAACTGGTAGCGCTCGTTATTGCGCTGGAATTCCAGCTTCATGTTCAGATCGAGCGCGTCTTTCTGGCGGAAGTAGTCGATCTGCACCGAGTGGTCGACGACGAGATCCACCGGCACGAGCGGCTCGATGACCTTCGGATCCTTGCCGACTTCCTTCGCGACGCCGCGCATGGCAGCGATGTCGGCGAGGAGGGGCACGCCCGTGAAGTCCTGCAGCACGACGCGCGCGACGACGAACGGGATTTCGTCGACGCGGGCGGCGCTCGGCTTCCAGTTCGCGAGTTGCTCGATGTGCTCTTCCGCGATCTTCTTGCCGTCGTAGTTACGCAGCACGGACTCGAGCACGATACGGATCGAGACCGGCAGGCGATTGATCTTCACGCCGAGCTGCTTGCCGAGGTGCGGCAGCGAGTAGAACTTGCCTTTGCCGGAACCGCTGTCGAAATCCTTTAGCGTTTTGTGGAGATTGTGGGCCATGGTGTTTTCCTTCGTTTAATCGCGGAAATTACGCTTACTACAGGTTTGCTGCGCGTTTGCTTCGGTTACTGACTGATGCTCGCCTGTCCGTGGCCCGGCTGCCCGGTTCACGCTCAGGTTACATACAGATCGACGTATTCGTTGACGGGCAGGGCGGCAAGCCGCGCGGCGTCGAGCGAGACATCGAGAATCGCCTGCTGCTGCTTCGCGCAGAAGCGGCGCGCGAGGTTGGTGCGGAACTTCCCGAGCAGCAGCGGGATGCCTTCTTCGCGGCGCCGCCGGTGGCCGATCGGGTACTCCACCACGACTTCGTCGAGCGTCGTGCCGTCGTTGAATTCGACGGTCAGCGCATTCGCGATCGAACGCCTGGCGGGATCGTGGTAATCCTTCGTGAACTGCGGGTCTTCGACACAGACCGTCTTCGCGCGCAGCGCGTCGATGCGCGGGTCGCGCGCCACCTCGTCCTCGTAGTCGGCGGCCGTGAGGCGCCCGAAGAGGAGCGGCACGGCCACCATGTACTGGATGCAGTGGTCGCGGTCGGCCGGGTTCGCGAGCGGCCCGGTCTTGTCGATGATGCGGATCGCCGCTTCGTGCGTGCGGATGGTGATCCGCCCGATGTCTTCCGCCGTTTTGCCTTGCTGCGCGAGCCGGCCGTGCAGCGTCATCGCCGCTTCGGCTGCGGTCTGCGCGTGGAATTCGGCGGGAAACGCAATCTTGAACAGCACGTTTTCCATCACGTACGTGCCGTAGGGGCGCTGGAAGCGGAACGGCTGTCCCTTGAACGAGACGTCGTAGAAGCCCCAGGTCTTCGCCGTGAGCGCCGAGGGGTAGCCCATTTCGCCCGTTTTCGCGATCAGCGCGAGGCGCACGGCGCGCGAGGTGGCGTCGCCGGCGGCCCACGACTTGCGCGAGCCCGTATTGGGCGCGTGGCGGTAGGTGCGCAGCGCCTGGCCATCGACCATCGCGAGCGAGACGGCGTTGATGAGCTCGTCGCGCGTGAGCCCGATCAGTTGGCCAACCACGGCGGTCGAAGCGAGCTTCACGAGCAGCACATGGTCGAGACCGACCTTGTTGAACGAGTTTTCCAGCGCAATGCAACCCTGGATCTCGTGGGCCTTCACCATGCCGGCGAGCACGCTCTGCATGGTGAGCGGCGGCTTGCCGTTGGCGACGGCCGTGCGCGAGAGCCAGTCGGCGGTCGCGAGAATGCCGCCCAGATTGTCCGACGGGTGGCCCCATTCGGCGGCGAGCCAGGTGTCGTTGAAGTCGAGCCAGCGGATCATCGCGCCGATGTTGAACGCGGCCTGAACCGGATCGAGCTGGTACGGCGTGCCCGGCACCTTCGCACCGTGCGGGACGATCGTGCCCGGCACGATCGGTCCCAGCAGTTTGGTGCAGGCAGGGTAGGAAAGCGCTTCGAGCCCGCAGCCCAGCGTGTCGATCAGGCAATAACGCGCCGTTTCCAGCGCGAGCGCGCTGGAAACAGACTCGTTCAGGACGTAGTCGACGATATCGACGAGGACCTGATCCGGCTGTGGCCGGACATGGGAGATCGGAGCGGACATCGAGGCCTTCCGGGGAGGCAACCTGTAAGTGCCGGCGTTGGCTTACTGGCCGTTGGCGCCGCTGGCGGCGTCGGGGGCGCGGTTCGCCGGGTTCAGCGCGTTCGCCTGGGTCGGTGCGAGGGCGCCTTGCTGCATTGCAACAGTCTTGCACTCGTCGGCGAGGCGCGAGCTGTCCTTATCCGAGAACAGCATCGCCTTCGTCGGGATCACGACGAGGTCGAGACCCGTGGCGGCGTCGTGGAAGCGGTCGGCGCCGGTCGTCGTGACCTGGCGCGGCAGGTTGTAATTCTTGTTCGCCCAGTGAACCGTGACGATCTGGTCACGCGCCATGTCGCCCTTCAGGTCGAACGCCATGCCTTCGGCGCAGGTCCAGTGCTCCGAGCCGTCCGGGATCGGATCGACCTTGGCTTCCTTGGCCGGATTGGGCTTGCGCTTGATGATGCGATGCTTCGGGGCCGGCTTCTTCGGCGTCGCGGTGGACTTCTTGGCAGTCGCCGGAGCGGACGATGCCTGGGCGGCGGCGTCGGTCGCGGCCAGCATCATCGACGTGGACAGTGCGCCAACGACGGCGGCGATCAGCAATTTCTTCATGGAGTCAGACCTTTATCTCTCAAATTCGGTTGATCAGTGCGCGGCCGCTATGCGGCCGCCTGCGAGCACTGCGTGCGCCCCGAAAGCGCGCAGCGGACGCTATTTTCACCTATTTATGGACATGGACTTCAATTTCTGCGGGCTCGCGTGATGCAAACTCGCCTCGCGCGAACAACGGCGCGGCTTCGGCGGGTATCGCGCGGCCCGTGGCCCGGGCGCGGCGCAGCACGGACCAGTAGTAGCGGTAGCTTGCGCGGTCGTGCAGCGTGTCGCCCTGGCGCGTCGGTCCCCACTGCGCGTTTTGCGCGGCGAGCAGGATGTCGGCGGCCAGCGCGATTTCCTCGGCGCGCGGCGCGAATGCGGCGACGATGACGGGGACCTGGGCCGGATGGATGCTCCACATGCGCGTGTAGCCGAATTCGTTGCGCGCGCGGGCCGCGTCGCTCGCGACCACGCTCATGTCGCGCACTTCGGTGCTGACATTGTGGGAGGGCACTTTGCCAAAAGCGTGGCACGCCGCGGCGATCTCCAGCTTCGCGCGGCGCACGAGCGGATGATCGAACTGGCCGGGCGAGCGCATGGCCGTATCGGGAATCGCGCCGTCGTGCGCGGACACGAAGTCCATCAGGCCGAAGCTGAGCGATTCCACGCCGCGCAGCGCCGCGAGATCGAACACGCGCGCGAGCGCGCCGTGCGTTTCGACCAGCAACTGGGCGGGAATCGGCTTGTCGATGCCCATTTCCACGCGCGTGGCCTCGATGAAGGCGACCATTTCGGCGGCGTCACCCACGGCGCGGATCTTGGGCAGCGTGACGAACGCCGGCGCGCGCTTCGCGGCGCGCAGGATCAGGCGCACGTCGTCGCGCCAGTGCGGGTGATGGAAATCGTGGATACGCACGCCGACGCGGCCGTAGCGGTCGTGCTCGCTGCCGAGGAGCGACGCCACGAGTTCGGCGTGCTCCGCTTCGCGGCCCACCTGGGCGCCGTCCTCGCAATCGAGCGTGATGTCGAAGACCGGCCCGAGCTGCTGCTGCAGCGCGAGCGACTTCAACATCAGCTTCTCGCTGCCGGCGTAGTGGTCGCACGCGGGCAACAGAGGGGGCGGCGCTTCGCCGTCAAACAACACTTCGGCGGGGGTGAGGGCGCGCATTGTCGGCGTCAGGGGTCGAGTTGGGGAGGTGGACCTGATTCGGATGCGTCCTGCGCGGCCGGCAAAGATGCGGCGGCCAAGGCGCGTCCGGATCAGGTGCGGTACATAAGGCGGTTTCGTGACAAACCTGGCCGCCGTATGCGCGCACCTGCACGCTTTTTTCTCGCGCGAGCCGCCTTGAGGCCGCTGGCGCGAGAAAAACCGGAACCCGCGAGGAAGATTGCCTGCGCGGCTCCCGGTTTCCTGCCCGGACTTACTTGAGCAGGTGAGCGACGCCTTCGCGCTCTTCGAGCAGTTCGTTCAGCGTGCCGTCCATCTTCTCGCGCGAGAACGCGTCGATTTCGAGGCCTTCCACACGCTTGTACTCGCCGTTTTCGCAGGTCACCGGCACGCCGTAGACGATGTCTTCAGGGATGCCGTACGAGCCGTCCGACGGGATGCCCATCGTGACCCACTTGCCGTTCGTGCCGAGGACCCAGTCGCGCACGTGGTCGATGGCGGCGTTGGCCGCCGATGCCGCCGACGAGAGGCCGCGCGCTTCGATGATCGCCGCGCCGCGCTTGCCGACGGTCGGGATGAAGGTGTTGCGGTTCCATTCGTCGTCGTTGATCAGCGCGTTGAGCGACTGGCCGTCGACCGTGGCGAAACGGTAGTCGGGGTACATCGTCGGCGAGTGGTTGCCCCACACGGCGAGCTTCTCGATCGAAGCGACCGGCTTGCCCGACCTGGCGGCCAGTTGCGAGAGCGCGCGGTTGTGGTCCAGACGCAGCATGGCCGTGAAGTTCTTCTTCGGCAGATCCGGGGCCGACTTCATGGCGATGTAGGCGTTCGTGTTGGCCGGGTTGCCGACCACGAGCACCTTCACGTCGCGGCTCGCGACGTCGTTCAGGGCCTTGCCCTGAACCGTGAAGATTTCGGCGTTGGCCGAGAGCAGGTCCTTGCGCTCCATGCCCTTCGAGCGCGGACGGGCACCGACCAGCAGGGCGACGTCGGCATCCTTGAACGCAACCTTGGGGTCGTCGGTGATGACTACGCCCGCGAGCAGCGGGAACGCGCAGTCGTCCAGTTCCATCACGACGCCTTTGACGGCGGCTTGCGCTTGCGGCAGGTCGAGCAGTTGCAGAATGACGGGCTGATCCTTGCCGAGCAGGTCGCCGTTCGCAATGCGGAACAGCAGGGAGTAAGCGATCTGACCTGCGGCGCCGGTGACGGCAACGCGCTTTGCGGGCTTAGCCATTGAAAATCTCCAGGAAGATGCGTTAGACGCCAGGGTAAAACGCCATTCTATATGCGCGTTACGCGAAGCGTTGGTGAAACAGGCTGGCGTCATTTCGCGGCGCGTCCGGCTGCCTGAAGAGGAGGCCGAAGGGCGCGCAGCGGGTTCTGGCCGCCAGGCCGGTAACCTGTGCTGCGACTCGAGCGAGGGGAGGGACGGGACCGCGAATGCGGGGATGCCCTCGGGAGGGCGGGGACGCCTCGCGCAGCACGCATCAGGTGTGCCGACTCCTGCAACAGCTCGCTTTCGGCTGGTCCACGAAGCCGTGCGCCGGGCGCGCGACGAGAAGGCGGATCGAAACCTCTACTGCGTCTACTGCGGTGAGGGAACAACGTGATGCGAAGGTGGCCTTTGGCGCGTGGCGCCCGGGGCGAACACTGCCGGCGGTCAGCGCAATTCCATGCGCGAAACCCGCCCGCAAACCCTTGCTCGAACGGGAGTGTAGGAGCCGGAAGGGTCAAAGTCAACCGTATCTTATGTCTTATATAAGACATATCTGTTGCGGGAGAAATGCTGGACTCGCAGGGGCGCTTTATGTTGAAATGCGCGCCATGAGTGCGAACCCGGCCAGCAACGCGAATCCCCCCGCTCCCGAGAGCGGCGCGGCCGCATCCGCGCCGGCCGCGTCGCCCACTTTCAGCCCGCTCTATCAGCAGATCAAGGGGCTCATTACGCAGAGCCTCGAGTCCGGCGAATGGAAGCCCGGCGAGATCATTCCCAGCGAAGTCGAACTGGCCGGCCGCTACAAGGTGAGCCAGGGGACCGTGCGCAAGGCGATCGACGAACTCGCCGCGGACAACCTGCTGGTGCGCCGCCAGGGCAAGGGCACGTTCGTTGCAACGCACAATGAAGAACGTGCCCAGTTTCGCTTTCTTAGATTGCTGGCAGATGACGGTGCCGAACACCCCCACGTCAGCAAGCTGCTCGAGTGCCGGCGCCTGCGTGCCTCGGCCGACATTGCGCGGCAGCTGGACCTGAAGCCGTCCGACCCGGTGGTGCTGATCCGCCGCCTCCTGCAGTTCGACGGCGAGGCCACCGTGCTCGACGAAATCTGGCTGCCCGGCGCCGTGTTCCGCGGCCTGACCACGGAGCGCCTCGCCGAGTACAAAGGGCCGCTCTACGCCATGTTCGAGGCCGAGTTCGGCACGCGCATGATCCGCGCGACGGAAAAGATCCGCGCGGTGGCGGCGGATCCGGCCGTGGCCGACCTGCTCAACGTGCCGGCCGGTTTTCCATTGCTTTCGGTCGATCGCGTGTCCTATACCTATGGAGACCGGCCGGTCGAAGTGCGCCGCGGATGGTATGTCACAACCGGGTATTACTATCAGAATGACTTGAGTTGAAGCGGGGTGGCGCGCCCATGCACGTAGAGGCAAAGCGGTGCAGCCCCCGTCCCCCGAGCGCCTTCATTGCGCGCGCAAACGCGGCCGCCAGACGCGGATTTCGCTGCAGCGCGATATGAAAAGGCGGTAAAATTGCATATTAGTGTTTCTACATAGTAGGGGTCTAGCATGGCTGAAGCCGCAAAAAAACCGAGGCCGGAATACCGGAACATCGGGATTGGGCAGATATTGTTCGCATACCGCCTGCCGCTAGCAGGCCGCGTGTCGATCGGCCACCGTGTGAGCGGTGCGCTGCTATTCATCTTCCTGCCTTTCCTGTTGTACCTCTTTGACCAGAGCCTCACGTCGGAACTCAGCTTCCAGGTCTTCCAGGCTTTCCTCTCCAACATCATCGTCAAGCTCATCGTGCTGGTCCTCGGATGGGCGTTCCTCTTCCACTTCTGCGCTGGCGTGCGCCACCTGTTCATGGACTTCAACCATGGTCTGGCCGGCAAGCAGCAGGGCAAGTCGACTTCCCTCGTTGTCGTGATCGTCTCCTCGGTCCTCACGATCGCCTTCGCGGCGAAACTCTTCGGAGCGTTCTAAAACATGTCTGCCAAAAACGGAATTGGTCCGAAGCGCCTCGTCGTCGGCGCTCACTACGGCCTGCGCGACTGGATCGCGCAACGTGCCACCGCGGTCATCATGGCGGTCTACACGATCGTCCTGCTCGTGCTGTTCTTCGGCGCGCACGATTTTTCGTACGACGGCTGGGCGTCGATCTTCGCCGCGCAATGGATGAAGCTCGCCACCTTCGTCACGCTGGTCGCGCTGTTCTATCACGCCTGGATCGGCGTGCGTGACATCTGGATGGACTACATCAAGCCGGTCGGCCTGCGTATCACGCTGGACGTGCTGACGATCGCATGGCTGCTGGGCAGCCTCGGCTACGCCGCTCAGATTCTCTGGAGAGTGTAAAAGAATGGCTGCAATCAAGAATGGTCTGCCGCGTCGCAAGTTCGACGTGGTTATCGTCGGTGCGGGCGGCTCGGGGATGCGCGCTTCGCTGCAACTCGCCCGCGCGGGTCTCTCGGTCTGCGTGCTCTCGAAAGTGTTCCCGACGCGTTCGCACACGGTGGCGGCGCAAGGCGGCATCGGCGCATCGCTCGGCAACATGAGCGAAGACAACTGGCACTACCACTTCTACGACACGATCAAGGGTTCCGACTGGCTCGGCGACCAGGACGCGATCGAGTTCATGTGCCGCGAAGCGCCGAACGCCGTGTACGAGCTCGAACACATGGGCATGCCGTTCGACCGCAATGCCGACGGCACGATCTATCAGCGTCCGTTCGGCGGCCACACGGCCAACTACGGCGAGAAGCCCGTCCAGCGCGCGTGCGCGGCGGCCGACCGTACCGGCCACGCGCTGCTGCACACGCTGTATCAGCAGAACGTCGCGGCGAAGACCACGTTCTTCGTCGAATGGATGGCGCTGGACCTGATCCGCGACGCCGAAGGCGACGTGCTGGGCGTGACCGCGCTCGAAATGGAAACGGGCGACGTCTACATCCTCGAAGGCAAGACCACGCTGTTCGCCACGGGCGGCGCGGGCCGGATCTTCGCGGCATCGACCAACGCGTTCATCAACACCGGTGACGGCCTCGGCATGGCGGCCCGTGCGGGCATCGCGCTGCAGGACATGGAGTTCTGGCAGTTCCACCCGACCGGCGTGGCCGGCGCGGGCGTGCTGATCACCGAAGGCGTGCGCGGCGAAGGCGGCATTCTGCGCAACGCCGACGGCGAGCGCTTCATGGAGCGCTATGCACCGACGCTGAAGGACCTCGCACCGCGCGACTTCGTCTCGCGTTCGATGGACCAGGAAATCAAGGAAGGCCGTGGCGTGGGTCCGCACAAGGACCACGTGCTGCTCGACCTCTCGCACATCGGCGCCGAGACGATCATGAAGCGTCTGCCGTCGATCCGCGAAATCGCGCTCAAGTTCGCGAACGTGGACTGCATCAAGGAGCCGATCCCGGTCGTGCCGACCATCCACTACCAGATGGGCGGCATCCCGACGAACATCCACGGCCAGGTCGTGGGCACGTCGAAGGGCCACGAAGATCCGATCAACGGCTTCTACGCCGTGGGCGAATGCTCGTGCGTCTCGGTGCACGGCGCGAACCGCCTCGGCACGAACTCGCTGCTCGACCTCGTGGTGTTCGGCCGTGCGGCCGGCAACCACATCGTCAAGCACGTGAAGGAGCAGCGCGATCACAAGCCGCTGCCGGCCGACGCGGGCGACTTCTCGCTGGCCCGTCTCGCCGCGCTCGACAGCTCGAGCTCGGGCGAGTACGCGCAGAGCGTGGCGAACGATATCCGCGGCACGATGCAGAAGCACGCAGGCGTGTTCCGTACCTCGGCCCTGCTGGCCGAAGGCGTGCAGGAAATCGCGCAAGTGGCGGAGCGTGCGAAGCACATCCACCTGAAGGACAAGTCGAAGGTGTTCAACACGGCGCGCGTGGAAGCGCTCGAAGTGGCGAACCTGGTCGAAGTTGCGCGTGCAACGATGGTTTCGGCCGAAGCCCGCAAGGAAAGCCGCGGCGCGCACGCGCAGAGCGACTACGAACATCGCGACGACGAAAACTGGCTGCGTCACACGCTCTGGTACAGCGACGACAACCGACTCGAATACAAGCCGGTTCACATGCAACCGCTGACCGTCGAATCGGTGCCGCCCAAGGCGCGTACGTTCTAAGGCACAAGCCAGTCAAGAGGAATCGGAAATGGCCAAACGAATTTTTGAAGTCTACCGCTACGATCCGGACAAGGACGCGGCGCCGCGCATGCAGTCGTACGAGCTGGAAATCACGCACGAGCGCATGCTGCTCGACGCGCTGCTGAAGCTCAAGGAACTGGACGAGACGCTGTCGTTCCGCCGTTCGTGCCGCGAAGGCGTGTGCGGCTCGGACGCCATGAACATCAACGGCAAGAACGGTCTGGCGTGTCTCACGAACCTGAACGAGCTGCCGCAGAAGATCGTGCTGCGTCCGCTGCCGGGCCTGCCCGTCGTGCGCGACCTGATCGTCGACATGACGCACTTCTTCAACCAGTATCACTCGATCAAGCCGTACCTGATCAACGACACGCCGCCGCCCGAGAAGGAGCGTCTGCAGTCGCCCGAACAGCGCGACGAGCTCGACGGCGTGTACGAGTGTATTCTGTGTGCGAGCTGCTCGACGTCGTGCCCGAGCTTCTGGTGGAACCCGGACAAGTTCGTCGGCCCGGCAGGTCTCCTGCAGGCCTACCGCTTCATCGCGGACAGCCGCGACGAAGCCACTGGCGAGCGTCTGGACAATCTGGAAGACCCGTACCGCCTGTTCCGTTGCCACACGATCATGAACTGCGTCGACGTTTGCCCGAAGGGCCTGAACCCGACGAAGGCGATCGGCAAGATCAAGGAACTGATGGTCCGCCGCGCGGTTTGACGCGGCGCATCGGTTGAAATTGGTTGAAATGGAATCGCACCAGTCTGATCCCCTTCGCCGCGCGCGCCTTCGCTGGCGCGCGCGGCGCGGTCTGCTCGAAAACGACCTGATTTTCGAGCGTTTTTTCGACCGCTACGAGCATGACCTCAGCGACGCCGATGTGGGTGCCCTCACGCGCCTGCTCGAGCTGAGCGATAACGACCTGATGGACTTGCTTCTCGCACGCAAGGAACCAGAAGGCGAACTTGCCGACCCGGACGTGAAGCGGGTGCTGGAACTGCTTCGCAACGTATAAGGCGCAGTGATGTCCGTGCAGTGATGTCCATGTGATACCTGCTTGTGCCGCGCCCGACGTGCAAACTATCGAATCCCGTATTTATCTTCGATTGAGGATGTGCTATGACCCCGTCTGATGTAAAAGCCACGCTATCGTTCAGCGACAATTCGCCGAGCGTCGAACTGCCGATCTACAAGGGCACCATGGGCCCGGACGTGATCGACATCCGCAAACTGTACGGCCAGACCGGCAAGTTCACGTACGACCCGGGCTTCATGTCGACGGCGGCGTGCAACTCGGCGATCACGTACATCGACGGGGACAAGGGCGAACTGCTCTACCGCGGCTACCCGATCGACAACCTCGCGCAGAACGCCGACTTCCTCGAAACCTGTTTCCTGCTCCTGAAGGGCGAGCTGCCGAACCAGGCCGAGAAGGACGAGTTCGTGAAGACCGTCACGCAGCACACGATGGTTCACGAGCAGATGCACTTCTTCTTCCGCGGCTTCCGCCGCGACGCGCACCCGATGGCGATCCTCGTGGCCGCGGTCGGCGCACTCTCGGCGTTCTACCACGACTCGCTCGACATCAATAACCCGCGTCACCGCGACATCTCGGCAATCCGCATGATCGCGAAGCTGCCGACGCTGGTCGCCATGGCGTACAAGTACTCGATCGGCCAGCCGTTCGTGTATCCGCGTAACGAACTCTCGTACAGCGCGAACTTCATGCACATGATGTTCTCGAACCCGTGCGAAGAGTACAAGGTCAACGACGTGCTGGTGCGCGCGCTCGACCGCATCCTGATCCTGCACGCCGACCACGAGCAGAACGCTTCGACTTCGACGGTGCGTCTCGCAGGCTCGTCGGGCGCGAACCCGTTCGCGTGTATCGCGGCCGGTATCGCGTGTCTGTGGGGCCCGGCGCACGGCGGTGCGAACGAAGCCGCGCTGAACATGCTCGAAGAGATCGGCTCGGTGGACAACATCCCCGAGTTCATCAAGAAGGTGAAGGACAAGAATTCGGGCGTGAAGCTGATGGGTTTCGGCCACCGCGTGTACAAGAACTACGATCCGCGCGCGAAGCTGATGCGCGAAACGTGCCACGAAGTGCTCGAGGAACTGGGCCTGCACGACGATCCGCTGTTCAAGCTCGCCATGGCGCTCGAAAAGATCGCGCTGGAAGACGAATACTTCGTGTCGCGCAAGCTGTACCCGAACGTGGACTTCTACTCGGGCATCGTGCAGCGCGCGCTGGGCATCCCGACGTCGATGTTCACCTGCATCTTCGCGATGGCGCGCACGGTGGGCTGGATCGCGCAGTGGAACGAAATGATTGCTGACCCCGAGCAGAAGATCGGCCGTCCGCGTCAGCTCTTCATTGGCGAAACGCCGCGCGAAGCGAAGCCGATTTCGCAACGCTAAGCCGTTTGCGGCATGCAGCGCGCCTCGCGGGCGCGCCGTGTGCCTCTTGATGGATCCAGATGGATCCAGACGCCCCGGCGGGTTCGCCCCCGGGGCGTTTTCTATTGCCGGTTCAGATCCAGCCGTCGATCCTGAATCCGCTCGCCTGTTCCGCTTCCTCGCGCGTCACCTCGCGCACGGTCTGGCCGAAGCTCCAGACGTGGCCTTCCGGGTCGCTCACCACGTACACGCGGTCGCCGTAGAACTGGTCGGCGATCTCGCGCACGACCCTGGCGCCGGCTGCGAGCGCGTGCCGGCAGTGCTCGTCGATGCCGCTTTGCAACTGCACGTGCACCGACTGGGTGTTTTTGCCCTCGACGTCGGCCGGGCTCGTGTAGGGCATGCCGGGCCAACTGCCGCAGATCATCACGAGGCCGCCTTCGAGGCGCATTTCCGAATGCGCGAGCTTGCCTTCGGGCCCGTAGACGACGAACTGCCGCTTGAAGCCGAACGCCTTTTCCAGCCAGTCGAGCGCGGCCAGCGGGTCGCGGTAGTAGATGGCCGAGGCGAAGGTGGGCTGCTTCCACGCGGTGGTCATGGGGGTACCTCCACAGAGGATGGACATCGGTGAGCCGAATCTAGCACCGTCATGCAAGGCACGCTTTGCGCCGGTCCGGCCCCGCTCATGGCCCCGTAGCGCTTACCTCCGAGGTAATCGACCCGCTGCACGCGTTCGCCGACCATGGCCTCACTCACCCAGCCACTCAGTGAAGGAGCCCCGTCATGACCCATCCCGAACGCCTGCCGCGCCAGCCCGGCACGATCCGCATCGACGCCGATACGGCACTCTTCTACCGCGACTGGGGACAAGGCAGACCGCTCGTGTTCCTCGCGGGCTGGACGCTCGATGCGGGCATGTGGGACTACCAGACCGTCCCGCTCGTGGAGGCCGGCATGCGCTGTATCGCCTACGACCGGCGCGGCCACGGCCGCTCGACCGATCCGGGGCGCGGCTACGACTACGACACGCTTGCCGACGACCTGGAGGCCGTGCTCGACGCGCTCGACCTCTCCGGCGTGACGCTGGTCGCCCACTCGTTCGCGAGCGGCGAGGTGGTGCGCTACCTGAGCCGCCACGGCGCGCGGCGCGTGGCCGGCATCGTGCTGCTCTCGCCCGCCGCCACGCCTTACCTGCTCAAGACTGCCGATAACCCCACCGGCGTCGATGCGAGCCTTTTCGCGGCCTCGCTAGAGGAGATGCGGGTCTCGTTCCCGGATTGGATTGCGCGCCGCGCAGAGGGCTATTTCAGCCCTGGCACGTCCGCTGCCGCGATCCAGTGGACCGCCGACATGATGCTGCGCGCGTCGTTCCCCGGCGCGGTCGAACTGTGCCGCGTGCAGACTTCCACCGACCTGCGCCGCGAACTGGCAGCCATCGACGTCCCTGCGCTGATCCTGCACGGCGATTGCGACGCGTCCGCCCCGCTCGAGGTGACCGGGCGGCCGACCGCTGCTGCACTGCGGCATGCGCTGCTGAAGGTGTACGAAGGCGGCACGCACGGGATGTACTTCAACTTCGCCGCGCGCGTGAACGAGGACATTCGGGCCTTCGTCGAGGGGCTGCACGGCTGATGCGCGTGAGCCGTGCAGCGAAAGAAACACCTTGTAATGAGGGCGTCTTTCGCGGGAGCCCCGGCGAGGGAATAGCGCGAGGGCTCCGGTCGTTTTGCAGATGACACCATCGTGAGGGGTGGCATCATGCGCAAACTTTTGAATTCCCGCATCGCGTGCGGCGTACTGGCAGTGGGTTCCTCCGCGTATCTGGCGCTTGCGCCGGCGACCGCGGCGGCACAGGACGCAACGGATGCATCGGCCTGCCGCAACGTAACCGGGACCGTCGATATCGACGGCTCGCCGCAGCAGATCAGCGGGCTGGCCTGTCCGCAGCCCGACGGCACCTGGCAGATCCAGCAGGGCGGCGACGGCACGCTGCTTTATCCCGTGCTGGCGCCGGCCGACTACTACGGCCCATGGTACGGCTGGTGGCCGACGGCGATCGTAGGTGTGTCGTTTGTTTTCGTCGATCGCTTCCACCATTTCTATCCGATACATCGCGTCTACTATGGGCACCCGGGCATGCGGCCGGTCTCGGGCACGCATGGAGGCTTTCATAGCGGCTTTCATAGCGGCATGATGTGGGGCGGGGGTGGCCATCACCGCTGAAACGAGGTGGACCTGGCAAGAGAATGCGCAGGGGAATCCGATATGATGGAACGCGATTTGCCGCCCGGCGGCGCATTCCGTTCCGTTTCACGAGATTCCCTCCATGTTCTTCGCCGCGAACTCCCTGCACCGCAGGCTCAGCATTGCGCTGGGCGCGCTTGCGATCCTGGTCGGTCTGCTCGGCTCGCTCGGGACGTTTCTCGTGGTGCGCAGCCTCGCGACGGAATTCAACGCGAGCCTGCGCGATGCTGCGGCGCACGTGCAGACGGGCGTGCCGCATCCCGCCTCGGCCCGCGACGCCAGGCGCCGGCTCTCCGACGACCTCGTGGTGCAGATCTGGTCCGCCGGCGACGGCGCCGCGCCCACGCGCACGAGCAACCGCAGCGTCGCGCTGCCGCGCGGGCCGGCCGGCTTCGCGACCATCGAATACGATGGCGAGTCGTGGGACGTCTTCGGCCTTGTCGCCGGCGACGAATTCATTCAGGTAGCCGAATCGCGCAGCGTGCGCAACCGCAACGCCATACGCGTGGCGTTCTGGAGCCTCTTGCCGGTGTTCGCGCTCCTGCCGCTGCTGGTGTTCACCATTGCGATCACGGTGCGCGTTTCGCTGCGTCCGCTCGAGCGCATGGGGCGGCGCGCGGCACGCGTCGACTTGCACAATCTCCAGCCGCTCGACATCGCTCGCGCTCCGGTCGAGCTGCGGCCTTTCCTCGATTCGGTCAACCGCATGATCGAGCGCCTTTCGGTGCTCGTGAACGCCGAGCGCAAGTTCATTGCCGATGCCGCACACGAACTGCGCTCGCCGATCTCCGCGATGCAGCTGCAGATCGACAACCTGCGCGATGCCCCGCCCGATCAGTACGCCGAACGTTTCGCAGAACTCAAGCGCGGCATCGCGCGTACCGGCTCGCTTGTCTCGCAGCTCCTCGGCCTTGCGCGCGCGGAAATCGGCAGCGCACAGCGGGTGCTGGTCGATGTATCGTTGCCGCGGGTGGTGGGCGATGTCGTGGCGGACCTGCTGCCGCTCGCGTTCGCACGTGGCGTCGATCTGGGCGTCGAGCGGCTCGACGACGCGAGCGTGCGCGCGACCGAGGCGGACATGCGCGTGCTCGTGCGCAATCTCGTCGACAACGCAATCCGCTACGGCGGTGAAGGCACGCAGGTCGATGTGTCGGTGCGCAGCGATCCGGGGAAGACCGTGATCGAGGTGCTCGACAACGGCCCCGGCATTGCCGAAGCGGACCTGCCGCGCGTGTTCGACCGCTTCTTCCGCGCGGGGGCGAACGACGTGGAAGGCAGCGGGCTGGGGCTTGCGATCGCGCAGGCGTTGGCCGAGAGCTACCGCGGAAACGTTACGCTCGCCAACCGCACGGACGGCCCCTCAGGCATCGTCGCGCGCATCGAACTGCCGCGCTAGCCGCGCGCGACGGACGAACGAAGGAGAGAGGACATACGATGCGGATTTTGCTGATCGAAGACGATCTGCTGATCGGGCCCGCGCTGATGCGCGCGCTCAAGGACGCCTCGTATAGCGTCGACTGGGTGCGCACGGGCGAGAGCGGCCGCACGGCCATACGCGACGGCTCCTATACGGCGATCCTGCTCGACCTCGGCCTCTCGGACATGAGCGGCCTCGATGTATTGCGCGGCTTGCGCGAGTCGAACGACGTCACGCCGGTGCTCATCATTACCGCACAGGACGATGTCGATACGCGCGTGGAAGGTCTCGACCTCGGCGCGGACGATTACCTCGTGAAGCCGTTCGAGAGCAAGGAGCTGCTCGCGCGCATCCGCGCCGTGGTGCGGCGCAAGTCGGGTTCTGCAAAGGCGGCGATCGGCGGCGGGCGCGTGACGCTCGACACCAACGCGCGCCGTCTCACCTTCGACGGGCAATCCGACGATCTTTCCGCGCGCGAGTATGCGCTGATGCTGGCGCTGCTCGAGCGGCCCGGTGCGATTCTCTCGCGGCAACAGCTCGAAGAACGGCTCTACGGCTGGGGCGAGGAAGTGGAAAGCAATGCCGTCGATGCCGTGATCTACAGCGTGCGGCGCAAGTTCGGCAACGCCGTGATCCGCAATGTGCGCGGGCTCGGCTGGGCCGTGTGCGTGTGACCGCGACGACACATTCGCACGCTGCGCTGCACGCCGGCATCGTGGCCGGCGTGCAGCGCTACGGGTTGCCTCGACGTTCGGGCAGCGTTACGAAGCGAGCAGGCGCTGCCACGGGTGCGTTTGCCACGCTTTCGTGAGCGAGCCGAGCAGCGCGGTCTCCGTCTCGGTCACGTGGCGGTCCGCATAGATCGCCACGTAGCACAGATTCAGCACCTCCGCGCGCAGCACCGGGTCTTCCAGCTCGCGCATCACCTGCTGCATGACGTCGGAATCGACCTTGCATGCGTCGCTCCAGTTCAGATGCGAATTCATGAGCAGGTCTTCGCAGAGGCCTTGCAGGATCACGCCGAATTCGCCGGGCGCGAGCCCCAGGCGGTCTGCGATGCGCGCGCGATGGAGTGTGGTCAGCTCGTCGCTGCTCAGATGGCCGTCGGCGAGCAGCGCGATGGCGACGATCCGGCCGGCGGCCTGGGGGCTGTTGCAGGAGTAGGTACGCATGATCAGGAGTCCTCGTAACGATTGAGCAGGTGTTGCGGGGGCAGGTGTGCGGTGCCTTGCCGGTTAGTCGAACAGTTCGCCCAGCCACGACTTGCGGCGGCGCTGGTGCGAGTCGTGCCGGTCGTACGGGTGCCGCGGCGAACCGCCGCCTTGCGTGCCGTAGTAGTCGTCGGCGCGGCCCTGGCGGCCGGCGCGTTCGATCAGCCTGTCGAGTTCGCCGCGGTCGAGCCAGACACCCCGGCATTGCGGGCAATAGTCGATTTCGACGCCTTGACGATCCGCGATGGTGAGGGTGACGTCATGGCAGTGCGGGCATTTCATGATGCGCTCCGTAATGAGTGAACAATTCATCGAGGAGGCGCCGCCGGCTCGTCCAGCTTGTTCCGAGGGTGGGTTGCCTCGGGGAGGGGGCGCTGTCTCGATGGAAACCATCGTACGGGCGCAGAATGAGCGAAGAATGAGGAAGAGGGGTGCGGCCGAAAAAAGTTCGGCCGCACCGGGGCTGAGGGGTTCAGGAGGTGCGCGCGGCTGCTGCGGGGCGCGTCTTGACGAGCGAGACGATCACGCCGCCCGCGAGCAGCGCGGACGTGATGCCGAGGCTCAGACCCGCCGGAATCTTGCCCACGAAGCCATGCAGGAAGATTTTCGCGCCGATGAACACCAGCACGAGCGCGAGCGCATGCTTGAGGTAATAGAAGCGGTGTGCCATCGCAGCCAGCGCGAAGAAGAGCGCACGCAGGCCGAGCACGGCGAAGATGTTGCTCGTATAGACGATGAACGGATCGGTCGTGATTGAGAAGATGGCCGGTATCGAATCGACGGCGAAGATCAGGTCGGCGAACTCGATCATCAGTAGTGCAACAAGAAGCGGCGTGGCCCAGAGCTTGAGCTTGCCGGTGACCGGATGCGGGCGGCGCACGACGAACGCGCCGCCTTCGATTCCGGGCGTGACGGGGAGCACGCGGCGCAGCACCCGCAGGAGTGCGCTGCCCTCCACGTCGTGCGTTTCCTTCGCGCCGAACAGCATCTTCACGCCGGTGAGCGCGAGGAACACGCCGAACACATAGAGGATCCAGTCGAACTGCGCAACGAGCGCCGCGCCGAGGCCCACCATGATCGCGCGCAGCACCAGCACGCCGACGATGCCCCAGAACAGCACGCGATGCTGGAACTCGCGCGGCACGGCGAGCGCGCCGAAGATGGATGCGATGACGAAGACGTTGTCGAGCGAGAGCGACTTTTCGATCAGATAGCCGGTGATGTATTCGGTGGCCGGCTCGGCGCCGATCTGCCACCAGATGAAGCCGCCGAACAGCACGCCCATCGCGATGTAGCCGAGCGAAAGCCAGAGGCTTTCGCGAATGCCGATCTCGCGGTCGTCGCGATGCAGGACGCCGAGATCGAGCACGAGGAGTGCGATCACCACCGCGATGAAGGCGGCCCAGAGCCAGGTGGGCTGGCCGAGGAAGCTGGCGGTGAGGAACGACGGGAGCATGATCGCGGGTCCTTGAAATCGAGGTGGAATGCGGTCGCGCGCGTTCGGCTTTGTGCCGTGTTGCGGCTATACCGGCGGTATGGACCTTCGGTCCATACGCTCAGGTTAGCAGCGGAAAATGAGGCGAGGATGAGGGGGCTGACGAGCGGCGGCCGGGCGCGGGGCTTCGGGCGCGCCGCTGCGTTCGCGCAGCACTAGAACTGGTAGTTGATCGAAATATCGCACACGCCGCCGGTCTTCGTCTGGACGATCGGGCTGCGTGCGGCGCTGCCGAGCAGGCGCTTGAGCGCGCCGTCCGCGCTCACGAACCAGTGCTTGTTGACGAAATAGACCATCGTGATGCCGAAGCCGGCGGATTTGAGACCCGCGCTCGCATTGTATTGCCGGTAGCCCGAGGCGGCCGCCTGCAAGGGCGTCACGCCGAACCAGCTTTGCATGTAGTTCGAATCGGCGAAGGTGACCGAGGGGCCGGCGAACCAGTAGAAGTGCTGGCTGCTGCCCGGCAACGGCATATAGGCGCCGAGATCCGCCACCCAGCCATTCGAGCCGCCGAAGCTGCGCGTGAAGGCGGAGCGGAGCACGAGCGGAAAGTCTTTCGAAACGACATACTCGCCGGCGATCTTCATTTCGGGTGCCGGATTGATGTTGCCGAGTCCGTTCAGGCGCGACGGGTCGTCATGGCCGCGCCGCCCGAGGTCGTAGGCCGCGGCGACGCTTACGCGCCAGTTCGGCCCCTGCAGCACGTTGACGCCGAAGCCTTCGCCCGTGGAGCCGAACAGCAGATCCTTGTAGCGGATGTCGAGGCTCGGGCCGGCCAGCATGTGATAGCGGTCGGAGCCGTCGTAGCGCGGCTCGAAGGTCGAGCCCACACCGAGGCGCATCTCCCAGTCGGGACGATCGGTCTCGTACATCTTTTCAAGCGGAATGCCCGCCGAATACTGCCATTCGCCGAGCGGCGAAGGCGTTTGCGCCTCGACATGCGGGGCTGTGCAAAGGGCGGAAAGGGCGCCCGCTGCGATGGCAAGCCTTAGCGGCAGGCCCGCGAATGCCCGCTTGCGTCGAATGCCTGTGGCCCGCGCGCGACGGGGTGCTAACGTCATGACGCCTCCAGGTGCAAGGTATGTTTGGACGCCGCGGACTGGCTTTGCGGCAGCGCTGCACGGCATCGTGGGACGCTGGCGCTGGCCGATGCGGCAGTGCGGTGCTGGCTCAGCAAGCGCTATGCCCGGGCCCGGCTGCCGCGCCGCTTCGCGAGCGGCGGCGGGGGCGCCGGACTCGCGGTTCGCCGGTCCAATATAACGAATGCGCGGATGCCATGCCGGGCAGTGTGCAGGTCCCCGTCCAAGGACGGGATCGTTGCGCAGGAGACGGGTTCAAGCGCGCTCGGCGGACGAAGAATGCCGAAAATTCCGCCTGTCAGGAGGAGATTTTCGATCGTTTTTTGATCAGGGGGAGGCCCCTTAAAAGATAAGGATGGCGAATCTAATTAAATGAATGTCGAGGTGAAAAAGCCGGTTTGCGGCGGCGCGATTAAATACCCGCGAACTGGCAAAAGACACCCGCCGGCTCCGCGATTTCAAATGCGCTGTTAAGAGCGAAACAGAATGGATTTAGAAATATTTTAGTTAGTTAATTGTAATTTTATTTGGCGGTGCATCAATAACACCATTTTGGTGCATGTCTGGAACCCCCTTGGGGCGTGGGTTGGCGGATATTTAGAGCTATCTCTCTAAACACCGTATTCTCCCATCAAAAAAAGTTTGCTAAGTCGGTTTTTGTCTTGCTATCGTTCCGGTCGCTGAAACGAAACTGAAACACGCCCGTATGTGAGCATTGTGACAGACGGTGTTTTGGTGGGCGATACGGAGCGGAAGATCGCTGAATTCGTGTAAACCCTAATGACTTAGGGTTAGTACTACTTAGTATATGAACGATGTGAACAAGCTGCGTCGAAAAAGGTTGAGAAGTCAACGGGATTTTCGCGGCAGCTCTTTCGTATCCGTTTCGTAGTCCGATTGAAAGTGTGGTCTGGCGGGGTCGTGGAACTGAACCGCCATGCATCGAATGGTTCGCTGCGGTCAAGCAAAGGGCGCGCGGCGCCCAAGGGAGCGAAGGTGGTGATGAAAGTGCAAGTGGATGTACCAGCCGGGTCCGGTGGGCCGCGCGTACCCGGCCGTCCGCGCGAATTCGGACGCAAGCAGCAGAATCCCGTTCGCCGTTATGGCGGCATCGCGGCAGTCATCGTCCTGCACGTCGTGCTCATCTATGCGCTGGTCAACGGCCTCGCGAACAAGGTCGTGCAGGTCATCCAGCATCCCATCGAAACGAAGATCATCGAGCCGGTGAAGCCGCCGCCTCCGCCGCCGCTGCCGGTCGTCCAGCTGCCGCCGCCGAAGTTCGCGCCGCCGCCGCCGCCGTTCGTGCCGCCGCCGGAAGTGCCGGTACAGGCGCCGCCCCAGCAGACCATCACGCACCAGGCCGCGCCCGTTGTCAGCGCACCCGTGACGGCTCCGCCCGCACCGCCCGCGCCGGCAGCCAAGCCGCTCAGCCATGAAGTCGGCGTGGTGTGTCCGAATTCCGACGATATCCGCGGCTCGATCGCGTATCCGAAGGATGCGCAGGAAAACAACGTGACGGGCGATGTGCTCATCGAATTCGTGGTGGACCCGCAAGGCCATATCACGAACGAGCGCGTGGCCAAGTCGGCCGACGACAACAGCCTCGACGCTGCGGCGTTCAACGCGGTCAAGAAGTTCAATTGCATTTCGCAGGGTCAGCCGGTGCGTGTGCAGGTTCCGTTCTCGTTCACGCTGAACTGAGCACGCGGGTCTCACCTCACGGATGTCATTACTCACGTTTTTAGTAGTTCAACGGATTGGAGCAGGCATGAAGAAGCGTTCCTACGCCGCACTGGCGGCCAGCATGTTGATCGCCGTAGCCACGGTCGATACTTTCGTCGCACCGCAGCTTGCCAACGCGCAGGCTAGCGACGCCACCGCCGCCGCCTCGGCGCCTGCCACTGCGGCAGTTGCGGCCCCCGCGCCCGCAGCGTCGGCCGACCAGCCCGCGCCGCCGCCGGCACCGGCCACGTCGGAAACGGTCACGAACCCCTACGGCCTCGGCGCCCTCTGGAAGAACGGCGACTTCGTCGCGCGCTTCGTGCTGGGCCTGCTCGCCGTCATGTCGATGGGCAGCTGGTACATCATGATCACGAAGTTCTTCGAGCAGTTCCGTGCGAACCGCCGCGCGAAGATCGCCGATGAGCAGATCTGGAGCGCGCCGACGCTCGCCGAAGGCGCGAAGCAACTCGAAGAGACGTCGCCGTTCCGCTTCATCGCCGAAACCGCGATCGAGGCCGGCGCACATCACGACGACGCACTGCTCGAAGCCGTGGACCGCAACACGTGGATCGACGCACAAGTCGACCGCTCGATCACCAGCGTGTCGAACCGCCTGCAAGACGGCCTCGCGTTCCTCGGCACGGTCGGCTCGACCGCACCGTTCGTCGGCCTGTTCGGCACGGTCTGGGGTATCTATCACGCGCTGACCGCCATCGGCATTGCCGGCCAGGCTTCGATCGACAAGGTCGCGGGTCCGGTGGGCGAAGCGCTCATCATGACCGCCATCGGTCTGGGTGTGGCCGTGCCGGCCGTGCTCGGCTACAACTTCCTCGTGCGCCGTAACAAGGCCGTGATGGAGCGCGTGCGTTCGTTCGGCGCGCAACTCCACGCCGTCGTGCTGGCAGGCGGCAAGCGCACGGTTCGCAGTACCGCACGCTCGGCCGCACTGGCCGACTGAAGAAGGGGCACGCCATGGCCATGAGCGTTGGAGGCGAAGGCGACGAGGACGAGGTCATCTCGTCCATCAACACCACGCCGCTCGTCGATGTGATGCTGGTGTTGCTGATCATCTTCCTGATCACGATTCCCGTAGTGACGCACACGGTGCCGCTGGAGTTGCCGAAGCAGGCGGTGATGCCGCTGCAGACGCAGCCGAAGAGCATCGAGATCGCGGTGAACCGCGATGGCGACTTCTTCTGGTACGAGAAGCATGTCGACGCAGCGACGCTGCTGGAGCGTCTGAAAGCAGCAGGTGTCCAGTCGCCGCAGCCGGAAGTGCATATCCGCGGCGACCAGGAGACGCGTTACGAGGCCATCGGCCGCGTGATCACGGACTGCGAGCGCGCGGGTATCGCGAAGGTGTCATTCATTACGGAGCCGCCGGCGCGCGGCGGTTAAGGGGCGGTTATGGGGATGAACGTATCGGGCGGCAAGAGCAGCGAACCGGAAGTGATGGTGGACATCAACACCACGCCGCTCATCGACGTGATGCTGGTGCTGCTGATCATGCTGATCATCACCATTCCGATCCAGATGCACGCGGTCAAGATGAACCTGCCGGTGGGCAATCCGCCGCCGCCGGCTGTGCAGCCTGAGGTGGTGCAGATCGATATCGACTTCGACGGCACCACCACCTGGAACGGTACGGTCGTGCCGGACACCGCGACGCTGGAACAGAAGTTCGCGCAGGTCGCGGCCGAGCCGGACCAGGCGGAGATTCACCTGCGCCCGAACCGGCTCGCGCCCTACAAGGACGTGGCCGCGGTGATGGCGGCCGCGCAGCGCGAAGGGGCAACCAAGATCGGTCTGATCGGCAACGAGCAGTACATGCAGTGAGGAAATGAGAGTGAGCCTTCCTGATCGTTTGAAGAAAGCCGCGCTCGCGCTGGCCGTGAGCGGGTTCTCGGCATTGGCCGTGCTGCCCGTGGCGGCACACGCGGCGGACGCGCTGCGTCCAGACGTGGCCAAGCCGCTGAACGACGCGCAGACGCTGTATCGCGCGCACAACTACCAGGGCGCGCTCGCGAAGATCGCGCAGGCAGCGGCCGTGCCGAACAAGACGCCGTACGAAACCTACATGGTCGAGGAAATGCGCGGTGCCGCGGCCATGGCGGCGGGCGACAACGGCGTGGCGGCTCAGGCTTATGAGTCCCTGCTCTCGAGCGGCCAGCTCAAGGGCGCCGACGAACAGCAGACCACGGCCGCGCTGGCCGGCATCTACTTCCAGCAGAAGAATTACGCCCAGGCGATCCGCGTGGCGCAGCGCTATCAGAAGGCGGGCGGCACGGACTCGCAGATGGCGACGCTGCTGGTCGAGTCGTACTACCTGTCGGGCGACTATGCGAGCGCCACGCGTCTTCTGAACGCCAGCGTCGATTCGCAGGTGCGTGCCGGCCGCGCGCCGGACGAAGCGCAGCTTCAGTTGCTCGGCACCTGTGCGCAGCACGCGAACGATCAGACTGCGTATCGCGGCGCGCTCGAAAAGCTGGTGGCGTATCACCCGAAGCAGTCGTACTGGGACGACCTGCTGCACTCGATTCGCAGCAAGCCGGGCTATCTCGGCGCGCTCGACGTGGACACCTACCGTCTGCGCCGCGCAACCGGTTCGCTGACCAGCGCCGACGACTACATGGAGATGACGCAGCTTGCGATCGTCGCCGGCTCGACGGCCGAAGGCAAGCAGGTGATCGACCAGGGCTTCTCCTCGGGCGTGCTGGGCCACGACGCGCAGAGCGATCGCGAGAAACGTCTCCAGGCGCTCGCAGACAAGCGCGCGCAGTCGACCACGGACCAGAACGGCAACACGATTGCACCGTTCGACGCTGCCTTCAACCAGGTGTTCGCGGGGCAGGCCAAGGACGGCATCGCGACCATGGAAGCGCTCATCGCGAAGGGCGGTCTGGCTCACCCGGATCTCGCACAGCTGCGTTTGGGCGAGGCGTACTACTTCGCCGGACAGAAGGCGCGCGCGGTTCAGGCATTCAAGGCAGTGAAGGGCACCGACGGCAGCGCGGATCTCGCCCAGTTGTGGATTCTGGTGGCATCGAAGTCGTAAGTCCAGGCCGCGGGCGCCAGTCATGGCCGCCCGCCGCTTTCGGAGGCAGGGTGGTAGACCACAATCTAGAGTAAGGAGTCCAAATCGACTGGGTGCGAATAACCGGTCCCAGGATTTCCGTCAAGAGACATTGGGTTCCGGTGCGCGAAAGCGAGGAACAGTGTGTCTTCTTTGAGGAAAACAATTTGGCAACATCAAACTAATTTTGACGCGTGGTTTCTGGCTTGCTATGGTTTCGCCACTCGATAACAAGGCAGTTGTAGCAGCAACGATTGGAAGCAGGATTCGGGCGCTGCGCCAGCGGCTGCGGCGCACTCTGCAGGAAACGGCCACGATGGCGGGGATTTCGAAGCCGTTTCTTTCCCAGGTGGAGCGGGGACACGCCACCCCTTCGATCGCGACGCTTTCGGGGATCGCCAGGGCGCTCGGCGTCACCGTGCAGTACTTCGTCGAAAACCAGGACAAAGCGCAGGCCGTGTCCCGGAGCGAGAACCTGAAATTTTTTGGCTTCGCCGGATCGGCCAACCAGTTTGGCCGGCTCACCAACTCGGGGGCGAACCGGCTGCTCGAGGCGCATCTCGTACGGATGCCCGCGGGCGAGGCGGCATCGGAAGTCGCGACTTCCGCCGTGGAAGAGTTCATGTACGTCATGAGCGGCGAGGTGCAGCTCAAGCTGGAAGGTACGACATTCGTGTTGCAGGCGGGTGACACAGCCCACTACGAATCGTCGGTGCCCCACGAATGGGTCAATACGGCCGACGAGGAAAGCGTGTTCGTCTGGGTCGGCACGCCAAAGCTGTTTTGAGCGGTACAGGGGACGGTCCGGGGGCAGGTGCCGGGCGATGTAGTTCAGTAGTGCGAAATAAAAATGTAAGGTAAGGCATTCCGGGCGGAAGGTCGTAAAGGCGCAGTCGAGGCTCAACAGGGGCTGTCCGGGAGACGTATAAGCAAACGTCGGTTCGAGGGATGATGCAATCCGGCTGTAAGAATGTGCAGTGAATTAGTAGTCCGATTCGAATAGATGTTTGTGTGATGCACCGTGTCGTCGATGTTGCACGGACGAAAGACGTTCCGCAGCGCATGGGTCGGCCGGAGGCAGATCCACCTCAGCAAAAAGGGCGCGGCGCGACAGCGTCGTCAAATCTGGCAGCGGGGTTCACGAGACCTTGCTTCGCATAAACCGAAGTGGGCGTGACTGACGAGTGAGAAGGGGAAAAAGTGAAACAAAGGGTACTGGCGCTAGCCATTCGAAGAATAATCTGGGCTGAAGTAGCCTTGTCCGCGGCCATAGCCGCACCGGCGTTCGCGCAAAGCCAGCCGGCCGCCAATGGCGGCGCGGCGGCACCGGCGGCGCCTGCGGCGATCACCACGGCGCAGGCCGATACGGGCGCGGCGGGCACGACGGGCGGTACGGGTGCCGCTGCGAGCACGACCGGCAATGCGAATGCCGGCACGGCCGCCGCGACGGGCGACAAGAACGTCAAGAAGCTGCAGGCGTTCCAGGTGACGGGTTCGCTGATCCGTCAAGCTGACAAGACCGGGTTCAACCAGGTTCAGGTCATTAATTCGAAGCAGATTCAGGACTCGGGTGCGAAAGACGTATCCGACTACATGCGCCAGATCTCCGCCAACTCGGCGAATAGCTGGGGTGAGTCGACGTCGGATAGCTTCGCCGCAGGCGGTTCGGGCATCGCGCTGCGCGGCCTGAGCGAAAAGTACACGCTGGTGCTCGTCGACGGGCAACGTGTCGCGCCGTTCGCATTCGCGGTCAACGGTAGCGACCAGTTCTTCGACCTGAATACCCTCCCGCTGAACATCGTCGACCGCATCGAAGTCGTGAAGACCGGCGCCGTGTCGCAGTACGGCTCGGACGCAATCGGCGGCGTGGTCAACATCATCACGAAGCATAACTTCCAGGGCCTGCAGCTCGATGGCAGCTACGGCGGTGCCACCCAGGGCGGCGCGGGCACGACCAAGTTCGGCATTCTCGGCGGCTTCGGTAACCTGACGTCGGATGGCTTTAACGTCACCGCAACGGCGAGCTACTACAAGTCGAACGGCTACACGCTGGCCGATCGCGACACGACAGAGAATCAGGACTTCAGCAACAAGCCCTTTGGCGGCAGCAACCAGCAGCCGTCTTATCTGCTGAATCCGGCCACGGGCGTCGCCACGCCCTTCGGCTGTGCGAGCCCCGTCCCGTACGGCAACAGCATCATCGCCTCGCAGCAGAGCAACGGTGCGATCACCGGCGGCAACGTGTGTCTGAAGAACGTGGCTGAAGACGTGTCGATCGAGCCGATGACCGAGCGCCTGAACGCCAAGGTCCACGCCGACTTCAAGATCAATGACCAGACCCAGGCATACGCCGACATCTGGGAAAGCAACAACACGACCACGGTCAACGATGGTCCCGTCGTCATCAACAACGGCCTGAGTTACAACCCGGCTACGAAGACGGTGAGCCCCGTTACGTTCACGGTGCCCGGCAACAATCCGTACAACACGACGGGTATCAACCAGGAACTGTTCGGTTTCTTGCCGACCACGTACAGCTCGACCACCGACGCGAACTTCTGGCGTGCCGCGACGGGCGTGAAGGGTACGTTCTCGGATTACGGCCGTGACTTCGACTGGAATGTCGGTTACACGCATTCCATGAGCACGGTGAGCAACACGTACGGCAGCATTATCAACCCGGCCGCCCTGCAAGCCGCGCTGAATAACGGCACGCTCAACTACGTGAATCCGTCGGCGACGCCGGCCGCGATGCAGGGTGTCCTGACCACCGCGGATAACCTCGGTATTTCGAAGCTCGACGCGCTGGACGCTACGCTGTCGACGCCGAACCTGTTCCACCTCCCGACCGGCGACGTTGGCGCGGGTCTCGGTGCGCAGTTCCTGCATGAGAGCGAGCTGATCGAGGAAGGCGGCAACTACCTCAACGGTACGACCTTCAACCCGAACCTGCAGGAAGTGTCCGGCGAGCGTAACGTGGCGGCCGTGTACTACCAGGTCGACATTCCGCTGATCAGCAAGATGCTGACCTTCAGTCAGTCGGGCCGCTATGACCACTACAGCGACTTCGGCGGTGCGTTCTCGCCGCGCTTCGCTCTGCGCTTCCAGCCGGTCCAGCAGCTGACGACGTACGCTTCGTATAGCCGCGGCTTCCGCGCACCGGAATTCCTCGAGAATACGAATTCGTCGAATATCGGCATCATGCCGATCGGACCGAACGGCCAGGACGAAAACGTCATCACGAAGGGCAATCCGAATCTGGAGCCGGAGCGCACGAAGAACTACAACATCGGCTTCGAGCTTTCGCCGGCACGTACGACCGACATCGGCTTCGACTGGTACAAGATTCACGTCGACAACGCGATCGGCACGCAGCTCGACCCGTCGGCCACGGTGCTCAACGCGGACGGCTCGATCGCGTACATGGTCAACCAGTACGAGAACCTGGGCTCGTTCGACACCGACGGCTTCGAAGCGACGTTCGCGCAATCGCTGCCGACGAGTATCGGTACGTTCAAGTTCACGGCCGACTGGGCGTACGTGTGGCACTTCAAGATGAACGGCATCGGCGGTCTTGCTTCGACGGTTGACGGCGCCGGTAACGATCTGACGCTGGCACAGCCGTTCGGCGGTTCGTTCCCGCGCTGGAAGGGCAACACGGATCTGTCGTGGAACTACCACAACAAGTGGAATGCGGATCTGGAATGGCAGTACACCGGCCCGTACTCCAACGCATTGGGTCTGGCCTACTCGACGGCTTCGTATAGCGTGTTCAACCTGAACGTCGCCTACACCGGCTTCAAGCACTGGACGCTCTACGGCGGCATCAACAACATCTTTAACAAGGCGCCGCCGTACGATCCGATCTGGACCGGCCAGATCGACCAGACCGGCTACGACCAGTCGCTGTACACGTACATGGGGCGCTACCTTCAAGCTGGTGCTACCTACAAGTTCTGATCGCTTGATGCTTAAAGCCTGATGAACGAGACCGCTCCGGCCTTTCGTCCCGAAAGACGGAGCGGTTTTTTTAACCACGGATTTTCTTCAAGACGTATTCAGACGGTTCGGTATTTCGACTGGATGGGAAGAAAAGTGCCTTGGCCACAAGCCTCGTCACCGAGTTAGAGCGATGAAGCTACAAGTGATGCTCCAGCCTTCACAGGCGCTTGCTGAAGTAATTGCGCAATGGCGTGCGGTCATGCGCATGGCCGCCGGTGTGGCGGCGCTCGTGACGCTTGCACTGCCGGCCCACGCGGCGCCGGCGATCGCCCAGTACGACCAGCCCAAATACCCGACCGGCTTCACGCATTTCGACTACGCGGATCCGGATGCGCCGAATACCGGCACCCTCACGTTTCCGAACTACAACCAGCTGCAAAGCTACGACTCGCTCAATCCCTTTCTGCTGCGCGGCGCGCCGGCACCGGACATTCAGAACCTGATGTTCGACACGCTCATGCAGCGCAGCTGGGACGAGCTGGCTTCCGAATACCCGCTGATTGCCGACGATGTCGAAGTGGCGCCCGACCTGAGTTCGGCGACCTTCCATATCAATCCGGCTGCGCGCTTTTCGAACGGCGACCCCGTCACGGCCGCCGACGTCAAGTATTCGTTCGATATCCTGAAGAGCCAGCAGGCGTCGCCGATGTTCAACTCGCAGTTCTCGGTGTTGAAGAGCGCGACGGTGATCGATCGCATGACGGTGCGCTTCGACTTCAATCGCAACGAACGCGACGCACCGCTGATTGCGGGCGACCTGCCGGTGTTCTCGCCGAAGTGGGGCATGCGCGCCGACGGCACGCGTCCGTCGTTCGACCAGATCTCCGATGTGCCGCCCATCGCAAGCGGCCCATACCTGATCGAGCAACGCAAGAACGACAAGGAAATCATTTACCGCCGCAACCCGAACTACTGGGCGGCGAATCTGCCTTCGCGGCGCGGCATGTTCCGCTTCAGCCGCATCACGTTCCTGCTTTACGCCGATATCTACACCACGCTCGAAGCCTTCAAGGCGGGCGACGTGGATCTGAACGTGGAATACAGCGCGACACAGTGGGCGCGCAAGTACGTGGGCAAGAACTTCCGCAACGGCATGCTGAAGAAGGGCGAATTCCCCGATGGCCCGGCGCAGATGCAGGGGCTCGTCATCAACATGCGCAAGCCGATGTTCCAGGACCCGCGCGTGCGCCGCGCCCTCGGACTCGCGTTCGACTACGACTGGATGAACCGCATGATGTTCTACGGTCAGTACCGGCGTAACGAGAGCTACTTCGACGCGAGTCCCTTTGCGGCGACCGGCATGCCGAGCGCGAAGGAGCTGGCGCTGCTCGAACCGTACCGCGCCGACGTGCCGGCTGCGGTGTTCGGGCCAATGATCCAGCAGCCCACCACGCTGCCGCCGAATTCGCTGCGCGCCAATCTGCGCGAAGCGCGCGATCTGCTGGAGCAGGCGGGCTGGCACTACCGCGACGGCGCGCTGCGCGACGCGAACGGCACGCCCATGTCGGTCGAGATTCTCGACGACGAGCCGGGCATGGATCGCCTCTATCTGCCTTATATGTCGGCGCTCAACCTGATCGGCATTCACACGACGTTCCGCGAGATCGATGCGGCGCTCTATCAGAAGCGTATCGACAACTTCGACTACGACCTGACGACCTATCTCTATCCGCCCGTGACCATTCCGGGCGCCGAACTGGTGCGCCGCTTCGGCAGTGCGGCGGCGTCGCAGGTTGGTTCGGAGAACTATCCGGGCATCAAGTCCAAGGCGGTGGACGGGTTGATCCAGGACGTGCTCAAGGCGGGCACGCTCGACGATCTGGAAGCGGCCACGCGCGCGCTCGACCGTGTGCTGATCAACTCGTACTACATGGTGCCGGAGTACTATGCGCCCAATACGCGTGTGGGCTACAAGACCGGCTACAGCCATCCGGCTGTGGTGCCCACGTCCTACCAGGACGTGGACTGGCTGATCGATTACTGGTACGACGCACGCGCACACGGTGCCGCGGGCGTGCAGACCGACGCGGCCGCACGAACGGCGGGTGTGGCGCAATGAGCGGCACAACGAGCGGCTCAGTGAAGAAACAGGAAACGATGAGGAATCTGATGAAGCGACGCTTGCCGTCCCTCGTGCCCGCAGCCCGCGAAATGGGGCAGCAGTTGCGCGTGGCGGCCATTATTCCCGCCGTTGCGGCGGCGGCGTTCTGCCTGTTCGGCGCACTGGCTTCGCCGGTGGAAGCGCGGCCCTCGATTGCCCAATACGACCAGCCGAAGTATCCGGACAATTTCACGCATTTCGATTACGCGAATCCGGACGCGCCGGATGTCGGCAAGCTGAACTTCGAAAACTACAACGAGCTGCAGAGCTACGACTCGCTCAATCCGTTCCTCGTGCGCGGTGCGCCGGCACCGGACATCCAGAACCTGATGTTCGACACGCTGATGCAGCGCAGCTGGGACGAACTGGCTTCGGAATACCCGCTGATTGCCGACGACGTGGAAGTGGCGCCCGACCTGAGCTCGGCGACGTTCCATATCAACCCGGCCGCACGCTTCTCGAACGGCGACCCGATCACGGCCGCCGATGTCAAGTACTCCTTCGATACGCTTGCAAGTCCGCAGGCCTCGCCGCTCTTCAACACGCAGTTCTCGGTGATCAAGACCGCGACGGTGGTCGACCGTCTCACGATCCGCTTCGACTTCAGCCGCAAGGAACGCGACGCGCCGCTGATCGCCGGCGACCTGCCGGTGTTCTCGCCGAAGTGGGGCATGCGCGCCGACGGCACGCGTCCGCCGTTCGACCAGATCTCGAACGTGCCGCCGATCGCGAGCGGCCCGTACCTGATCGAGCAGCGCAAGAACGACAAGCAGATGACCTACCGCCGCAACCCGAACTACTGGGCGGCGAATCTGCCTTCGCGGCGCGGCATGTTCCGCTTCAACGAAGTGGAATTCAAGCTTTACACGGATCATTACACGGCGCTGGAAGCCTTCAAGGCCGGCGACGTCGATGCCCGCATGGAATACTATTCGATGCTGTGGGCGCGCAAGTACGTGGGCAAGAATTTCCGCAACGGCATGCTGGCGAAGGCCGCTTTCCCGGACGGTCCCGCGCAGATGCAGGGCCTGTTCTTCAATCTGCGCGAGCCCAAGTTCCAGGATCCGCGCGTGCGCAAGGCGCTCACGCTCGGGTTCGACTACGACTGGATGAACCGGATGCTGCTGTACGGTCAGTATCGGCGCACGAACAGCTACTTCGACGCGAGCCCGTTCAAGGCAACCGGCATGCCGAGCGACAAGGAGCTGGCCTTGCTCGAACCGTATCGCAAGGATCTGCCGGCTGCCGTGTTCGGGCCGATGATCCAGCAGCCCAGCACGGTGCCGCCGAATTCGCTGCGCGCCAACCTGCGCGAAGCGCGCGACCTGCTCGCGCAGGCCGGCTGGCATTACCGCGACGGCGCGCTGCGCGACGCGAACGGCACGCCGTTCACGGTGGAGATTCTCGACGATCAGCCGGGCATGGACCGCCTCTGTCTGCCGTATCTGCAGGCGCTTTCGCTGCTGGGCATCCAGACGAGCTTCCGCGAGGTGGACAGCGCGCTCTACGAGAAGCGTCTCGACAACTTCCAGTACGACATGACCACCTATATCTACTCGCCGGTCACGATTCCGGGCGCTGAACTGCTGCGCCGCTTCGGCAGCGCGGCGGCGGATCAGGTCGGTTCGGAGAACTATCCGGGTATCAAGTCGAAGGCCGTGGACGGTCTGATTCAGGACGTGCTCAAGGCCAATACGCTCGACGACCTGGAAACGGCCACGCATGCGCTCGACCGCGTGCTGATCAACGAGTACCTGGTCGTGCCCGAGTACTACCTGCCCAACGCACGCATCGGCTACAAGACGACGCTGGGCCATCCGCAAACCGTGCCGATGTCCTACCAGTACGAGGACTGGATCATCGACTACTGGTATGTGAAGTCGCCCCAGCAACAGGCCGCGAATGCCGCGGCAGCCAGTTCCGCATCACATTGAGCATCGAGGATCACCCATGTTCGCTTACATACTCAGACGATTGATGCTGATGGTGCCGACACTGATCGGCGTCGTCACGCTGACTTTCGTCGTCACGCAGTTCGTGCCGGGCGGCCCGGTGGAGCAGATGGTGACGCAGTTGCGCCACGGCGCGAGCCGCGGCGGCGAGACCGGCAGCGGGGGCGGCGGCTATCACGGCAGCCAGGGCGTGGACCCGCAGCAGATCGAGCAGATCAAGAAGCAGTTCGGCTTCGACAAGCCGCCGCTCACGCGTTACTTCCTGATGCTCAAGAACTACGCCACGTTCGATCTCGGCCAGTCGTACTACCAGCACGACAGCGTCTGGAACGTGATCCGCTCCAAGCTGCCCGTCTCCATCACGCTGGGCTTGTGGACGGTGTTGCTCACCTACGTCATAGCGGTGCCGCTAGGCATCGCCAAAGCGGTGCGCAACGGGTCGCGCTTCGATACCGTCACGAGTGCCCTCGTGCTGGTGGGCTACGCGATACCGGGCTTCGTGCTGGGCGTGCTGCTGCTGATGCTGTTCGGCGGCGGCACCTTCTGGCAGCTCTTTCCGATGCGCGGCCTCACGTCCGATAACTTCGACGACCTGAGCACGATCGGCAAGGTGCTGGATTACCTCTGGCACATCGTGCTGCCGGTGACGGCTTCGGTGGTCGGCAACTTCGCCATCGTCACGATTCTCACCAAGAACACCTTTCTCGAAGAGATTGGCCGCCAGTACGTGCTCACCGCGCGTGCGAAGGGCGCGCCCGAGCGCGACGTGCTGTGGAAGCACGTGCTGCGCAACGCCGCGATTCCGCTCCTGACGGGCCTGCCCGCCGCCTTCGTCGGCGCGTTCCTGAACGGCAACCTGCTGATCGAAACGTTGTTCTCGCTGGATGGCATGGGTCAGCTTTCCTACGACTCGGTGATCCGCCGCGATTACCCCGTCGTGCTCGGATCGCTGTTCCTGTTCACGCTGATCGGCCTTATCACCAAACTCATCGCTGACGTCTGCTATGTCCTCGTCGACCCCCGCATCCAATTCAACCGCCTGGACCACTGAGGCGTCGGCGGCCACGACACCGGTGGCCTCGGTCTCTCCCTGGCGTCGTACGTGGCTGCGCTTCAAGGCGCAGCGGCTCGGCTACTGGAGCCTCATCATCTTCACCGGGCTGTTCGTCGTGAGCCTGCTCGGCGAAGTGCTGGCCAACGATCGTCCGCTGCTGGTGCGGTACGACGGCCACTACTACTTCCCGATCGTGAAGGAGTACCCAGAAACGCTCTTCGGGGGCGATTTCCCGGCGAAGACGAACTATCTCGATCCGTATATCCGCGAGCGGCTTTCGGCGGGCAGCAACTTTGCGATCTACCCGCCGAACCACTTCCATTACGACACGATCGACTACTTCGCGACGCAGCCCTTCCCGGCGCCGCCGTCGGCCAGCAACTGGCTCGGCACGGACCAGTTCGGGCGCGACGTGCTCTCCCGGCTGCTGTACGGCTTCCGGCTTTCGGTGCTGATGGCGATGGCGCTGACGGTCTCCGGCGTGCTGGTGGGCGTGCTCACCGGAGCGATACAGGGCTTCTACGGCGGGCGCACCGACCTGATCGGGCAGCGGCTGATCGAGATCTGGTCCTCCATGCCCGATCTGTATCTGCTCATCATTTTCGCCTCGATCTTCGAGCCCACCTTGTGGCTGCTCTTCATCCTGCTTTCGATGTTCGGCTGGCTCGTGCTGTCCGATTACGTGCGCGCCGAGTTCCTGCGCAACCGTTCGCTCGATTACGTGAAGGCCGCGCGCACGATGGGGCTCTCGAACTGGCAGATCATGTGGCGGCACATCCTGCCCAATAGCCTGACACCGGTGATCACCTTCCTGCCGTTCCGCATGAGCGCGGCGATTCTCTCGCTCACGAGCCTCGACTTCCTGGGGCTTGGCGTGCCGCCGCCGACGCCGAGTCTCGGCGAGCTGCTGCAGGAGGGCAAGAACAATCTCGACGCATGGTGGATTTCGATTTCGGCATTTGCGGCGCTCGTCATTACGCTGCTGCTGCTGACCTTCATGGGCGACGCGCTGCGCAACGCGCTCGACACGCGCTCTAAGGGCTCGGCATTCGGAGGGGGCAAGTAATGAGCAGCACGTTGCTGGAAATCGACCGCTTCTCGGTTCGCTTCGGCGAAAAGGTGGCGGTCCAGGAACTGAGTCTTTCGATGCAGCGCGGCGAGCGCGTCGCGCTCGTCGGCGAATCGGGCTCGGGCAAGAGCGTGACGGCGCTCTCCATTCTCCGTCTCGTCGAACACGCGAAGCTCTCGGGCCGCATGCTGTTCGACGGCGAAGACCTGCTGCAGAAAACCGAGCAGCAGATGCGCGGCATTCGCGGTGCCGACATCGCCATGGTGTTTCAGGAGCCGATGACGGCCCTGAATCCGCTCTACACGATCGGCAAGCAGATCGCCGAAAGCCTGCGCCTGCACGAGGGCCTGCGGCCCAACGAAGCGCGGGCGCGCGGCATCGAACTGTTGCGGCGCACGGGCATTCCCGAGCCGGAGCGGCGTATCGACAGCTTCCCGCACCAGCTTTCGGGCGGCCAGCGCCAGCGCGCGATGATCGCGATGGCGCTCGCGTGCCGTCCGCGTCTTCTGCTCGCCGACGAGCCCACGACAGCGCTCGACGTGACGGTGCGCCAGCAGATCGTCGATCTGCTGATCGAGCTGCAGGAGCAGGAAGCCGCCGATCGCGGCATGGCCGTGCTGCTGATTACGCACGACCTGAATCTCGTGCGCCGTTTTGCGCAGCGCGTGGCGGTGATGGAAAAGGGCGTGCTCGTGGAAACCAACACCACGGAAGCGCTGTTCTCGAGCCCGCAGCATCCCTACACGCAGCGCCTGCTCGACAGCGAGCCGAAGCGCGCGGTGGATCCGGTCGAGCCGGACGCGCGCCGCATCCTGGACGTGAAGGGCGTGGCGGTGGACTATCACACTGCGGGCAAGGGCTGGCGCTCGCTTTTCGGCGGCACGAAGTTCCGCGCCGTGCACGAAGCGGATCTGAGCCTGCGCCGGGGCGAGACGCTCGGGATCGTGGGCGAATCCGGCTCGGGCAAATCGACGCTGGCGTTCACCGTGCTCGGCCTGAACCGGCCGGCACAGGGCGAGATCCTGATCGACGGCTTGCCGCTTTCCACGCTGCGCAATCCGAAGTCGCGGCGCGATCTGTATTCGCGCATGCAGGTGGTGTTCCAGGATCCGTTCGGCTCGCTCTCGCCGCGCATGACGGTGGAGCAGATCATCGGCGAGGGTCTCGTGGTGCACCGGCCGGAGATCGACGCGGCGGCGCGCCGGGCGCGTATCGGCTCGCTGCTCGAAGAAGTGGGGCTGCCGGCCGAGTCGATGCTGCGCTATCCGCACGAGTTCTCGGGCGGCCAGCGTCAGCGTATCGCCATTGCGCGTGCGCTCGCGGTAGAGCCCGAACTGATGGTGCTCGACGAACCCACGAGCGCGCTGGACGTCTCGATCCAGAAGCAGGTTCTCGCATTGCTCACGAACCTGCAGAAGAAGTACAAGCTGAGCTATCTGTTCATCACGCACGACCTGGCCGTGATGCGCGCCATGGCTCATCGCGTGATCGTGATGAAGGCGGGCCGCATCGTCGAGCAGGGCGATACGCTCGACGTGCTGCAAGCGCCTACACATCCCTATACGCAGGCGCTGCTGGCTTCCTCGATGATGCAGGGGCCGGCCGAACTGGCTCTGCATGGCGCCGCAGTAGACGCTAAAGCGCCAGTTGCGATCGACAAGGAGAAATTCGCATGATCGACGAGCGCTGGGCAAGCGCCGCGCAGGCGCTCAGGAGCGGTGCCGACTTCTGGTCGCTGCGCGTGGTGGACGAACAGATCGACGACCACGAAGTGCGCAACGACGTCGTGCAGCCGCTGCGCACCGTGCACGAGCGCGGCGCGATGCTGACCGCATGGGCCGGCGCCGGCGCGGGCTATGCGGCCACGGCCGACCTCAGCGCCGCGGGGCTGCAGCGCGCGCTCGACATTGCCACCGCGCGCGCGCAGGCGAGCGCGGCCTACTCGCTGATCGACCATCGCCAGATCGCACGGCCATCGGGCAGCGGCCGCTATGCGTCGCCGAACGCCGATGCGCCGCTCCTCGCTCGCCGCGAATGGCTCGAACGCCTCTCGCACGAATGCGCGGCGGCGAAGCTCGACGAGCGCATCGTGGAGCGCGTGGCCAGCATGCACATCGCGCAGGCGGATCAGCTTTACCTGACGAGCGACGGCGTGCGCATCGAGCAGCGCTTTCGCTTCCTGATGCCGCAGCTGAGCGTGGCGGCGCACGCCAACGGCGACACGCAGGTGCGCACGCTGGGCGGCAACTACGGCACGCTCGCGCAGGGCGGCCTCGAAATTCTCGCGCGCTATGGTTTCGAAGGCTCGGGTGCGCGCGTGGCCGACGAAGCGCTGCAACTGCTCGCCGCGCCCAACTGCCCCTCGGGCAAGCGCGACCTGTTGCTGATGCCGGACCAGATGATGCTGCAGATCCACGAGTCGATCGGCCATCCGCTCGAACTGGACCGCATCCTCGGCGACGAACGCAATTTCGCGGGCTGGAGCTTCGTGAAGCCGGAGATGTTCGGCAGCTACCAGTACGGCTCCGAACTGCTGAACGTGACGTTCGATCCCACGCTGCGCGAAGAGGCCGCCACCTATGCCTGGGACGACGACGGCAGCGAGGCCACGAAGCAATACCTGATCCGCGATGGCGTGCTGGAACGGCCGCTGGGCGGGGCGCTTTCGCAGCAGCGCGCGGGCCTGGCCGGCGTGGCGAATTCGCGTGCCTCGAACTGGAACCGTCCGCCCATCGACCGCATGGCGAACCTCAATGTCGAACCGGGCAGCCAGACGCTCGACGCGATGATCGCCAATATCGAGCACGGCATCCTGATGTCCACGAATACGTCCTGGTCGATCGACGACCATCGCAACAAGTTCCAGTTCGGCTGCGAGTATGGCCGGCTGATCGAAAACGGCAAGCTCACGCAGGTCGTCAAGCGTCCTAACTATCGCGGCATTTCCGCGAGCTTCTGGCGCAGTCTCTCCGCCGTGGGCGACGCGGGCACGCGCGAGGTATTCGGCACGCCCATGTGCGGCAAGGGCGAACCGGCGCAGATCATTCGCGTGGGGCACGCCTCGCCTGCGTGCGTATTCAGCAACGTCGACGTATTCGGAGGCGCCTGATGAACGACGCTCTCTTCACACGCGCTCAGGCGCCGGCGCGGGGCGACTGGCGGGTTGACTGGCATACCCATTTCACGACGCTCGCCGGCGCGATCGACCGCCTGGTGCAGCCGGGCGAAACGGCGCTCACGTCGTTTGCGGGCGAACAGTCGGACTTTATTCGCTTCAACGGCGGCAAGGTGCGCCAGACGGGCCAGGTGTCGCAGGGCCGCCTCACGCTGCGCCTCATCGACGGCGCGCGCCAGGCCTATTCCACGCTCGACATTTGCGGCGACGCCGACCAGGATCTGCGCCACGTAGGCGCGACGCTGGAAACGCTGCGCGCGGGCCTGCGCGACGCGCCCGACGATCCGCACCTGCTTTACGACACCACCTCGTGGCAGCGCTCCACGCGCCGCACGGGCCGTCTGCGCGATCCGCATGCGCTCGTGCATGTGGTGGCCGAGTGTGCACACGGGCTCGATTTCGTGGGCTTCTACGCGGGCGGCATGCTCGCGCGCGGCTTTGCCTCCACGAGCGGCAGCCGCGGCTGGTACGAAGTGGAGAGTTTCAACTTCAGCTGGTCGCTCTATCACCCGAGCGGCCGCGCGATCAAGACCACCTACGCCGGCGACAACTGGGACGACGCCGTTTTCGCCCGCAAGGTGCAGGAAGCCGCAGCGCGACTGCCGGTGCTCGCGCTCGCGCCGCGTGCGCTCGGCCCGGGCCGCTATCGTGCATGGCTTGCGCCGGCTGCGCTCGAAGACCTGTTGGGCGTGGTCGCGTGGAGTGGTTTTTCCGCCCGCGCGCAGGCCGCGTCGCTGAGTTCGCTGTACCGGCTGCACGCCGGCGAGGTGGCGCTTGACCCGCGCGTGACACTGACGGAAGATCTCGACCTCGGCATCGCTTCCGCATTCAATGAGGATGGCTATCTTCGCGAGAGCGTGCCGCTGCTACGCGAGGGGCGCAGCGCCGGGCAACTGACGAACGCACGCACTGCGCGCGAGTACGGCCTTGCACCCAACGGTGCGCCGGCGAACGAGGCGCCTTCGTCGCTCGCCATGGCGGGCGGCGATCTGGCCGAAGCGGATGTGCTCGCGGCGCTCGGCACGGGTCTCTATGTCGGCAACCTCTGGTACGTGAATTACTCGGACCGCATGAGTTGCCGCCTGACCGGCATGACGCGTTTCGCGACGTTCTGGGTGGAAGAGGGACGCATCGTGGCGCCGGTCGACGCGATGCGTTTCGACGATAGTCTGTATAGCCTCCTGGGCGAGAAGCTGGAGCGTGTGGGCGCGCAGCCCGAACTGCTCCTCTCCGACAGCTCGTGGGGCGAGCGCGCAACGGGCGGCATGAAACTGCCGGGCGTGCTCGTCAGGGAGTTCGAACTGACGCTTTAAGGCGTTCTCCCACCTCACGGCCTGCCGGCCGGCCCGCGACGGCGCGAACAACAAGGAAAAGAACGATGCAGTCGAGGATACCCGAGGGCCTCGTCGTGCGGGCCATGCGCCCGGGCGATGCCGAAGCTTTTCATGCGCTGCAGCAGGGCCCGTCCGTGCTGCGCGGGCATGTGCACACCCCATACAGGACGCTTGCGGAGACGCGCCAGTCGCTTGAGAAACTGGCGGCGCCCGCCGTGTCCATCGGCGCGTGGGCAGGCGAAACGCTGGTCGGCCAGGTCGGGCTGTATCCGCAGAAAATGCGGCGCTCGCACGTGGGCCAGATCGCCATCAGCGTGCACGACGCATGGCAGCGCCGCGGCATCGGCAAACGCCTCATGACCGAGGTGCTCGATCTGGCCGACAACTGGCTCGGCCTGCGCCGCCTCGAACTGCACGTCTTTACGGATAACGAAGCGGCGATCGCGCTCTACCGCCAATGCGGCTTCGAAGTCGAAGCGCACTTTCGCGGTTCGGTGTTGCGCGAAGGTGTGCTCGTCGATTCGTTCGTGATGGCCCGCCTCATCGCCCCTTTGCCGTTCGCCACGGAGTGACCGCCATGTACGACCCGACCTCATCGCCCGAGCGCCTGCCGGCAGGCGCCCTTCGCGTGCGCACGAGCGAGCCGGCCGATTTCGAGGCCATGGCTGAAATCATGAACATGCCAGGGGGGCGGTTCGGCACGCTTTCGACCGGCTATCGCACGCCCGAATCGCTGCGCGCGTGGTTCGACGGCCGCTCGCAGGGCTCTATCGTGATCTGCGCCGAGTACGAAAGCCGCGTGGTTGGCCATGCGAGCCTCCTGGTCGGCCAGCCGCGGCGCTCGCATTGCGCAGGGCTCGGCATTTGCGTTCACGACGCATTCCAGGGCCGCGGCGTGGGCAGCGCGCTGATGGGCGCGCTCGTCGAGTACGCGGATGGCTCGCTCGGCCTGCGCCGGCTCGAACTCGAGGTGTTCGCCGACAACGCGCCCGCTATCGCGCTCTATCGCAAGTTTGGCTTCGTCGAGGAAGGCCGCGCGCGCGGAGGCTCGATCCGCAACGGCGCACTCGCCGACACGCTGTACATGGCGCGCTACGCCGACGCGCCGCCTTTCGCCGAACCTTCATCCTCATAACCTGACCCGACGGACGCGCGCGTGCCCTTTTTCTTCATCAACAGACCGGTTTTTGCGTGGGTGGTCGCGCTCGCCGTGGTGGTGGCGGGCATGCTGGCCATTCCGATGTTGCCGGTTGCGCAGTATCCGCGGCTCTCGCCGCCGCGCATCGTGATTGCCACGGAGTTTCCGGGCGCTTCGGCGGAAGAGGTCGACAACAACGTCGCGAGCATTATCGAGGAGAGCCTCGACGGTGCCGAAGGCCTGCTCTACTACGAGACCACCAGCGACGCGCTCGGCAACCTCGAAATCGACGTCACGTTCACGCCGGACACGAATCCCGATATCGCGCTCGTGGACGTGCAGAACCGCCTCAAGCAGGTGGAGGCGCGTCTGCCGCAATCCGTCGTGCAGCAGGGCATCGACGTGGAGAAGTCGGCCGATACGTTCCTGATGCTCGTGGCGCTCACGTCCACCGACGGCACGCGCGACTCCGCGCAACTGAGCGACTATCTGAACCGCTACATCATGCGCGACCTGAAGCGCGCGCCAGGCGTGGGTTCGGCCGAGCTCTGGGATGCCGACGAGGCCATGCGCATCTGGCTCGATCCGATCAAGCTGCGCGAGTACGGCTTCACGGCCGCCGACGTGAACACGGCCATCGCGGCGCAGAACTCGCCGGTCACGGCGGGCACGCTTGGCAATGCGCCATTCGTGAACGGCCAGCAGACCACCGAGTCCGTGGCCGTGAAGGGGCAACTGGAGACGCCCGAGGAATTCGGGCAGATCGTGCTGAAGGCGAAGACGGACGGCTCGCTCGTGCGGTTGCGCGACATCGCGCGCGTGGAGATCGGACGCGACGACTATTCGTTCTATTCGCGCCTGAACGGCCGCCCGGCGGCCACCGTGGGCATTCAGCTCGGACCGCGCGGCAATGCGCTCGAAACCTCGAACGCGATCCGCGCGCGCCTCGCCGAACTCTCGAAGCATCTGCCCTCGGGCATCGCCATCGAAGTGCCTTTCGATACGGCCTACTTCGTGCGCGTGGCGATCCGCGAAGTCGTCATCACGCTGCTCGAAGCCGTGGTGCTGGTGTTCGCCGTGATGTGGCTGTTCCTGCGCGATCTGCGCTCGACGCTCGTGCCGACCGTCGTGATACCCGTCACGCTGATGGGTGCGTTCGTCGCGTTGTACGCGGGCGGGATGTCCATCAACGTGTTCACGATGTTCGGGCTCGTGCTCGCCATCGGCATACTCGTGGACGACGCGATCGTGGTGGTGGAGAGCGTGCACCGCGTGATGCACGAACGCGGCCTGCCGCCGCGCGAGGCCACGCGCGTGGCCATGAAGCGCATCGGCGGCGCCATTGTCGGCGTGACGGCGGTGCTGACCGCCGTGTTCGTGCCGATGTTGTTCTTTACCGGGAACGTGGGCGGCATCTACCGGCAGTTCGCCGTGGCGATGATCGCCTCGATGCTCGTGTCGTCGTTCATGGCCCTCTCGCTCACGCCGGCACTGTGCGCGAATCTGCTGAGGATGCCGAAGCATATGCGGCATGGCGCGAAACCGGCCGGCGCGATGGCCGGCGTGGCGGGTCACGCCGCGCGCGCGTCGCGCGGCTATCGCGCGTTCGTTGCGGCGATGCTGCGCCGGGCGCCGCGCATTCTCGTGATCTATGCCCTGCTGTGCGCAGGGCTCGCGCTGCTCTACTGGAAATTGCCGCAAGGCTTCCTGCCGACCGAAGACGAAGGCCAGCTTCAGGTGATGATCCAGCTGCCTGCCGGGTCCACCCAGGCGCGCACGTTCGAAGTGGTGAAGCGCGTGGAGGCAATCCTGCGCAAGGAGCCGGCCGTCGGCAACGTGACGAGCGTGGTGGGCTGGAGCTTTTCGGGCAGCGGGCAGAACGTGGCCATGGCGTTCGTGGAGCTGAAACCGTGGAGCCAGCGCAGCGAAGACGCCGAGACGCTGCGCGATTCGCTCAACGACCAGTTCGGCTCGATACTCGACGGCGACGTGGATGCGGAGCTGCCGCCGCCCGTGCCTGGCATCGGGCACTCGGAGGGCTTCACGTACCGGCTCGAAGACCGCGGCGGCGTGGGCATGGATGGCCTCAAGGCCGCGCGCGATCAACTGATCGATCTGGCGGGCAAGAGCCACGTATTGACCAATGTGCACTCGGAAGACCTGCCCGACGCGCCGCGCGTGGAGCTCGACGTCGACCGCAGCAAGGCCTATGCGTACGGCGTGCCGTTCGATCATATTGCCGACGTGCTTGGCAGCACGTTCGGCTCGAACTACGTGAACGACTTTCCGGCGGGTGGACGCATGCGCCGCGTGATCGTGGAAGCCGACGCGCCCACGCGCATGGACTATAACCAGTTGCTCGACCTGCCGGTGCAGAACACGGCGGGCGGCACGGTGGCGATGTCGTCCATTGCCTCCACGCGCTGGACGCTCGGCCCCGTGATTCTGAGCCGCTACAACGGCTATCCGTCGCTCGACGTGACGGGGCGCGCCGCGTCCGGTCATAGTTCGGGTGAGGCGATGGCGGAGATCGAGCGGCTCGCTCTCGCGCTGCCCGTGGATGTTTCGGGCGAATGGACCGACACGGCGTTCGAAGAAGCCGAAGCCGCGCGGCAGACGCCGCTCCTTATCGGTCTCTCGCTGCTCGCGGTGTTCATGGTGCTGGCGGCGCTCTACGAAAGCTGGATCACGCCGTTTTCGGTGCTGCTGGTCGTACCGCTCGGCGCGATCGGCGCGGTCTCGGCGATGCTGCTGCGCGGGCTGCCCAACGACATCTATTTCAAGGTGGGCATGGTGACCGTGATCGGCCTCGCAGCGAAGAACGCGATCCTGATCGTGCAGGCCGCGAACGCGCGCCGCCTGCGCGGCATCCCGCTCGGCGCGGCCGTGGTGGGGGCGAGCGCCGAGCGTCTGCGGCCCATCGTGATGACCTCGGCGGCGTTCCTGCTGGGCGTGCTGCCGCTCGTGCTCTCGCAGGGCGGCGGCGCGGAGAGCCGGCATTCGATCGGCACGGGCGTGTTCGGCGGCGTGATTGCCGCTACGGTGCTCGGTCTCGTGTTTACGCCGGTGCTCTATTACGCGGTGGCGTCACGCGTGCGCGGCAAGCGCGCTGACGACATGGCGCCGCGCGGCCGCGAGGCGCACGTTTCGGAAACGATCGAAGACAACGAGACGGAATTGCGCTGAGCGCGCAGGAGGACGGCGCGGGGCATCCCGCGCCGGACACGACGCCCGACGCCCGCCTAGAAGAGGCGCGGCGTGCCGACCCACACGAGCACGGTTTCCTGGCCGGACGTATTGGTCCAGGCGTGCGGCACCGTCGATTCGTAGTGCGCACTATCTCCCACGCCGAGCACGAACGACTTGCCTTCGAGCGTGAGCGTCACCTCTCCCGAAAGAACGTGCAGGAATTCCTCGCCCGCATGGGTGGTGACTTCGCTCGGACGATCGTCGCCGGGCGGCATGCGCACGAGGATCGCTTCGAGTTGGCGGCCGCCCGAGGGATTGGTGAGGCGCGCGTAGAGATCGGTCGAGTCGGCGAAGCCAAAGAACTTGAGATCCTGACCGCGGCACACGCAGCCGGCTTCGGTGGGTGTATCCACGAAATAGCTGACTGGCACGCCGAGCGCCTTGGCGATGCTCACGAGCGAGGTGATCGAGGGGCTCGCGAGATCGCGCTCCACCTGCGAAAGAAACGGTTTGGACAACTGCGCCGCCGTGGCGATGTCGTCGAGGGTGCGGCCCTGCCGCTGACGCAGCCCGCGGATTTTGCTGCCCACGGAGACGACGTTCTGTGAAACGACGCTTTGTGATTCGACGGCTTTCGAAACCATGACGGAACGTAATTGTCTGATAGATGCGCTGGGAGCCGGAAACGTCGCCGCCTGAATGGCGTGGTTATGGCGCGTTCCATTCGAATTTCTGGCCGCTATATCCCCGGATACCAGATAGTACGCAATTCCCGGTATGTGGCGGAAAATCAGCCGATTACGATTTTAAATGGCAGGGAGTCCCCAAAGTTTAATTCTAGTTCTCGCCATGTGGGTGTGCGAACGAGGGGATCTGACCGCGGCTGGTCGGGGGTTTTGGCCCGTTGACCTGCCGTGCGTGGTGCATGGCTCGTAGTCATGCACGATGCGAGCATAGCATTAATTGCGTGTCTAAAAAATAACCGGTAAATACCTGCTCCCGGGCGTAATAGAAGCGTAATGGAGGCCGCCGGGTTTGCGGGATCCGCACCATTCCTGAAGATTACCGATTGTTCACCGGTGGCAAACGTTTCGCTTAACGTACCTTGCTTTGTTTCAATAGTCTGACTGACTCGCGCGGGCCCGCGCAAGCCAGGTGAAATACTTCGCGCACCTTCCTGGAAGCGTTGCCGGCGCTTTCGCCACCGCCTCGCCCGCTGCCGGGTAACGCCGATACAGGTATTGCCACTACCACCCAACTCACTGTTTTTTATGGATTTTTTCTGCGGGGCTCTGCATGGGACGGGTCTCGCGTGGCATAATCGGCGAACACCGTAATGCCCGGCAGTCACTCATTCCCCGCATATCATGGCAAAGACGCTCTACGACAAACTGTGGGACTCCCATGTGGTCCACACGGAAGAAGACGGTACGACGCTCCTCTACATCGACCGTCAACTGCTGCACGAAGTCACCAGCCCCCAGGCCTTCGAGGGCCTGAAGCTGCACGAGCGCCCGGTCTGGCGCCTCAGTGCGAACCTGGCGGTCTCCGACCATAACGTGCCCACCACCGACCGCAGCCACGGCATCGCCGATCCGGTTTCGAAGCTGCAGGTGGATACGCTCGACGCGAACTGCGATGCCTTCGGCATCACGCAGTTCAAGATGGCCGACCAGCGCCAGGGCATCGTCCACATCGTCGGTCCGGAGCAGGGCGCCACGCTGCCGGGCATGACCATCGTGTGCGGCGATTCGCATACGTCCACGCACGGCGCGTTCGGCGCGCTCGCGCACGGCATCGGCACCTCGGAAGTCGAGCACGTGCTCGCCACGCAAACGCTCCTGCAGAAAAAGAGCAAGAACCTGCTCGTGAAGGTGGAAGGGCCGTTGCCGCGCGGCTGCACCGCGAAGGACATCGTGCTCGCCATCATCGGCAAGATCGGTACGGCGGGCGGCACGGGCTACGCCATGGAATTCGGCGGCTCGACCATTCGCGCGCTCACGATGGAAGGCCGCATGACCGTGTGCAACATGGCGATCGAAGCCGGCGCGCGCGCCGGCATGGTCGCCGTGGACGACACGACCGTCGAGTACCTGAAGAACCGCCCGTTCTCGCCGCAGGGCGCGGAGTGGGATCAGGCCGTGGCCTACTGGAAGACCTTCCGTTCCGACGAAGACGCGCACTTCGACCGCGTGGTCGAACTGAATGCCGCCGAAATCGTGCCGCAGGTCACGTGGGGCACCTCGCCGGAAATGGTCACGTCGATCGACGGCCGCGTGCCCGATCCCGAGCGCGAAAAGGATCCGGTCAAGCGCGATGCGATGGAACGCGCGCTGCAATACATGGCGCTCGAACCGAACATGCCGATCGAGTCCATCAAGCCGGACAAGATCTTCATCGGTTCGTGCACGAACGCGCGCATCGAGGACATTCGCGCCGCCGCCTACGTCGTGAAGAAGCTCGGCCGTCGCGTGGCGTCGAACATTCGTCTCGCGATGGTGGTGCCGGGCTCGGGCCTCGTGAAGGCGCAGGCCGAGCGCGAAGGGCTCGACAAGGTATTCACCGACGCGGGCTTCGAGTGGCGCGAGCCCGGCTGCTCGATGTGTCTCGCGATGAACGCCGACCGGCTGGAGCCGGGCGAGCGTTGCGCCTCCACCTCGAACCGTAACTTCGAAGGCCGTCAGGGCGCGGGTGGCCGCACCCACCTCGTGAGCCCGGCCATGGCCGCGGCGGCGGCCATCGAAGGTCATTTCGTCGATATTCGCAAGCTGGGATAAGAGTATGAAGGTAACGATTTTCTGGCGTCGTGTGGCGCTCTTCTCGCTGGCCGGCGCGCTGCTCGCGCTAACGGGCTGCAACACGGTGGCCGGTTTCGGCCAGGACATCAGCGACTCCGCGCGCTCCGTGCAGCACGCGCTGTAAGCGCGCCCGCTGTCTCGTTGCGTTGTCGCTGTATTGCGTGTGGCCGGGCGGCGTTCGCGCGCCCGGCTCGCCCTGCATCCTTCAGGATCACGGACCATGGATAAATTCATCGTACATACCGGCGTCGTGGCGCCGCTCGATCGCGAGAACGTCGATACGGACGCGATCATCCCGAAGCAGTTTCTCAAGTCGATCAAGCGTACCGGCTTCGGCCCGAACGCCTTCGACGAATGGCGCTACCTCGACCACGGCGAACCCGGCCAGGACAACTCGAAGCGTCCGCTCAACCCGGACTTCGTGCTGAACCAGCCGCGCTATCAGGGCGCCTCGATCCTGCTCGCGCGCAAGAACTTCGGTTGCGGCAGCTCGCGCGAGCATGCGCCGTGGGCGCTCCAGCAGTACGGCTTTCGCGCGATCATCGCGCCGAGCTTCGCCGACATCTTCTACAACAACTGCTTCAAGAACGGCCTCTTGCCGATCGTGCTCACCGAGCAGCAGGTGGATCATCTGTTCAACGAAACGTATGCGTTCAACGGCTTCCAGCTGACCGTCGATCTCGACAAGCAGGTCGTGCGCACGACCGACGGCAGCGCCGAATATCCGTTCGAAGTGGCCGCGTTCCGCCGCTACTGCCTCTTGAACGGCTTCGACGACATCGGCCTCACGCTGCGTCACGCCGACAAGATCCGCCAGTACGAAGCCGAGCGGCTCGCGCGTCAGCCGTGGCTGAACAACCGCGTGCTCTGAGCGTTTGCCCGAATCCAACGTACAACGAAACAAAGCGAGGAATCCCAGGATGAAGATTGCAGTGCTGCCGGGCGACGGCATCGGTCCCGAGATCGTGAAAGAAGCCGTGAAGGTGCTGAACGCACTGGGCGAAAAGTTCGAGATGGAAGAGGCGCCCGTGGGCGGCGCGGGCTACGAGGCGAGCGGCCATCCGCTGCCCGAAGCCACGCTCGCGCTGGCGAAGTCGGCCGATGCGATCCTGTTCGGCGCCGTGGGCGACTGGAAGTACGACTCGCTCGAACGCGCGCTGCGGCCCGAGCAGGCCATTCTCGGCCTGCGCAAGCATCTGGAGCTGTTCGCGAACTTCCGTCCGGCGATCTGCTATCCGCAGCTGACGGGGGCGTCGTCGCTCAAGCCCGAAATCGTGTCGGGCCTCGACATCCTGATCGTGCGCGAACTGAACGGCGACATCTACTTCGGCCAGCCGCGCGGCGTGCGCGAAGCGCCGGACGGCCTCTTCAAGGGCGCGCGCGAAGGCTTCGACACGATGCGCTACGCGGAGCCCGAAGTGCGCCGCATCGCCCATGTGGCCTTCCAGGCGGCGCAGAAGCGCCAGAAGAAGCTCACGTCGGTGGACAAGGCCAACGTGCTGGAGACGTCGCAGTTCTGGCGCGACATCATGATCGATGTTTCGAAGGAGTATCCGGACGTCGAACTCTCGCACATGTACGTCGATAACGCGGCCATGCAGCTCGTGAAGGCCCCGAAGGCGTTCGACGTGGTGGTGACGGGCAACATGTTCGGCGACATTCTCTCGGACGAAGCGGCCATGCTCACGGGCTCGATCGGCATGCTGCCCTCGGCCTCGCTCGACAAGCACAACAAGGGCTTGTACGAGCCTTCGCACGGCTCGGCGCCGGACATCGCCGGCAAGGGCATTGCGAATCCGCTCGCCACGATCCTTTCGGCCGCAATGATGCTGCGCTATTCGCTCAATCGCGCCGAGCAGGCCGATCGCATCGAGCGCGCGGTGAAGAAGGTGCTCGAACAGGGCTACCGCACGGGCGACATCCTCACGCCGGGTGGCCAGCAGGTGGGCACGGTGGCGATGGGCGACGCGGTGCTGGCGGCGCTGTAATCAGGAAGCGGGAAAGGGCATGCTTTCGAGCCTGCCCTTTTTTCTTTGCATGGCTTCTGCGTTGTGCGGCACAGGCGTCGTCAATAGCGCAGATTGCGGGTTCCCCCGCGCGAATTAGCGGTTTTCGTGTATATTGTTCCGATGGCGACGATCCCCCAGATCACCTTTATTTCGAAACTCCACGGCACGGCCCGTGCGATTTCGCTCGCCATTACGACGAAAGCCATTACCAAAACGATCACCATTCGTTGATCGCTCGTCGTGCCCGCTCATCTTCCCCGCGCGGCCACGCCGGGCGAGTGAAGCGGGGAAGTGTCCATTTCAAGGGTAAGTCATGAACGTAGGTCTCGTAGGTTGGCGCGGCATGGTCGGCAGCGTGCTGATGCAGCGCATGCAGGAAGAACGTGATTTCGACCTGATCGAGCCGGTGTTTTTCAGCACCAGCAACGCAGGCGGCGCGGCGCCGTCGTTCGCCAAAAACGAGACCCGGCTCAAGGACGCCAACAGCGTCGACGAGCTCAAGAAGTGCGACATCATCATCACCTGCCAGGGCGGCGACTACACGAACGACGTGTATCCGAAGCTGCGCGCGGCAGGCTGGAAGGGTTACTGGATCGACGCGGCTTCGGCGCTGCGCATGAAGGACGATGCGGTCATCATCCTCGACCCGGTCAACCTGGACGTCATCAAGGACGCGCTGGTCAAGGGCCAGAAGGACTTCATCGGCGGCAACTGCACGGTGAGCCTGATGCTGATGGCGCTTGGCGGCCTCTTCCGCGAGAACCTCGTGGACTGGATGACGGCCATGACCTATCAGGCCGCTTCGGGCGCCGGCGCGCAGAACATGCGCGAACTGCTCGCGCAGATGGGCACGCTCAACGGCGCGGTGCAGGACGATCTGGCCAATCCTTCGTCCGCGATCCTCGACATCGACCGCAAGGTGCTCGCCGCCATGAACGGCGAAGCCATGCCGACGCAGCACTTCGGCGTGCCGCTCGCGGGCTCGCTGATTCCGTGGATCGACAAGGATCTCGGCAACGGCATGTCGAAGGAAGAGTGGAAGGGCGGCGCCGAAACCAACAAGATTCTCGGCAAGCCGGCCATGGGCCAGCCGGGCTCGATCCCGGTCGACGGCCTGTGCGTGCGCATCGGCGCGATGCGCTGCCATTCGCAGGCGCTCACGATCAAGCTCAAGAAGGACGTGCCGCTCGACGAGATCGACGGCATCCTCGCTTCGGCCAACGACTGGGTGAAGGTGGTGCCGAACCAGCGCGAAGTGTCGATGCACGAACTGTCGCCCGCTAAGGTGACGGGCACGCTGACGGTGCCGGTGGGCCGTGTGCGCAAGCTCGCGATGGGCGGCGAGTATCTGTCGGCGTTCACGGTGGGCGATCAGCTGCTGTGGGGGGCTGCCGAGCCGCTGCGCCGCATGCTGCGCATTCTGCTCGACAAGTGAATCATTTAAACTACGCGGCTAATGACGCGTAGAGACGATGGAAAGCGCCGCGCCAGCCGCGGCGCTTTTTTATTTTTCATTGTGTCTTTGCAACCTGTATCTGATTCGTCGACAGCCGCGCGAGCGGTATGCCAGGGCATCTGATGATCGTTCGATTTGATTCTGTTTCCGCCGCCACGAAGCGGCGGGCAGCCCACGCCGCCACGGCGGCAGTGTTTTTCGCGCTGAGCGGTGTTGCCGGCGCGCAAGGCGGTAACGCGGCAGCGGCTGCGAGCGCTGCGCCGGCTGCATCGGCAGCCGCAGCGGCATCGGCTGCTGCGCCCACCGCACCCATTGTCGGCCAGTATTCGGTGCACCCGGGACAGTCCCTGCACGATATTGCCGTCGATCTCACCCAGTCGCACGACAAGAACCTGCTCGCTAACGTGAGTCAGGCATTGTTCGATACCAACCCCAATGCGTTTGCCAGGCATGACCCCAGCCGGCTGAAGGTCGGCTCGGTGCTGAATGTGCCTGGCGTGGCGGGCGTCGTGGCCGGCGCTTCCGGCGTGACGGCGGCTTCGGCGCCTGAAGCTGCCTCGGCACCCGCGACGAGCGCGGCTGCCGCGAGTGCGCCGGTTGCCTCGGCGCCCGCGAGCGCGCCAACCGCTGCCGCAGCCGGTGCGAGCGTCGCCGTGGCCAGCTCGGCGGCGAGTGCGGTATCCGCGACGGCAGCCAGCGCAGCAGCAGGCACGACGGCCAGTGCAGCGGCCGCCGCATCGGCAGCACCAGGCGCTGCCCTTGCGGCGTCGGCATCGGGCGCTTCGGCCAGTACGGCTGCGAGCCAGCCGGTCGCTGCCAGTGGTGCGAGCGATACCCATGTCTGGAGCGGCTCGATCGAAGCCGCGCCGGCGAGTGCGCAAGCTTCGTCGCCGCAAGTGACCGCTCCCGTATCGAGTCTCCAGCAATTGCTGGCGCTCAAGAACCGCGTGTTGATGGCGTTGCAGAAGCACGGCATCGGCAAGCCCGCGCAGCCTGCAGCCGTGAGCAGCGGCGTGCCGGTCAGCGGCGCAACTGCGGCGGGTGCGGCCAACCCCGCGCCGGGCGCCGCGCAGCCGGAACTCCCCCCTGTGGTGCTGGGCGTCGCGGCAGCGATCGGCTGCGTGGTGATCCTCCTGCTGATCGTGCGTTTGCTCATGCGCAAGCGCAAGAAGCCCGTGGAGACCGTCGATGACGTGCCGCCCGCCGTGCAGGATTCGCCGGTCGCGGGTGAGTCAGTCGAGCCGGCGGGGCTGAAAACGGCCGAGGTACCGGATGCCCGTGCAGCGGCTTTAGCCGGTGCCGCCGCCACGGCGGAGACCGTGCCGCGGACACAGGCAGAACTCTCGCACGATCGGCCGCAACCCGACGAAACCCTCGATCACGCCACCGATGCCGCCCGTCTCTCGGCTACGGCATCGTCCGGAGGCGAGGCATTGCCGCCTGCGTTCTCCGAAACCGCACAGGACGAGCCGCAACAGGCCAGCCCGGTCGAACCGCGCGCGGATCACGAAGAGCCTGATCTTCCGGCGCACGGCATAGCACCCGCCGGCGAACCGGAAACACTCGCAGATGCCAGCGACGCAGCAGGTTTCGCCGCTGCCGCCGAACTGGGCGCATCTGCGCTGGCGCCGGAGGGCTTGCCGGCCGAGGCGCCCGCAGGCGAGGCCGAGGAACTGGCTCGCGCGGCAGAATCGGATCTGCCCGAGGCCGCGCAGGAGCCCGCGCAAGAACCTGCCGACGAACCCGCATCGCCGCAGCACGCAGCCGAGCCGCCGCAGGTCGCTCAGGCCGCCCAGGCTGACATGCCCGCGCTGGACCTCGGCATGCCGCCCACGGTCCCGGAGCCGGAACTCCACCTGCCCGGCGAACCGGCCCACGTTCCGCAACCCGAAACCCCGCATTTCGCAGAACCCGCATTGCCCGCAGTTGCCGCAGAAGACATGAATTACGCAGCCGTACCGCCCGAGTTCCCGCACGATGCCGTAAGCGCCCTCGGCGGTCTCGACATGCCGCTGCCGCCGCGGCTTGCCGATCCGGCAGACCTGGCCGCCCCGCACGCGCCGCTTTCCACGGAGCCGGTGAACTCGCCGGAAACGACGGCCGCCCAGGCCATGCCGTTCTTCGAGCCTCCCCCGCTGCCGGCCGGCGAGGCCATCCAGGCGGGCACGGCCGGACCGGGTGCCATCGCGGGTCTCGGGGCGCCGCGGTTCGGCGCGCTCACGCTCGACTTCGACCTGAACCTGCCGCCCGATTCGGCCGAGCCGCTGCCGGTCTTCACGCCGGAGCAACTCGCGCGCATCGCCCGCAACAAGCTCGAACTCGCGCACGAATACATCGCGCTGGGCGATCTTTCGGGGGCGCGCTCGCTCATCAACGAGGTGATCGAGTCGAACGATCACGCCACGCGCGCCGACGCGCAGGCGCTGCTCTCGACGCTCGCGCCGCTCTCGTAACCGGAGCGCGGCAGATCCATGCGTATCGCGCTAGGCATCCAGTACGACGGCGCCGCGTTCTGCGGCTGGCAATCGCAGCCGCATGGCAAGACCGTGCAGGACGCGCTCGAGCGCGCGCTGCGCGAATTCGCGTGCGTGCCGTTGCAGACCGTGGTCGCCGGCCGCACGGACACGGGGGTCCACGGTCTGGGCCAGGTCGTTCATTTCGACACCGATCTCGACCGCACGCCGTTTTCGTGGGTGCGCGGCACGAACGCGTTCTTGCCGTCAACGGTAGCCGTGCAATGGGCCGAGCCGATGCCGGAGACCTTTCACGCGCGCTTTTCGGCCTTCGAACGCACCTATTTCTACGCGCTGTACGTGAATCCGGTGCGCTCGCCCATGCTTACGGGCCGGGCCGGCTGGATCCACACGCCGCTCGACGTGGACGCGATGCGCGAGGCGGCCGCGTGCCTGATCGGCGAGCACGATTTTTCGGCGTTCCGGTCGTCGGAGTGCCAGTCGAAGACGCCGGTCAAACATCTCTATCAGATCAACATCCGGCCGCAGGGCGACTTCATCCACTTCCGGTTCCGCGCCAACGCGTTCCTGCATCACATGGTCCGCAACCTGATGGGTTGCCTCGTGGCGGTGGGGCGCGGGCGTTATCCGGCAGCATGGATGGCCGAAGTGCTGGCGGGCCTCGACCGCACGAAGGCTGCGCCCACCTTCATGCCCGACGGCCTGTATCTCGCCGAGGTAGGCTATCCTGACGAATTCCGGGTACCCGGTCCGCATACGGCCAGCGTCCCCTGGAGCCAGATCTGGTCCGACGGCGCCGGCTGAACCACAGCGAATTCGCCGTAATTTCGAACAAGCCACCCTTATCTGCCATGAACGCAGCCGATCCCATCGCCACCCAGCATCGCACGCGCGTCAAGCTGTGCGGGCTCTCGACGCCTGAGGCGGTCGCCCATGCCATCGACCTGGGCGCCGATGCGATCGGCCTCGTGTTTTATCCGCCCAGCGCGCGCTCGGTGAGCGTGGCGCAGGCGGTCGAGCTTACCCACGACATCCCGCCGTTCGTCTCGGTGGTGGGCCTCTTCGTGAACGCGACGCCGCAATGGATCGGCGAAGTGGCGAGCAACGTCTCGCTCACGCTGTTGCAGTTCCACGGCGACGAAACGCCGGCGCAGTGCGAATCGCTCGCCGCCGTTGCCGGTTTGCCCTGGTTGCGCGCGCTGCGGGTGGCGGCCGATACTCGGCAGGCCGATTTGATAGAATCGGCCAATAGTTATTCATCAGCCAGCGGCCTTCTGTTCGACACGCATGTCGAAGGGTACGGCGGCGGCGGGAAGGTTTTCGATTGGTCACTTATCCCCGCAGGGCTCGCGCGTCGGGCCGTTTTGAGTGGTGGCTTGAACGCGCAAAACGTCGGTGATGCGATCCGCCAGGTGCGTCCGTTCGCTGTCGATGTCTCCAGTGGCATCGAAGCGCCGGGCGCGAAGGGCGTGAAGGATCACGCCCGCATGGCGGCGTTCGTGCGCGCAGTGCGCGAAGCGGACGCGGGATAATCCGGGGTGGAATCCCCCTTGGGCTGGCAGGGCCTCGTGCAATACGAGCGCGCCGCGCCGGCCGAGCGAGTGACTTATGTACAACTTACCCGATGAACGTGGCCATTTCGGCCCATACGGCGGCGTGTTCGCCGCCGAAACCCTCATGCAGGCGATCGACGAACTGCGCGACGCCTACGAAAAATTCAAGGACGATCCCGACTTCGTGGCCGAATATCGGCGCGAGTTGAAGCATTTTGTCGGCCGTCCCTCGCCGATTTATCACGCCCAGCGCTGGAGCGAGATGGTGGGCGGCGCGCAGATCTACCTCAAGCGCGAAGACCTGAACCACACTGGCGCCCACAAGGTGAACAACGTGATCGGCCAGGCGCTGCTCGCGAAGCGCATGGGCAAGCCGCGCGTGATCGCCGAAACGGGCGCGGGCCAGCATGGCGTGGCCACCGCCACGATCGCAGCGCGCTTCGGCATGGAATGCGTGGTGTACATGGGCGCCGAGGACGTGCGCCGCCAGGCCGCGAACGTCTATCGCATGAAATTGCTGGGCGCGACCGTCGTGCCTGTGGAGTCGGGCTCGCGCACGCTCAAGGACGCGCTCAACGAAGCCATGCGCGACTGGGTCACCAACGTCGAAAACACCTTCTACATCATCGGTACCGTGGCGGGCCCGCATCCGTACCCGATGATGGTGCGCGACTTCCAGCGTGTGATCGGCGACGAATGCCGCGTGCAGATGCCCGAAATGACGGGACGCCAGCCCGACGCCGTGATCGCGTGCGTAGGCGGTGGATCGAACGCGATGGGCATCTTTTACCCGTATATCGATGACACTTCGGTGCAGTTGATCGGCGTGGAGCCGGCCGGCGACGGCATGGAAACGGGCCGTCACGCCGCCTCGCTCGCGGCCGGCACGCCGGGCGTGCTGCACGGCAACCGCACCTACCTGCTGCAGGACGAGAACGGCCAGATCATCGAGACGCATTCGATTTCGGCGGGCCTCGACTATCCGGGCGTGGGTCCCGAGCACGCGTGGCTCAAGGACAGCGGCCGCGCGCAATACGTGACGATCGACGACGAGGAAGCGCTGAAGGCTTTCCACGATTGCTGCCGTATCGAAGGCATCATTCCCGCGCTCGAATCGAGCCACGCGCTCGCGTATGCGGCGAAGCTCGCGCCCACCTTGCCCAAGGACAAGATTCTGCTGGTGAATCTGTCGGGCCGGGGCGACAAGGACATGCACACGGTCGCCGAGCGATCGGGCATCCAGTTCTGAGCGCCGGAAGAGACGCAAGCGATGCGTGACGAGTTCGACGAGCCGCCCGTTCCCGCGCCCCTTTCCGGGGCGAGCGCCCTGACCGGTACGGTGGCCGCAGAGACACCCTGCGCGCCGCCGCCGGCCGGTGCGCTGCCGGTCGTGCCGGACACCATCCGGCTCCTGAACCGCGATTTTCTGACCGATGCGGCGAACCTGCCCGATGCCTCGATCGACCTGATCGTCGCCGACCCGCCCTATGGGCTCGGTAAGGACTACGGCAACGACTCCGACATGCGCTCGGGCGAGAATTTCCTCGCCTGGACCTATGAATGGCTCGAGCTGGCGATTCCGAAGCTCAAGCCGAGCGGCTCGCTCTATGTGTTCTGCACCTGGCAGTACGCGCCGGAAATCTTCGTTTTCCTCAAGACGAAGCTCACGATGATCAACGAGATCGTCTGGGACCGGCGCGTGCCGAGCATGGGCGGCACGACGCGCCGTTTCACGTCGGTGCATGACAACATCGGTTTCTTCGCGGTTTCGAAGGATTACTACTTCGATCTCGATCCCGTCCGCATCCCCTACGATGCCGTCACGAAGAAGGCGCGTTCGCGCAAGTTGTTCGAAGGCAGCAAGTGGCTGGAGCTCGGCTACAACCCCAAGGACGTCTGGTCGGTTTCGCGGCTGCATCGCCAGCACGCGGAGCGCGTCGATCATCCCACCCAGAAGCCCCTGGAAATCGTCGAGCGCATGGTGCTCGCGAGCTGCCCGCCGGGCGGCCGCGTGTTGGACCCGTTCATGGGCAGCGGCACCACGGCAGTCGCCTGCGCACGCCAGAAGCGCGAATTCGTCGGCTATGAAATCAACGAAAGTTACTGCGCGATCGCGCGCGAACGCGTAAGCGCCGCATCGGTTGCATCGGCTGTGCCGGCCCCCGCGTCCGCCGTGCAGCCCGCTGCGGCCGGCGCCTGATGCGCCGTCGCTGCCCGCCGCTACCGTCGCGATTTGCAGCAGTCACCCTTTGAAGCAGAGGACCCTGAAATGTCCCGTATCAAGAACACGTTCGATGCGCTCGCCGCAGAGCGCAAAAAAGGCCTCATCCCGTTCATGACCGCCGGAGATCCCGATCCGGCGCGCACCGTCGAATTCATGCACGCGCTCGCCGCCGGCGGCGCGGACGTGATCGAACTGGGCGTGCCGTTCTCGGACCCGATGGCCGACGGCCCCGTGATCCAGCAGTCGTCCGAGCGTGCGCTCGCGAAGGGCGTCACGCTCAAGAGCGTGCTGGCCGACGTGAAGCGCTTTCGCGAAACCGACCAGAAGACGCCCGTGGTGCTGATGGGCTACGCGAACCCCATCGAGCGCATGGGCACGGAAGCATTCGCCGCCGCGGCGAAGGAAGCCGGCGTGGACGGCGTGCTGGTGGTGGACTACCCGCCCGAAGAGTGCGTCAACTTCGCCGAAAAGATGAAATCGTCGGGCATCGATCCGATCTTCCTGCTCGCACCGACTTCGACCGAAGAGCGCATTGCCGAAGTGGGCCGCGTGGCGAGCGGCTACGTCTATTACGTCTCGCTCAAGGGTGTGACGGGCGCCGCGAATCTGGACGTGGCCAGCATCGCGAGTAAAATCCCGGCGATCCGGGCGCACGTGCCGCTGCCGGTCGGCGTGGGCTTCGGCATCCGCGACGCGCAGACGGCCGCTGCCGTCGCCGCCGTGAGCGATGCCGTCGTGATCGGCAGCCGTATCGTGCAGTTGCTCGAGCAGGCGCCGCCGCAGGAGGCGGCAGAGACGCTCAGGCAGTTCGTCGCGGGCATTCGCGTCGCGATCGACGGCATTGCGGCCGGTAATCGTTAAAGGCACGTTAAAAGCGGCGAGGGGCGTTGCCGGACCTGGGGTAAAATCCACTTTTCGCCATGCGCGGTCGGGGTCGGAACCCGGCTCGTCCGCGCCGCGCATCACGAATCAAGGAAGGAAACTCAATGAGCTGGCTCGATAAACTGCTGCCGCCCAAGATCAAGCAAACCGATCCGAAAAGCCGCAAGAGCATTCCGGAAGGTCTGTGGATCAAGTGCCCCTCGTGCGAGGCGGTGCTGTACCGCAACGACGTCGAAGCGAACCTGCACGTTTGCCCGAAGTGCGACCACCACATGCGTATCGGCGCGCGCGAGCGTCTGGACGGTCTGCTCGATCCGGAAGGCCGCTATGAGATCGGCCAGGAAATCGTGCCGGTCGACGCGCTCAAGTTCAAGGACAGCCGCAAGTACCCGGATCGCCTGAAAGAGGCGATGGACGAAACCGGCGAAACCGACGCCATGGTGGTGATGGGCGGCGCGATCCATACGCTGCCGGTGGTGGTGGCGTGCTTCGAGTTCGCGTTCATGGGCGGCTCGATGGGCTCGGTGGTGGGCGAGCGCTTCGCGCGCGGCGCGCAGAACGCGCTGGAGCAGCAAGTGCCGTTCATCTGCTTCACGGCTTCGGGCGGTGCGCGCATGCAGGAAAGCCTGCTGTCGCTCATGCAGATGGCCAAGACCACGGCCATGCTCACGAAGCTTGCCGAGGCAAAACTGCCGTTCATCTCCGTGCTGACCGACCCGACCATGGGCGGCGTGTCGGCCAGCTTCGCGTTCCTCGGCGACGTGGTGATCGCCGAGCCGAAGGCGCTGATCGGCTTCGCCGGCCCGCGCGTGATCGAGCAGACCGTGCGCGAGAAGCTGCCGGAAGGCTTCCAGCGTTCGGAATTCCTGCTGCAAAAGGGTGCGATCGACATGATCGTGGACCGCCGCAAGCTGCGCGAAGAACTCGCGCAACTGATGGCCATCCTGTCGCGCCAGCCCGCCGACGCCGTGGCCTGAGCCTCGTCCGGGAGCCCGGACGCTTGCGGCATCGTGTCGCGGGCTCCGGCAGCCGAGCTTTTCCCCCGCGCGCCGCAAGCGAAAGCAAGCGGCGCGTTGTCATTTCCGGGATAATGCCGTTTTTTCCAGCGGGCCCCGCCGGGTTCGCAACCGCTGCCGTCTCGCGCGGCGGTCGTGAACCCGGCAGGGCCCGCACTGCAAGCGATATCCGATGAGTACCTTTCCCACCCTCGATGCGTGGCTCACGCACCTCGAAACTGCGCATCCGGTCGGCATCGACATGGGGCTCAACCGGATCCGGCAGGTCAAAGAGGCATTGCAGCTCGAGTTCGGCTGCCCGATCTTCACGGTGGGCGGCACGAACGGGAAGGGCTCGACCTGCGCGATTCTCGAAACGATCCTGCTGAAGGCCGGCTATCACGTGGGCTGCCATACCTCGCCGCATCTGCTGTCGTTCAACGAGCGGGCGCGTCTGGACGGCCAGCAGGCGAGCGACGCTGACCTGCTGCCGCACTTCGAGGCCGTGGAGGCCGCGCGCCTCTCGCTGCCGCAGCCTGTTTCGCTCACGTACTTCGAGTTCACGGCGCTCGCGATCATGCATCTGTTCGCCTCGCGCGGGCTCGATGCGGTGATCCTGGAGGTGGGCCTCGGCGGTCGGCTGGATGCCGTGAACGTGCTCGATACCGACTGCGCGATCGTCACGAGCATCGACATCGACCACACCGAATACCTGGGCGACACGCGCGAGAAGATCGCCTTCGAAAAGGCCGGTATCTTCCGCCCGGGCAAGCCCGCCATCTGCGCCGATCCGCTGCCGCCGCAGTCGCTGATCGACCATGCCGAAGCGATCGGCGCCGATCTGTGGCTCTTCGGCCGCGATTTCCGCTATGAAGGCCAGGCCGGCAGCGAGCGCCAGCAATGGAACTACGTGGGCCGTACCCTGCGCCGCTCGGCGCTCGCCTATCCGGCGCTGCGCGGCGCCAACCAGCTGATCAACACCTCGGCGGCGCTCGCCGCGCTCGAGGCGATGCGCGACCGCCTGCCGGTCTCGGCGCAGGACATTCGCCTTGGCCTCGCCAACGTCGAACTGGCGGGCCGCTTCCAGGTGCTGCCGGGCAAGCCCGCGGTGATCCTCGACGTGGGCCACAACCCGCATGCGGCGGCCGTGCTGGGGCAGAATCTGGGCGGCATGGGCTATTTTCCGTACACCTATGCCGTGTTCGGCGCGATGCGCGACAAGGACATCGCAGGCGTGGTCCAGCATTTGAAGGGCGAGATCGATCACTGGTGCGTGACCGACCTGCCCGGACCGCGTGCGGCATCCGCGCAACAGCTCGAAACCGTGCTGCGCGAGGCCGGCGTCGAAGACGGCCCGGACAGCAGCGTGACGGGCTACGAATCGCCCGCAGCGGCATTTCAAGATGCGCTAAAACGCGCATCCGAAAATGATAGAATTGTTGTTTTCGGTAGTTTCCTGACCGTTGCCGGCGTGATGGCCTGGCGAAAGTCGCAGCAGCACTGATCGCACGGCGCTGGTTGGGCAGCTGGGTGCTACCAAGCCACGCAGACATCAGGCCAAAAGCGGGCCAAAAGCAGCCATACATGGGAATTTTCTCGTTCGGCAAGAAAGACGAAGCGGCGCCCCGACGGCGCGGCGCCGAAGCCGGCTCGAGCCGGCGTAGCAGCCAGAGCACGCGCGTGGAGCGGCGCAGCCGCCGGCCGGACCGGTCGGGCGACGCCGAAGCGATGCTGCTCGATCCCACGCTGCCCGAAAAGCAGCGCGCGCGCCGCCGGCTCGTCGGCGCGATCGCTCTCGTGGTGGCGGCTATCGTGATCCTGCCGATGGTGCTCGATTCGCATCCGAAGCCCGTCACCGACGACATCGCGATCGACATTCCCAGTCGCCCGGCCACGGCCGACGAAAAGAACGCGGCCCGCGACGACGCGGACGACACCCAGGCCGGCGTAGCGCCCGACAACCCCGGCGCATCGGGGCTTGCCGCAACCGCTGCCGCAACCTCGGCCCCGTCTGCCGCGCCCGCGAAGAGCGCCGCACCGGCGCAGAGCCAGGCCACCGCCTCCAGCAAGACCTCACAGAACACGCAGACCGCCCAGGCGAGCGCCGCACCCAAGGCCGCAACGGCCCGGCCGGCCGCGCCTTCGGCGAAGACCCCGGTGGCGTCGAACCAGGATACCGATTCGAGCGCCGACAGCAGCGCGGGCGGCAGCGGCTCGCCGGCCGCGCCCCCCGGCGCCCGTTTCGCGGTGCAGCTGGGCTCGTTCGCGAGCGATTCCGCCGCGCGCAACTGGGTGACGAAGTTGAAAGCGGCCGGAGTCCCCGCATATACGGAACAGAGCAAGCAGCCCGACGGCTCGACGCGCACGCTTTTGCGCGCAGGGCCGTTCCCGGATCGCGCGGCCGCCTCGGAGGCGATCGCGAAGGTGCGCGGGGCCGGCTTGATGGCAGGGTCGAACGGAGCAGCGGAATAAGCCGCCGATGTTCACTGCATTCGACTACGCTGTAATGGCGGTAATCGGCTTGTCGGCGCTGCGCGGGGCGTGGCGCGGGTTCATCGGCGAAATCTTCGGATTGATAGGCTGGGTGGCTGCGTTTCTCGTGGCATGCCGCTATGTGGAGCGCGTGGTGCCGTGGATTCCGGCGCACTGGCCCGGCGGCGCCTTGACGCAGTGGCTGATCGCTTTCGCGCTGATCGTGATTGCTGTGGTGCTCGTGGCCGGCGTGGCGAACGCGCTGTTGGGGCGCCTCGTGCAGGTGAGCGGACTGTCCGGCGTGGACCGGTCGCTCGGTTTGATGTTCGGCCTCGTGCGAGGCGTCGTGCTGGTGCTGATTCTCGTCGTCCTCGGCGGACTGACCGAGCTGCCCCAGCAGGACTTCTGGCGCAATGCGCTGCTGCGGCCGTATGCCGAGCAGGGCGTGCACGAACTGAAACCGCTGCTGCCCGAAACGCTCGCGAGCTACGTTCATATCTAGCCCCGGCCGGTTAGGCCGACCGGCGAACGCAGACAAAGCAAAGCGCAAGCAGCCAGCCCGCGCGGCGCAGGCCCGGCTTTGGCCGGGCGCCGCTGCTACCGATTTTCGCTTTTTTGAAGGACCTGCCATGTGCGGCATCGTAGGCGTAGTTTCCCGCTCTCCCGTCAATCAGCTTCTTTATGACGCGCTGCTGCTCCTGCAGCACCGCGGCCAGGACGCGGCCGGCATTGCCACCGCGGACGGCAGCATCTTCCACATGCACAAAGCCAACGGCATGGTGCGCGACGTGTTCCGCACGCGCAACATGCGCAGCCTGCCGGGCACGAGCGGCATCGGCCAGGTGCGCTACCCGACGGCCGGCTCGGCGTCGAGCGAAGAGGAGGCCCAGCCGTTCTACGTGAACGCGCCGTTCGGCCTGATCCTCGCCCACAACGGCAATCTCACGAACTGGCAGCAGCTCAAGGAAGAGATGTTCCGCGTCGATCGCCGGCACGTGAACACCAATTCCGATACGGAAGTGCTGCTCAACGTGCTCGCGCACGAACTGCAGACGGCCAGCTCCGGTCTCGAGCTCGATCCGTCGGCGCTCTTCAAGGCGGTCTCGGGCGTGCACAAGCGCGTGCGCGGCTCGTACGCCATCGTTTCGCTGATCGCCGGCTACGGCCTGCTCGCGTTCCGCGACCCGTTCGGCATTCGCCCGCTGTGCATCGGCAAGCTCGAAACGCCGGAAGGCACGGAGTGGATGCTGGCGTCGGAATCGGTGGCGCTGGAAGGCATCGGCTTCGAATTCGTGCGCGACGTGGCGCCGGGCGAAGCGGTGTTCATCGACTTCGACGGCAACTTCCACTCGCAGCAGTGCGCGGCCACGCCGAGCCTGAACCCCTGCATCTTCGAACTCGTGTACCTCGCGCGTCCGGACTCGGTGCTCGACGGCGTGCCCGTGTACAACGTGCGCCTGCGCATGGGCGACTATCTCGCCGAGAAGGTCAAGCGCGAACTGCCCGACGTGAAGATCGACGTGGTCATGCCGATTCCCGACTCGTCGCGTCCCGCAGCCATGCAGGTTGCGAAGAAACTGGGCGTGGAATATCGCGAGGGTTTCTTCAAGAACCGCTACGTGGGCCGCACCTTCATCATGCCGGGCCAGGCGATGCGCAAGAAGTCGGTGCGCCAGAAGCTCAACGCCATGGGCATCGAGTTCAAGGGCAAGAACGTGCTGATCATCGACGACTCGATCGTGCGCGGCACCACCTCGCACGAAATCGTGCAGATGGCGCGCGACGCGGGCGCGACCAAGGTGATCTTCGCTTCGGCGGCGCCGCCCGTGAAGTACCCGAACGTCTACGGCATCGACATGCCCACGCGCGGCGAACTCGTGGCGCACGGCCGCACGGACGAGGAAGTGGCGCGGATCATCGGTGCGGACCATCTCGTGTATCAGGACGTCGAAGCGCTCAAGCAGGCGGTGCGCGACATCAATCCGGAGCTCAAGCACTTCGAAGCCTCGTGCTTCGACGGCGACTACATCACCGGCGACATCACGAGCGCCTACCTCGACAAGATCGAGACCGCACGTCTCGCGCCGCAGGCGCAGTCGGACCGCGACGCCGCGAGCGAAGCGCTCGAAGGCGGCGCGGCGCGTTCGCAGCTGCATCTGCAACTGTCGGTCGAATAAGCCGCGCCCGGCGGGAAGCGCGGCACGTCCGCGTTTCCCGTGTTAGGATAAGGGCTTGCGTCGATTTGATCTCAGCTTGCGGACGCGGGGCAACCCAAAACAGCTAAAGCGAAAGGCATCGCGAACAGGTAGTCAGGTCGTTCGATATCCGATGCCCCGCTGCTGCCCCGAATACCCGAAGCCCGCTTCTGCCGACGCAAAGCGGGCTTTTTTGCGCCTGATGGTTGCTGTCGTTACTGTGGTTATTGCGGTTGCTGCAGGCCGCACCGGTAGCCGGATGGTCTTCGAATGGGAAACAACACGAACATGGACGACACCTTCAACTTCGACACCCTCGCCGTGCGCTCGGGCACCCTGCGCAGCGAGTTCAACGAGCACTCGGAAGCGCTCTACCTCACGTCGAGCTTCTGCTTTTCGAGCGCCACCGAAGCGGCCGAGCGTTTCAAGAACTCCGAAACCGGCTACACCTACGCGCGTTTCACGAACCCCACCGTGACGATGTTCCAGGACCGGCTGGCCGCGCTCGAAGGCGGCGAGGCGTGCATGGCGACGGCTTCGGGCATGGCCGCGATCATGTCGGTGGTGATGTCGGCTTTGCAGGCGGGCGACCATATCGTGAGCTCGCAGAGCCTCTTCGGCTCCACGCTCGGCATGTTCTCGCAGATCTTCAGCAAGTTCGGCATCACGACCACCTTTGTCGATCCCACCGATCTCGATGCGTGGAAGAACGCCGTGCGCCCCGAAACGAAGATGTTCTTCCTCGAAACGCCGTCGAACCCGCTCACCGAAGTATCGGACATCGAAGCAATCGGCAAGATCGCCAAAGCGGCGGGCGCGCTCTTCGTGGTGGACAACTGCTTCTGCAGCCCGGCGCTGCAGCAGCCGCTCAAGTTGGGCGCCGACGTGGTGATGCACTCGGCCACCAAGTTCCTCGACGGCCAGGGCCGTGTGCTGGGCGGCGCGCTGGTGGGCTCGAAGCAGTTCATCATGGAGAAGGTGTTTCCGTTCGTGCGCAGCGCGGGCCCGACGCTTTCCGCCTTCAATGCGTGGGTGCTGCTCAAGGGCATGGAAACGCTTTCGCTGCGCGTGGAAAAGCAGTCGGACAACGCGCTCGAAATCGCGCGCTGGCTCGAAGCGCACCCGGCCGTGAGCCGCGTGTTCTATCCGGGCCTCGAATCGCATCCGCAGTACGCGCTCGCGAAGCGCCAGCAGAAGGCGGGCGGCGCCATCGTCTCGTTCGAACTCAAGGGCGACACGCCCGAGCAGCAACGCGCGAACGCCTGGCGTGTGATCGACAACACGAAGGTGTGTTCGATCACCGGCAACCTCGGCGATACGCGTACGACGATCACGCATCCGGCTACCACCACGCACGGCCGCATCACGCCGGAAGCGCGCGCGGCGGCGGGCATCACCGAAGGCCTGATTCGCCTTGCTGTCGGCCTCGAGAACGCCCAGGATATCCGCAACGACCTGGCGCGCGGGCTGGACGCGAAGGCCTGATCGCGACAGTCCGTTTCATTCGTACTGCGTCGCAAGTGTTTCGGGCCGCGTAGCGCGGCCCGTTTTCATTCATTGCCGAGGTTCGCCGCCATGCCCATCATTCGTGCGCTGTTCGTTTATCCCGTCAAGTCGTGCGGCGCCATCGCGCTCGGCGAGGCGCAACTCGAAGCCGAGGGCCTGAAGTGGGACCGCCACTGGATGGTGGTGGACGAGATCGGGCGCTTCGTGTCGCAGCGCGAATACGCGGCGATGGCGCGCATCGTGCCGGCGTTCGTCGACGGGGGCATCGAGCTGGCGACGACGAACATGCCGTCCACGTTGAAGCTTTCCTTCGAGCCGGACGGCGACGCGTGCCGCGTGAGCGCGACGGTCTGGAAGGATACGTTCGAAGCGCTCGACGAGGGCGACGACGCGGCGCAATGGTTCTCGCAGGCGCTGGGTGTGCCGGTGCGGCTCGTGCGTTTCGCGCCCGACGTCACGCGCCTGTCCAGCAAGAAGTGGACGAACGACGAGGACGTACCCACGCAGTTCGCCGACGGTTTTCCGCTGCTCGTGACGAGCGAAGCCTCGCTTGCCGAGCTGAACGCGCGTCTTGCGCAAAACGGCGCGACGCCCGTGCCGATGAGCCGGTTCCGTCCGAACATCGTCGTGGACGGCGAGGGCGCCTTCGACGAAGATTTCATCGAGACCATGTCGATCGAAAGCGGCGACGTGGTGCTGCGCTTCGCGAAGCCCTGCGCGCGTTGCCCGATCACGACGATCGACCAGCAGACGGGCGAGCGCGACGCGCAATGGCCCACGGAGCCGCTCGATACGATGACGGGCTTTCGGGCCGATCCGCGCGTGGACGGCGGCCTCACGTTCGGACAGAACGCGGTGGTCGTGGCGGGGCAGGGCAGGCGTGTGGCCGTGGGGGCCGAAGTCGAGTGGGAGTGGCGCTTCGAGTAGTACGACGTATAGATTGCGGCATCATTGCGGCAGTGCGCGCCACTGCCCCGGTGCGAGCCCGAAGCGCCGCGTAAAAGCATGCGTGAACGCGCTTTGATCGCCGAACCCCACCTCCAGCGCCACGTCGATGAGCGAGCGGCGCGGATCGCCGAGCAGCGTAAGCGACGTGTCGAGCCGCAGCCGCTGCAGGTAGCGGTGCGGCGTTTCGCCGAACGCCTCCACAAAGAGCTGATGAAAGCGCCGCATGCCGAAGCCGCAGTGCGCGGCGAGATCGGCCATGCGCAGCGGCTCGGCCAGGTGCGTGCGCAACCAGCGGTCGATGCGCGCGAAGTCGAGGCCCGCGGCTGCGTCGAACGAGGCACCGCCCGCGATGCCCGTTTGCGCGATCACCGCCGCGCACAGGCGAGCCGAAGCGTCCCAATGAAAGCGCCGCGCGCGCACGGCGTCGCCGTCGAGCGACGGGGGTGTCTGCGCCGCTCTCTGGGCGATCTGCCGCACGAGCCCGGTGAGCGCGGGATCGATGGGCACGGCGCGCGCCGCGTCGAAGAGCCGTTCGGGCACGGCGAGCGAGGCGGCCGGCAGGTCGAGCACCAGCTGGCGGTTCTCGCCGATGCCCGCATAGTCGTGCCGCGCGCCGGCCGGGATCAGCCAGGCGGAGCAGCAGTCGATGCGCTCGCCCACGCCGTCCACGGTCATCTCCATCGCACCGTCGAGCCCGAGCACGATCTGGTGAAAATCGTGCAGATCGGTTTCCTCGATCGCGCCATAGCGGCGCAGTTCGACGCCGGGCGCGGTGACGGGGGCGTGGTGATGCGGATTCATGACGGCGGCGGGCGGCAGGCTTGGCGCAGAAGCGCCGCTCAGACCTCGAGCAGTTCCACTTCGAACACGAGCGTGGCGTTCGGCGGAATCACGCCGCCCGCGCCGCGCACGCCGTAGCCGAGTTGCGGCGGGATCGTGAGCTTGCGCACGCCGCCCACTTTCATGCCCTGCACGCCTTCGTCCCAGCCCTTGATGACCATGCCGCCGCCCAGCACGAAGGCGAACGGGTCGTTGCGGTCCTTGCTCGAATCGAACTTCTGGCCGTCCGTCAGCCAGCCGGTGTAATGCACGCTGACGGTCTGGCCGGCCGTGGCTTCGGCGCCGGTGCCTTCGGTCAGGTCCTCGTACTTGAGGCCGGATGCGGTGGTCACGATAGACATGGAAAACTCCTGAATCGGATGGGATGAAACCGGTATTGTAGGCGCTTATTGCGGCGGGACGTGCCATGGGCATAAGACGTGCGCGTTGCCGGCAGGCGCTTTGGCGCGCCTGCCTATAATGAGGGCTCGCCCGGCCCGGGGAGGCCGGGCGCAAGGCTGGGCCTGCCATGCGCGACTGTGCGCGGGCCCGGAGCACGAACCCGCCCGGGTGCGCCCCGCCTGCGGGCGAGAGACGAGGAAACCCATGGCGTCGAATTCCGATTCGCGATCTGAACGCACAGCAAGACTGTGCGCCGAAACCGCGCTGTTCATGCGCGACCACGTGCTCGCGCGCGTGTCGCACGATCTGCGCAGCCCGTTGAACGCGATCCATAGCTGGGCCTACGTGCTCGAGCGCAAGATCGATGCCGTGGATGCGGCGGCGCAGCGCGCGCTCGGCGGCATCCGCACGGGCGTGGATCAGCAGGTCCAGCTGCTCGAATCGCTCGTGGACAAGACGCGTGCGCAAACGCGCAAGCTGGCGATCGACCGGGCGCCGTTCGCGCTCGATACGCTGATCGACGAAACCGTCGATGACGTGCGCATCGCGCTTGCCGATGCCCGGGGCGTCACGCTGGCCGTGCAGGGCACGCCGACGGGCGCGACGCTCGACGGCGACCGCGAACGCATTGCACAGGCGCTCTGGCTGATGCTGACCTTCGCCGTGGAGACGAGCGCGCAGGGCGCGAGCGTGGTGCTGGACGTGAGCGCGGCGGCCAACGCCGCCCAGTTCGACGTGAAGTGGCGCGCGACGCCGGCGGCGCTCACCGACGATGCGCTGGCCCATCTGCTCGAACCGTTCGCGCGGGTGCAGGCGAGCGAGCCGCAGGAGACCGGGCGCCACGCCTGGGTGCTGGCGCTGTGCCAGCGCGTGGCCGAGGCGCACGGCGGGAAATTCGAGCAACTGCCGCTCCTGGACGGCGAAGCGGCCGCGCTCAGTTTGAGTATCCCGGGGGGCTGATCCGACGGCCAGAGGGCGGCCGCGCCTTATACTGATCGCTTCGCCACCCCGGAGCCCTCTGTCTTGATCCAGGTTATCGCCCTCGTCGGCGCGCTGCTGCTGGTTGCCCTCAACGGTTTTTTCGTGGCCGCCGAATTCGGTCTCGTCAAGCTGCGGCAGACGCGCGTGCAAAGCCTCGCGGCGCAGCACGGCCTGCGCGGCAAGCTGCTTGCGAAGGTGCACGGCCAGCTCGATGCGTATCTGTCTGCCTGCCAGCTCGGCATTACGCTCGCGTCGCTCGGCCTCGGCTGGATCGGCGAACCGGCTTTCGCGAAGCTGCTTTCGCCGCTGTTCGAGCTCTTCGGCGTGCAATCGCCCGAGGTGATTCACGCCGTCTCGCTCGTGTTCGCCTTCACGGTGATTTCCTTTCTGCATATCGTGGTGGGCGAGCTCGCGCCGAAGTCGCTTGCGATCCGCGAATCCGAAAAGATTTCGCTGTGGACGGCCGCGCCGCTCTATGGCTTCTACTGGGCCATGTATCCGGCGATCTGGGCGCTCAACCGAAGCGCGAACGCCGTGCTGCGCCTCGCGGGCCTGGCCTCGGAGCATGGCCCGGATTCCCACTATTCGACCGACGAACTGAAGCTCATCCTGCGCAGCCGCCGCGCCGCGGCCCAGGCCGAAGCCGATGCGGCGCATGCCGCGGATGGCGCGAACGGCGCCCGCTTTCCTGCGCTCTCCGCCGCGGCGAACGCCTATAGCGCCGACGAATGGAACACGCTCGCGCATTCGCTCGACTTTTCGCGCATGACCGTCTCGGACCTCATGCGGCCGCTGCACGAAATGGTGGGCCTGCGGCGCGACTTGCCGCTCGCCGAGAACATGCAGATCGTCGCGCGCCATCGTTTCAGCCGCTATCCGCTGTTCGAGGACGCCACGGGCGAGCGCGTGGCGGGGCTCATTCATCTGAAGGATCTGCTGCTGGCCCGCGAGGCGGGCCACGCGCTCGACGATCTCGGCAAGTTCGTGCGTCCGGTGCAGTACGTGAAGCCCGAAGCCCCCGCGCTCGCGCTTTTCAGGCGTTTTCGCAAGGGGGCGCCGCATTTCGCGCTGGTGGGGCGCAAGGGCGCAAGGCCCAACGGCTTTCTCACGCTCGACAATCTGCTGGGCGCGCTGGTGGGCCAGATTCACGACGAATTCCATCAGGCCGATACGGACTGGACACGCATGGACGACGGCACGCTGATGGGCCGCGGGAGCTTGCCCGTGGTGTCGCTGGAGCAGGCGCTCGGCATCGACATCGACGAAGGGCGCGCGGAGTCGGTGGGCGGTCTCGTGATTCACGCGCTCAACGACCTGCCCACCGAGGGGCAGCGCGTGTCGTTCCCGCACTTCGACATCGTCGTGAAGAAGATGAAGGGGCCGCGCATCGTGCTCGTGCGCATCTATCCCAAGGGACTCGTGGACGAAGGCGGTTGAGCGAGCGCCATCGGCGGCGCAGTCATGCCGACGATGGCGCGAGATTCGACAGCACGGCAACGGGTAGCGCCGCGAGCAGGTCGCGCACGGGCAGCAGATTTTCTTCGCTGGCGGTTTGCGTCGTGTCGCTTAGCCAGTCGTGCCATTGAGGTGCCGATAGCCCCTCCGGCAAGACGACCGCGGTGTCGCCCCAGCGCTGCGGCGTAACGAGCGGCACGTCGCCGTCCAGCAAAGCGGCGGCGAGTCGCGTGCCGACGATCACCGCCCAGGAATCGCGATGGCGGCGCGCGAATGCGATGAGATGCGCCGCACCTTCGCCGCGCACTTCGAGCGGCACATAAGCGCCTTCGCGCAGCAATTCCGGAGCGCGTGCGCGCAGGGCAAGGAGGCGCCGCAGCGTGGCGAACTTCACCCGGCCATCGCGCCAGTGCGCGAGTTTCGTGGCGGGCGGTGCGTCGTCGAGGGCCGCTGCGCGCGCGGCGTAATCCACGGGCCGGCGATTGTCCGGATCGACGAGGCTGAAGTCCCAGAGCTCCGTGCCCTGGTAGAGATCGGGCACGCCCGGCGACGTGAGGCGCAGCGTGGTTTGCAGCAGCGCATTGAGCGCCCCGGCGGGCGCGATACGCGCGACGAATCCGGCGAGTTCGCGCAGGAAGCCGTCGCGGCGCTGCGGGGCGAGGATATCGAACAAAAATGCCTGGCAGTCCGATTCATAGGTTTCGTCCGGCGAAAGCCAGTTCGTGCGCCGCTTCGCTTCGCGCAAGGCCTTCAATTGCCACTGGGCGATGCGTTCGGCGAATGCGCGCACGCCGGCCGCGTCGCCGGGGTCGAGGCCGGGTGGCCAGCAGCCCGCGAGCGTCTGGTAGAGCATCGCTTCCGCGGCGGGGCCCGGTGCCCAATCGGTGCTGCCCGCAGCGTCGTTGCGGCGGTGAGGCAGATTCAGCGTGGACCAGGCGCGCAGCGCCGCGCTCCACTCCACGGGCAGCTCGCTCAGCACGGCGAGGCGCGCGCGCACGTCTTCGCCGCGCTTGTGGTCGTGCGTTGCCGTGGCGAGCAGCGCGTAAGGCGCGCAACGTTGGCGCTCAGCGTTGGCGGCATGGAATGCTTCGACGCTGCGGGCGAAGTCGTCCGGGTCCGCGCCCACTTCGTTGCGCGAGAGCAGGCGGCCGTAGCGGTAGAGCGCGGTGTCCTCGTTCGCCTTCGCCGCGAGCGGCGCAGTGAGTTGCGAGAACAGCGCGAGCGCGGTGCGTTGCGCGATGAGCGCATGGCTGAGCGGTGCATTCGGCGGCCCGCCGTTGGCCGTGCTCCTGGCGATGGGGCCCTTGCTCGCTGCATTCTGCGCCGCGTTTTGCGTGCGCTGCGGCTTGACGTTCGTCGCCGCGTCGCCCGTTTGCGCCGCCGTATCGGGCGAGCGCGCGCCGAGCCACGCATCGATCTGATCGAGCACGGCGCGATTCGCGCGCGGCAGCGCAGCGCGCGCCGCATCGAGCGCCACATCGAAATAGCGGTTGTCGATCGGTCCGCGCAAGCCGTTCGCGGGATAGATGCGATAGACGGGACAGTGCATGGCGAGCTGCGCGACTACGCGATGCACGCTCGCATAGGTGTAATCGCGCGTGGTGATTTGCTCGCGCGCGATGCGGTGCAGGGCGCGTGCCGCGTGGTCCAGTTCGGCGGCCAGATACGCGGCGAGTATCTCGCGGCGCGCCTCGAGCGCCACGCGCGCAAACGAAGCCTCCGAGCCGCTGATCGACGCCCACGTTTCCCCCAGCGGCGCCGCGCCCGCCGGGTCGTGCAGCAACGCGCCCACGTCGTTCATGAAGTCGTAGCCCGTGGTGCCTTGTACGGGCCAGTCGGCGCGCAACGCTTCGCCGCGCGCGAGAATCTTTTCCACCACGATATACGGCAGCGTCGCGCGCAGCGGCACTAATCGCTGGCGCAGGCGCTCGCAGTATTCGCGCGGATCGGCAAGCCCGTCGATATGATCGATGCGCAGTCCGTCGATCACGCCGTCCGCGTAGAGACGGAATACGAGTTTGTGCACGGCTTCGAACACGTCGTGGCGTTCCACGCGCACGCCGGCCAGCGCGCTGATGTCGAAAAAGCGCCGCCAGTTCACCTCGTCGGTTGCGGTGCGCCACCAGGCGAGCCGGTAATGCTGGCGTTCGAGCAGGCGGTGCAGGCGGTCGCGCGGCACCGGGTCCGCGCCCGCATAGCCTTCCAGCAGGGAATCGATGGCGTCCGTGCCGTTGCGCTCGACGAAGGCGCGCAGCGCGTCGCGCGCGGCCGCCGCGCGAGGCTGGTCGTCGGGCTGGGTGGTGAGGCCCTGGAAGGGGGCCGCGAGCGCGTCGAGATCGGCGCGGTTCGCCGACTGCAGGAGCGCCGCATAGTCGGTCGGGCAGACCGGGCACACATGCGGGCCATAGGCAATGATGAAGCGCCCGTCGCGCGCGTCGAATTTCAGTTCGATGCGGCCCGCTGCCAGTTCCTCGCCATACTGCGCGCCGAGAAAAGGCATCAGCACCTTGCCGCGCAGCGCGGGATCGGGCGAATGCCAGTCCACGTCGAAGTGGCGCGCGAAGGCGCTATGCCGTCCCCATTCGAGGATGTCGAGCCACCATGCGTTGTGCGAGCCGCCCACGCCCATGTGATTGGGCACGATGTCGACGATGAGGCCCATGCCGCGCTCGTGCACCTTGGCGGCGAGGCGCCGCAATCCCGCCTCGCCGCCCAGCTCCGCGCTCACGGTGCCGTAATCGACGGTGTCGTAGCCGTGCATCGAGCCGGGCTGCGCCGTTGTGATGGGCGAGGTGTAGAGATGGCTCACGCCGAGCGCTGCGAAGTAGTCGAGTTGCGCGAGCGCGTCGTCGAACGTGAAGTCGTGATTGAGCTGCAGCCGCAGCGTCGCGCGCGGGTAGGTCATGGCGTCGGGCCGGTGGGCGGCGCGGCGGGCGTGCCGCAGGCGGTGGGATCGGCCGGAGGTACCGCTGCGGCTGCCGCTGCCGTGGCTGCTTCGCGCGCGCGGACCACCGTTTCCACGCGTGCCGCGAACGCAGGGTTCGCGTAGAGCAGATCGACGGGGAGCGGCAGGCGCTGGCGCCAGTTCGGGTGTTCGTCGATCGAGCCCGGCAGGTTGGGTTGTTCCGCGAGCCCGAGCAGGTCTTCGAGCGGACAGGTCGCGAGCGGGCTCGCGGTGGCGGCCACGTAGCCGAGCGCGCCTTCGACCGGCGCGCGCTCCGGCGGCGGCGGTCCTTCATCGTGCGGGGCGAAGCCTGCTTGCTGGAGCGCGTGCCAGAGCGCGTGGCGGTCGGCGTCGCGTTCCGCGTGGGCCAGCGCGACCGGATCGCGGCCGTCCGCGCGCGGCAGCGTCTGGCCGATGCGGTTGCGCCAGTCGATATCGAGTCCGCGCCACCAGCCGGCCACCGTCGGCAGATCGTGCGTGGTGGTGGTGGCGACACCGTTCGTGTCCCAGCGCGGCGGCGCGAGAAACGCGTTGCCGTCGCGTTCGAACCAGAGCACGCGGATGCCGTAGAGCGCATGCGAGGCGAGCCGCTCGCGCAGGCCGGGCGGCACGGTGCCGAGGTCTTCGCCGATCACGATGGCGCGATGCCGCCACGATTCGAGCGCGATGAGCCGCACGAGATCCTCGAACGGATAGCGCAGATACGCGCCGTGTTTCGCGCTTTCGCCTTCGGGCACGAGCCACAGGCGCCGCAGGCCGAGAATATGGTCGATGCGCACCCCGCCCGCGTGGACGAACGCGGCGCGCAGCATGTCGATGAAGGCGCGAAAGCCGTTGTTGTGCATCGCGCGCGGCGAGAACGTGGTGAGTCCCCAGCTCTGGCCGGCCTGGTTGAAGATATCGGGCGGCGCGCCGACCGAAACGCGCTGGAGCATATCCTGCGGCAGCGACCACGCGTGACTGCCCGCGCCGTCGCAGCCCACCGCGAGATCGGCGACGAGGCCGATCGCCATGCCCGCCTCGCGCGCGTCCTGCTGCGCGCGCCCGAGTCCTTCTGCGGCGAGCCATTGCAGAAAGCGGTGGAAATCGACTTCGCGGCGGTTCGCGGCCGCGAACGCGGCCACCTCGGGGCTGCGCGGATCGCGCAGGCCGGCCGGCCAGTCGCGCCAATGCGCCGCTCCGCCGGGACTGGCCAGCATCGAAGCCTGGAGGGCTTCGAAACGCGCGTGATCTTCGAGCGATTCGCCGCCGCGCGCGCAGAAGGCTTCGAAGGCAGCGGCGCGCGGCGAGTCGCTCGCGCGTTCTTCTTTCTCGAAGCGTTCGAAGAGCGCGCGCAAGACCTGGAGCTTGAGCGGCACGGCGCGTTTCCAGTCGATTTGCGGCAACGCTTCGAGCTCCTGCAAGGCGGCTTCCGCGTGAACCGCGGCACAAGCTTCGTGTGCCGCCTGCGCGCCGAACAGTGCAGCCGGGTCGATGTGCGTGACGTTCAGCCAGAGCCGCGAGGAAGGGGCATAGGGGCTGAAATGGCCGGCCTGTGCGCTGAACATCGCATGCGTGGGGCTCACGGCCAGCGCCTGTGCGCCGTGCCGCGCGCTGTGCACCGCGAGCGTGGCGAGCGCCGTATAGTCGCCGATGCCGCCGTCGCCCTTGCGCCGCAGCCCGTAGAGTTGCGCGGCGACGCCCCAGAGCGCGGGAACCTGTCCGGCTGCGCCATGACGCGCGCGCCAGGCGTCGGCGATCGTAGGGCAGTGCGGGGGCGCCACGGCGAGCGTGAGGTGATGGTCGTTCACGAACAGCGTGTGATAACCGGGCTCGCTGAGCGGCGCGAGCAGCGCGGTCTCTCCCCGCGGCGACGTGAAGCGGCCCTCGATGCGCTCGCCGCTCTCCAGTTCGATGCGGTAGTGGCTGCCCGAGCGCACGGCCGAAGCCGGCAGTGCAATCGCGCTCTCGTATTCGGCCGTGACGAGCGGCGGCAGGCGCCGCGCCGATTGCTCCGCGTTGAGGAGCGCCGCGCTCTGGCGCAACTGCGTCGCGCTCGCGCACGGCAGTCCCGCGCATTCGAGCAGCGCCTCGAGCGTGCTGTCGGGCACGCGCTGCATGACGCCATGCGCGTCGGCCCATTCGACCTCGAAGCCGGCACGCGTGGCGAGTCCTGCGAGTGTTTCCGTCCGGCGCGCCGTATTCATACGGGCTCCTCACGATGGACGATGCGGGCGTCGTGATGGCTCGCGTACTCCGGCACGTCGCCGGTCAGCCACGCCAGCGTAGCGTAGGCGGGCAGCACGCCGTTGGCGACGCAATCGCGCGCGCGCGGCGGCGTTTCGAACACCACCATGCCGTCCGGCTCGTGGTCGAACGGCACGCCTTCGTGGCCGAGATTCAGCGCGATCGCGAGCACCGCGCCGTCGGCGAGGCGCCAGCGCGCGACCAGCGCCGCGAGGTCGTTGCCCGCGTCGTCGGCGAGCACGGTGGCGCCGAGCGCGCGCGCGTGCTTCAGGCGCGGCATCAGCAGATGGGCGCGCACCGCAAGCGCCGACTTGTAGAAGTGCATCCATTCGAGGCGCTCGGCGTCGAGGCGCGTATCGAGCGCCGGCGACGAATTCACGAAGGTCTGCCGATCGTTCGGATCGGGAATCTGCTCGCGCCGCGCGGGATCGGCGAACGCGCCGAACGCTGCGAACTCGCGGCGGCGCCCTTCGCGCACCGCGTCGGCGAGCGTGCCCGTGTAGGCGGTGAAGTACTGGAACGGCTGAACGGAGCCGTATTCTTCGTCCATGAACAGCATGGGAATCTGCGGCGTGAGCAGGTAGAGCGCCGTGGCCGCGCGCAGCGCGTCGTCGTCGCGGCACAGGGCTCGCAGCCGTTCGCCGAAGGCGCGGTTGCCGATCTGGTCGTGGTTCTGCAGGAACACCACGAAGGCCGTGGGCGGCAGATGCGCGCTCGGCTCGCCGCGCGGCTGCCCTTCGTGAACCGGCGAGGGGTCGCCCTGATAGGCGAAGCCTTCGGCCAGTACGCGCGCGAGCTGGCGGATGGGATGCTGCGAGAACGCGCGATAGTAGCCCTCGCTTTCGCCGGTCAGAAGCACATGCAGCGTGTGATGCGCGTCGTCGTTCCATTGCGCGTCGAAATGGCATTCGAGCAGATTCGCCGCGTTGTGCTCGTTCTCCAGCACGAGATGCACGTGGCGGCCGCTCTCCACGCGCGCGTGCACCTGGTCGGCCAGTTCGCGCAGCCAGGGCACGTTGCCGATGGCATGGGCGGCGTCGATGCGCAGCCCGTCGAAGCGATATTCCGTGAGCCAGTAGAGCGCGTTGTCGCAGAAGAAGTCGCGTACCTCGAAACGGTCGAAGTCGAGTGCGTCGCCCCACGGCGTTTTCACATCCGCGCGGAAAAACGGCTTCGCGTACTGGCCGAGCCAGTTGCCGTCCGGGCCGAAATGGTTGTACACGACGTCGATGAAGACCTGCAGGCCGAGACCATGCGCGGTATCGACGAGCGCTTTCAGTTCGTTGGGGCTGCCGTAGGCTGCGTGCGGCGCGTAGGGGAGTACGCCGTCGTAGCCCCAGCCGCGCTCGCCCACGTAATCGTTCAGCGGCATCAGTTCGACGGCCGTTACGCCCAGTTCCGCGAGCGCCGGGAGCCGTTCGGTCACGCCCCGATACCCCCCCAGCGCGCCGACGTGCAGTTCGTAGAGCACCGTGTCTTCCCAGGGGCGGCCCAGCCATTGCGCGTGCTGCCAGGCGTAGGCGCGCGGATCGAGCACTTCGCTCGGCCCGTGCACGCCTTCGGGCTGGAAGCGCGAGGCGGGGTCGGGCACGGCCTCGCCGCCCTCGATGCGATAGCGATAGCGCGTGCCGGGCCCGCAGGGCGCTTCGGCCTCGAACCAGCCATTGCCGGTGGGGGTCATGTCGAGGGGCGCCGGCAGCGGTGTGTCGCCGGGCATGCGTTCGAACACCACCTGGGCCGTGCGCGACGAAGGCGCCCAGAAGCGAAAACGCGTGCGCGGCTGCGCGCGCGATGCGCCGGTGAGCTGCGCGCCGAACGGCAGGCAATGCATGTAGTGGCGCGCGTGAGGATGGGTTGAAGTCGCAGACATGACGAATTCCTGTTGCTATCCGGTAGTTCCGCCGGTAGTCGCCGCAGACGATGCCGCCGCGGTGCCGGCCATCGTCCTTGGATCGGGCGGCGGCGGTGCCTCGTCGCGCAGCGCCGGCTCGTGCGCGGTCGCCTCGTGCGCGCTCTTGCGCGTGGGCCATGCGCCCAGCACCGCGATCGTGTGCGCAGCCACTTCGAAGGTGGCGCGAGGCAATCTGTGCGGCGGGTCCTCGGGGTGGGCGCTGTCGAGCAGCACGTCCCACTGCATGGACGGCGCGGGCGCCGAGAACGCGATGGCGGCGGGCGCCGCGTTCAGCATGATTAACAATACTTCTATTTCGCCGTCGAGGCCCGGCCCCGCGCGCCGCATGACGAGCGCGCGGCCTTCGGGGTCTTGCCAGGCTTCGGGCGAAAGCGGTTCGCCGCGTTCGTCGAACCAGTCGATGTCGTGCACCTCGGGCAGCACTTCGCGCTCGCCAAACAGAAAACGTGTTTCGCGCAGCAAGGGGTGATCCCGGCGCAGCGCGATGGCGCGCGCGGCGAACGCCGTCATCGCCTCGCCTTCGGGCGAGGCGGCGAGCGTCCAGTCCACCCACGAAATCTCGTTGTCCTGGCAGTAGGCATTGTTGTTGCCGCGCTGCGTGCGGCAGGCTTCGTCGCCCGCGAGCAGCATCGGCGTGCCGAGCGCGATGAAGAGCGTGGCAAGCATCGAGCGTGCCACACGGGCGCGCGTATCGACGATGGCGGGGTCGTCGGTTGCGCCTTCCACGCCCCAGTTCGCGCTCCAGTTTTCGTTGTGGCCGTCGTGGTTGTCCTCGCCGTTGGCCTCGTTATGTTTGCGATCGTATGCCACCACGTCGGCGAGCGTGAAGCCGTCGTGCGAGGTGACGAAGTTGATCGACGCCCATGGCCGCCGCTTGCGTTTGTCGAAGAGGTCCGCCGACCCCGTGAGCCGCGCGGCGAGTTCGGGCCGCTGGTGCGGGTCGCCGCGCCAGAAGCGGCGCACGCTGTCGCGAAAGCGGTCGTTCCATTCGGAGAAGCCGGGCGGATGATTGCCCAGTTGATAGCCGCCCGGACCCACGTCCCACGGTTCGGAAATCAGCTTGCATTGCGAGAGCACCGGGTCCTGGCGCAGTGCATCGAAGAAGCCGCTTCCCGGGTCGAAGCCGTGGGCCTCGCGGCCGAGCGTGACGCCCAGGTCGAAGCGAAAGCCGTCGATGCGGTAGGAGCTGGCCCAGTAGCGCAGCGAATCGGTCACCATCTGCAGTACGCGCGGATGCGAGAGGTTCAGCGTGTTGCCGACGCCCGTGTCGTTGATGAAGTGGCGCTCGTCGCCGGGCACGACGCGGTAATAGCTGGCGTTGTCGAGGCCGCGCCACGAGACCGTGGGGCCGGTTTCGCCGCCTTCGCAGGTGTGGTTGTAGACCACGTCGAGAAAGACCTCGATGCCGGCCGCGTGCAACTGGCGCACGGCAATGCGCATCATGTCGGGATCGTAGCCGCCCAGGTACGAGGGCTCCGGCGCGAAGAACGCGGCGCTGTTGTAGCCCCAGTAGTTGCGCAGGCCGCGCTCCACGAGAAAGCGTTCGTTCATGAACGCGTGCACGGGCAGCAGTTCGACGGCGGTGACGCCCAGCTTGTGCAGATGGTCGATGAAGTGCGGATTCGCGAGCCCCGCGAAAGTCCCGCGCGTATGCGCGCGAAGATCGTGGCGCAGGATCGAGATGCCGCGCAGATGCGTTTCGAAGATTACGGTCTTGCCCCAGGGCACGTGGGGGCGCACGTCCTGCGACCAGTCGAAGGTGTCGGCCACCACCATTGCCTTGGGCATGGCGGGCGCGGAGTCGCGGCGCTCCAGCGAAAGGTCGGCGCGGTTCGAATGCACGCGATAGCCGTAGAGCGTATCGGACCAGCGGAACTGGCCGACGAGTCGCCGTGCATAGGGGTCGAGCAGCAGCTTGTGCGGATTGAAGCGATGACCTTGTTGCGGCTGGTATGGGCCGTGTGCGCGCAGGCCGTATACCGTACCCGGATGCGCGCCGGGCAGGTAGCCGTGCCAGACTTCGTCGGTGCATTCCGGCAGTGTGTAACGCATGCGTTCCTTGCGCCCCGTGCGGTCGAACAGGCACACCTCGATGCGCCAGGCGTGGGCCGAAAACACGGCGAAATTGGTGCCGAGCCCGTCCCACGTCGCGCCGAGCGGCCACGGCGAACCCGGCTGCAGGCGATCGGGCATGCCGTTAGCCATGGCAGTGCCCCATTCGTTGTTCTTCGTATTGCATCGTTATCCTGATGTTCTTGTTCGGGCATGCATTCGTTATCTGCGCAGACGGAAATAGAGCGTGCCGAGCGGCGGCAGCACCAGTGCCGCCGACTGCGGCTTGCCGTGGCTGGCCACGGGTTCCGTTTCGATCTGGCCGCCGTTGCCCCGGTTCGAGCCGCCGTAGATCGCGGCGTCCGTGTTCACGACCTCTTCCCACTGGCCCGGTTGCGGCATGCCGATGCGGTAGCCCTCGCGCGGCACAGGCGTGAAGTTGCACACCGCCACGATCTCGCGGCCCGAGCCGTCCACGCGCCGCCACGCGAGCACGCTGTTTTCGCTGTCGTCGGCCACGAGCCATTCGAAGCCGCCCGGCTCCGCGTCCAGCACGTGGAGCGCCGGCTCGGCCGTGTACAGGCCGTTCAGATCGCGCACCAGCGTTTGCACGCCGCGGTGCAGCGGGTCGTCCAGCAGATGCCAGTGCGGCGTGCCGTCGTGATCGAACTCCGCGAGCTGGCCGAACTCGCCGCCCATGAAGAGCAGCTTCTTGCCCGGATGCGCCCACATGAAGCCCAGATACGCGCGCAGATTCGCGAAGCGCTGCCAGCGGTCGCCGGGCATCTTGCCGAGCAGCGACCCCTTGCCGTGCACGACTTCGTCGTGCGAGAGCGGCAGCACGAAGCGCTCCGACCACGCATAGACCATGGCGAACGTCATTTCGTGATGGTGATAGCGGCGGTGGATCGGGTCTTCGTGCATGTAGCGCAGCGTGTCGTGCATCCAGCCCATGTTCCACTTGAACTGGAAGCCGAGGCCGCCGTCTTCGGGCCGCGCGCTCACGCCGGGCCACGCTGTCGATTCCTCGGCCACGGTGATGACGCCGGGCCGCTGCGGTACGTATTGCGTTTCGTGGTTCAGGCGCTTGAGAAAAGCAATCGATTCGAGGTTCTCGCGCCCGCCGTAGATATTCGGCACCCACTCGCCGGCATTGCGCGAGTAGTCGCGGTACAGCATGGAGGCCACCGCGTCCACGCGCAGGCCATCGACGTGATAGCGCAGGAGCCACGCAAGCGCCGACGCGATCAGGAACGCGCTCACCTCGCGACGGCCGAGGTTGTAGATCATCGTGTTCCAGTCGGGGTGATAACCTTCGCGGGGATCGGCGTGCTCGTAGAGCGCGGTGCCGTCGAAGTCGATAAGGCCGTGCGCGTCGTTCGGGAAATGCGCGGGCACCCAGTCGAGTATCACGCCGAGCCCGGCTTCGTGGGCGCGGTCCACGAACGCCGCGAAGTCGAGCGGCGAGCCGAGGCGCGCCGTGGGCGCGAACTGCGAGAGCGGCTGGTAGCCCCACGATCCGCCGAACGGGTGCTCGGCCACCGGCATCAGTTCGAGATGCGTGAAGCCCATCCCTTGTGCGTAGGGGATCAGGCGTTCGGCGAGCGCGGTCCAGTCGGGTGCCGCTGCGTCGGCCCCTTGGGCCGGTAGCCACGAGGGCGCATGCACTTCGTAGATCGAGAGCGCGCTGCGCGCGCTCTGCCGTTCGCCGCGCGTTTGCAGCCAGTCGTGATCGCGCCAGGCGTAGTGGTCGAGGGCTTCGACGGGGGCGACGACCGAGGCCGTGGCGGGCGGACTTTCGGTCTGCAGGGCACAGGGGTCGGCCTTGAGCGGCAGCACCTCGCCGCGCGCGCCGAGGATCTCGTACTTGTAGCGCGCGCCCGCGGCCACGCGCGGAATGAAGAGCTCCCAGACGCCGGCCTCGAAGCGCAGCCGCATGGGATGGCGGCGGCCGTCCCATGCGTTGAAATCGCCGACCACGGAAACGCGTCGCGCGTTCGGCGCCCACACGGCAAAGCGCACACCGGGCACGCCGTCCCATTCCAGCGGCCGCGCGCCCAGGCATTCGAGCACGGCATACGGATCGCCGTCGGCGAGCCGGCGTAGTGCTTCCTCCGAAAGCTGCGGACCGAATGCATAGGGATCCTCTATTTCCTGCACCACGCCTTGCCAGTCGATTTCGAGCCGGTACGGCACGGATTCGGCAACCGGGCCTGCGAACAGGCCCGCCGGGTGAACGCGCGTGAGTTCGGCCAGCGTATGGGCCCGATCGCGCGCGAGCACCCGGACCTGCGTGGCGTTGGGCAGCCACGCGCGCACGTAGGGCGTGCCGTCGATCACGTGCGGGCCCAGCACGGCAAACGGGTCCGCGTGGCGGGCGCCGGCGAGGGCGTCGATATCGTCTGGAGAGAGGCCGGCATCGCTCGCGTGGTCAGCCATGGGCGCCTCCTGCGGGATGCGAGCCCGTCGGTCCCAGCACGCGGCTCGCGAGCGCGGCGAGCCCGCGTATCGGCAGGCCGAGCCACGAGGGGCGGTTCGCCGCCTCATAGCGGATCTCGTAGGCCGCTTTCTCGATCAGGAAGAGGTCGAGCAGCGCCTGCTCGTGCGAGGCGCTCACGAGCGGATGCGGGGCATCCGTGACGGCGGCGCGATAGTGGCTGAGGAACGCCTCGACGGCATTCGCGCGAAAACGCTCGAAGAGCGTGCGCTTGCGGTCGGCTGTCTGTTGCGGTGCGCTTTCGGTGGTCGATTGCGCGGCGGCGCCCGCATACGAGAGCGAGCGCAGCAGGCCTGCGACGTCGCGCAAGGGGCACGCCTTCGCGCGGCGGTACGAGAGCGCCCGCGCGGGTTCGCCTTCGAAGTCGATCAGGTACGCGTCGCCTTGCGCGAGCAGCACCTGACCCAGATGGAAGTCGCCATGGATGCGAATGCGCCACGCGGTGGAATCGAGCGGCACGCGATGCGTAACGGCATCGATCAGCGCGTCGCGCCGCGCGAGCAGGCCGAGCGCGAGTTCGCGGCTGTCGTCGTCGAGCGTGTGCGCATTGCCCGACGTATGGCGTTCGAGAATATCGAGTGCTTCGATCAGCATGGTTTTCGTGTCGTCGATCCAGTGGCGCACGTCGTCGCGCGTCGCTTCCACGGGCGCGAACGCGGGGTCGTCGGTGGGCGTGGCGAGTGCCGCGTGCAATTCGCCCAGCCGCCGGCCGATGGTGCCGATCACTGCGCTGTAACTCTGCATCGCTTCTTCCTCGTGGGCCTGATCGGCGGCGCCGTCGTCCACGGCGAGCGCCAGTTCGTCGACCGCGCGCCGCAGATAGTCGAGCGCCCAGTCCCACGCGTCGCCCTGGTTGTCGATATAACCTTGCAGGATGGCGAGCGTGTGCGGCACGCCGGCCGGATCGACGCGCACCACTTCGCCATAGAGCGGCGCCGTGTTCGCGTAGCCGAGGCGCGTGAGATAGCGCGACATTTCCACTTCGGGATGCACGCCGGGCATGAGGTGGCGCACGAGCTTGAGCACGAGCGCTTCGGCGATCACGAGCGAGCTGTTGCTCTGCTCGGCGGCGAGCCAGCGGATCTCGGGCGCTTCGCCCAGGTCGAGCGTGTCGAGCCTTTCGGTGGGCCGGAAGTGGATCACGCTCTGCTGCACCGTGGTCACGGCCGCGCGTTCGCGCAGCTTGTGCAGCACGCCATAGGCGAACCACGGCAGCGAGAACGCGTCGGTGAGGTAGCCGATGGTGCGGCCGCGGCGCACGCGCGAGAGCGCGAGCTGGATATGCAGCGGCGTCGTCGTATCGGTGCCCCAGGTGATCGCGATGGGCAGTACGTAGCGCTCGCTCGTGCCGTCGCCAAGCTCGGCTTCGATTTCGGTGAAGGCGAAGCCCGCGCCGTGGATGGTGGTGAGCGCAGCGAGGCGCACCGCTTTCAGCGGCTTGTCCTTCGAGGCGAACCAGCGCCGCCGCGAGAGCCACGAGGGCAGCACTTCCGATTCGAGCAGGCGCACGTTTTCGGGTGTCGGCCCCGCCTGCCCCTCGCGGATCACCACGGTAACGAATTCGGGCAACTGCTCGGACGCGGGCTGGCTCCATGCCGGGCGCTGGCTGCTCGAGCACAGCAGGAACCACAGGAATCCGTACGGTGGGAACGTGAGCAGATAGGGCAACTGGCCGATGGGCGGAAAAACGGAATCCGCCGTCATTTCGATGGGCGCCGTGCCCGCGTATTCGGAAAGATCGAGTTCGACGGCCTGCGGCGCGCGCGAGAGATTCGCCACGCACAGGATGGGCGCCTCGCCCGGCATCTCGCGCAGGTACGCGAGGATCTTGCGGTTGGCGGGACGCAGGAAACGGATCGTGCCGCGGCCGAACGCCTGCTTCGCGCGGCGCGTGGCGAGCATGCGCCGCGTCCAGTTGAGCAGCGAATGCGGATCGCGGTTCTGCGCCTCTACGTTGATCGCGTCGTAGCCGTAGAGCGAGCCCATGAGCGGCGGCAGCACGAGCTGTTCGGGGTCGGCGCGCGAGAAGCCGCCGTTGCGGTCCGAGGACCATTGCATCGGCGTGCGCACGCCGTCGCGGTCGCCCAGGTGAATGTTGTCGCCCATGCCGAGTTCGTCGCCGTAGTAGATGACCGGCGTGCCGGGCATGGAGAGCAGCAGCGAGTTGATGAGCTCGATGCGGCGGCGGTCGCGCTCCATGAGGGGCGCGAGACGGCGCCGTATGCCGAGGTTCAGGCGCGCGCGCCGGTCGCTCGCATAGGTGTTCCAGAGATAGTCGCGCTCGGAGTCGGTGACCATTTCCAGCGTGAGTTCGTCGTGGTTGCGCAGGAAGATCGCCCACTGGCAGCTAGCGGGCAGATCCGGCGTCTGCTTCATGATGTCGATGATCGGGAAGCGGTCCTCGCTCGCGATCGCCATGTAGAGGCGCGGCATGAGCGGGAAATGGAACGCCATGTGGCATTCGTCTTCGTTGCCGAAGTACTCCTGCACGTCTTCGGGCCACTGGTTCGCCTCGGCCAGCAGCATGCGGTTGGGGTAGTGCGCGTCGATGGTCGCGCGGATCTGCTTGAGGATCGCGTGGGTCTCCGGCAGGTTCTCGTTGTTGGTGCCCTCGCGCTCCACCAGATACGGCACGGCATCGAGCCGCAGCCCGTCGATACCCATGTCGAGCCAGAAGCGCATGATCTGCAGCACTTCGCGCAGCACGGCCGGATTGTCGAAGTTCAGGTCGGGCTGGTGCGAGTAGAAGCGGTGCCAGTAGTACGCGCCCGCCACCGGGTCGTGGGTCCAGTTCGAAGGCTCGGTGTCGATGAAGATGATGCGCGTGCCCGCGTATTTCGCATCGGTATCGGACCACACGTAGTAGTTGCGGTGATTCGAGCCGGGCTTCGCGCGGCGCGCGCGCTGGAACCACGGATGCTGGTCGGACGTGTGGTTGATGACGAGCTCCGTGATCACGCGGATGCCGCGCGCGTGCGCTTCCTGAATGAAGCGGCGCACGTCGGCGAGCTGGCCGTAGTCGGGGTGCACGTTGCGGTAGTCGGCGATGTCGTAGCCGTCGTCGCGGCGCGGCGACGGGTAGAACGGCAGCAGCCAGATAGCGGTCACGCCGAGTCCCGCGATGTAGTCGAGCTTTGCGAAGAGGCCCGCGAAGTCGCCCACGCCGTCGTTGTTCGCGTCGTAGAACGACTTCACGTGCACCTGGTAGATGATGGCGTCCTTGTACCAGTGCGGGTCGTCGGTGAGCAGCGAGGCTTTGCCGCGCCGCTGCGCCGCCGTCGTGCCGTGCCCGCCTTCGTGCGGGTCGTGCTCGCCGGGCGTGCCGGTTTCGGGTTCGTGCGGTTGCTGGGAGGCGGGATCGCGTTTCATGTCGCTCCTCCGGGCGGAAAGTCCTCGTCGAATTCGGGGTGACCCGCCACGCGCGTTTCGTCCGTTTCAGGCGGCGGCTCCTCGCGCGGCAGGCCGCGCGCGGGTTCGATGCGCCAGATCGCAAAAGGCCGCGCGTGCGGGTCGAGGCGCACGTGCTGCCAGCGGCCCTGCCACGCAAAGCGCTCGCCGGTGAGTTCGTCGGTGACAGCAAGCGGCGCGCCGTCGTCGATGCGCCAGTGCTGGAAAGTCTGCCAGGGCAGCTCGAAATCCGCGCCCTGTTCGCCCCACGGATCGAGGTTGATCGCCACGATCACCACGTTTTCGCGCGAGGGCGTGGCCTTCTCGAAGCACAGAATCCACTCGTTGCGCGCTTCGAGGAAGGTGATGCCCAGATGCGTTTGCAAGGCCGGATTCGCGCGCCGCACGCGGTTGAGCGCGGCGATCTCCGCGACGATGTTGCCGTGCCGGTTCCAGTCCCATGCGCGCAGCTGGTATTTTTCGGAGTCCAGATATTCTTCGCTGTTGGGCAATGCGCGGCCCTCGCAGAGCTCGAACCCGCAATAGACGCCCCACAGGCCGGAGAGCGTCGCGGCCAGCGCCGCGCGGATCAGGAAGCTCGCGCGCGCGCTGGTTTGCAGATGGCGCGGATTGATGTCGGGCGTGTTGACGAAGAAGTTCGGGCGGTAGAAGTCGCGCACCGGCGTTTGCGTCAGTTCCGTGAGGTAGTCGGTGAAGTCGCGCTTGCTTTCGCGCCATGTGAAATACGTGTACGACTGCGAGAAGCCGAGCTTGGCGAGCCGGTACATGAGGCGCGGCCGCGTGAAGGCCTCGGAAAGAAAGATCACGTCGGGATGGCGCGCGCGCACGTCGGCGATCATCCACTCCCAGAACGGCAGCGGTTTCGTGTGCGGATTGTCCACGCGGAAGATGCGCACGCCCGTGTCCACCCAGAACAGGATCGCATCGCGCAGCGCGAGCCAGAGCTCGGGCTTGGAATCGTGCGCGTAGAACTCGGGGTTCACGATGTCCTGGTACTTCTTCGGCGGATTTTCCGCGTAGCGCAGCGTGCCGTCCGGGCGCCACGCGAACCAGCCGGGATGCGCCTTCAGCCACGGGTGATCGGGCGAGCACTGGACCGCGAAGTCGAGCGCGATTTCGAGGCCGTGCGCGTGCGCAGCGGCCAGCATGCGGCAGAAGTCTTCGAGCGTGCCCAGTTCCGGATGGATGGCCGTGTGGCCGCCTTCGGCCGCGCCGATCGCATAGGGGCTGCCCACGTCGCCGGGCTGCGCGTTGAGCGCGTTGTTGCGGCCCTTGCGGTTCGCGAGGCCGATGGGGTGGATCGGCGGGAAATACAGCACGTCGAAGCCCATGTCGCGGATGCGCGGCAGCTTCGCGATCACGTCGTCGAAGGTGCCGTGGCGGCTTTCGTCGTCGCTCATGGAGCGCGGGAAGATTTCGTACCAGCTCGCGAAGCGCGCGGCGCTGCGTTCGGCGTCCACGCGCCGCACGTGTTCGTCGCGCGAGAGGAACGGGCGGTGATGCGCGGCGCGCACGGCCGCCGCCGTGGCCGGCGCGGCGAGCAGCGCGCAGCGCGTGTCGGTGTCGGCGCCCACGAAGCGGTGCACGATGGCATCGAGCGCGGCGCAGGTGCGCGCGTGGACGGCGCCGGCTTCGTCGGGCGCGTCGGAGGTTTCGGCGCACGCGAGCACGAGCGCGAAGAGGCGGCTCGCTTCTTCCATCTCCAGATCGACGCTCTGGTTCGCCGCGCGTTTTTTCTGCACGTGATCGGCGAGCGAGGCGAAGTCGTCGCGCCACGCGATCACCGCGTATTCGTAGCGGCCCACGCGCTCGAGCGGGAAGTGGCCGCTCCACATGTCGGTGCCCGCGGGCTGCACGGGGGTCATCGGCGACTCGTGCCAGGCCGTTTCGTCGGCGGCGCGCCAGAGCACGGCGGCGTCGATGCGGTCGTGGCCGTCGGCGAAGATCGCCGCGCGCACCTCCACGCGCTCGCCCACGGTGCGCTTGGCCACGAAGCGGCCTTCGTCGACGGAAGGCGTCACGCTTTCGATGGCGATGCGCGGCGCGGCGAGCGCTTCCACGACGCTCTTGTGACCGCTCGTGCGCGATTTCGCAATGTCTTCGGGCGGCGCGAGCACCACCGGGGGCGTCGCAAGCGCGCGGAACATCCAGCAGGCGCCTGCGGGCAGCGTGAACGCCTCGGGCACGGCGCTCGCGTCGCGCGGCATGCCCGTGCGCGCGCCAGGCAGCGTCTCGGCGTCGAGCGGCGTGAAACGCGTGAAGCCGCCGGGCGTGCCGTCAAGAAGGCGCGCCATGTTCACGCGCACGGGCGCGGCGAGCGCGGGGTTGACGAGCGTGAGCACGGCGTCGTCCGCATCGCGCAGATCGGCGCGGTCGCCGCGCAGCACGGCCATGATGGGGGCGCCCGGGCCGTTCAGCGCACGCAGCTCGCCGTTGGTCTGCAGCGTCCAGGTTTCGCGCTGCAAGGCGTTGGCGTGCGCAATCTCGGCAGAAAGATCGAATGGGGAGTGCGCTTGCGCTTCCTTGTACGCCACCGCGCTGCCGCCGCTGTGGGTCACCGCTTCGGCAATGCCGTACTCGAAACCCATCGGCACGAGCCAGCCGGTGCCGAACGCCGCCGCGGCGCGCAGCATGCGCCGGTAGGCGCGCTCGACCGCGCGCGCGTCCGTGGCGCCTTCCTGGTCGTGCGCGTAGCGCGTGCCGTAGGGCGCCTCGGGAAACGTCACGGGCGAGCCCACGCGGCGCAGCACTTCATGCTCTTCCACGAACCAGCTCGAAGAGAAGTCCCACCAGCGCAGCGACGAGAACGCGGCGTCGAAGCCCGCGCCTTCGAGGCGCGCGATTTCGGTGCGCGCGAGGCCGGGTGTGGCGGCCAGCCAGCGCGTGTGGCGCTGGCGCTCGCGCACGACGTCGAAGATGCCGTGCAGCACGTCCGCAGGCACGCGGTGCGGCGAGTCGATGCGAAAGCCGCCCAGCCCCGCCTGCACCAGTTCGATCATGCGCTGCGACCACCAGGCGGCGAGCGGGGCGGCCGCGCGTTCGAAATCGGCATAGGCGACGTTGGCCTCGCGATGGCCGTGGCGCGGGTCGAGCCGCGCGTCCTCGGGCTCGAACGGATGGAACCATTCGGCATGCGCGGCGTAGAGCGCGCCGTCGGCGGCTGAGCGGTCGAGCGTGAGGTCGGCGAGCAGGGTGAGGCCGTGTTCGCGCGCAGCGTCCACGAGGGTGCGCAACGCTTCGTCGGCGGATTGCGACGTTTCGAAGACCGGGTGAAGGCGTGCGTGATCGGCGACGATGCGGCCGTCGCCGGAGGAGCCGGGCGCGAACAGCGCCCCGATCAGCACATGGTCGAAGCCGAGCGAGGCCGCGTGGGCAAAGCAGGCAGGCCACGCGTCGAGCGGCCCGACGAGGACGGAATGGACGAAGTAGATCCGCGGCGCATAGGCGTGTGGAGGTTCCATCGATCGTATTCCCGATGCGTCGGGCAGCGGGGATGCGCTTTCGCGCGATCACGTCGCCCGGAGGGTGCCGGAGCCGCGGCGTGGGTTGCTACTGCGCCCGCGGCGGCGCGTCCTGTTCAATGTAGTGCAAGAGCAGGCCGGAACCAAACCGCGAACGTCGTAGGGCTCTTGGGCGGACATTCAGCAAGGGGCATGCCCAGCGATGGGGCAGCGGCCGCCCCGCGGGCGGGAGGGAAGGTGGGGCCTAGCCGCCGACCATGCCGGCCGCGATGTTCACGCACAGGCCCAGCACGGCGACGTTGAAGTAGAACGAAAGAATGGACTGCGCGAGCACGCTGCGGCGCGCGCTGCGCCCGCGCATGCCCACGTCGGCGGTTTGCGAGGCCACGGCGATGGTGAACGAAAAGTACAGGAAATCCCAGTAATTCGGCGCAAGCTCGCGGTCGGGAAAGACGAGCGCGGGCGCTGCGGGATCGGACCCGTAGAACACGCGCGCGTAATGAAGCGTGAAGATGGTGGGGATGAGGAACCAGGCGCCGATCAGCGTGAGGCCAGTAATGGCCGAATGCAGCACTTTCGAAGCGATGCCGAGGTCCTTCGTGGTGCCGAGCTCCAGCACGATCGCCACGATGCTCGCCACCGTGGCCGTGCAGATCACGAAGAGCACCGCGCCCGCGTTTTCGTCTTCGCGCTGGGCGTTGCTGCGCACGCTCTCTTCGGAGGCGAAGGCCATGTGAATCCAGATCAGCACGAGGTAGACCCAGATCGCCGCGTCCCAGCCCAGCAGCACGCGTGCCGTGGGTTTGAGCGCGGCGGGAGAGAGGAAGCCCACCGCGAATCCGGCCAGCGCCCCGAGCACCATGTACGGACGATTGCGTAACACCTGAGGATAGAGATTCATGTCGTCGTGAGTGTGACAAAACATCGGGCACACGCCGGCTGCGGCGATTCTGGCGTGCGTTTTATGCCATGCATTATGGCAACGGGTTTGTCTAATCGGGCCAGGAAAGGCTATATTGCTTGCGCGGCGCGTCATCGGCACCTTTCATCGGGAAAGCCGGCCCGCGTGCTGCAACACGATAGCAAACCTCGTTCGTATCGCCCCGGACCCGGCAGGCAACATGGCTGCCGGCTCGCTACGAAACTCATCTGGAGTCCGCATGACAGATGTGACGCAGGACGGGACGCCCCACCCCTCGGGCCATCGGCCCGGCCGCCGGCAGTTCGTGACCGGTGCGTGCGCCGCCGCGGCGGTGCTGGCTTTCACGATGGCCGGCCGCCCCGGCTCGCTGCCCGGCTTCGCACGCGTGTTCGCCGCCACTTCCGCCGACGACAGCGGCTACGACGCGTTCATCGCCCTTTCGCAACGGCTTACCGGCCGCGCCAGCTTCGACAAGCTGCTCGGCGAGCGCGTCTATGCGGCGCTCGCCCGCGCGAACAGCCAGTTCGTCTCGAACGTGGACACCCTGAGCGGCTGGCTGCAGAGTCACGGCGGCGTGCCTTCGGACAGCGTGACCGCGGCGCTCAAAGACGCGCAGCCCGAACTCGCGACGACGGTGGGCGACATCATGCGCGCCTGGTATCTGGGCCTCGTGGGCGATTCGCCGCATATCGAGGTGCTGGCGTACGAGAAGGCGCTGATGTTCGATCCGGTCAACGATGTGCTGACCATTCCGTCGTATTGCCGCGACGTGCCGTTCTATTGGACGAAAAAGCCCGGCAGCAGTTGAGCATGGGCAGGTTGTAGCAGTGGCGGACGTGCCGCATGGCGCGTGCCGGCCGGGCAGAGCGTCCCGGCCGGGCGTGCGCAGGCTTGAGGCGCGTCACGCAAGGCCTCGCGCGTGCTGCCTCTCGCACGCGACGGCCGCCGCGTCTTCCGGGCGCGGCGGTTGCGCAATGCCGCGCGCGGTCCCCACAACGAAAGCCAGAAGAAAGAGGACGACAATGGCGATAGATAATTCTGCCGACGTAGTCGTGGTCGGCTCGGGCGTGGCGGGCAGTCTGGTCGCGTATCAGCTGGCGCAGTCGGGCGCCTCGGTGATCCTGCTCGAAGCCGGGCCGCGCCTCGCGCGCTGGCAGATCGTCGAGAACTTCCGCAACTCGCCCGCGAAAGCCGATTTCGCAACGCCTTATCCCTCCTCGCCTTACGCCCCGCATCCCGAGTATTCGCCGGCCAACGACTATCTGATCCAGAAGGGCGACTACCCGTACAACTCGCAGTATCTGCGCCTCGTGGGCGGCACGACGTGGCATTGGGCCGCCGCCGCGTGGCGGCTCCTGCCCGCGGATTTCCGCCTGAAAACGCAGTACGGCGTGGGCCGCGACTGGCCCTATCCGTACGAGACGCTCGAGCCGTGGTACCAGGCGGCCGAAGAGGCGCTGGGCGTGTCGGGGCCGGGCACCCCCTACGATCTGGGCTCGCCGCGCTCGCATCCCTATCCGATGAGCATGCTGCCGCTTTCGTACATGGACCAGCGCTTCTCCGACGTGCTCAATGCGAACGGCTTTCACGTCGTGCCCGAACCCGTGGCGCGCAACAGCCGGCCCTACGATGCGCGGCCCACCTGTTGCGGCAACAACAACTGCATGCCGATCTGCCCGATCGCGGCGATGTACGCCGGCGTGATCCATGCCGAAAAAGCCGAGCATGCGGGGGCGAAGTTGATCCCGCAGGCGGTGGTCTATCGCGTGGAGGCCGACAACAAGGGGCTCATTACCGCGGTCCACTACAAGGACCCGAACGGCAACAGCACCCGCGTCACGGGCAAGCTCTTCGTGCTCGCGGCGAACGGCATCGAAACGCCGAAGCTCATGCTGATGTCCGTGAGCGATGCATTTGCGCACGGTATCGGCAACAGTTCCGACCAGGTGGGCCGCAATCTCATGGACCACCCGGGCACGGGCGTCACGTTCCTCGCCAACGAGCCCTTGTGGCCGGGGCGCGGGCCGATGGAGATGACCTCCGTGGTGAACTTCCGCGACGGCGCGTTCCGCTCCGACTATGCCGCGAAGAAGCTGCATCTTTCGAATGGCGTCGGCACCATGGCCGTGACCGCCGCGCTTCTCAAGAACGGCGTGACGGGGGCCGAACTGGACCGCCAGATCCGCGACCGCGCCGCGCGCACGCTCAACATCAACAGCTTTCACGAACATCTGCCCGAGCCGCAGAACCGCGTGCTGCCCTCGGGCGAGCGCAAGGACGCACTCGGCATTCCGCAGCCCGAGATCTATTACTCGATCAACGACTACGTGAAGAAAAGCGCAGCCAATACGCACGATCTCTACGCGCAGATCGCGCAGCTCTTCGGCGGCACCGAGGTCGCGTTCGACGATACCTTCGCGCCGAACAACCACATCATGGGCACGACGATCATGGGGGCCAATCCTGCGGACTCGGTCGTGGACGCCGACTGCCGCACCCATGACCATTCGAACCTGTTCATCGCGAGCAGCTCCGTGATGCCCACCGCGGCATCGGTCAACTGCACGCTCACGATTGCCGCGTTGTCGCTGAAGCTGGCGGACAAGCTGCGGCACGAGCTCTGATGCGCACCGGCCGGAGACAGACGATGAACGAACAACAGTCCCCTTCCGCACGCGCCGCCCTGCTCGCACCCGTGGCGCGCACCCGGCGCACGCGCACCGCGCTGGCGGCGGTCTTCTTCTGCGCTTTTGCGCTCTATATCGCGTGGCACGCTTCGCACGACGGCGCGGCGCGGCCCGTGGACGAACTGCCCTTGTCGTCCGCGCACGGCCAGGCATCGGGCGCCACGCCCGACGGCACGGCGGTCAGCCAGCCCGACCTCGTGAAGCGCGGCGAATACCTCACGCGCGTGGGCGACTGCGTGGCCTGCCACACTGCCGACAAGAGCCGCCCGTTTGCGGGGGGCCTTGCCATCGCCACGCCGTTCGGCAAGATCTATACGCCGAACATCACGCCCGATCCCGACACCGGCATCGGCCAGTGGAGCGATGCCGACTTCATGCGCGCGATGCACGAAGGCATCGGCAAGAACGGGGAGCGGCTCTATCCGGCGTTCCCGTATGTGGAATTCACGCGCGTCACCGAACAGGACGTGCAGGCGATCCGCGCGTATCTGAACACCGTCACCCCTATCCACTACGCGCCGCCCGCCAACGAACTGCGCTTTCCGTTCAATATGCGCTGGTTGATGATCTTCTGGAACCTTTTCAACTTCAACGAAGGGCGCTTCGTGCCGGATCCGCAACAGAGCGCCGAATACAACCGCGGCGCGTATCTCGTGGAAGGGCTGGCGCATTGTGAGGAGTGCCACACGCCGCGCAACTTCATGCAGGGCTTGAGCAAGAGCGAGCGCTTCGCGGGCGCGACCCAGGCGGGCTGGCAGGCTTACAACATCACGCCGGACAAGGCGGGCGGCATCGGTACGTGGAGCGATGACGAACTGATCGCTTATCTGGCGACCGGCGCCGCCGCCGGCCACGCGAACGCGGCGGGCCCGATGGCCGAAGTCGTGCAGAACTCCACGCAATATCTCACCGACGAAGACCTGCGCTCGATCGTGGCCTACCTGCGCGCGCAGCAGCCGATCTCGGGCGGCGTGACGCGCTCGCGCGACTCGTGGGGCAAGCCGGCCGTGGACGATGTGACGGCGCTGCGCGGCACCGACATCACGAGCGTGAACGGCGTGCAGCTCTTCATCGCGAACTGCGCGAGCTGCCATGCCTGGACCGGAGAAGGCGTCGGCGCGAGCGCGCCGGGTGCCTACCCCGCGCTGATCCACAACAGCGTGGCGGGCGCGGCCAGCCCGAGCAACCTGGCGATGGTGATCCTGCACGGCGTGACGCGCAAAACGAAGGACGCGGACGTGCTGATGCCCGCGTTCGGCAGCGAACTCACCAACGACCAGATTGCCGCGATCTCGAACTACGTGACAAAGCAGTTCGGCAATCCGCAGGCGACGATCACGCCCGATCAGGTCGGCACGCTGCGCGCCCAGCCGCAGTGAGGGGGTGGGGCGGCGCATAGCTCGGAGCGCGTAGCCTCAGGCGCCTGGCCGGGGACGCAGGGCGGCGCCCCGAAGCGGGCACGCCGCCTGCGCGCCGGGATGACACGCGCAGACCTGGCGGCGGCGCTATCATGAAGGCATGATCCCCGCTCCCATTCCGCTTATCGAACATCACGCAAGCAACGCCGCCGGCCGCGATTTCGTGGTCGGCGACCTGCATGGCTGCGTGGATGCGCTGCGCTTCCTCTTGCGCGAGGTGGGGTTCGACGCGTCGCGCGACCGGTTGTTCTCGGTGGGCGACCTCGTCGATCGCGGCGAACAGTGCATCGAGGCGCTGGCGCTGCTCGAAAAGCCGTGGTTTTTCGCGGTGCTCGGCAATCACGAAGACACGATGTGCGCCGTGGCCGAAGGCCGCCAGCCGCGCTATCGCTGGTACGGCATCGGCGGTGCGTGGGCCGAGTCGCTGCCGGAGGGCGCGCTCGTGCAGCACGCGGCGCGTCTGCGCAAGCTGCCGCTCGTGCGCGTGGTCGGCGAGGGCGGCGCGCGATTCAACGTGCTCCACGCGGAATTTTTCGGCGACGATGCCGAACTCGACGCGGCCCGCTTCGACGACACTGTGCGCGAGCGCCTGCTCTGGGGGCGCGAACTCGCGCTCGGCGAGGCGAAGCCGAAGCGCGGCCTGTCTCCCACCTACTGCGGACACACGCCGATGCGCGAAGTGCGCCAGATCGGCGCGCAGATTTTCATCGATACCGGTGCGTTCATTCCCGAAGGCCGGCTGACGATTGTGGAGGCGCTCACGCAGCGGCAATGGTCGGTCTCGACCCCCGAGGCGCGCGAGCAAGGCGCCGCGCAGATTGCGCTGCCCTGAAGCGGCGATTTCCTGCTTGCGCTGCCTGTTGCCTGCTGCCTCAGCCTATGCGGTTCAGTTCGAACACCATATCGACGGCCTGACCGTTCCAGTTGTATTCGAGGTAGGCCGCGTGATGGCACGCGCGCACGATCGACGTGCGCAGCGCGGCCAGACACTCGCCGCCCGCGTCGCGCACGGAAGGGTAGGCGATGCCGGGCGCACCCGCCGCCCGTACCGCGCGGCCGAGCGCCTGGCCGGCCCCGTAGTCGAGGGGCGAGAGCACGGCCGGGTCGAGCGCCGGATCGTCGCGCAGATCGACCACTTCTCCTTTGGCTTCCACCGTGTAAAGGCGCATCTGCTGGCGCAGCGGCGGCTCGTTGGTCGCGGCGAGGAACAGCCCCGAGTGGTAGCGCGTTTCGGCGATGGCGGTCTCGCGCGAGCGCGCGCAGTAGAACACGCCGTAGCTGCCGTCGGAAAAACGGCTGCCCTGGGGATTCAGGTGCGTGAAGGCGGCCATGATCGGGCCATAGCCGGGGCCGAAGCGGCGCTCCTCGCGCGGCACGAGATCGAGTTCGCCGGTTTCGGTGCGCAGGCGGTCGTTGGTGAGGGCTTCGAGCGCGTAGAGCGCCTCGAAATCCTCGGCCGATGCCACGCGGTCGAACAGGTTCACGGCGGGAAAGCGGGTGGGAATCACCCGATACGCCGGCGACCATGCGAGCGGCGCGCTGCGCCAGCGGTGTTGCCAGTTCGTTTGCGTCACGCCCAGCCGCCCCGCATCGCATCCAGATACTGGCGCACCGCCACGAGATCGCTGATATTGCCGGCCAGCATGCGGTCGAGCGCGCGCCGGCCGCCGAACGGCGGCGCGCCGTTGGGGCGCTTGACCCACGCGTCCGCGGCGGTGGGCTGGGGCAAGAGAATCTGCAGCGCCTTGTAGATGCCGAGGAGGAGCGAGAGGCGTTCGAGCGTATCGCGGCCAAGGCGGGCGCTTTCGGGCGTTTGCTTCCACTTGAAGAAGGTCGAGCGGCCCGGGGAGCCGAGCAGGACGATCTGCTCGTCGACCGTCAGATCCCAATCGCGTGCGATGTTGAAAAAGGCGCGCAGGCCGGCCGCCGACATCTGGGTGAGCGTGGGCTCGGCCCCCGGCCGTCGGGCCGGGGCGGCTGACGAAGAAGCGCTCGCATACGGCATGATTGAGTCCTAAAATGAACTTTAACTGAATATTAGTCCATATATGGATTATTGCAAGTTCAGGTTGGGTATAATCGCCGGCCGGTAAACCAAAGATCGAGACGGGTAGTCAGGAGGGCGACGTGCGGGCAGTGGCAGTGTTGGTCGCGGCAATGTGGATATCGACGGCGGCCGTGGCGGCCGAAGCGGGTGGGCGGGCAGGGGCGTCGGGTGCGCAGCAGGCGCATGCGGGGGCCCGGGCGCATGCCGGAAAGGGCGCGCAGGCTACAGCGCGTGGGAATCATGCCCCCAAGCCGAAGCGGGAAACGCACGCGAAGCCGGGTGCGGCACGCACGCATTCGGCGCCGGCGCATCATGGCGGCGGTCATTCGGGTGCGCATCCGACGGCGCGCAATGCCGGTGCTCATGCTGGCGCGGCGCATGCGGCGAAGGCGCCCCACGGCAACCCGCACGCCGCGACCGAGGAGCATGCGCGAGCGCGCGAGAGTGCGGCCCATGTGCCGAAGCCCGCGCCGGCCAGGCCGGCAGCGACGCGTCCGGCCGCGCGCCGCAAACTCGTGGTGCAGGCGTCCCCGGCGGCGGCTAACGCGCCGCGTCATTCCCCCGCTGCCCAGTCGCGCGAGCTGCCGCCCATCCTTGGCTGAAGCCAGGACGCCCCGGCGCTCCGACCGGAGCCGCGCACCTTTGCGACGGCTTACCCCGCGCCGAGGCTCGCGGCGAGCAGTTGCAGCGTAGCCGCCGAACGCGGCTCCCGCACGCGCGAATAAAGCTGCACGCGCGAAGCGGGCAGCGTGGGCAGACCGAATCGCGCGCTCACGTCCACGAGCGCACGCGGCGCCACGCGCCGCGCGAGCGGCGATACGGCCAGTCCGGCCTCCAGCGCCGCGCCGACGGCGGCCACGCCGCCGCCTACGAACACCTTGTTCCAGACGATCCCTTCCGTGTCGAGCGCCCGAACCGCCATGGCATGCACCGCGCAGGGCGGGGCCACCAGCGCGAGCGGCAGCGGCGTGCCCGGTTGCCAATGGAAACCGGGCGCGGCCAGCCAGACCAGCGGCTCGGTGAAGAGCGTCTGCGCGTCGCCGCGCGGCAGCTCGTTGTCTTCCTGACGGATGATCGCCGCATCCAGCCGGCGTTCGTCGTACTGGGCGAGCAGTGCCGCCGACGATCCCAGATGAAGCTCGATCACGAGCCCCGGATCGTGCGCGCGCAAGCTGGCAAGCTGGCTCGCCAGTTGCGCATCGGCCACGTGCTCGGAAAGGCCGAGCGCCAGGTGCCGTTCGTCGTCGGTCAGCACGCCTAGCGCGCGCTCGTGCGCGCCCAGCAGATCGCGCGCGGCGCCGAGGAACGCCAGCCCATCGGGCGAAAGGCGCACGACGCGCGGCGTGCGTTCGAGCAACTGGCGCCCGAGATGGCTCTCGAGGCGCTTGAGCTTGAGGCTCACGGCGGATTGCGTGGTGTCGAGCGCGTCGGCGGCGCGCGTGAAGCTGCGTAGTTCGGCAACCAGCACGAAGGCGCGCACGGCATCGAGGTCGAGCGTTTTCATCTCGGGTTTCATTTCTATTGAAAATAGATGAAATATCTATCTATGTCTGTTTGTTATGATAATGCTCGCCTAAGCTTGTGCATGTCAATTCAATCGAGGAGAACGACATGCCCTTCACCCGAATCGCCGTGCGCACCGGCAAGCCTGCCGAATACCGCGAAGCCCTGACCAAGGGCGTCCATCGCGCGCTCATGGAAGTGTTCAAGGTGCCGGAAGACGACTTCTTCATGCTGGTCAACGAACATGACGCAGACAACTTCTTTTTCGGCCGCCAGTATCTGGGCATCGAGCGTAGCGACGACCTCGTGATGATCCAGATCGCGGTGAACAACACGCGTGGCCAGGAGCAGAAGAAGGCGCTGTTTGCACAGATCGCGCGCAATCTCGCGGACAGTCCGGGGGTGCGGCCCGAGGACGTGTTCGTCAATCTGGTGGATGTGGCCCGCGAGAACTGGTCGTTCGGCAATGGGATCGCGCAGTACGCAACGTAAGCAATCGCAGGCGGCCGGGGCTTTAGCCCCGGCTTTCTGTGGAAGGCGGTGGAACTGCGTGGTAATCGTGAAGTATCCGAAGCAAACGGAGCAACTCTTGCCTGTCTGCCGGAATCAATGGCGCCAGCGCACGGTCCTCCGCCTCTGCGAGGCAAGCCTTCAGGCGCTCGAAGCGAGCTTTGCCCGCTTCTGTCATCTCAACAATATTCTGGCGTCGGTCGCGTGGATCGGAAACGCGTATGACCGTACCTTCCGCCTCCAACGCATTGACAATCGCGTTCATATCGCTGCGGTCGATGTTGGTCCGCCGACAGAGTTCGGACTGCGAGCAGGCACCAAACGCATCGAGCGTAGCCAGCGCGGCGAGCTGGTAGCGATGGGTCCCCTCCGCACTGAGAGCTTCGCTCACGACTCTGCCGATCAGGATGGCAGTCTGATTCAGCAAGCGGGATGCCAGATTGCGCCATAGAGGTGCTTGGCCCGTATGTTTAGTGATGTCCATCGCGCCCCGAAGAGAGGGGTGCCACCAACAATTTTCCATTGGCGACACCGGATTGCTCATGATAGATTGTTGGTGACACCAACAATCTATCTGGAATATATCGCTCTTCCATGCGGTTCGTCGACTCCTGTGCCAGGAAAGGGCAGGTTGGGCGACATCTTGTGCCGCGATCGGCTCCTGGGAAAGCGAAGCGAGAGCGACCCATGGCGAGAGTGCATGTTTTAAGAGGACAGGACCGCGTGTTCGGCTTTACGCTCGATCCGCAGGGGACGAACCTGCCGCGGCAATATGGCCCCTGGACCAGCTTCAAAACGATAGAGCTGCACCGGGACGAACCCTATCAGGGTGTCGATGTGAGCGCTTGCCTCGACGACATCGGCAAACACGGATTTCATTTGACCGCTGCGCACCGGCGCATCACTCACCTTGTGCTGGCCAAAAACCTTGCGCTGGTTCTCGGTGGTGGCGGGGCTACCGGAAATGCGTGGCAGGTCGGCGTGATCGCCGGCCTGGCAGAGGCTGGTCTCGATCTGGCAGAGGCGGCCGATCTGGTGATCGGCACCTCGTCCGGTTCCACCACGGCGGTGCAGGTGCGCAGCGGAATACCGGCGGCTGAACTGTTGGCCGCGGCGCTGTCCCCGCCCGTTCAACTGGCCGGACAGGGCCGGGAGATACGGGCGGCCCTGCCGATGAATGCGGTGCACGAGCGGATGAGGGCCATCGGCGCCGCCGCCACCTCGGCACTCGATCTACAACGTGCGATGGGTGCGTTTGGCCTGGAGAGCGACGCCATACTCGGGCCCGAGGCGGCGGAACGGCGGCGCGCAACGGTCGCCGCCAGGTTGCCTCGCCAGGCATGGCCGGACAGGCCAATGATTTTGGTGGCCGTCGATGCGCATACGGGCGAGTTGGCTGCGTTCGACCGCGATTCCGGCGTGGAGCTCGTGGATGCAGTCACCGCGAGCACTGCACTGCCTGGTTTGGTGCCGACGCACAACATCAACGGCGCTCGCTACATCAATGGTGGCGTGCGTTCCAGCGAAAACGCCGATCTTGCTGCTGGTTATGCGAAGGTCGTGGTGCTATCGCCGTTTGGTGAACGGAACCAAACGCCACCGGGACGGGGCGCGGACCCGGCAGGCCAGTTCGAGGGCCTGCGCAGATCAGCGGAATGGGGCACTGACCTTACAAGCCAGGTCGAGGCCCTGCGCAAGCAGGGTAGCCGCGTCGAGGTGATCACACCGGATGCCGATTCCCGCGTCTCGATGGGCACGAACCAGATGGATCCGTCGGCGCGTCCATCTTCCGCTAGAGCCGGGTATAACCAGGGCAGAGGGGTTGCTGGGCGGCTCGCTGAATTCTGGTGGTGAGGGGGCTGGGTGGCGGTGGTTGACCCCTTTCGGTCATTGAGGAACGCCGAGATTGGCCATTCAGGATGGCAGGGCGACCGTCACTTTGTATCAGTAGGAAACCGTTCCCGCTCAACCCGCGCGACGCATTGCTCGGCGAAATTCTCAATGCGGCTCCTTTGTTGCGCTGCCTTTTGGCACCAATACAAGGCTGCAGGTTTGTCTCTGGCTAAGCCCAATGATCCCCATTCGTAGGATTGGCCTAGATTCAGCTGTGAAGCGACGTTACCTTGATCAGCCTCTTTGCGCGTTTGTTCTACAGCTTTTCGATACCAATATGCAGCTTGCGCGGAATCCTGTTGCACTCCGATGCCAAACTGATAGTCGATGCCAAGTCGCCCTTCGGCGGACGCGTCCCCCATCTCCGCCCCTCGTCGATGCCATGCAGCCGCTTCAACGTGATCTTTGGGAACTCCAAATAGACCATTTCGATAGAGCTCCCCGATCTGTCCCGCGCAGTTTGCATTTCCGTGATCGGCGGCCTTTTCCATTAGCGCCAACCCCTGCGAAACGTCATGAGATAGGCCGCCATCTCCCTGCACGTATCTTTCTCCGACGATGCATTCGCCTTCGGCATCACCTTGGCTCGCAGCTTTCTGAAACCAAACTGTGGCTTGCACTTGATTCTTAGGGATGCCGAATCCGGAATCAAGGAGTTTTCCCAGACCAATTTCCGCACTTGGGCTCCCATGTTCAGCAAGTGGTTGCCAAAGTGCGACTGCGGTTGCGTAGTCCATACGCTGAAATGCTACCTCTGCGTCTTCGAACTGATCTGCGGTGGCTGTATTGGTCACACCCAAGAATACTGCGGCCATTGCGGTAGAACGCGCTCTGCCCTCAAATCCGTTGAGCCATCTCGAATACCAACAAGTCATGCCTACCCCACGGTATCGGAAAAGGTAAATCGGCAAAGAAAATCGCCGTTGATTGTCAGCGATTTTGGCGCCCATGTCGAACGACCGGTTGTGGACGCATGCAGCTCAACGGCTAACGCTCGGACCGGTGACGGCTTACGCCGAGGGGATGTGGATAGAAGACGTCTAGCGTTGGAAATACGGCAACACCACGGAGGCAGTCAAGTAGATAGACGGCTACCCCCAGATCCCCCGTCCATAACGAATAGCGTAGCTGGCCGTACTGGACGGCATGGGCTTCGATCTGATGAATACTGTGCATGGCAAATGCTCGAGCCCGTTCAAGCCAGCGCGGGTTCCGGGTCCGCTGATACAGCGCAAGGAACGTGTAGCCATTGCCGGCCGTACCGTGGCAGAGAGATGCACCCTTGGCGACCGGTCCTGCATCCCAGACCGTCTCACCTGCGGCGATAAGTAGATCGTCCAGCGCCTTATCTGGAAGATTGGCGAGACAGACTACGAAGCCTGGTGCTCCATGGCAGAACTGCATCAGCAGGCAGCTTTCCGGCGTGACCACAGAGCTGAGCCGAGCACGCCAGTTGACTCTGCCGTGTTCCCAGGTTGCCGTGCGATGTACCGTGTTTACGATGGTTTCCTGCCACCGCGACCAATCCGCTGTGTCGAGAAGATGCCGCCCGCGGATCAGCGGCGAGGCGGTCGCAACGAAGCCATGTACACCATCGAGGTAGTTGACGTGTTTGCCATAGAGGTCTTGGGTCCAGTAGTGGCAGTTGTGCTCGTCGGACCACTCCAGCTGATCCCATAGACAAGCAGCCGTGTCGCGAAACAGGGCTGCCCAACGTTCATTGCCGGTGCATTCGTACAAAAAGCAGGCAGCTAGTAGCGTACCTGGCGATCCCCACATCAGTTCGCGCGCGGGATGATCGATATTGTCATTGATAAGTTTAGCGAGTCGGGTTTCGAGTGCGGCCGTGGGGGTATGCGCATATTGGAGCATCAGTATTGGCAACTCGCCCATCAGAAACGAAGCGTCGGCAGTACCGTAACCTGTCGTATCGAGCCATGTTCGGTTGCGTACGCGAATCGAATCAAGGTGTTCCCCCCATTTGATATGGGAGGAGGCTATGCCCGAAGCCTCTAAATACTGGAGCGCCCAGACTGTCCCTGTCGCGCCGAAGTAAAGCGGTGTGAGAGGCGGGGATTCAGTATCGCTTTCGAAGTCTAGCGGATGTTTTGGCCACAGTGTTTCGGGTTCGAACGTGGCGTTTGAATCATCGACGATGCGGACTATAACTTCGTGAACGCGTTGCTCATCCCAGGTGACAGGCAGAAGGGGGGCATGACGAATCGGGTCAAAGAGCATGGCTGACGGTTTCTTTGGTGGAGATTTGCGAGTCGTTCCCTTGCGACATTCGCACCGATTGTCGACGATCTAGGGGGCTATGTCGAACGGTCGAAGCTGGCCGCGTACGGCCTTATGCGATTCGCCCCGACTTGCCAATCACTGTGGCCGATGTGTTGCCTTGAATGACTTCAATTTCTTGCTGCGTGTCGCGCCATTCCCCGTTCATCCAGTCGTAGTCGCCATTGCTCGGTACCATGATCATCGCTGCGTTGAGATTCAGCACAAGCGGTCCGAGAGTGATTGAATACATGGGGATGTTTGAATTGCGTTGTAAGTGGCGGCGGTAACTCGTTGTCGACAATTTAGACAACGATGTTGACCGACCGCTCGTGGTCGAGGCTGTGTGAAAACGCGAAATTCCCCGGTTTTCGGGTGTCGCTTTACCCTTGCCGGGTCGCGACCAAGCCAATACAGCGCGATCTGAACGGTCGGGTTTCTCGAATGGACCATTTGGCCTGCATTTTCACACAGCCTCGGCCAGTTGCAGACGTTCGACTCCTGTGCGCAAATCGCTGGCAATCCTGAAGCCAAGTTCTTGCCATAGGCGGCGCCTTCACGATGGAAACCGCGCCATCAGCGAAACACTGACTTAACGCATCTGATAAAAGAACACAAACAAACCGATTGCCGTGCAGCTCCAGAAGAGCGCAGACACAGCCACCGCGGCGGTGCTCGTACCGAACGTCCTTTTCCACCAGGAATCTAACGCCTCAGCGACCACGCCGGCCAGTATAAATGCGACCAGAATTTTGGGCACGGCATAAACGCTAAACTTGCCGGAATCATGATATTGAATAGCCATGAATATCAATGCGGCGGGGATCGCCCACTTCACGACGCGCTTGATATAGCTAATAGGCATTATATTTTCCCTCATTCTTGCAATCGCATCAGATTGTAATACGTACGATCTGATGGTCAAAATGTCCGGCAACTGCGCTAACCCGGCCAAGGTCAAGAATGAGTGCAATGCTCACTTCGGGACGTGGCTCAAGTGGAGAATTACGAAGGCTGGTTTGGAATGCCAGCGACCGCTATTGGGCGGTTCGAGTCTGCTATGGGTCGGGATATGCCTTTTGCATGACGACCATGCCGGAGGCGATTGCCACATTCGGGCATGGGGCGGTGGCCGGCCACTTTCAGACACTCGACCATAAAGGCCAGATCGTCGACAATCGTACAGCTACAGAACGATCCGGAGGGAAGATGTCGCCGCATCCTGGTAATGAAAGCTACATGAGTCAACTACGCCGAAAGGTTGGTAGCGATTTGATAATTTGTCCCTCTGTTGGAGCCGTGATTCACGACCGTGAAGGCAAACTACTCTTGCAGGAAAAATCATCAGGAGAAGCTTGGAGTCTTCCGGCAGGCGGGATTGAATTGGGAGAAAGTCCCCAAGAGGCGATGGTCCGCGAGGTAATGGAAGAGACGGGATATGCAGTTTGCATTCATGGCATTCTCGGCGTGTACGGCGGCCGCTCATTCCGATACAGGTATCCAAATGGCGATCATGTTGAGTACGTCGTGACGCTGTTCCAATGCCAGGTCATCGGCGGCTCCGGCATCCCCACCGATTCCGAGACAAAATCTATTCAATATTTCGGAAGACACGATATGCCTGAACTGGCGCTACCTTATCCGAAAGACGATTTGTTTCGCGCTTTCTAAGCAGGATGCAGGTCATTCTTCAGTCGGACTGAACTTCCTGGATCGACCCTCAGGGTCCATGGACGCCGACGCAGGTACCGCTGGAATTTGGTTTCCGTAAAGCAAACGTCGTCTCACTCGAGTTGCGTTCATGAAATCAAAAAACGAGTTTTCGCGTGCCTTTATCGACCTCGCCAAAATGGGGCGAACCGACTGGCGAAGCGTTGCGTTGGCCTTCCTGATAGTTGAGTTTCTAGTTGCGCTGTTTGGCATAACTACCGGAATCGCTGTAGCTCCACCCGTTCCTTCCGGACACCACCCTTTCAAAGTCCCCGAAGCGGACAAGACGATCGTATTCCCGTTGGCGGAGTCTGCCGGATACATTTTCGGACTTTGGCTCGTATGCGTAAAAGTTCTGCGCCGTCCGTTCCGATCGCTCATCTCCACAGACATGACGTTCAGAATTCGCCGTTTCTTGCTGGGTGCGGGGTTGTATCTCGTCGCCAATGTGATAAGTTTCGCCGCGATCTCGCTGTTCACTTCGTTGCGATATGGCGCCTGGATCGTTATACCTCGTCACTTCGAGTGGCCGCCACATGAATATGGCCTGATTTTCGAATCGATGGTGAAGCTGCTCATCATCCCCATCCTCGCATTCGCAGAGGAGCTTTGGTTCCGCGCGTGGCTGACCCAGACCCTCGGGCACTACATACGCTCAACGCTTATTGTTGTTCTTTTGGTTGCCCTGCTTTTTGCGCACGCCCATTCGGACTATAACTTGCGATTGAAGACACTGATCTTCGCTGACTCATTGGGCTTGTCGGCCTTGAGCTTGCGCGACCAGCGTCTTGAACTTGCGTTCGGCGCCCATTCGATGATGAACGTCTGTGCGATGCTCATGGCCCTGTTCTTCACGGGTCCGCTACCTCAAGGGAACGTTCCCGAAACCTCGTTTGACTTTGTAACTCTCGTTATTTTGAAAGGCGTTTTGCCGTTCGTACTTATGTACGGGATATTGCAGAAAACCGAGGGGTGGTTTAACCCGATCGTCGCCCATCAGGCGAGTCTGTGCGATGTTCGTTTGAGGCAACTTGGAAGTTGATGACACTTGTCCGAGGCTGTTCCCGATGAGCAAGTGGCCGCTGCCTTCCATCAGATGTCCGGTGTCCGGTATTGGCGGGAATAAGAGGCCGCTTCGGGGCGACGCATGCCGTCCGTCAGTCAAGGCGGGGCGAGATGGCGGTGCTGGGCGGTGTGCGGCCATGAAGGAACATTCGACATCGGAGTCGAGTTTGTTGACAATTATCGGTGAAGATAACAAAGCCTTGAAGTAAAACCGCAACCTAAACGATCCGGTCACGCAAGCATGACTTCCGACGCAGAAGCCTATTTGAAAGATTTCCATCAGCGCCGAGTTGGAACAACACGCAGGGCTTTCGCCACCTATGCTGCGCGATCCGCACAGGCGGAATACTTGTCGTCTTATCACGCGCTAGCAGAACGGGTGCCGAATGATGCGATGCCCCGAACCATCGTTGATCTGGCATGTGGCGATGGGCCCCTGCTGGAGATTCTGAACGACAGGGGCAACTCAGCGACAAAATTGATCGGCATTGACATCAGCAATGGCGAGTTGGCTGCCGCTAGGGCAGTGCTGTCGCCGAATGTCAGGTTGATCAATGAACGCGCGCAAGCGTTGTCGCTTGAAACCGGATCTGCGGACTACGTGCTGTCGCACATGGCCCTGATGTTGATGGACGACATTGAGCAGGTCATGGGTGAAATTCACCGCGTCTTGCGTAAGGGCGGCAAATTTGTCGCTATCGTTGGCCGAGCCTTTCTGCTGGGCGAAGTCGGGGAGGTGTTCCTCAACGTGTTTAGACCTATTGGGAAGGCGCACCTGGCGCAGATACGTTTCGGTGATTCGCGTACGCGCAGCGAAGACGGTTGGAGGGAACTTCTTCAGCATGGGTTCTCAGACATCACGTTTGAAGACATTGACGTCGACTGGTTGCCGACTCCAGAGCAGTTGTGGCAGAGCATGCTGGAAACCTACGATACCGACAGGATGCCGGAAGCTGGACGTGAGCAATTCAAGCGCGAATTGTTGACGGCGGTTACACCCATGCAGCGTGAAGACGGCAAGTTAAAGACTGGATGGGCGCTGCGTCTTGTTCACGCGAGTGCAGAGTAACGGGCGAGCACACCCTGCCAATCACCCTGGGCATGCATGGTAAGTGACCGTTATCGGCTAACGGGACGGGACGCCAGGGTTGAAGCGAAAGCAGCCCTTTGCCAACCGGGAGAGCGTCTGAACGTCCGCTTTCCACGTATTCCACTGTCGCTTGTGGGTCGTCCTGAACCTACCGCCGTCGGGCTCCGTACGGCCGCGGCTGTGTGAAAACGCAGGCCAAATGGTCCATTCGAGAAACTCGACCGTTCAGATCGCGCTGTATTGGCTTGGTAAAGCGACACCCGAAAACCGGGGAATTTCGCGTTTTCACACAGCCTCGGCCGAAGCGCGTCCTTGCAACGATCTCAATCAGATACGGCAGTCACCTTTTGCAGATCGCGCTTCATGTAGCGAACCCACCCAATTCTTCCTTTGTCCCGGGTTCCCGAGTCCACCCAGCCGGCTTTTGCGTATGAACGGCGCCCGACCTCATTCTCCTCGTCGACTGAAAGCATGATGGACGTGGTGTCGGGCCAGTGGGTCGAAAACCACTCCGGCAGATACTGGAGCGCTGCTGTTCCAATACCCAAACCTTGGAAGTGTAGGTCGATACGTAGGGCCGAGATGACGGCCGCTCCCGTTGACGCCCAGCCTGGGTTAGCGGTTTGCCTCTTCAGAACGAGAAAACCGGCAATTTCGTCCCCATTGAAGATAGCCAGACCTTGGACGTCGCCAGTCAGATCGGAAATGCAGGCCTCGATTGCACGTCGAATCGGCCCTGCATATTCAATCTGTTGATCGGAAACCTTCAGGTTTTCAACGCCGACTTTCTGTACTGGGCTTAACTCCTCCCATCGGACGATGCGGATTACATGAGCCATTGTTTTTTCAGCCAGGAAAACGCGAAAATTAGTATGGGATAACCTGCCGCATTCTACCGGCCGTCCTCGGCGGGCGCATTGTCAGCGATGTGGCGGCCGAGGTCGAGTGACCGCAACTTGCCGGCTACCGCCCCACGCCCGAATGTGGTAATCGCCTCGGGTATGGTCGCCATGCAAAAGGCATATCCCAACCCGTTTCTGCCTTTCGAGCACGCTCAGAGCGGTCGCTCAAACCGTCAGAGTAATCGTTCTGACAATCAGCGACCGCTCGTCCATTCCATCCTTTGCACGTTGATGCCAGGCTGACTCTCCAACGGCTCCCATTCTGGCAAGAATGTGAAGCCGTGCCGACGATATAGTCCTACAGCGTCGGCGTTGTCTGGGGCGACGCTCAACACGATTCTCCGATGTCCGCGTTCAATCGCGCGCGCCTGGATTGCATTGACCAATCGACCTGCGATTCCCATGCCTCGACGCATCGGGTGAACCCACATGGCAATCAGGTTGTATTCGCCGGAGGGGTTTAGGGAATCGCCGATAAGACCGACTGCTTGACCTTTCTCCACGGCAACCAAGAATTGCGGCTGCGTCTGATGTGAAGCACGGTCGCGCCATTGTTGTTCGCTATACGTGGCCGCAGTCGCGTAGCTCAACCCGAACGAAGTCGGGCTGTCCTGCAGCGCGGCAAGGCGAACTGTCTTCAAAATTTCCCAATCATCTTCGTTGGTTGGGCGAATCAGTACAGGCCTCGATTCTTTCGCCATAACGATCCCCGGCGTGAAAACAAATTGTTTTGCGACCATCTCAGCGGATGAATTGTCGGCGATCTGGACGGTGGAGTCGAATGGCGGTTCATGGCCGAACTCGGCGCAGGCTACCACTGCCGCCGACGTTCTAGACCACGCAGTCCTCTTGTCGACTCGCTTAGGACAATCGACTTCCCCAAAACGGACCGTTCAATGCTCACGGTGATCGCCGACTCTGGCGGCTAGGTTAGACGTGTGCTCGCGGTTCTCCGATTCCTGTTAGCCGGCTCTCGTCTGAATCGTCCAAAGCAATACCTTGATAAGGCTTTAGACGATTAGGTACGGATGTTATGGCGGGTATCTTTTGTCAATGGCATCACGCAATGCGCAACACGAACAATCATCTGCGGGGCGTTGCGAGAAATAAACGGTCGCTGTCCGTAAGGACAGCGACCTGTGCGTCTTGTTTTGATTGCGGTGATCGCCGTTATTGGTCAGCCGGCGACACCGTAGATGGGGTCGCCAACGTATTGTTGGTCTTGGGCGGACGCGGCGGCGGCGTCGAGCCATTGTTCATGCCTGGCTGCAGGGTCGAATTCGGCGACTGGGCGCCCATGCCGCTTTCCGAGTTGGTGGCGCCAGGCATGCCGTAGCCGCCGTTCGAGTCGTTCATCTGGGTCGCCGCTGGCGAGGCCGTGCTGCCGGAACTCGACGAACCGTTGCCGTTCGCGCCTCCACCCGTCTGCGCGTAAGCGCTGCCTGCCAACGTAAGCGCGGCGAGGGCCGCGACGAATAGGCTGCTTGCCTTGTTCATGATCCGCTCCTCATTGATTGGGCTGGAATATCGACGCAGACGAATCTCGTCTGCTTGATCGTGAATTGCGCAATCAGCGTGCCGCGCGCGAATCGTCCGTAGCGCAGCGGCCCTTAGCGATTTGCCTCGTTCGTCGTGTGTGGCGCATGCAGCCTGCTGGTTGCGAACATGGCCACTGCCAGCACGACGATGCCGGTGAGAATGCCGGATAGCCGCAGCAATGCGGGCTGCGGATCGGCCGACCAGCGATGGTCCTGGACAAAGACCATGATGAACGCGATCGTGAATTGCCGGCCGACGTAGCCTGCGCCTTCACGCCCCGTCTGCACGTGACATCCCACCCAGACGCCAAGGCAGAGCGCGAGGGTGCAGAGAATCGCTTGTCCCTGCATGAGCGGCAGTAGCGCCACGCCGATCGCACCGGCCAGCAGGCAGCCGGCGAAGCGCTGCACCATTTTTTCCATGATCGGTTGGTGGGTTCTGTCCGCAGCCAGGCCCGGCGGCAGGATCAATACCGCGATCGCCGTGACCATCGCCTGCGCAAAGCCGGGTAGATGCAAAATATAGGTGAGGGCCGCAAGGACGACGATGGCCAGCGCACCCTGCAAGCCCAGCAGACGGCGGATCGGACGCAGCGTTTGTGAGGATGGCGAAGGAAGTGACGCCGAGGACGCTGCGGCCGCGGCGGAAGTTGCAGATCCCGATGTCGGCAGGATCTTCCTGTACCCCATCGGCGCGAAGTGAAATGCGCTTGCCACCAGCAGGCACGCGAGCGTACCCACGGCGACTTCGGCCACGCGCAGCGCGGCAAACACGGCGGTCGCCCGAAACGACATGAGCGCATGCGCTTCGTAGGTGACCATCAGCGCCGTCACGCCGCCCAGAACCCAGGCGTAACCGGCCCGGGACCCATTGGCGTAATAGATCGCGACGCCGCCTGTCGCGCCGAGCGTGGGCACGAAGAGCCACGGACGGTCGCCTATCCACGGGCCGATCAGCGTTCCGAGCGCGGCGCCGATCAGTGTGCCGATCATGCGATGTGTCGCGCGCTGCACGGACCCGGAGAAGCTCGTTTGCATGACTGCGAAACCGCTGATGGCCGCCCACCATGTGTCCGAGAGATGCAAGGCGTGGGCGAGCGCGACGGCCAGTGCGACCGAGAGCATTGCCTCGGTCCCGAATGTCATGCGGGCCTTGGAGGGTTGTGTGGTCAGTTCGCGGCGGAGTGCGCCGAGCGTCGTTTTGCAGAGGTGAAGCAGGGTTTCGGCGAGCGTCATTCGGGGCTCCTGTACCCATGAGATACTACGGCGCAATCTTAACGGGCTTCATGAATCGCTTCCTGCATCCCGCAGCGCGAAGGTTTGCACAATGTCCTTAACCACCGGCGAGATGACCATGTGGCACCTCGTACAACGCTACACGGGGCGCGTGGGGTATCAACGCGGCTTGAAGTCGGAGGGACTCTCGGCCGACCCGCCGGTCATCGACTGCTCGGGATGGACCCGTCTGCTTCTCACGAGCGCGATGCAGGCGGAGAACGAGTCCGCCGGCCGTGCAGTGTTTGGGGCCGACGTTGTGGCTGCCTTGCAGGTGTGGTCGGACCGGATCATCGAGGAGATCGCGACCCGCACAGGGTTCATTCTCGAAGGGCGCGAGATCACAACCCTCAACCTGCCGCGTTGTGCCACCCTTGGGCTGAAAATGGGAGAACCGCGCTGGGCAAGTAATCATCCCCGGCCGCGCGGCATCACGCACATCGTTCAGGTTGTTCGTCATCCTGAGGATAATGCGTCGTTTGTCTCCGAGTCCTTCGGCGGTTCCGTGCCGCCGGGCATCCGTCTCACGCCGCTCGAGGCGTGGCTTGCCCTTTCGCAGCGGCATCTCGACGCCGGGGAAGTCTGGGCCGTCGATCCGTTCCTGCTGGCATCAAAATCCTGACCGCTGGCCCCGCCTCCATCCGGCGACTAGCTGCTGGACGACATATATTGCTGAGGCGACGCGCCAAACAGCCGCCGAAACATCACAGTGAAGGCACTTGGCGTGCTGTACCCCAGCCCGAGCGCGACCTCCGTGACCGCGGCACCCAAGGCGAGCCGCGTCGTCGCCTCGGCGGCGCGCATGTGCTGGCGCCAGTGCCCGAAGCTCATCCCCGTTTCCTCCTTGAAATGTCTTGCCAGCGTTCTGCCGCTGGTGCCGATTTCGTCTGCCCAGCGATCGAGCGTGTAGTCGGTGGAGGGCTCGGTCATCATGTGCTCGCAGATGGCGAGGAGTCGCGCATCGCGTGGCAGCGGCAGTCCTTCCTCTCCCAGCAACGGCGCTTCTTCAAGCAGTTTGAGCAGGAAGGGCACGGCCAGCGCCGTGCGGCTGCCCGGCGCGTAATCCAGACCGTCGGGGAGCATCCCCTTGAGCAGTTCGCGCAACAGCGGCTCGACGGGCAGGACCTTGCCTTTCGTCCAGAGCCATCCGGTCGTGCCCGGCTCGACGTTCACCGTACATAAATGGAGGCTGCCGACCGCGTGCAACTCGTGGTCGATGAAAGACGGCAGCCACAGCCCGCGCGAAGGCGGCAACGTCCACGTTCTGCTGGGCGTGAGCACCCGCACCACGCCGCGCAGCGGGACGATCAGATGGCCGTGCTCATGCTGATGCCATAACTCGCGCTCGCCGTCGTGGTAGGTAATCGCGCGCACGGTCACCTGGCGTGAAAGTTGTCGGCGCTGGTGCGGGTAGCGCTTGAGCAGAAATTCCTTCATGGGACCTCAGGGGGCAGCCGTTTAGATTCGGCCAGAAGTTGGCAAAAACTAAACAAATGTTGTCAACCTGTGTGAAATGGTAGCCGGTATGATCCTTCTGATCAACTGATTGAGAAGAATAGTGCGAATGCTAATGCAAACGCTTATCATTTAAACAATGCTGGTGAAGGTATAGAAAGGCTACACAAGATGAAAATCGGGGATTTTTCCAACCCGCTCCGACTGAGCGTGATCGCTGCTTTGCTGGGAAGCAGCGTGCTGCGGGCCTACGCGGCCGACTCGACCGATGCCGGCGCAACGGCCGCGTCAGGCGGAACCGTTCTTCCGGCCGTCAAGGTGCAATCCGCCGCCATTGAAGACCCGCAGGGGCCCGGCGTGGGCTACGTCGCGAAGCGCAGCACGACGGGTTCGAAAACCGACTCCGCAGTCATCGACAATCCCCAGTCTATCTCCACGGTCACGCGCCAGCAGATGGACGATCAGGGCGTGCAGACCGTCGATCAGGCGCTGCGCTACACCGCGGGCGTCTACACGCAGGACGGCACCGATGTGCGCTTCGATCAGTTGCGCGCTCGCGGATTCGATATGGACTCCTATATGGACGGTCTCGCGCTGTTCCAGTCGCCGCGCTTTGCGACGCCGCGTATCGATCCGTATCTGATGGACCGCATCGACGTGCTGTTCGGGCCGTCCTCGGTGCTGTACGGCCAGGGCAACCCCGGCGGCATGGTGAACTATCTGAGCAAGCTGCCGACCGAAACGCCGTATCACGAAGTCGAAGCGGTCATCGGCAATCACAATAACTATCAGCTCGGCTTCGATTTGAGCGGCCCGCTCAACCAGGACGGCACCGTGCTGTATCGCGTGACCGGGATCGGGCGCGACGCGGAAACGCAGGTCAGCGACATCAAGGATCAACGCATCGCGATCGCACCGTCGATCACGATCAAGCCCGATCATCAGACCAGCCTGACGCTGCAAGCCGGCTATCAGCGCGATCCGAACGGCGGCCTCTTCAATCCGGTCCCCGCGAGCGGAACGATCTGGAGCAATCCGAACGGCGAGCTCGGTCCCGACAAATACTTCGGTAACCCGAACACTGACGGCATGCATCGCACCCAGTACTGGTTCGGCTATCAGTTCGAGCATGCGTTCAACGATACGTGGAGCGTGTCGCAGAATCTGCGTTACCTGCATATCGACGAGCGCTACTACCAGACCTCGGTGACGAGCCCGCTCACGAATAACGACACGGCCTACATGTGGGGCAATGTCGACAACGAGCACTGGAGCCAGTTCCAGGTCGACACGCACGCACAGGCGAAGTTCGCAACCGGCCCGATCGACCACACCGTGCTGTTCGGCGTGGATTATCGTCGCGTACTGGGCGGCGACGATACGGGTGGCGGCGTGGTGGGAACGCTCAATCTCTACGACCCGGACTATGCGTCCCTCTCGACGATCACGCCGAATCAGCGCCTCGATTATTCGCTGAGCCAGATCGGCGTGTACGCGCAGGATGAAATGCGCTACCAGCGCTGGGTTTTCACGGTGGGCATCCGCGAGGACAATGCGAGCACCAACCAGCAGGCCGACGCCGCGGTGACGCACGCCAACGATCACGCCTTCACCTGGCGAGCCGGTCTTGCCTACGAGTTCGAAAACGGCATCGTGCCTTACGTGAGCTATGCGCGTTCGTTCGAGCCGGTGCTCGGTTCGACGGAGAACGGCTCGCCGTTCGTGCCGACCACCGGCAAGCAGGTCGAAATCGGCGTGCGCTATCAGCCGAAGGGTTATGCGGGCTACTTCCGCCTCTCCGCCTACGATCTGCGCCAGGACAACGTGGCGACGACCGATCCTTCCAATGCGAACTATCAGGTCCAGACAGGCCAGGTGCGCTCGCAAGGCATCGAAGCCGAAGCGCACGTGAACCTGACCGAAGAGCTCAAGCTGATCGCCTCGTATGCCTACCTCGACCAGCGCGTGACCGAAGACACGACCTATGAAGGCAAGCGTCCGACCATCGCCCCGCGTCACAACGCGGCACTGTGGGCCGACTACACGTTCCATGGCGGCCCGCTGCGTAACTTCGGCGTTGGCGGCGGCGTGCGCTACATGAGCAGTACGGAAGGCGACAACGCGAATACCTTCCAGGTGCCCGCACGCACGCTGGTCGATCTTGCGTTCCACTACGACTGGCAGGACTGGAGACTTGGCTTGAACATCAACAACCTGTTCAACCATGAATACATTTCGTATTGCACGAACACGTTCCTCTGCTACTGGGGCGCAACGCGTTCCATCGTAGGTTCGGCACGTTATACGTGGTGATTGCGTCGTGAGAATCGCCGACACGATCGATTCAGGGCGCCGCCGTGCACTCGCGAGGCTGGCAGCGTGCATGGCGGCGCCCGCTTGCCTGCTACCGCCGTGGCATGCCGCATTCGCAGGCGACGTTGCGCACGCAACAGTCGGTGCGCCGCGCCGCATCGTCGTGCTCGATTGGGACCTCACGGAGATCGTGCTGTCGCTCGGCCTCGTGCCGGTGGGCGTTGCACGGCCGGTCTGGTACACGCAGCTCGACGGCGATCCGCCGTTGCCCAGCGGGGTGGTCGATACGGGGCTGCTGTATCAGCCGAACTTCGAGGTCCTGCAACGGCTTGCGCCCGATCTGATCGTCATCACCGCGTGGCATGCCATGCTGCGCCCGATGCTCGAGCGCATCGCACCGACACTCACCATCACGATGTTCACGCCCGGTGTGGACGCCTATACGAACATGCGCGCGCAGACGCGCCACCTGGCAGGCGCGCTCGGTCGTGCGCAGCAGGCCGAGGCGCTGCTGAGTCGTCTCGACGATGTCGTGGCGGCCAACGCAAAGCGTTTGCAGGCGACCGGGGGCGGGCAACGGCCGCTCTACGCGGTCCGGCCCATCGACGCGCGGCATGTGACGGTCTACGGGCCGCAGGGGCTGTTCGGCGGCGTCATGCGCGAACTTGCCCTGACCAACGCCTGGCAGGGCGGGGCCGATGGCCAGGGTATCGCCGAAACCGACGTTGCAGCGCTCGCGCAGCGGCCCGATGCCAGCGCTGTGCTGGTCGGCATGCCGTCGCGCACTATCCCCCCAGAACTCGCGCAGAGCCCGCTCTGGCGCGCCCTGCCGTTCGTCAAGGACGGGCGCCTTTATCGGATCGGCAAGGCATCGGCGACCGGAGGCCCCGTATCGGCCATGCGCTTCGCGACGCAGCTTGCCGACGCATTGACCGGAGCCATGTCATGAGGCGGTTAGCCGATGAAGCGGCGATCGCAGCGACACGGCCTGCGTGTTCGTCAGACCGCCGGCCGTGGCGTCTCGCTGCCTGGCTGGCGCTCTTCGCTGCTTTGCTCGCAATGCATACGCTGAGCCGCCACCTCGCGCCCTCGCAATGGTTCGACGCCAATCCGGCAGCACCGGCCGTTGCGCTGCAGCGGCTGGTCGTGCAGTACGCCTGGTTGCCGCGGCTCGTGGTTTCTCTGGTCGCAGGCGGCGCGCTGGCGCTCGCCGGGACGCTGTTCCAGCAGGTGCTGCGCAATCCGCTTGCCGAGCCGATGACGCTTGGTGTTTCCGCGGGTGCAAGCCTGACCATGACCGTGGCCGCGATCTGGGCGCCCGCGCTGTTCGCGAGCCAGCGCTTTGGCATTGCGTTCGCGGGCGCGGCACTGGCCATGCTCGTTACCTTGAGCCTCACCTGGCGCAAGGGCTTCGCGCCGGTTCCCGTCGTGCTGGCGGGGATGATCGTCAATCTGTATTGCGGCGCGGTCGGCGTGATCCTGACGATCGCGCATGAGCGCACGCTCATCGCCGTGTTCATCTGGGGCGGAGGTTCGCTCAGCCAGAACGGCTGGGACAGCGTGCTGTGGCTGCTGCCGCGTGTAGCGGCCGGCGTGCTGTGCGCCGTGCTGCTGGTGAGGCCGCTCACGCTCTTCGCGTTGCCCGATGCAGGGGCGCGGCAACTCGGCCTGTCGCTCGCCTGCGTCCGGCCGCTTACCCTCGCCGTGGCGGTCGCGTTGGGTGCGTTCGTCACGAGCGCCGTCGGGGTGATCGGCTTTGTGGGGCTGGCGGGGCCGGTGCTTGCACGCCTGGCCGGCGCCCGGCGCCTGCGCGATCAGTTGCTCTGGGCGCCGCTGACCGGCGCAGCATTGCTTGCACTCACCGATCAGGCCGTGCAGTGCTTGCCTGGCATGGGCGGGGATCTGTTGCCCACCGGCGCGGCCACGGCCCTGCTCGGCGGTCCGCTGTTGCTGTGGCTTCTGCGCCGCTTGCCTGTCAATGGCGGCAGCAGCGTTGGCGCGCTTCTCTCCGAACCGGCCATTGCGCGGCGCAGGCTCGGGACCGTCGCGCCGCTCCTGCTGGTGATGCTCGAGTTGGCCGTTCTCGTCTCGCTCTGCTTCTCCAACACAACACAGGGATGGCATTGGAGCGGCGCTGACGAGTTGTCGAGCGTGGCGTTCTGGCGCGTGCCGCGCCTCGTGGCTTCCGCTTCGGCGGGCGTGATGCTCGCGATTGCCGGCACCGTGCTGCAAAGAACCAGTGGCAATCCTATGGCAAGTCCGGAGCTGCTCGGTGTGAGCGGCGGCGCCATGCTGGGCCTGTTCTGCGCGACGCTGGCGTGGGCTGCGCCCTCCGCAACCGGGCTGCTGGGCGCATCGCTCGCGGGTTCGTTGCTGGGCCTTGCGGCCATGATGCTGTTCGCACGCAGAAGCCGATTCGCGCCTGCCTCGATGCTGCTAGTCGGCGTAGCGCTGACCGGGTTGTCCCAATCGGTGATTGCGCTCGCAACGGCCAGCGGCGGAAGCTATGCCTTTCTGTTGCGCAGCCTGACGCTGGGCTCGACTTATCTGATTGGCCCGGGCATTGCCTCAGCGGCCGCCGTCTGGGCCGTGGCATCTGCCGTTGCAGCGGGCGTATGCGGCCGTTGGCTCACGATTTTGCCGCTGGGAGAGGGCGTAGCAGGCGCGTTGGGCGTCGGAGCCGGCCGCGCCCGATTCCTCTTGATGCTAGTGGCCGCCATGGCCACGGCGGGTGCGACGATTGTGGTGGGTCCGTTGTCGTTCGTCGGGTTGCTTGCGCCACATCTCGCGCGGTTGCTCGGCTTTCCGCGGGCGCGCGCCCAGTTGCTCGTCGCCGCGTTGATTGGCGCGCTGGTTATGGTGCTTGCCGATTGGGCGGGTCGCAACCTGATCTTCCCGCAGCAAATGCCAGCTGGATTGCTTGCCGCAATGATTGGAGGTCCTTATCTGTTGTGGCTGTTGAGACGTTGAGTGTCGGCGGCGAAGTCGCTGGATGGACTTCGCCGCCGACAACCTGAGTGGAAAAACAAAGAACGGCAATCCGCCATGGCCTCTTCAAACGGCGAGAGCGGCGAGATTGCCTCAGGAAATCCCCATGTCTATTTTTCTGTATCTCGTTCGTCATTCACGATGGATGCTCCTCACGGCACTGGTGACCAGTATCGTGAGCGGGCTGGGCAATGCCGGACTGATCGCGCTGATCAACGAGGCGCTTGGCGCATCGCGCGATCGTTTGATCGAACTCGGCTGGCGCTTTTTGCTGGTGGGCGCATGGGTGCTGGTCACACGCACGCTGTCGCAGACCCTCTTCATGTATCTCGGACAGCGTGCCAAGGCGACGCTGCGGATGTACGCGATCCGCCGCATTGGCGAAGCGTCCTATCGCGAACTCGAACGGCAGGGCGCAGCGAAAGCGCTAGCCGTTCTGACGCAGGATCTCGATACGATCGTCATTTTGTTTATCAGCCTGCCCACGCTTGCGATGCAGGGCGCCGTGATCGTGGGCTGTCTTGGCTATCTCGGCTATCTGTCCTGGGAAATCCTGCTGCTTGCGATACCCACTATCGGCGCGGGGGCGTTTGGCTTCTGGTTTGCTAATGGCCGGGCGATGTTTCATCTGCGTGCCTCGCGCCGCCGCGAAGACGATCTGATCAAGCAGTTTCGTGCCTTATTCGACGGCTCGAAGGAACTCAAGTTGCATCGCCTGCGCCGCGCGGCCTTTGTGGACGATACGCTGGCGACCAACGTCGAAGCCGTGCGCGTTCAACGTACGCGCGGCTACGTGCTTTACGCCGCTGCCGCGAGTTGGGGCAGCTTCATGTTGTTCGCGTTCATCGGCTGCACGTTGTTCGTGCTCAATCGCGTGTTTCCGGTCGGCCCGCATGTCATGGCCGGCTACGCGATGGTCTTTCTGTATATGATCATGCCGATCGAAGCCCTGCTCTCCGCGATCCCGAACGTGAGTTCGGCAAGAGTGGCGCTCGAGCGCATTCGGCAGTTCAGCGCCGATCTGCCCGTCGAAACGACGGATGCCGCGACATCGACCCATGCATTCGAACAGATCACGCTCGAAGGCGTCACGCATCACTATTTCCGCGAGAAGGAAAACGATGTGTTCACGCTCGGCCCCATCGATCTGTCGTTCAAGCCGGGCGAACTGGTTTATCTGATCGGCGGAAACGGTAGTGGCAAGACCACGCTGGCGAAGATGCTGGTGGGCCTCTATTCACCCGAGAAAGGCCGCATTCTGCTGAATGGCGAACCTGTTGCCGATACGAAACGCGACGATTATCGGCAGCTGTTTTCGGTGGTGTTCAGCGACTTTTTTCTGTTCGACAGCTTGCTGGGCATGCGGATCGACGGGCTGGATGAATCCGCGCAGACATTGCTCGAACAACTTCATCTCGATCACAAGGTTCGTGTCGCGGACGGCACGTTTTCGACACTCGACCTCTCGCAAGGGCAGCGCAAGCGGCTCGCGTTGCTGGTTGCCTACCTCGAAGACCGGCCGTTCTATCTGTTCGACGAATGGGCCGCCGATCAGGATCCGCTTTTCAAGGACGTTTTCTACAGAAAACTGCTGCCCGAGTTGAAAGCGAAAGGCAAGACCGTGGTTGTCATCACGCACGACGACCGCTATTTCCATCTGGCCGACCGCTATATCAAACTGGAATACGGGCAAATCGTGGAGACGGGCACAGGTGCCGACCTGCTCGCAAGCGGCAGCGCGGCCTTGCGTGCATCGTCCGTCGTCGAGATGTTTCGCGCCAGTCAATGAGTCTTCCATGAACATGAATGAAACGGAGTCCTTAAGTTTGAGCGCCCCGAACCGGGCGGGCACGACACCCGACCCGGATGCGAACGTATTGTTTTCGCTCGACCAGGTGTCTTTCGAAGTCGATGGCCGCGCGTTGCTCAAGCCGCTCACGCTGTCGGTGTCGAAGCACCGCATGTACGGTTTGATCGGCCACAACGGTTCCGGAAAATCGACGCTCCTGAAGCTGCTGGCGCGGCAGCTGCAGCCGGGCGCGGGCATGCTGAGCTTTGCAGGACGGCACCTCGCCGACTGGGATAACCGCGCCTTCGCGCGCAAGGTGGCCTATTTGCCGCAGCATCTGCCCGCCGCCGATGGCATGACGGTGCGTGAGCTCGTCGCTCTGGGGCGTTATCCCTGGCATGGCGCGCTGGGCCGCTTTTCGCAGGACGACGAACGCAAAGTGGCGGAGGCGATCGAGCAGACCGATCTCGCGCGCTACGCCGATCGCGCGGTCGATAGTCTTTCGGGCGGCGAGCGCCAGCGGGTGTGGCTGGCCATGCTGGTCGCGCAGGACAGCGAATGTCTGCTGCTCGACGAGCCCATTTCGGCACTCGATATTGCACACCAGATCGAGGTGCTTGGCCTCGTAAAGCGTTTGAGCGAGGAGAGGGGGCTCGGTGTCGTCGTCGTGCTGCACGACATCAATATGGCCGCCCGATTCTGCGATGAGCTCATCGCGTTGAAGGAGGGGAGACTGCTCGCGAGCGGGCCGACTGCACAGATGATGCATCCGCAAACGCTCACCGATATTTACGGCATCCCGATGACGACGCTGCCGCATCCGGGCGGTGGGGCGGCGCCGGTCAGCTTCGCGTTGTGATGAATCGTGCCGCCCTCGCGCACTAGCGCTTTGGGTGCGAACGCGTTCGCGCGCGCTCGACAGCGAACGCGCGCGGTTGAGGCACAACCGCAGTGCAACTGCAGCACCGCCTTCAGGCCTGCGAAGCCTTGACGAGAATGTGATACAGCGAGTCTTTGATCTGCAGTTTCTCTTTCTTCAGTTGCTCGATTGCCATGCCGTCGGCCGGCACGATACCGGCCTCCATGTTCTTGATCTGCTGGTCCAGCTCGTTGTGACGGTGGAAGAGCCGCGCAAAGTGGTCGTCTTCGGTCTTCAGCTGCGAGATCAGGTCTCTGAATTCTGGGAACACTCAATACTCCTTACAAAGCGCCGGATTGCCGACAATAAACGTAAGCATTCTTTCGCTGCCACCGATTTGCTGTCTTGATAATAGTCAAAGTGCATGAGGATAGGCGCCAGCCTGTGCACCTTTCTCGCGGCTGGGCACGCCCCGTCTCTGACAGGCCGTTGTATTATGAGGGTCAGTAGACTCTCGGTTGCCGTTTCGATTCCTCCCGTCACCTTGTTTCGTCCTCGGTTCGATCGCAGGAGCGTTCATGGTTCGTGTTCTCGAAATCGTGCTGGATATCGTGCTTCCCGCGCGTGCCGCGTCGGGAAAACATGCCCCGCGCGGCATGGCGGCGCCCGCCACGCTCGCCGCGGCATTCATTGATGCGCTGCCGCAACTCGGCACGGCGACAGTCGGCGGGGCGCGCGTGGTCACCACGCTGTTCGACCACGATACGTTGCTGGCCCACGACGGCTGGCGCATTGCCGTGGAGACGCGCGGCGACGTGAGCAAGGTCGCCGTGTTGCGCCGCCATGCCATGACACCGGGCATTCACGCGATCACGCCGATCTTCGAGGCCCCGCTCGACGCCGCTGACATTGCGGATTCGCTATTCGATGCCGCGCCCGAGCCGTTTCGCGAGGCACTGGCCGCGGCGGGCAAGCCGGCCCCGGTGGCGGGGTTGAGTGCCGTGCGTTATCGCTGGCCTTGGCGGCGCGACGGCATCGAGGCCGAGCTGGTGCTCGATGCGCAGTTGTGCGAAACAGCGTCGGCTTCCGGTTTGGCCCACGAGGGCCCTCGTCTGCACGAGTTGCGCGTGCGCGCGCCCTGGCCCGACGATGCGGATCCCGAGCCCATCGCCGATGCGCTGTTCGCCTGCGCCGATGCGCTGATCGATGCCGCGCCTGCCGACGCGCCCGCGTTCGTGCGCGTGACCGATGCCCTGGATCGAGCCGCGGCAGGCAACTTTGCCGGCGACATCGAAGCCGTGCACGCCGCGCCGGTCGACCTGGCCGGCGCGCATACGGATGCTGCCGCGCTCGTCGCCATCGGCCGCAACATCAGCGCGCAATGGTTCGGCAACGACGCGGGCGTGCGCGATTCGCCGAAGACGGAGTTCATTCACCAGATGCGCGTCTCGCAGCGACGCCTGCGCACGGCGATGCGCATCTTCTCGCGTTGGCAGGACCAAACCTGGAGCACGCAGATCAAGCCCGATCTGAAGTGGCTGGGGGACTTGCTGGGCGAGGCGCGCGACCGCGATGTCTTCGTGGAATCGACGCTGCCGGTGCTCGCCGCCGCCGACACGGAGCCGCAGCGCTGGGAGGCCGTGCGCGAAGCGGCGGACAAGACACGGCTTGCGGCGCGCGCACGCGTGCGCGATGCGCTGCGTTCGCCGCGTTATGCGCATGTCGCTCTGGCGTGGTTGCGCTGGCTGGCCACATTGGCCGCTCGCGCACGCGGCGAGACGGCGGGCGCGGGGCCCGGCGAAGCGCCGCGCCCACTCCACGAGCAGGCGCAAAAGCGTGTGCGGCGCTATTACAGGCACCTCGCGGAGACGCCCAGGCTCACCGTCATCGACGAAGCCAGCCGGCATCAGGCGCGCATCAATGCGAAGTACCTGCGCTACACGCTGGAGTTCTTCGCGCCCATCGCCTCGCGCCGCACGCGCACGGAAACGGCGCGTACGCTCGCGCGGCTGCAGTCCGTGCTGGGCGACGGCAACGACGCGGCCGTGGCCTTGGGTTTTATCGAGGCGATGGCCGTCGATCCCTATCTGCTCGGTTTCGCGCGCGGCTGGTGCGAGGCCGTCAAGCGAGCCACGGCGAAGGAGGGCGAGCGGCTGTTGCGCGAATTGCCCAAGCCGAAAGTTTCGGGCGATTGAGGTCGTAACGGCGGTCGGCGCAGCGTGCGTCTCTATAATCGAACGCCCTGACTCTGGCGTCCTTTTCCGCGATGAACCCTTCTTCTTCCGATGCGCTGCCGGCCGGGGCGACGCCTCCCGAACTCGGCATGGGCGGCGCGCTCTGGTTTCAGTCCGGCCAGCAGATGTTGGGCGGCGCCACGCGCATTGGCCTGCTTGCCGCGATCCGCGAAACCGGCTCGATCACCGGTGCCGCGAAGGCGGTCGGCATGAGCTACAAGGGCGCGTGGGACGCCATCGATGCGATGAACAACCTTGCGGGCGAGCCGCTCGTGGTGCGCGCCGCCGGCGGCAAGGGCGGCGGCGGCACGACGCTCACGGCGCGCGCGCTGCGTCTCATCGAGACCTGGCATGCCATCGAACGCGAGCATCGGCGTTTTCTGGAGCGGGCGGCCGCTGCCGCGGCCGCGCTCGGCGGCGAGCATGCCGCGGGTCGGCTCGACAGCGATCTGGCGCTTCTCGGCCGCTTTAGCCTGCGCACCAGCGCGCGCAATTATCTCTACGGCAGGGTGGCGCGAATCGAGCGCGGCGCAGTGAACGACGAGGTGTCCCTTGCGCTGCCAGGCGGTCAGACAGTCGTGGCCGTGGTGACGCGTGAAAGCACCGAATCGCTCGGGCTCACCGAAGGCGCGGCGGCGGTGGCGCTCGTGAAGGCTTCGTCGGTGGTGCTGGTGGCGGGCGATCCGGAGGCGGCGGCTCGGCTTTCGGTGCGCAACCGCCTTGGCGGGACGATCGACGAGGTGCGGCGCGGGGCCGTGAATGCGGAGGTGACGCTTGCGCTGCCGGGCGGCACGGTGATCGCGGCGGTGGTGACGGATGCCAGCGTGGACGCACTGGGTCTCGTCGCCGGAGCGCCGGCCACGGCCGTCTTCAAGGCTTCGAGCGTGCTGCTGGGTGTGAGCGGCTGAGCGCCGCGATCAGTCAGGCGTGCCGCTGGGTGGGGGCGACCAGCGTGTTGCGGGTTTGCGAGAGGGGCGACGTGGGCGACGGATTGTCGCGGTTGGCTTTCCAGCGCGCGCGCACGTAGGGCTGCTCGTGGCCCGATACCGTCAGCGCGAGATGCGTGACCCAGCGGTGCGTGGGCACCCGCACGTCGTGCAGCGCGAAGGTGAGCGCGACGAGACTGAGCGTAACCGCCGCCGCCGATATGCGACCCGCCTGCGCGTTCCACCAGTAGCGGACGAAAATGAGCGCCGTGAGCGCGCCGACCACGAAGCCAGCGACGGCTTCGGACGGCGAGTGCGCCTCCAGCACCACGCGCGAGAGCCCCACGGCGACGCCCATGGCGAGTCCCACCGCGACCCCCGCGACGCGCAGCGCCGGCCGGGCGCCTTGCAGCATCAGGAAGAACGCCACCGGATAAACGGCCGTGGACAGCATGGCGTGCCCGCTCACGCCCGTGAAATCGAGCTCGCGCACGCCTACGCCCCAGCCGAGGAAGGCGATCTTCGTGACCGTGACGACACCGATCGAAGCGCCGAGCAGCAGCAGCCAGCTCGCCGCCATCCGCGTGGAGTAGCCGGCGGCGAGCCAAAGCGCGATCGCGAGCGCGAGCGGCAGCGTCAGCCCGGCGCCGCCGAGGTTCGTGATCGCATACCACTGGTGAAGAGGCAAATCTGGCATGGCTCGGCGCCGCAATGGCGCAAATAAAAGGGGTTATCCAGCGGGGTTATTCATTCAACTCAACGCACGAGCCGCCTCGCCGGCGGACATGCGCTTTACATGGTCTTTAAGTATATCCCTCTCGAAAAACCTCGGCATCGGCCTTATCTGTCCCGTCTATGGTTGCGCTGCACGATGGCCGCGTGGAGTTTCCGCGCTTTGTTCTGCAGCGTCCGTTGATTAGTGTTATTGTGCATCGCACAACGAAACGTCGCCGGACGATCCGGTTACGTATCCGACCCCTTTCACAAGGCCGATGATGACGAAAGATCTGACGAAGCTGTGGGCGGGTGGCATGCGACGTCTGCTCGCCATCCAGAATCGCGCCGCCCGCACGGCGCTGCACGAAGCGGGTGCTCGCGCGCCCCAGGCGCACGCGCTGTGGCACGCCGCGCAGGCTGCGGCAACCCAGGCGGCCCATGCGGCTGCCCCGAGCGCCACCTCTGCCTCTACCGCTTCTACTGCGAAGCGCCCTGCGACGCCGCCGCGCGAATCGCGCGTGGGACCGCGCGGGGCTGCCTGGGCGGCCGGCGAATGGCGGCGTGCCGAGCACGTCGCACCGGCCACGCCGCAGCGCGGAGCGCGCACGCTCTCCTACGGGCTCTACCTGCCGGCGGGCCGCAAGCAGACGGCCGGGCTGCCGCTCGTGGTGATGCTGCACGGCTGCAAGCAGTCGATGGACACGTTCGCCGAAGGCACGCGGATGAACCTGCTCGCCGACCGGCACGGCTTCGCCGTGGTCTATCCCGAGCAATCGGGGCTGGCCCACCCGCATCAGTGCTGGCACTGGTACGACGCTCGCGACGAAGCGGGCGGCGGCGAAGCCGACGCGGTCGTTTCGCTGGTCGATACGCTCGTCGAGGACTACGGTTTCGACGGTTCGCGGGTCTATGCTGCGGGACTTTCCGCCGGTGCGGGCCTTGCCGCGCTGCTGGCGGTGCGCGCGCCCGAACGGTTCGCGGCCGTGGCGCTGCACTCCGGCCCCGCATTCGGCGAGGCGCGTTCGGGCGTGACGGCGCTCGACGTCATGCGGCGCGGGCTGCATCACGATCCGGTCGAACTGCTCGAGCGCCAGCTGGGCGACGGGCCGCACCCGGGCATGCCCGCCATCGTCGTGCAGGGCGAACAGGATGCCGTGGTGGCGCCGGTCAACGCTGAGCAGCTCACGGTGCAGTTCCTGCGTCTGAACGGACTCGCCGATGCAGACGGCGTGCGACCCGACGTCGCGCCGCAGGAAACGGCGCTCGACGGCCATGTGGTGCAGGACTACACGCGCCGCGGCAAGAGCGTGGTGCGGCTGTGCCGCGTGGCGAATCTGGATCACGCGTGGAGCGGCGGCGACGACGCCGTGCCGTTCCACTCGGCCACGGGCCCGGACGCGAGCGCGATGATCTGGGCCTTCTTCGAAGGCCGCCGCCGCAAAGCGGCTAACGACGCCTTCGGCGGCGCAATGGCCAGGCGCGCTCGCTGAGCGGCCGGGCGGACGATACGTCGCACCCTTTCTGGCGGTTCGCCTTTTTGGCACGGCTGACAAGATACTAGGGTTTACCCTATAATCCGGATATTCACTTGAAATCCAAGTTCATCCGAAGTAGGGCCTAATCATGTATCTCCTGAGCCGTTTGTTCCTGTTCCTGACCAAGTCCGCCGACGACGTGCAAAAAGAGCGCGAAGAGGCGTATCTCGCCGAAGCCAACGATATCTACGATCTGGAATTCCGTCTGCGCAAGCTCGACCGCGAAAAGTCGACGCGTCATCCGGACTGGATGAGCCAGCACTGAGCTGCCGGCCCGAGCCGGGTATCGACGGACGGCGCGCAAGGCGCCGCCCGCGGGGCGTGGGCGAACCGGCAGGCGAGTCTAGCGGCCCGAACCGCCAGACGTGGTGCCGGCGGTCTGCTGATCCTGAATGCCGAAGCAGCCGCGATACGTGGCGTAGAACGAGCAGTAAAGCATCGTCGTCACGACGATGAGCGCGGGCATCAGCACGGCCAGCGCATAGTCTCCCGCGCCGAGCGTGTGCAGCAGCACCGAGAGCCCGAGCGAGACGACCACGGATACGGCCATCCACAATGCGCCGTACACCATGAAGGCGCCCTTGTTGCGCCAGCAGCTCACCACGCTGAAGAACATGGCCTTGACGGGCGGTACGTCGTGCCATGCCGTCAGCACCGGGGCGAACCAGAACAGCATCGACACCGGCACGTAAAACACCAGCGAGGCGAGCACCGCGAGCGGCAGGTTGCTGTTTTCGAGCGAATCCGCGTCCACCGAACCGCCCAGCGTCATCAACTGCAGCAGCGCGCCGCCGTCTGCGAGCGCGGAGGCCGCGAGCACGAGCGTCATCGCCACCACGTAGAGCCCGCCCAGCGCGAACAGGCGCTTGGCCACCCCGGAGCCGTAAGAGCGAAAGCCATCCACGAGGATGGTGGGAAAGACCGGCTTGCCCGCCACCGTGTCGCGGCAGGCGGCCATGAAGCCCACGGCGACGCCCGGCACGAAGATGAGCGGCAGCACGCCGCCCACCAGCGGAATCGCCGAGATCAGCGTCATCGCCAGCAGATAAGCGAAGAACAGCGTGAGGAACGCGAGCGGGTTGCGGCGGAACAGCCAGATACCCTGGCGGAACCAGACATAGCCCGTCTTCGCGGGGACTTCAATCAGTTGCATGCGCGAGATCCTGCGTGGAGGGCGACGGTTGCACTGGCGGCAAGGCGCTGGCGCAGGATCCGCTCGAAGTGGCCGGGATCGTGCGGCTTGAGCAGCTCCGCCGAGCGCGGCAGGTGGAAATCATACAGGCGCGACAGCCAGAAGCGGTACGCGCCTGCACGCAGCATGTCGTCCCAGTGGCGGGTTTCTTCGGCCGTGAGCGGGCGCACCGTCTGGTAGGCGCGCAGCAGCGCTTCGGCGCGCGGCAGGTCCAGCTTGCCGGTGGGCAGATCGACACACCAGTCGTTCACCGTGACCGCCAGGTCGAACAGCCATTTGTCGCAGCCGGCGAAATAGAAGTCGAAAAAACCGCCCAGGCGCACTTCGTGCCCCGGCAGCGCCTCGGCGCGCGCGAACAGCACGTTGTCGCGGAACAGGTCGCAGTGGCACGGGCCGCCCGGCAGCGCGGCGTAGTCCGGCGAGGCGAAAAACGCGCGCTGATGCGCGAGTTCGCCCGTGAGCAGCTCGCGTTGCGCGTCGGCGAGGAAGGGCAGCACCGTCGGCACCGTTTCTTCCCACCACGGCAGGCTGCGCAGGTTCGGCTGGTCCGGCTGGAAGTCGCGGCCCGCCAGATGCATGCGGGCCAGCATCTGGCCGACTTCGGCGCAGTGCTCCACGCCCGGCGCGAGTTCCGGCGCGCCGTCGAGCTTCGTCACGATGGTCGCGGGCTTGCCGTTCAGGAGGCCGAAGAGCGAGCCGTCGGCGCGCGGCATCGGATCGGGCACCGGCACGCGGTGCGCCGCGAGATGGCGCATCAGGTCGAGGTAGAACGGCAGTTGCCCGGCCGTCAGCTTTTCGAAAATCGTCAGGACGTATTCGCCGCGCGTGGTCGTCAGGAAGAAATTGCTGTTTTCAATGCCGGACTGGATGCCGCGGAAATCGACGACATCGCCGAGATCGTAGTCGCGCATCCATGCGCCAAGCTGGGTGTCGGTGACAGCGGTGAAGACGGCCATGCGGGAATCGGGTTGGTTTCGGGGTCGGGCGATGGTCAGGCGTCAGACGGGTGCGGTTTCGCCTCGCGCGCGGGGGCGCCCGCTCGCGGCGCCGTTTGCGCGCCGTCCGGCCCGCACGCGAGGCGCGCGGACAGCATTGCGGATCAGTAGTGCAGGTTGATCGAGGGCAGGCGCTCGCTGGCCTGGCCGCTCGTGCGGACCTGCGGCGAGGTGTCGGCCGGCGCGGTCATCGTGTAGTGCGTGCCGAAGTTCGAACGCACGTTGATTTCGACGGGCTTGCCCTTGTCGCGGTATTCGGTGATTTCCGTGCCGTTCGGGCTCACTTCGTGGAAGCTCGGCGTGCGCGGCTGGTTGAACTCGACCTTCGACGTGATCTTGGCCGCCGGGCGGTTGATCTCGTCGAGGTTGGGCAGGCCGGCCTGTTCGTTGGCCGACAGGGGCGGCGGCGGCGGGGGTTCGGCCGATTGCGCTTCGACGGCGTTCTTCGCGTCGTCGGTGGGCGCGGCCATAGCGACCCCCGTGGCGAGCCCGTTGAGCACGAGCAGCGCAGCGGCGGCGACGGGAAGGAGCGACTTCATGATGATTCCGTTGAGAGTCCGGTTCGATGTCCCGATTCTAGCAAATCCCGCGGCCGAACCTGCGCCGTTCCGCGGCTCGGCCGCCCCCGCGCGGCGGCGATCTTCGGGCGGGGCGCAAGGGTGTCGTCAGTGTGGCCTGGTTCCGTGGTAAGGTGGTTCGACCGACCGGAGCGTAAGACGATGAACAACGACACCAGCCTGCGGCCGCTCATGACGTCCGCCCACGAATTCCCGACCGGGTCTTTCGACGACGCCGGCGACGCGGTCGCCCAGCTGTCCACCCTCTACGACGCAAACACCTCGTTCCTGCGCGACGCCTTCGCGCGCTACCGGCGCGGCGAGGTGTTCGACCGCCATGTGCGCGCCTGCTACCCGTTCGTGCGCATCCGCACCGAGGTCAACACGCACATCGATTCGCGCCGCTCCTATGGCTTCGTCGCCGGGCCGGGCGTGTTCGAGACCACCGTCACGCGGCCGGACCTGTTCGGCGACTACTATCGCGAGCAGTTGCGGCTCCTCGCGAAGAACCATCACGTGAAGATCGAAGTGGGCGTTTCGGACCAGCCGATTCCCGTGCATTTCGCGTTCGCCGAAGGCATCCACCTCGAAGGGGACCTCGACCGCGAACGGCTCGTCGCGATGCGCGACGTGTTCGATACCCCGGACCTCGCGCAGCTCGACGACCGCATCGTCAACGGCACCTTCGAGCCGGCGCCGGGCGAGCCGCATCCGCTCGCGCTTTTCACGGCGCCGCGCGTGGACTTCTCGCTGCACCGGCTGAGGCACTACACGGCAACCTCGCCCACGCACTTCCAGAACTACGTGCTTTACACGAACTATCAGTTCTATATCGACGAGTTCGTGAAGCTCGGCCGCGCGATGATGGCCCGCACCGAAGACGCCGAGCTGCGCAACTATCGCAGCGAATACACCTCGTTCGTCGAACCGGGCGACGTGGTGACGTACAACGCGAATCTCGGCGAGCAGGACGACGAGGGCACGCCGCCCGCGCGCCTGCCGCAGATGCCGGCCTATCACCTCAAGCGGGCGGACGGCAGCGGCATCACGATGGTCAACATCGGCGTCGGGCCGTCCAATGCGAAGACCATCACCGATCACATCGCGGTGCTGCGTCCGCACGCATGGGTCATGCTCGGCCACTGCGCGGGGCTGCGCAACACGCAGCGCCTCGGCGACTACGTGCTGGCGCACGGCTACGTGCGCGAGGATCACGTGCTCGACGCGGATCTGCCGCTGTGGGTGCCGATTCCGGCGCTCGCGGAAGTGCAGCTTGCGCTGGAGCGCGCGGTGGCGGAGGTCACGCAGCTCGACGGGCCCGAGCTCAAGCGCGTGATGCGCACGGGCACGGTGGCGAGCGTGGACAACCGCAACTGGGAGCTGCGCGATCACCGCGAGCCGGTGCAGCGGCTTTCGCAAAGCAGGGCGATTGCGCTCGATATGGAAAGCGCGACGATCGCGGCGAACGGATTCCGCTTCCGTGTGCCGTACGGCACGCTGCTGTGCGTTTCCGACAAGCCGCTGCACGGCGAACTGAAGCTACCCGGCATGGCCGATTCGTTCTACCGCGGGCAGGTGGACCAGCATCTGCAGATCGGCGTGAAGGCGATGGAGATTTTGCGCACGAACGGCCTGCATAAGCTGCATAGCCGCAAGCTGCGCAGCTTTGCCGAGGTGGCGTTCCAGTAAGGCAAAAAGCCCGGCCGCGCAGTGCATGCGCGGCCGGGCTCGATGGTTGTCGTTATCGGTTATCGGGCCTGCAATCGTTAGTACTGCAGATGGGGCGGGTTCACATCAACGCTCATCACTGACCGAACCCGCACAACCCGATCAAGCTCCCTGCCCCGAGCAGCCATAGCGGGTGAATCTTCGTGCGAAACGCCAGCACCGCGCAGACGCCGGTGACCACCCATGCAATCCACGAAGGATCGGAGGCCTTGGCAATCAGCAGTGCGCTCGCCGCCACGAGTCCCGACGTCACCGGCACGAGCCCGCGCTGCGCGATGCGCCGCCACGGGCGGTCCTTGAAGCGGTCCCACGCGTGCAGCACCGCCACGGTCACGAGCGAGGACGGCCCGAACTTCGCCACCGAAGTCACGAGCATGCCCGCCCAGCCCGCCACGTGCCAGCCCACCAGCGTGACGATCATCATGTTGGGCCCGGGGGCCGCCTGCGCGAGCGCAAAGAGCGCGCTGAACTCGCTGGCAGGCATCCAGTGATGCACCTCCACCACCTGGCGCTGCATCTCCGGCAGGATGGTATTGCCGCCGCCGAAGGCGAGCAGCGAGAGCTGGCTGAAGATCGCGGCGAGCGCGAGCAGCGTGGCGTTCATTGCGCACCTCCGGCGCGGCGGGCGGCGCGGGCCGCAACCGCAATGCCGATCGGCGTGAGCACGAGCATGGTGGGCAGGAGCGGCGTGCGCAGGAGCGCGATTGCGATAAAGCCGAGCACGGCAATGAAGGCCGCGGCTGGATCGTGGCGCAGCGGCAGCACGATCTTCGCGGCCATCGCGATCAGAAGTCCCGCCGCTGCGGCCGCAAGCCCGACGAACAGATGGCGCACGTGCGGGTCGTTCTGCGTGCGCTCGTAGAGCACGCCCAGCCCGACCACCACGAGCGACGGCCCGGCGATCAGTCCGAGCAGGCCGGCCAGCGCGCCGCGCCAGCCCTGGAAGCGCATGCCGATCGCCACCGAAAGATTGATGACGTTGCCGCCGGGCAGGAATTGGCACAGACCGAGCAGATCCGTGAATTCGGCCGACGAGAGCCAGCGGCGCTGGTCGACGATGGTGCGCCGCGCAAGCGGCAGCGCGCCGCCGAACGACGAAAAGCCGAGGCCAAGAAAGCCGAGGAACAGTTCGCGCACGGTCGGCGTGTGCAGTTCGTCGGCTTGGGGCGCGGCGGGCGGGGCAGTTGGGGAGAGCGTTTCTTTCATGCTGGGACGATCCTCGAGTCGAGCCCCGAGGTTAGCGCCGATCGGTCTCGCCGCAAAACGATTTTTACGGCGGCACCTTGTGATCTAGAATCACAAGCATGGTCCGATCGCTTCCTCCTTTTCCTGCCCTGCGCGCGTTCGAGGCTGCCGCGCGGCACAATAGCTTCACCGCCGCGGCGGCCGAACTCCATGTGACTCACGGTGCAATCAGCCGGCAGGTGGCCGCCTTCGAAGCGTGGGTGGGCGTGCAGGTTTTTCACCGGCACGGCAAGCGCGTCGCGCTCACCGACGATGGCCGGCATTATCTCGCGACCGTGCAGTCGGCATTCGACAGCATCGCGCGCGCCACGCAGCAGTTGCGCGATACCGCTGTCGTCCACGTGCTGCGCGTGAACGCTCTCCCCACGTTTTCGATGAAATGGCTGCTGCCGCGGCTTTCGCAATTCCAGCGCCTCGTGCCGAACGTGGAGTTGCGCCTTTCGACCTCGAATGCGCCGGTGGAAACGCTCGAAGGTTTCGACGTGGCCGTGCGGCGCGGCCCGGCGCACTGGCCCGACTGCGCGAGCGGCCATTTCCTCGACGAAATGGAGTTGCCGGTGTGCAGTCCGGCGCTGCTGGAGCGCCAGCCAATCCACACGGCCGGCGACCTCGCGCGCCACGTGCTGCTGCATTCGGATACGCGCCCCGACGCGTGGCGCACCTGGCTCGCCGCAGCGGGCGTGAAAGCGAAATGCAGGAAGAAACAGTCGTTCGATCATTTCTACCTTGCCTTGCAGGCGGCGGTGGATGGCCTCGGTGTCGCGCTCGGACCGTTGCCGCTCGTCGACGACGAACTGGCGTCGGGGCGCCTCGTTGCGCCGCTTGCGGGGCCGCAACTCGATGCACGGGGCTACTGGTGGGTAGTGCGGCGCGAAGTGGCCGATGCGCCGCTGGTGGTGCAGTTCTGCCGCTGGCTGGAAGAGCAGGCAAGCCCGGGCGAGCGTGCCGCGCGGGGCTGAGCGCCCGCGCAAGCGGAAAGAAAGGCAGGGAGGATAAGGCAGGACGAGGCGCCCGCCGCACACGCGGCGGGCAAAACTGCGCTTGAACCGATGCTGAACCGGCGCTTAAACCAGCAGTTCAACCGTCAAAGGTAGAACATCCGGTCTTCGTCGGAGTCCCGGTCGCGATGCGCGGGATGCTCTTTTCCGGACTCCTCGCTCTCGCTCGCGTCCTCGTAGAACTTCAGCACGGCGTCGAGCACCTGGTCCGGTTCGTCGATCACCTGCATCAGATCCATGTCTTCCGGATTGATGAGGCCCATCGGCACGAGCGCGGAGCGGAACCAGCCGAGCAGGCCTTCCCAGAACTCGGCGCCCACCAGAATGATCGGCACATGGCGCGACTTCTTCGTCTGGATCAGCGTGAGCACTTCGGCGAGTTCGTCGAGCGTACCGAAGCCGCCGGGCATCACGATCACCGCGTCGGAGTTCTTGACGAAGGTGACCTTGCGCGTGAAGAAGTGGCGAAAGCGCAGCGAGATGTCCTGCCACTGGTTGCCCGACTGCTCGTGCGGCAACTCGATGTTCAGACCCACTGAAGGCGATTTGCCTGCGTGTGCGCCCTTGTTCGCGGCTTCCATGATGCCGGGGCCGCCGCCGGAGATCACGGCGAAGCCGGCGTCCGACACCTTGCGCGCGATTTCCGTGGCCAACTGGTAGTACTTCGAGTCCGGTTTCAGGCGGGCAGAACCGTAGATGCTGACGGCCGGCCGGATCTCGGACAGGTACTCGGTCGCCTCGATAAACTCTGCCATAATCGTGAACATCTGCCACGATGCGCGCGCCTTCTTGGCCGTTGCGCGCTCTTGATCTGCGAGTGAACGCAGACTCGGAATCACTTTTCTCTTGTCCATAATGCCTGAAGAACTTCGCGTGGAAACCAACCTAAATACTGAGCTGGAAGGAAAGACCCTGTTGCTGGTCGATGGTTCTAGCTATCTCTATCGGGCCTACCATGCGATGCCGGATCTGCGCGGTCCTGACGGCGAGCCGACGGGTGCGCTATACGGGATCATCAACATGCTGCGCCGTATGCGCAAGGAGGTTACGGCAGAGTATAGCGCGTGCGTGTTCGATGCAAAGGGCAAGACGTTCCGCGACGACTGGTATCCCGACTATAAGGCGAACCGGCCTTCCATGCCCGAGCCGCTTGCAGCACAAATCGAGCCCATTCACGTGGCCGTGCGCGCGCTCGGCTGGCCGCTTCTGATGATCGAAGGCGTGGAGGCCGACGACGTGATCGGCACGCTCGCGCGCGAAGCGGAAAAGCGCGGCATGAAGGTGATCGTCTCCACGGGCGACAAGGATCTTGCGCAGCTCGTGACCGATCGCGTCACGCTCATCAATACGATGACGAACGAAACGCTCGATCGCGAAGGCGTGATCGCGAAGTTCGGCGTGCCGCCCGAGCGCATCGTCGATTATCTTTCGCTCATCGGCGACACCGTCGATAACGTGCCGGGCGTGAACAAGTGCGGCCCGAAGACGGCGGTGAAGTGGCTCACCGAGTACGGCACGCTCGACGGCATCGTCGAACATGCGGCCGACATCAAGGGGGCGGTGGGCGGTTATCTGCGCGATGCGCTCGACTTCCTGCCGATGGCGAGAAAACTCGTCACGGTGGAGACGGCCTGCAATCTCACGCCGCACATCGAGTCGATCGAAGCGTCGCTCGCCACGCGTCCCGAAGCGCGCGAGGAGTTGCGCGACATCTTCGCGCGCCACGGCTTCAAGACCTGGCTGCGCGAAGTGAACGAGGCGTCGCAGCAGAGCGAAGCCGTGCCGGCGGCGACCGCCGGCGACGCGCCCGCGAAAGACGCGAGCGTGCAGCCCGCGCTGATGCTCGACGTGCCGCGTCACTACGAAACGATCCAGACGTGGGCGCAATTCGATACGTGGCTCGAGAAGATCGAAGCGGCGCGCATCACGGCGTTCGATACCGAAACCACGGCGCTCGATCCGATGGTGGCGAAGCTCGTGGGCCTGTCGTTCGCGACGGAGCCCGGGCAAGCCGCCTATCTGCCGGTGGGGCATCGCGGCGTGGATGCTCCGGAGCAACTGCCGCTCGACGAAGTGCTCGCGCGTCTGAAGCCGTGGCTCGAAAGCGAGCAGCACAAGAAAGTCGGCCAGCACATGAAGTACGACGAGCAGGTGCTGGCGAACTACGGTATCGCGCTGAACGGCGTGGAGCACGACACGATGCTCGAATCGTACGTGCTCGAATCGCATCGCAGCCATGACATGGACAGCCTCGCGCTGCGCCATCTCGGCATCAAGACGATCAAGTACGAGGAGGTGGCGGGCAAGGGCGCGCAGCAGATCGGTTTCGACGAAGTGCCGCTCGAAAAGGCCGCCGAATATGCGGCCGAAGACGCCGACGTCACGCTGCAGCTGCACCTCGCGCTGTATCCGCAGATCGAGCCGGAGAAGGGGCTCGACTACGTGTATCGCCAGATCGAAATGCCCACCTCGCGCGTGCTGCGCCAGATGGAGCGTAACGGCGTGCTGATCGACACGGAGCGTCTCGCGAAGCAGAGCGCGCAGATTGCGGTGCGTCTCGTCGAGCTGGAGCAGGAGGCCTATGCACTGGCGGGTGGGGAGTTCAATCTCGGCTCGCCCAAGCAGATCGGCCAGATCTTCTTCGAGAAGCTGCAACTGCCCGTCGTCAAGAAAACGCCGAGCGGCGCACCGTCGACCGACGAAGAAGTGCTGCAAAAGCTCGCGGAAGACTACCCGCTGCCCAAGCTGCTGCTCGAGCATCGCGGTCTCGCGAAGCTCAAGTCGACCTATACCGACAAGCTGCCGCGCATGGTCAACGCGCAGACGGGCCGCGTGCACACGAACTATGCGCAGGCCGTGGCGGTCACGGGGCGGCTGGCATCGAACGATCCGAATCTGCAGAACATTCCGGTGCGCACGGGCGAAGGCCGGCGCATACGCGAGGCGTTCATCGCGTCGCCGGGATGCAAGATCGTCTCGGCCGACTACTCGCAGATCGAGCTGCGCATCATGGCGCACATTTCGGGCGACGAGTCGCTTTTGGCCGCCTTCGCGCGCGGCGACGACATTCACCGCGCCACGGCGGCCGAAGTGTTCGGCGTGACGCCGCTCGAAGTGAGCGCCGACCAGCGCCGTATTGCCAAGGTCATCAATTTCGGCCTGATCTACGGCATGAGCGCGTTCGGGCTCGCCTCGAATCTCGGCATCACGCGCGACGCGGCGAAGCTCTATATCGACCGCTATTTCGCGCGTTATCCTGGCGTGGCGCGCTACATGGACGAGACGCGCATGGACGCGAAATCGCACGGCTATGTCGAGACCGTGTTCGGCCGGCGCCTGTGGCTGCCCGAGATCAACGGCGGCAACGGCCCGCGCCGCCAGGCCGCCGAGCGTGCTGCCATCAACGCGCCGATGCAGGGTACCGCGGCCGACCTCATCAAGCTGTCGATGATCGCCGTGGAGAAGTGGCTCGACGAGACCGGCATGCGCACGAAGATGATCATGCAGGTGCACGACGAACTCGTGCTCGAAGTGCCCGACGACGAGTTGGCCGAAGTGCGCAAGCGCCTGCCGGAGCTGATGTGTTCGGTGGCAAAGCTCAAGGTGCCGCTCGTTGCCGAAGTAGGCGTGGGGGCGAACTGGGAAGAAGCGCACTGAGGGTGTAGCGAGGGCGTGCCGTAACAAGCACGCCGCCCGCATGACTGTTATGTCCGGTGCGGGCTTGTTGCGAAGCGCCGCGTCAGCCGACAATGGGTGAAGCCAAACGACACGCACGGAGAGTCTATGCATCGCTTTATCGTTGTGGGAGGAGGCGCTGGCGGACTGGAGCTGGCCACCCGGCTGGGCGACCGGTACGGCAAGGCGCGTCGCGGCCGCGAGCCGCGTGCGAGCGTGACGCTCGTCGACCGCTACCCGACGCATATCTGGAAACCGCTGCTGCATGAAGTCGCGGCGGGCAGCATGGACCCGTTCACCCAGGAACTCGAATATGCCGCGCAGGCGCGCTGGCATGGCTTCGAGTTTCAGCAGGGCGAGCTGACCGGCCTCGACCGGGCGGGCAAACGCATTCGCCTTGGCGCCGTGCTGGACGAGGACGGCGCCGAGTTGATACCGCCGCGCGAGATCGAGTACGACACGCTCGTGCTCGCCATCGGCAGCACCACGCATTTCTTCGGTGTGCCAGGCGCTGCGGAGAACTCGATTGCGCTCGACACCGTCGCGCAGGCCGAACGCTTTCGCAAGCGGCTCATCGCGGCCTGCATGCGTGCCGAGCATCAGGCGCCCGAGCCCCTTCCCGAAGGCGTGGCGGCAAGCGACGAGCCGCGCGTGCAGATCGCGATCATCGGCGCGGGGGCGACCGGCGTCGAGCTTTCGGCCGAGCTGCGCAATACCGCGCAGGTGCTCTCGGTTTATGGCCTGCACAAGCTCGATCCGAGCCGCGATGTCGGCATCGCGCTGATCGAGGCCGGTCCGACCATTCTGCCCGCGCTGCCGGAACGCGTTTCGTCGGCGACCGCCGATCTGCTGAAGAAACTCGGCGTGCGGATTCTCACCAGCGAGCGCGTGACCGAAGTCGGGCCGGGCGTCGTGCGCACGGCGAGCGGCAAGGCCGTGCGCGCGGACCTCACGGTCTGGGCCGCGGGCATCACGGCGCCGCCGGTGCTGTCTCAGCTCGACGGCCTGCCGGTCAACAAGCTCGGCCAGCTGATCGTGCGCCGCACGCTGCAGACCGAAACCGACGACAATATCTTCGCGTTCGGCGACTGCGCCGCGTGCGAGTGGCCCGGCCACGAACGCGGCGTGCCGCCGCGCGCCCAGGCGGCGCACCAGGAGGCGGCCTTCCTGTTGCGCGCGCTCGGCAACGTGCTCGAGGGCCAGGCGCTGCCCGAGTTCACCTATCGCGACTTCGGCTCGCTGGTGTCGCTCGGCCACTTCAGCGCCGTGGGCAACCTGATGGGCGGGCTGATCGGCGGCAGCATGCTGATCGAGGGCCTCTTTGCCCGCTTCATGTACATGTCGCTGTACCGCTTGCATATTGCCGCGCTGCACGGCTATGCGCGCATGGTGCTCGACACCTTTGCGCACTGGCTGCGCCGCACGACGCTGCCGCGCGTGAAGCTGCATTGACCGCCGCGTCCGCCGGCACCTCGCCGCGCGGGCGCATTCCTTCGCATCAAGCCATAATTCAGCCGGTATTGCCGTTCACGGTATTGCCGTTCAACAAGGAGCGTTGCATGCTGAAGCCCGAAGTCGATTCCCTGGTTCCGCACGTGCCGTTCGATCGGCGCACCTTCCTGAAGGCCGCGCTCGGCAGCGGCTTTGCCGCGGCGGTGCTGCCGGTCTCCGCGCAAACCATCCATACCGATGCGGCGGGTCTCGAAGCCGGTGAAGTCGGCTTCGAGTCGAACGGCACGCTGATCCCCGCGTATCGCGCGCAGCCGCTCGGCAAGACGCACCTGCCGGTGATCATCGTCGTGCACGAGATCTTCGGCGTGCACGAACATATCGCTGATGTGTGCCGGCGTTTCGCGAAGCTCGGCTACCTCGCCATTGCGCCCGATCTCTTCGTGCGCGAAGGCGACGCCTCGGTGTATCCCACCATCCAGCAGATCGACCAGAACATCACGAGCAAGCTACCCGACGCGCAGGTGATGTCCGATCTCGACGCGACCGTGGCCTGGGCCGGCGAGCATGGCGGCGACCTGAAGCGTCTGGGGATCAACGGGTTTTGCTGGGGCGGTCGCATTGCCTGGCTTTATGCCGAGCACAATCCGCATGTGAAGGCCGCCGTCGCATGGTACGGGCGCGTGGCGGGGCCGCATACGCAGACCATGCCGCAAAATCCGGTCGATCTGGCGAACGATCTGCAGGTGCCCGTGCTTGGCCTGTACGGCCGGCAGGATCAGAGCATTCCGCAGGACACGCTCTCACAGATGAAGAAGGCGATTGCGCAAGGGCCGCAGGGCGGCCGCGGCTCCGAGTTCGTGGTGTACGACGATGCCGGGCACGCGTTCTTCGCCGACTATCGTCCGAGTTATCGCAAGGCCGACGCCGAGGACGGCTGGAAGCGCACCCTCGCGTGGTTCAGGGAGCACGGCGTCGCGTGACGCCGCGGGCGCGCTCGAGCGCCTTTGCCTCGGCCTTGACGTTGCTTACGGATTGGCGCCCGTCGCAACAGGACGCGACGGGTCGGCGCACCACTCGCTCCACGAACCGCCATAGAGCGCCGCGCCGTGCAGTCCCGCGATTTCCATGGCGAGCGCGTTGTGGCAGGCCGTGACGCCCGAGCCGCATTGCAGCACGACATGTTCGGGCGTCTTGCCCGCGAGCACGGCCGTGAATTCCTCGCGCAGCGAATGTGCGGGCTTGAAGCGGCCGTCGGCGCCCAGGTTGTCCTTGAAGAAGCGATTGCGCGCCCCCGGAATGTGTCCGCCCACCGGGTCGATCGTTTCGTTCTCGCCGCGATAGCGGTCCGCCGCGCGCGCGTCCACCACGAGCTGTTCGTGCGTCGACAGATTGCGCACGACGGCCTGTACGTCGACCGTCACCTGGAGCGGCGCGCCGGCCTTGAAATTGCCCGGCGCGGGCTGGGGCACGTCCTTCGAGAGCGGATAGCCCGCCGCTTCCCACGCCTGCAGGCCGCCGTCGAGCACCGCCACGGAATCGTGGCCGAGCCAGCGCAGCAGCCACCACAGCCGCGCGGCGTAACTGCCGCCCTGCGCGTCGTAGGCCACGACCTGCTGCCCGGCATTGAGCCCGCGCGCCGCGAGCGTGGCGACGAGCGTCGTGCGCTCGGGCAGCGGATGGCGCCCGTTCTTGCCGGTCTTCGTGCCGGAGAGATCGCGGTCGAGGTGGAGATATTGCGTGCCGGGAATGTGGCCGGCCGCGTAGGCCGCTTCGCCGATCGTCGGATCGACGAGATCGAAGCGGCAATCGAACACGAGCACGCTGCCCGGCGCCGCCGTGAGCCGCTCGTGCAGATTGGCGGCGGAAATCAGCGTGGTGTAGTGGGTGTGGGACATGACGACGGCTCCTTGTCGATCGCGCCGGGCGCTTCGGCGCCTGGCGCGACCCTATGCAAAGCATGATGGATGCACGGCCGGCCGGGCCGGCCCGATGTCGTCAGTCTAAACAAAAAGACGGGCCGAAGCCCGTCTTTCCTGTCCGCAGAAGCGCGTGTGTCAGATCGTGCCGAGCTCGCGGCGCAAGAACTCGTGGAAGTGCTGCATGCCGTCTTCCATCGGGCTCTGATACGGGCCGACCTCCGAAACGCCGCGCTCGAACAGCGCGCGGCGGCCGGCGTCCATGCGCTCGGCGATCTCGTCGTCTTCGACGGCGGTTTCCATATAGGCGGCCCGCTCGGCCTCGACGAATTCGCGCTCGAACAGTGTGATTTCCTCGGGGTAGTAGAACTCGACCACATTGGTCGTTTTCTGCGTGCCCTGCGGAATCAGCCAGGACACCACGAGCACGTGCGGGTACCACTCGATCATGAGATTCGGGTAGTACACCATCCAGATCGCGCCGAACTCGGGCGGCACGCCGTTACGGAAGCGCAGGACCTCGTCGTGCCACTTGCGGTACGTCGGGCTGCCGGGCTTGCCGAGGTGGTTGTGCACGCCCACGGTCTGCACGCTGTACCACTCGCCGAACTCCCACTTCAGGTCGTCGCACGACACGAAGTTGCCGAGGCCCGGGTGGAACGGGACGACGTGGTAGTCCTCCAGATAGACCTCGATGAAGGTCTTCCAGTTGTAGTTGCACTCGTGGATCTCGACGTGATCGAACATGTAGTCCGTAAAGTCGAGGTGTTTCGCCGGGCCCAGACGAGCGAGATCGCGCGCGATGTCGCGCCCCCCGGACTCGAAGAGCAGGCCGTTCCACTGTTGCAGCGGCGTCTTGTTCAGGTTCAGGCAAGGTTTGTCCGCGAAATGCGGCGCACCGAGCAGCTCGCCCTTGAGATCGTAGGTCCAGCGATGCAGCGGACATACAATGTTGTCGGCCGTGCCGCGACCGTTTAGCATGATGGCCTGGCGGTGGCGGCAGACGTTCGAGAGCAGCTCGATCTGGTCTTGCTGGTTGCGCACCAGCACACGGCCTTCTTTCTCGCCGGGCAGTGCAAAATAATTCCCCGCCTCGGGCACCATCAGCTCGTGCCCGACGTAACGGGGACCTTTCTGGAAAAGCGTTTCGATTTCGCGCTGGAGAAGCGCATCGTCAAAATAAGCGGTGACTGGCAGCTGGCTGTGAATAGACTTCAGCTGCAATGCATTGCTCAGATTGGACATTCCCACTCCCGATGAAGACGTGAAAGCAGTGAACAACCCAACCATCGAAGATTCGATTTAGGGAGCCGGCGATTATACCCGAACCCACCCCCAAGGGGTAGCTAAGTCACTGATTTTTGCCAAAATTGCCGCGGGGCAACGCGTATGAGGTGCCGGTCGGGTGAATTTCGGTCAGGATCGAACTTGTGGCTCGCGGGGCACGCTCGCTGGCGAGCGGGTCGGATAAGTCGCTTTTGCCGTAGAATGTCCGCCTTGTTTCAATTCTGCGACGACTCATGGCGAAATCCGCAACGAAAGACAGCAGTGCGGACCGCACTGCGTCGGCTGACGAAGCCGAAAGCCGCAATGATCGCAATGGCGGCGGTAGCGGCAACGAGGGCGGTGACGGATTGCCGCAGCCCGAGAGCTACGAGGCCGCGCTGGCGGAGCTCGACACGCTCGTGGCGCGCATGGAAAGCGGCAGCCTGAGTCTCGAAGAGTCGCTGGCCGCGTACCGGCGCGGCGCCGTGCTGGTGAAGTTCTGCCAGCAGCAGCTGGAAAAAGTTGAACAACAGGTGCGCGTGCTCGACGGCGAAACGCTCAGGCCCGTGCCCCTCAATACGACATCCGCGACCGGCGGAGACGACGATCTATGACTTTTGAACAATGGACCCGGCTGGTGCTGGACCGGGTTGAGAGCGCGCTCGAACACTATTTGCCGGCAGCCGACGTGCTGCCCGCGGGCCTGCATGACGCCATGCGTTACGCAGTGCTGGGCGGCGGCAAGCGCGTGCGCCCGCTTCTGTGCCATGCTGCGGGTGAGCTGAGCGGCGCCACGCCCGAGGCGCTCGACGCCGCGGCCTGCGCGCTGGAGATGATTCACGTCTACTCGCTCGTGCACGACGACATGCCGTGCATGGACGACGACGACATGCGCCGCGGCAAGCCGACGGTTCACGTGAAGTACGACGAACCCACCGCGCTTCTCGTCGGCGATGCGCTGCAGTCGCAGGCTTTCATTACGCTGACGTCGGATGTGCCGGGTTTGCGCGATGCGGCGCCGCGTCAGGCCGCGCTCGTGCGCGAGCTGGCGCTGGCGAGCGGTTCGATCGGCATGGCCGGCGGCCAGGCCATCGACCTCGCGAGCGTGGGCCGTTCGCTCACGCGCGAAGAACTCGAAACGATGCACCGCCTGAAGACCGGCGCGCTGCTGCGCGCATCGGTGCGCATGGGGGCGCTCGCGGGCGAAACGCCCGCGGCCGGCACGCTGCAGGCGCTCGATGCGTACGCAGCGGCCGTGGGCCTCGCTTTCCAGGTGGTGGACGACATTCTCGACGTCACCGCCGACACGGCGACGCTCGGCAAGACTGCTGGCAAAGACGCGAAGGACGGCAAGCCGACCTACGTGTCGATCATCGGTCTGGACGCATCGCGAGCGCTGGCGCAGCAGTTGCGCGGCGACGCGCATGCGGCGCTTGAACCGTTCGGCGCGCGCGCACAGCGCCTTGCCGAACTCGCCGACCTGGTGGTGAACCGGGTCAGCTGACCGCGCCAACCCGCCCGCGCGCATGAAGGGGACGTAGTGTGCGCCAGAAGTGCGGGAGCGCCCGATTTCCTGGATGGAACGACGATGTACGACTTGCTGAAAACCATTGACGACCCGGCGGATTTGCGCCGCCTCGATCGCCGCCAGTTGCAGCCGCTTGCCGACGAACTGCGTGCCTTCGTTCTCGACAGCGTCTCGCAGACGGGCGGCCATTTGTCGTCCAACCTCGGTACGGTCGAGCTGACGATCGCGCTGCACTACGTGTTCGACACGCCGCGCGATCGCATCGTCTGGGACGTCGGCCACCAGACCTATCCGCACAAGATCCTGACCGGCCGCCGCGACCAGATGCACACGTTGCGCCAGTTCGGCGGCATCTCGGGCTTCCCGAAGCGCGACGAGTCGCCGTACGACACATTCGGCACGGCCCACTCGAGCACGTCGATCTCGGCCGCGCTCGGCATGGCCATCGCGAGCAAGCTCAAGGGCGATAACGCCATGGGCATCGCCGTGATCGGTGACGGCGCAATGACCGCCGGCATGGCCTTCGAGGCGCTGAACAACGGCGGCGTGGAAGACGACGTGCCGCTTCTCGTGATCCTCAACGACAACGACATGTCGATCTCGCCACCGGTGGGGGCGCTCAACCGCCACCTCGCGCGTCTCATGTCGGGCCGCTTCTATGCCGCTGCGCGTGCGGGCGTGGAGCGCGTGCTGCGCCATGCGCCGCCCGTGCTCGACCTCGCGCGCAAGCTCGAAGAGCACGCGAAGGGCATGATCGTGCCGGCCACGCTGTTCGAGGAGTTCGGCTTCAACTATATCGGGCCGATCGACGGCCACGATCTCGACTCGCTGATCCCGACGCTGCAGAACATCAAGGAACTGCGCGGTCCGCAATTCCTGCACGTCGTGACGAAAAAAGGCCAGGGCTACAAGCTCGCCGAAGCGGATCCGGTGCTCTACCACGGTCCCGGCAAGTTCAATCCGGCCGAAGGTATCAAGCCGTCCACGGCGCCGAGCAAGAAGACCTATACCCAGGTCTTCGGCGAATGGCTGTGCGACGCGGCCGAACTCGATTCGCGCGTGGTCGGCATCACGCCGGCGATGCGCGAAGGCTCGGGCCTCGTCGAGTTCGAAAAGCGCTTCCCGGATCGCTACTACGACGTGGGCATCGCCGAGCAGCATGCGGTGACGTTCGCGGGCGGTATCGCGGCCGAGGGCCTCAAGCCCGTTGTCGCAATCTACTCGACCTTCCTGCAGCGTGCTTACGACCAGCTGATCCACGACGTCGCATTGCAGAACCTGCCGGTGGTGTTCGCGATCGACCGCGCGGGTCTGGTTGGCGCGGACGGTGCGACGCACGCGGGTGCCTACGATCTCGCGTTCATGCGTTGCATCCCGAACATGATGATCATGGCTGCCTCGGACGAAAACGAGTGCCGCCAGATGCTCTACACGGCGCTCCAGCAGGACTGCCCGACGGCCGTGCGCTATCCGCGCGGCGCAGGCACCGGCGTGGCGACGGTCAAGCAGATGGCCGCGCTGCCGGTGGGCAAGGGCGAAGTCCGCCGCGAGAGCCATGCGCCGGCCGGCAAGCGCATCGCCATCCTCGCGTTCGGCACGATGGTTGCGCCGTCGCTCGCCGCCGCCGAGGAACTGGACGCCACCGTGGCCAACATGCGCTTCGTGAAGCCGCTCGACACGGAGCTCGTGAAGCAGCTGGCCGATACACACGACTACCTCGTGACCGTCGAGGAAGGCTGCATCATGGGCGGTGCGGGTTCGGCCTGCGTGGAAGCCCTCCTTGAAAGTGGGGTTATCAAGCCCGTACTACAATTGGGCCTCCCCGACCGCTTCATCGATCACGGCGACCCGGCCAAGCTGCTCTCGGGCGCAGGGCTCGACGCGGCAGGGATTGCGAAGTCGATTCGCGAGCGCTTTCTCGATCGCACGGCAAACGCATCCGGCAAGTCGGTGATGCGCGTCGCCTGAGCGCAGCAAGCCCACACTCCGTTTGAATCGGCGGGCGGGTTTCGAACCCGGGACCGCCAGCCAGCGCCGGCTCATGCCGGCGCTTGCCATTGCGCGCCGCGAAGCGCGCAGCCCAAAGGACAAGAACATGAACCAGATGAACCCGGCCTTCGTGATGCCGGACGTGCAGAGCTCCGTCGATACCCGCCAGATCCCGATCCAGCGCGTGGGCGTGAAGGGCGTGCGTCATCCGCTGACTGTGAAGACCGGCAACGGCGACGTGCAGCCGACGGTCGGCACATGGAACCTCGACGTTCATCTGCCTGCGGACCAGAAAGGCACGCATATGTCGCGCTTCGTCGCGCTGCTCGAAGAGAACAAGGCGCCGCTCGAACCCGCGACGTTCCGCACGATGCTGGCCACGATGCTCGCGAAGCTTGAATCGCAGGCGGGCCGTATCGAAGTATCGTTCCCGTACTTCGTGAAGAAGGTGGCGCCGGTTTCGGGCGTGGAGAGCCTGCTCGACTACGAAGTGACGCTCACGGGCGATGCGCGCGACGGCGCTGCGCGTCTCTTCCTGAAGGTGCTCGTGCCGGTGACGAGCCTGTGCCCCTGCTCGAAGAAGATCTCGCAATACGGCGCGCACAACCAGCGCTCGCACGTCACGATCGACGCCGAGCTGGCGGGCGACCTGCCGGTCGAGGACCTCATCCGCATCGCCGAAGAAGAGGCGTCGTGCGAGCTGTGGGGTCTGCTCAAGCGTCCGGACGAGAAGTTCGTGACCGAGCGGGCCTACGAGAACCCGAAGTTCGTCGAAGACCTCGTGCGCGACGTGGCCGTGCGCCTGAACGCCGATGCGCGTGTGGCGGCGTATGTGCTGGAAGCGGAGAACTTCGAGTCGATCCACAATCACAGCGCGTATGCCGTGATCGAGCACGACAAGCGCGTGCGCAGCTGATTGCGGGCGTCTTCTCGTGTGAAATAAAAAAACCGCCTCGAGGGCGGTTTTTTGTTGCCGTCGCAACGGCGAAAGCCGGGGGCGACAGACCTATCGCGCGAGCGAAGTCAGATCCCAGCGCGGCTTGACTGTGAACGCGTAGTCGCGCGTGGCCTGCTCGGGCCAACGTTCGAGCCGCATCGCACCGGCGAGCGCGATCATCGCGCCATTGTCGGTGCACAGCGACAGGTCGGGGTAATGGACCTCGAAGCCGCGCTTCTGCGCCGCGGCCGACAGCGTCGCGCGCAGCTGCTTGTTCGCACCTACGCCGCCCGCCACCACCAGGCGCTTGAGCTTCGTGCGCTTGAGCGCGGCCAGCGACTTCGCCGCCAACACCTCCACGGCGGCATCGACGAAACCGCGTGCGATATCGGCTTTGCCCTGCTCGCAGAGGTTCGGGCCGAGCTTTTTCACCTGAGTGAGGACCGCCGTTTTCAGGCCGCTGAAGCTGAAGTCGAGGTCGCCCGAATGCAGCATCGGGCGCGGCAGGTCGATGGCGCCGGGCGTGCCGAATTCCGCCAGCCGCGATACTTCCGGGCCGCCGGGGTAGCCGAGGCCAAGGAGCTTGGCGGTCTTGTCGAAGGCCTCGCCGGCGGCGTCGTCCAGCGTCTCGCCGAGCGTTTCGTACACGCCCACGTCGGTCACGCGCATCAACTGCGTGTGGCCGCCCGAAACGAGCAGGGCGACGAACGGGAACGGCGGCGGTGCATCCACGAGGAGCGGCGAGAGCAGGTGCCCTTCCAGGTGGTGAATGCCGACGGTGGGCCGGCCCCACGCCATGGCCAGTGCGTTCGCAATGCTCGCGCCGACCAGCAGCGCACCCGCGAGGCCGGGGCCTTGCGTGTAGGCGATCGCGTCGATGTCGCCGCGTTGGGCGCCGCTCTTCTCCAGCACTTCTTCGAGCAGCGGCAGCGCGCGGCGGATATGGTCGCGCGAGGCGAGTTCCGGCACCACGCCGCCGTACTCGCGATGCATGGCGATCTGCGAGTGCAGTGCGTGGGCGAGGAGGCCGCGGTCCGTGTCGTAGAGCGCAAGGCCGGTTTCGTCGCAGGAGCTTTCGATGCCGAGAACGAGCATGGGTCGGGCGGGCAATGGCGGATCTCCGGATGAAGCCGGACGTTCGACCCTTGCCGAAAAAGAGTAAGCGGGAAGCCTCAAAGTATAGCAGTGGGCCGGAAACGAGGCGGGCGGCCCCGGAGGTCGAGCGGATCTGGCGGGTCCGTTGCCGCCCGGCAGGTAGAATGCGCGCCATGGAATCTTTCGACATCGCCGTGATCGGCGCAGGTGCGGCCGGGATGATGTGCGCGGCGGTGGCCGGCCAGCAGGGGCGCCGCGTCGCGCTGATCGATCACGCGCCGCGCCTCGCGGAGAAAATCCGCATCTCGGGCGGCGGGCGCTGCAACTTCACGAACCTGCACGCCGGGCCGGCCAATTACCTCTCCAGCAATCCGCATTTCTGCCGCTCCGCGCTCGCGCGCTATACGCCGCGCGACTTTCTCGCGCTCCTGCGCCAGCACCGCGTGACCTGGCACGAAAAGCACCGAGGGCAGCTGTTCTGCGACCAGTCGAGCGAGGCGATCATCGACGTCTTGCGCGCCGAATGCGACGCCGGCGGTGTGACCTGGCGCCGGCCGCTGCCGGTCGAGGCGGTCAGCCATGCCGACGGCGCGGGCTTCACCCTCGCCACGCCGCAGGGCACGATACGCGCCCGCGCGCTCGTCATCGCAACCGGCGGCCTCTCGATTCCGAAGATCGGCGCCACCGATTTCGCGTACCGCATCGCCAAACAGTTCGGCCACAAGCTGATCGACACGCGCCCGGCGCTCGTGCCGCTCACGTTTGCCCACGACGACTGGGCGCCGTATGCGGCGCTTTCGGGCGTTTCGCTGGAAGTGCGTATCGCCACGGGCGAGCGCAAGACGGGCGGAACGTTCGACGAAGACCTGCTGTTCACGCACCGCGGCCTGTCCGGGCCGGGCGTGCTGCAGATTTCGAGCTACTGGCAGCCGGGCCAGCCGGTCCGCGTGAACCTGCTGCCCGAGCGCGAGGCGGAGGCGGAGTTGATCGACGCCAAGGGCGCGACGAAGCGCCAGATCGGCAACCTGCTCGCCGAATGGATGCCAGCGCGCCTCGCGCACCTCTGGCTGGAGGCGCAGCAGGTGCCGCTCGACGCGCGTCTCGCGGACTTGCCCGACAAGACGCTGCGCCGCATCGGCGAGGGCCTTGCGCAATGGACGCTCACGCCCACCGGCACCGAAGGCTACAAGAAGGCCGAGGTCACGCGCGGCGGCGTGGATACACGCGAGCTTTCGTCTGCCACGATGATGAGCCAGCGCGTGCCGGGCCTGTACTTCATCGGCGAGGCGGTGGACGTGACTGGCTGGCTCGGCGGCTACAACTTCCAGTGGGCGTGGGCTTCGGGCGTGGCGGCTGGCGAGGCGGCGGCGGAATGGACGGCGGCCGTGGGCCAGGGCCAAGGTTCGGGCGAGGGTTGAGCGCGCCTCGGGCGGCCTTGGAGCGACCTTTGCGTCGGCCCGGACAGGCCGCCCGGATCGGGTTTTTCCGTCCAGCGTTCCCCCGCTTGCGCGTCCAGGGAACTGCTATACTTGATTCTCTTTACCCCCGATCCGTTATTGGAAAATGACGACCATCCGCGTAAAAGAAAACGAACCCTTTGAAGTGGCCATGCGCCGCTTCAAGCGCACGATCGAGAAGAACGGCCTTTTGACCGAGCTTCGTGCGCGCGAGTTTTACGAAAAGCCGACGGCCGAGCGCAAACGCAAGAAGGCGGCGGCAGTGAAGCGCCACTTCAAGCGCCTGCGCGGCCAGATGCTGCCGAAGAAGCTGTACTGATTCCGGCGTTGCCGGGCAGGTTCGGGGGTTGCCTTCCCTGAAGCTTTGCCCCATATAAGCAGCCGGCAGCGCCGCCGGCCCTGAATTCCGGGCACCGCGGCTGTTGCAGCCCCCTCTGGTGTGGTCGCAACCATCGAGAATCTGCGCCGACCCGCCTGGAAGCGTTTCCAGGCGGGTTTTTGTATTGACGTGATGCTTGTGCGGCAGGTGAGGCGCGCGACCCATCGCCTGGAGAGATCCAGGTATTCGTAACCCCAACGCATTTCAGGTGAGTGATGAGCCTCAAGGACCGAATCAACGACGACATGAAAGCCGCGATGCGCGCCCGTGAAACCGAGCGCCTTGCCACGATTCGTCTGCTGCTCGCCGCGATCAAGCAACGTGAGGTGGACGAGCGCCTGACGCTCGACGACGCCGCCGTCACGGCGGTCATCGACAAGATGATCAAGCAGCGCAAGGATTCGATCAGCCAGTTCGAGGCGGCGGGTCGCACGGACCTCGTCGAGAAGGAAGCCGCCGAGCTGAAGGTGCTGGCCGACTACATGCCGGCGCAGCTTTCCGAAGCCGAAATCGCCGCCGAAGTGCAGGCCGCGGTCGCGCAGACGGGCGCCGCCGGTCCGCAGGACATGGGCAAGGTGATGGGCGTGCTCAAGGGCAAGCTCGCCGGCCGCGCCGACATGACGGCCGTGTCCGCGCTGGTCAAGGCCGCGCTCTCGAAGTAAATACCGAGGCGCGCGACCCGTTCGCGGCCCCGCAGGGCCGGCGGACCGCGCGCCATTCGTCGTGCACGCAGCAGGAGTGCCTCCGTTCCGATGATTCCGCATTCATTCCTGCAGGATCTCCTGAACCGCGTCGATATCGTCGACGTGGTGGGGCGCTACGTGCAGCTCAAGAAGGGCGGCGCGAACTTCATGGGCCTCTGTCCGTTTCACAACGAGAAGAGCCCTTCGTTTACCGTTAGTCCAACGAAGCAGTTCTACCACTGCTTCGGGTGCGGCGCCCACGGCACTGCCATCGGCTTCCTCATGGAGCATGCCGGCCTCACGTTTCCCGAGGCCGTCAACGAACTCGCGCAATCGGTAGGCCTGACCGTGCCGCAGGAACCGTCGCCCATGCGCGGCGGGGGCGCTGGGGGCGGCGGCGCAGGCGGTTACGCAAGCGGGCCTTCGAAGGCCGTCGCAACCGCTCTCTCGGACCTCATGCAGACGGCTTGCGACTACTACCGCAAGCAGTTGCGCAGCGCGCCCAATGCGATCCAGTACCTGAAAAAACGCGGCCTCACGGGTGAAATCGCAGCGCGCTTCGGCCTCGGCTACGCGCCCGACGGTTGGCAGAACCTCGAATCCGCGTACCCCAATTACCGCGACGAGGCCCTCGTCGAAGCCGGGCTCGTGATCGTCAGCGAAAAGCAGGATGGCCAGGGCCAGGCGCGGCGTTACGACCGCTTCCGCGACCGGATCATGTTCCCGATCCGCAACGTCAAGGGTCAGGTGATCGGCTTCGGCGGGCGCGTGCTCGACGGCGGCGAGCCCAAGTATCTGAATTCGCCGGAAACGCCGTTATTTAACAAGGGCAGTGAACTTTACGGGCTTTTCGAGGCGCGCCTCGCGATCCGCGAGCAGCAATACGTGCTCGTGGTCGAAGGATATATGGACGTCGTGGCGCTCGCGCAGCTCGGGTTCCAGAACGCCGTGGCGACGCTCGGCACGGCCTGCACGCCGATCCACGTGCAGAAGCTGCTGCGCCAGACCGACACCGTGATTTTCAGCTTCGACGGCGATTCGGCCGGTCGACGCGCCGCGCGCCGCGCGCTCGACGCGTGCCTGCCGCACGCGGCGGACAACCGGACGATCCGGTTCCTGTTCCTGCCGCAGGAGCACGACCCGGACAGCTACGTGCGCGAGTTCGGCACCGAGGCGTTCCGGGAGCAGGTGGAGCGCGCCATGCCGCTGTCGCAGTTCATGCTGAACGAGGTGCTGACGGGCAAGGAGCTGGACCAGCCGGAAGGCCGTGCGCGGGCGCTGTTCGACGCCAAGCCGCTGTTGCAGGCGCTGCCGGCGAACGCGCTGCGCGCGCAGATCATGCATATGTTCGCGGACCGGCTGGACGTGCCGTTCGAGGAAGTGGCGGCGCTCTGCGAGGTCGATGCGCGGATTGCCCAGGCGGCGCGCTCGGCGCCCGCGCGCAAGGACCGGCACCTCGTGACCGGGATCGAGCGCAAGTCGCTGCGCAATCTCGTCATGCTTCCGCGCATCGTGGCGCAGCTGGACGAGGAAGCCGAACGGGCGCTGATCACGCTTACGCGCCATGGCGAATTGTTCGAGGAAGTGGCTACGCACGCCCGCGGGCTGGGCGATGCAGCCGAGTTTCAGCTCCTTTCGGACCTCTTGCGCAATGGCGCGAACGCCCCGACCTTCGAGGAGATTTTTCGGGAAATTCTGGACTATGATGAAAACGTCCGGGATTTGCTGATGAAAAATCCGGAAGACAGCGCGGTGGCGGAGGAGCGCCGCGAACAGGAGCGCCTCGTGGGCGAAGAGCTCAAGGCGGCCATCCTGAAGATGCGCTACGACGCTTGCCGGGACCGGCTCAACGTGCTGACGCGACAATCACTGCATACGCCCGAGGAAAAGGCGGAATTGATGAACCTGATTCAGGTGCAGGCCGAAATGAAGCGTCAGCTCGGTTTGTAAGGAAGGGAGGCGCACGGAGGGACTTTGCCTCGCGTGCTATAATAAAAGGTTTTCAGCGGTTTGTTTTTTGTTTTTTTCCGGGCTTCATACCCAGCTTCCAGCAAGGACGGAATGGCAAATGGCAAAGACTACAGGCGGAAAAAAGGCACCAGGCAAAAGCTCCACGGAGCCGACCAGCAAGGTCAACGAGGCCACTGCCACCCGTTCCGCCAGAAAGTCTTCCGCCACCTCTCCTGAACCCGCTGCCCGGAAAAAAACCATGGCTGCTTCGGCCGCACGAGCGGCGCCAACACGCGCGGCGAGAGCTGCAACCCCGGCCGCAACCCGGCCGGCGACGAAGCGGTCCGGTTCGAGTAGTGCAAGGCAAGTGCCTGCCATTGCGGACGATGTGGCAGAGCGCGAGGCTCCAGTATCCACGGTTCAAGAGGCTGACGTCCACCAGCCGCGAGTCGAGACTATAGCCGAAACGGCGAACTCCATGACGAAAAAGCTGAATGAAGTATCCGTCGAAGACGACGCAAGTCAGAGCGAAGACAGCACGCCCGCCGCGGGCAAGGGCGAAAAGGCCCGGGCGCGCGACCGGCGGGCGAAGGAAAAGGCGCTGCTGAAAGACGCGTTCGCGTCCTCGCAGCCCGGGACCGTCGAGGAGCTCGAGGAGCGTCGCTCGAAACTGCGAGCGCTCATCAAGCTGGGTAAGGAGCGCGGCTTTCTCACGTACGCCGAAATCAACGATCACCTGCCGGACAACTTCACCGAGACCGAGGCGATCGAAGGCATCATCAGCACCTTCAACGACATGGGCGTGGCCGTGTACGAGCAGGCGCCCGATGCCGAAACGCTGCTGCTCAACGACAACGCACCGAACGCTTCTTCGGACGACGAAGTAGAAGAAGAAGCCGAAGTCGCGCTGTCCACCGTCGATTCGGAATTCGGTCGCACCACCGACCCCGTGCGCATGTACATGCGCGAAATGGGCACGGTCGAGCTGCTCACGCGCGAAGGCGAAATCGAAATCGCCAAGCGCATCGAAGACGGTCTCAAGCACATGGTCATGGCGATCTCCGCGTGCCCGACCACGATTGCCGACATCCTCGCGATGGCCGAGCGCGTGGCGAACGACGAGATCCGCGTGGATGAACTCGTCGACGGCTTGATCGATCCGAATGCCGAGGACACCGACGGCTTCTCCGCGCAGGAAGCGGAAGAGATCGAGAACGAGACCGAAGAGGACGAAGAGGAAGAGGAAGAAGAGGAAGAAGAGGAGGACGAAGGCGCAGCGCAGGCAACGGCCAACGCAGCGCAACTCGAAGCGCTCAAGCGCGCCTCGCTCGAGAAGTTCGCGCTCATCAGCGAATGGTTCGACAAGATGCGCCGCGCGTTCGAGAAGGAAGGCTACAAGTCGAAGTCCTACCTCAAGGCGCAGGAAACGATCCAGAACGAACTGATGTCGATCCGCTTCACCGCGCGTACCGTCGAGCGTCTGTGCGACACGCTGCGCGCGCAAGTGGACGAAGTGCGTCAGGTCGAGCGCCAGATCCTGCATACGGTCGTGGACAAGTGCGGCATGCCGCGCTCGGAGTTCATCGCGCGCTTCCCGGGCAACGAGACGGATCTGGAGTGGGCCGAAAAAATCGTCTCCGAAAGCCATGCGTATAGCGGGATTCTCTCGCGCAACATTCCCGCGATCCGCGAACAGCAGCAGCGCCTGCTCGATCTGCAGGCGCGCGTGGTTCTGCCGCTCAAGGACCTGAAGGAAACCAACCGCCAGATGGCGGCCGGCGAACTGAAGGCACGTCAGGCCAAGCGCGAGATGACCGAGGCGAACCTGCGTCTCGTGATCTCGATTGCGAAGAAGTATACGAACCGCGGGCTGCAGTTCCTCGACCTCATCCAGGAAGGCAACATCGGCTTGATGAAGGCGGTGGACAAGTTCGAATATCGCCGCGGCTACAAGTTCTCGACCTACGCGACGTGGTGGATTCGCCAGGCCATCACGCGCTCGATCGCGGACCAGGCGCGCACGATCCGCATTCCGGTTCACATGATCGAGACGATCAACAAGATGAACCGTATCTCGCGGCAGATCCTGCAGGAAACCGGTCTCGAGCCGGATCCGGCAACGCTCGCCGAGAAGATGGAAATGCCGGAGGACAAGATCCGCAAGATCATGAAGATCGCGAAGGAACCGATCTCCATGGAAACGCCGATCGGGGACGACGACGATTCGCATCTGGGCGACTTCATCGAAGACACGAATACGGTTGCGCCCGCGGACGCCGCGCTGCATGCCTCGATGCGCGACGTCGTGAAGGACGTGCTCGATTCGCTCACGCCACGCGAGGCGAAGGTGCTGCGCATGCGTTTCGGTATCGAAATGAGCACCGACCACACGCTCGAAGAAGTGGGCAAGCAGTTCGACGTGACGCGTGAGCGGATTCGCCAGATCGAAGCGAAGGCGCTGCGCAAGCTGCGTCACCCGAGCCGCTCGGACAAGCTCAAGTCGTTCCTCGAAGGGAACTGATTTTTGGGCGATGTTTGCGCGGTGTTTGTCGGTGTTTGTTTTCAGTGCCCGCGTATCGCGGGCGCACTTAACAGGTGGGCATGCTTTCGTGTAGTATGTCGGCCTGTCTTCAGAAAGCCCGGCCTTTGGGTAGACCGGGCTTTTTTGTTGATGCTTTGTTGTGGTTGTTTGTTATTGCTCGTTGGGCCGGACGCCGTGTTGGTTGCAGGCAGCGGACTCATAATCCGCCGGAGAAATCCCGTCGTCGGTTCGAACCCGACCCGGCCCACCAAGCCCAGTAAGGTTTCTAGCTATTAAGGCAGATCAGCGCGCATCGTGAGGTGTGGGTTTTTCTGCCTTTTTTGTCATTCGCGGCGGTGCCGGAAACTCCTCAGCACGCATCCGATCGGCGGGGAACAGATTCAGGAACGAGCGCGCCTCGCCCATCGATCGGCTCGCGAGCCAGCCCTCATACTCCGCCGGCGGCACGATCACGACCGATCGCTTCTCATCACCCGGCTTGTGGAATCGCTTCATGAGCGGATGCTCGGCCGCGTTGACTCAGCATCGTGAACGAGTAGGCGACGCCCTCTGGATCGTTCCACTCGCGCCACAACCCGGCTATCGCGAAGGGTGAACCGTTGGCCATGCCTTGGTTGCTGAAGGGCCCTTCTAGTCCTGGTCCCATGTTGGCTGCGCACGACGCCAAGTTCGTGTGCAGCCAACTCAGGCGCTTTTGAGAGAGATCGGTCTTTGCCGTGTACCGAAATAGGATTAGGACGATAGCGCTTCCGGTTCCGAAGTCATGACCTGCCCCCTTCAGCAGGGCCAACGGGCCTCTAGCAAAGTCCCTTTAAATCAGCTCCTGTAAAGCGGCAGGAGCATCCGCTGTTGCCCGGTGTTTCGCTGCAAACTCTGCTGGCTCTCAAGGTCCTTCAACCGGCGCGCCTCCGACACCTCCATGCCGCCGAACTTCGCGCGCCAGGTGTAGAACGACGCATCACTGAACCCGTGCTCCTGCACAGTTCCTTGACCGGCATACCGGCCTCGGCTTCCTTCAAAAAGCCGATGATTTGCTCTTCCGTAAAACGCTTCTTCATGTTCGTCTTCTTCTCCGAAAACGAACTTTACTAGACTCCGGCTGGCCCGGTTTGCTGGGGGCAGGTCTTCAGGCTGATCTCCCGGTTTTTGAATGTGCGAAACGTATCGGGATCAGTTATTTCGGATTCCTGTATTATAGAGAAAACCGTCTGGACAACGCCTCCGAGGAGATGGAAAAGGTATTGGACTGGCGTAGAACGGACGTGGCCAATCTCAAGAAACGTGGCGGCAGTGGGTGCGCTTTTTTGTCATGGTCCGGCAGGGGGCCACTGCATGAAGTGTGGTCGAACGACGGAGTGTCTAGAGCCAGGACGCGTATGCGGACAGTGCCGTTGCCCCACCGGTATGCAAGAAGACAATGTTTTGGCCAGAGGAAAAGCGTGCGGTATTGATATCGGAGATCAGGCCGGCCATAGCTTTACCGGTGTACACCGGGTCAAGCAAGATGCCTTCGAGCCTACCAAGCAGGCGTATGGCGTCAAGCGCTTCCACCGTCGGTATCCCATACCCGGGACCAATTTGAGAATCATCGACGTCGATAGGGCAAAAATTCTCCGCAGATCCGGATAACATCTCCGCCGTTTCTTCGGCGATTTTACGCACGATGTTGATCTGAAGAGCGGCTTCCAGCCTGACGCTGTAGCTGCGTACCAGGGTCCCGCGGTGCGCACCGAGTCCGGCGACCAATCCGGCTTGTGTGCCGCCGCTACTGCCTGCGTGCACGATCGCATCGATCCCGATGCCCAAGTCGCGTGCCTGGGACTGAAGCTCTTCGATGCAGCGGGCGTAACCCATTGCACCTAGCGCGTTGGAGCCGCCCCCGGGTACCACATAAGGCTTGCGCCCCTGCTTGACCAGTTTCTCCTGGAGTTGCGTGACGGCCCTCGCAATATCCGCTCCGGCGGGTAGCTCATCGCACAGGGTTGCGCCGAGGACCCGGTTCAGCAAAGCGTTGCCCGCCCGGTAGTATTCCTCGGGTTGTCCTTCCAGCCGACGCTCGAGCAGCAATACACAGTGCAGGCCCAGTCGTGCCGCCGCGGCCGCCGTCTGGCGCGCATGGTTGGACTGGGTTGCGCCCAGGCCGATGAGGGTATCGGCCCCCTTGGCCAACGCGTCGGCGGCAAGGTATTCGAGCTTGCGTGCCTTGTTGCCGCCGCCGGCCAGGCCGGTCATGTCGTCGCGCTTGATGAAGATTGCAGGTCCGCCCAGATGCGCCGAAAGACGTGGAAGATGCTGCAGGGGCGTCGCGCTTTCGGTGAATCGTACTGCCGGAAATGTTTTAGTCGCCATGATCGGCCTCACTGGTAGGAAGCCGGATCCGCGCTATCGGTCGGTCGGGCAAAGGCCTTGCGCAGCGCCGGGCTTACCGGAACGTGCAGGTTGATCCCCTTCGGCGGAATCGGCGACTCGAACCAGCGGGTATAGATGGCGTCGATAGCACCGCTCTCGAAGGTACTTTTGAGTGCACCATCCACTATGGACTTGAAAACGGGATCATCCTTGCGCATTACCAGCGCGTAGGGTTCCACAGACAAGGGTTCTTTGGATATGACGAAATCCGCCGGGTTTTTTGAGCTGGCGGCCAGAGCCGAGAGGGTGATGTCGTCCAGGAAAAATGCCGCGGCCCGATCCGTGTCCATCATCAGAAAGCCCTCGGCGAAGTCCCTCGAGGGGGAAATTTGCATGTTGTAACTGTGCGCAACGTTGAGTGCCGTGATCTGGCGGAGGTTGGACGACCCAGCCGTTGCAACGACACGCTTGCCTCTGAGTGTGTCCAGGTTGTCCAGTCCCGCACTCTTTTTTGAGACAAACCGGGTGCTCGATACGAAGATGGTCGAGGAAAACGCGACCTGCTGTTGACGCTCAACGGTATTGGAGGTGGTGCCACATTCAAGGTCGACAGTGCCGTTGGCGATGAGCGGAATACGGTTCGACGATGCGATGGGCACCATGTTCACCTTCAGGTCCGGCAACTTCAGGCTGGTCTTCACAGCGTCCACCACCCGCAAGCACAGGTCTACCGAATAGCCTACGAAATGGTGGGCGTCGTCCAGATAGGAAAACGGTAACGCCGTTTCCCGGACCCCTAGTGTGATCTCGTGCTTTTCCCGGATCTTGCTCATCGTTTCGGATGACTGCGCTACCGCCGTTTCGCAGAGTACGCACAACGCCAGCACGGCAAGGAATCGTTTTCCAGCGAAAGGTACGAATTGTCGAGCAAGCAACATGCCAAATCTCCATTTGTATCGATACATAATGTGTAAATTAATTATGAGTCGATACAAAATGAGGGTAAAGCGAGGACAAACCCTATGCAAACAACCCCTGCTCCGGCGTGCGCGGCCCGGAGCGCAGGCTGTGAGCTGCGAGGGTTGCGAACCGATTCAGCTCGTCTACGTCCTGCGCCGCGCTCACGCTCAGGCGCACTGCCGGCACGGGGGCGGTCCCGTCCACACCGAACGCCTCCGCGGATAAAACCAGATAACCCATGGTTTCCGCGAGGCTGCAGAACTGGCGGCCGGTCCACGGCTCCGGCAAAGTGAGCCACGCATGAGGGGCGTAAGGCGTGGTCTGCACCCGTGCACCGAGTATTTCGCTCAATGCCTGGTTGCGGCGCTGCAATTCCATTCGATTCTCCAGGAGCATCTGATCGGCCTGACCCGAGGCCACCAGTTTCGCCGCAAGCTCCGCCGATATTGGGGACGCCATCCAGGTGGAGGCGCGGACCGCTTCGATTACAGCCGATGTGAAGCGACCCGGAGTCTCCATGAAGCCAACCCGGAGCCCGGGGCCGAGAGTCTTGGAGAAACTGGTAAACCGTATGGTGCAATCGGGGGCGAGACTTGCCAGTGAGGGGAGGTCGGCATCGGTCAGGTAGCCGTACACATCGTCTTCCAGGATGGGTACGCCGGATTGTTCTGCGATTCCCGCGATCTCTATGCGCCGGGCCGAGGACATTGTGGTTGTCGTTGGATTGTGTATGTTGGGTACACAAACGATTGCTTTCACCGATCCATCCGCGAGTGCGGCGCGCAGACTGTCGGAGCGCATGCCTTCCTCATCCATATCGACCGGCACGACTTCAAGGCCAAGCATTGAGGCCGCAGTTTTAAGACCCGTGTAAGTGAGCCGTTCGGTCGCGATCCGGTCGCCGGCTTTCGTGCACGCCAGCAAAGCGCAGAGCAATGCATGCTGCGCCCCGTCCGTGACGACGACCTTCGCGGGATCCACATGACGCCCCTCGCGGCCCCCCAGCCATTGCGCGCCGACTTCGCGATGACTAAGGCGGCCACCGGGGTTGTCATAGCGCAGCAGATTACCCAGCGCTGGGGACGAGTGCAGGGATGCCATTTCCTGGGCGAGGCTTCCCCACCAGTGCTTGACCGCAGCCTGGTGCCCGCGAAGGTCCGCAATGCCGCGCTCCAGAGCGCGTGGCAAGTCTTGCTGGTCAACTTCAACCGTCTCGGCCGGGGCCTTGACGCGTGTGCCGCGCCGGGCCCCGGTCTCTATGAGATTGGCCCTGAGCGCCACGGCAAACGCACGCGATACGGTGCCGACGGTTACCCCAAGGCTGGCCGACAACTCTCTGTTGGGTGGGAGCAAATCTCCCGGCTTGAGCTTCCCGCTCTGAATGTCGCGGATGAGCGCCGTGGCGATCTGTTCATACATCGGCCCAGTCGTCCCGGATAAATCCGGTACCCAGTTCGCCGCTCGTTCCATCTTTTCTGTCTCCATGATCGGGGAATTACGGCTTGACATCTCAAAATGTACCCGCCAATAATTCGACACATAAAAGTTATGTATCAATACAAAGTAGATGGGTAGTTATTTTACATGGAGATATGATGTTAGAGATGATCAGTACAGGGCGTGACACGGCGAGAGGAGGGCACTACTCGCAGGCGGTACGCGCGGGAGACTTCGTATTCATTTCGGGCCAGACGCCGCGTGATGCGCAAAGGACGATTGTTGGCGCGACCATCGAGGAGCAAACCGCCGTCACGCTGGAGAACGTGCAGCTGGCGCTGGACGCGGCCGGCGCTTCCCTCGACGACGTAGTGAAAGTCAACGTGCATCTGGCTGACCTCCGGGATGCCAGCAGATTCAATCAGGTCTATGCGCGGTACTTTCCGGTCACGCTTCCGGCACGTACGACCGTTGGGAGTGTACTGAACGAAGTGATGGTGGAAGTCGACGTGGTTGCCTATGTGCCTCGCTCGCAGAAGGCCGCGGAGGCGCAAGCATGATCCCCGCACTGCATGGCGTCATTCCGGCGGTGCCGACACCGCTGGATGCTGACGGCAATCCCGACCCGCAAAAGCTGGTTTCTTTCATCCGCGAGCTTTTTAATGCGGGTTGTCATGGCGTAAATCTACTCGGGACCACCGGGGAGGCGACATCCTTCGCGCGCGCTGCACGTCTACAAGTGATGGAGGCCGTCGCAAAGGCGGGTCTTGCATCCAGAATGATGGTCGGGACAGGGGCCGCAGCCTTCGACGAGGCGGTGGACTTGTCTCGTGCGGCTGACAGCATGGGATTTGCTGGTGCGCTACTTCTTCCCCCGTTCTACTACAAGGACATTGGCGAGGCCGCACTTGCCAACTTTGTGGAGCGGCTGGCAAACCAGTCCAGGTTGCAGACCACGCGTATCTACCTCTACAACATCCCTCAATTCACCGGCTTACGCTACACCTTGGCAATGCTGGAGCGATTGTCGGTGAGCCTGGGTGAAATGCTTGCGGGAATTAAGGACAGCTCGGGCGAGCTTGCCTATGCTGAAGATGTGGCCACAAACTTAGGACAACTTACCGTGTTTCCGAGCAACGAGGCTACGTTGCGAGACCGGCAGGCCAAGTGCTTTGCCGGTTGTGTATCGGCGTCCGTAAACGTCTATCCCGGCCTGGCATGTGACGTATTTGACCGCGGCGCGAACGTCGACGCCGCCCTTTATACGTCGATGGTGGCGGTCCGCAAGGCCCTTTCCAGCATGCCGCTCGTGCCCGCCGTCAAGGCAGCCGTGGGGTGGCGGCAGAAGGACGATACGTGGGCCGCGACGAAGGAGCCTTTGGCGCCGTTGACGGCAATTCAAACCGCGAGCCTCATTGCCTCTCTCGAATTGGCCGTTGGGTCCCGCTAACACTACTGATATTTGCCCCATGAACTATCACTGGAACTGGGCCATTTTCAACGAAACCGCGCCGGACGGCACCGGTACCTATCTGCATAGCCTGATAGCCGGGCTGGGCTGGACGATTGCCACGGCGCTTTCGGCGTGGTGCATCGCGCTCGTTATAGGAACCGCCGTCGGCATCCTGAAAACTACGGCGTCACGGCCAGCACGGCGCCTTGCATTCGGCTACATCGAACTATTCCGCAACATTCCCCTCCTGGTGCAGATGTTCGTGTGGTACTTCGTGGTTCCGGAGATGGTTCCGCATGCGACAGGGCTCTGGCTCAAGGGCCTAAGCGACGGATCCTTTGTCGCCGCCGTTGTTTGTCTGGGACTGTTCACGTCGGCACGGATAGCGGTGCAGGTCTCGGCCGGCATTGACTCCCTGCCTCGCGGACAGCGAGCGGCCGGCAACGCCCTCGGCATGCGGGAGTGGCAAGTCTATCGATACATACTGTTACCGGTTGCCGGGCGGCGCATCCTCCCACCCTTGACCAACGAGTTCCTGAGCAATATCAAGAATACGTCGGTTGCTCTGACAATCGGTCTGGTCGAACTGACCGCCAGTGCCAGATCCATGGCGGAATTTTCGTTTCAGGTCTTCGAGGCGTTTACCGCCGCCACCATCATCTACCTGGTCGTGAACCTGTTCGCGATCGGGTTAATGAAGGCCGTGGAGGTTGCCGCAGCACCTGGCCGGGCGCCGCGCTCCGGTTTCTTCCTGGGGGCCAAACGTCATGTTTGATGCTTTCGATTTCAGTGTGATAGGCCGGTCATTGCCGTACCTTTTCGGCGTGGGCATGGTGTTCACCGTCAAGCTGACCCTGATGGCCATGGTGGGAGGTTCCGTTCTCGGCACGTTCCTCGCGCTGATGCGGCTTTCGCATGTCAGGATCTTGAGGGTCGCGGCGGGGGCTTATGTGAACATCATTCGCTCGCTTCCGCTCATTCTGGTCATCTTCTGGTTCTTTTTTCTGGTGCCCTATATCGGAGGGTGGATCATCCGGTCGAATGAGCCGATAGAGGTGGGGGCGTTCAGCTCGGCATTGATCACATTCGTCATGTTCGAGGCAGCGTACTACTGCGAAATCATTCGCGCGGGCATACGAGGCGTTCCTTTGGGGCAGGTCTACGCGGCCCAGGCCATTGGCATGAATTACACCAGGGTTATGGTGCATGTGGTCCTGCCGCAAGCCTTTCGGGCCATGTTGCCGCTGATACTCACGCAGTCCATCGTTCTCTTGCAGGACGTTTCCCTTGTCTATGTGGTGTCGATCACTGACTTTGTGGGGGCCGCTGCCGCCATCGCTCAGCGTGACGGGCGACTCCTCGAGATGTACCTCTTCGTCGCGCTCGTCTATTTCACCATTTGCTTCATTCTTTCGTCGCTAGTCAGACACATGGCTCAGCGCAGGGCTGTCTAGAAAATGATCCAGATCGAAAACATCTCCAAGTGGTATGGGAACTTCCGCGTGCTGAATGGTTGCAGCACATCCGTGGCCAAGGGAGAAGTGGTCGTGGTGTGTGGCCCTTCGGGGTCCGGCAAGTCCACCCTCATCAAGACCGTCAATGGACTAGAGTCGGTTGGCGAAGGCAGCATCAGTGTCGACGGCTTTTCTGTCACGGGGCGCAACGCGGATCTGCCGGGAATCCGGTCGCGCATTGGTATGGTATTCCAGGGCTTTGAACTTTTCCCTCATCTGAGCGTTATCGACAACATGCTGCTTGGCCAGGTCAAGGTACTAAAGCGTGGAAGAGCGGAGGCGCTCGCGAAAGCGCATCATTATCTGCAGCGTGTGGGGCTGGATGCGCATTCGCACAAACTGCCGGGCCAACTTTCAGGCGGGCAGCAGCAGCGTGTAGCGATAGCACGGGCACTTGCCATGGATCCTGTCGCCATGCTCTTTGACGAGCCGACCTCGGCGCTGGATCCCGAGATGGTGAACGAGGTTCTGGAGGTCATGATCGGGTTGGCGCGCGACGGGATGACGATGATGGTTGTGACTCATGAAATGGGATTCGCCAGAAAGGTGGCCGATCGCGTCATATTCATGGATGCTGGCTCGATTGTTGAGGATCGTGAGAAGACGGCTTTTTTCGACGAGCCGTGTTCTTCGCGCGCGCGGGAGTTCCTTGGGAAAATCATCCATTAGCTGTAGTGCCTCCGGATGCCATTCACAACGTAAATATTGATGGGCGATCACGCCTATATCCGGGGGGCATTGCTGCCTCCATATGGCGCGCGGTCTTTGCCGCGCTAACCATTTATCCACTATCAGGCAAGGCGATTGAATGCGAGATCGACGACGTCGAAATTGCGCAGGCGCTGCATGTCGTCGACACCCGTGAGTGTTCGGTTGAAAACGAGTGGCACCTTTTGTGCAGGGAGGCCGCCGTGAGAGCGCAGTGGTACGGTGAGCCCGGCCAGGTCATGTTTCCCGGCGGCGCTGCCGGGAGCCTTGGATCACCATCATCCGCAAATAGGCGTTGCCGCGCTTGCTGATGCCACCAGGATCCGACTTGCCGCCATTTGAGTATTGCTTCGGTACAAGACCGAGCCAGGCTGACATATCGCGGGCCCGCTTGAGTGCGGTGCCATTGCCAACCGCAGCAATGAGAACTGTTGAGACAACCGGTCCGATGCCAGGTGGACTGCCCAGGGAATGCTAGACGCCGCTGGCTGGGATGTTAGCTTTCTCGGCGATCCGCCTGCTCGGCCACACTCAACGCGGCGTCAAGACGTCCGGAAACGAGGTCTGCCCAGACGTCAACGCCAGCTATGCGCCAATACCGCTTCACATAGGTTTCCTGAGCGGTGCCTTGTTGCACACCGACCCGCTTGCCCTTGGCCTTCGGCACAGCCACCTCAGCTATGAATGACGAACATGCCGCACATGTTGCGCGTTAATTTCGCTGATAGCGGTGACTCCCAGCAGTCCCATGTTTCTGCGAACTTCCTCGCGAAGTAACCTTATTGCGTGAGCAACTCCGCCATCTCCACCAATAGCCGCTGCATAGCCCATCGGCCGTCCCACAAAGACAAATCGGGCTCCGAGCGCGAGCGCCTTGATGACATCGGTGCCTCTCCGAACTCCGCTGTCGAGCATAACCGGAATTTCAGGAACTGCTTGCACGATTTCGTCCAGCACCGAGAGCGGAGCGATGGCGCCATCGAGTTGTCGGCCGCCGTGGTTCGAGACGATGATTCCGTCTACGCCGGACCGTACCGCCTTACGCGCATCATCGGCATGCAAAATTCCTTTGATGATGAGTGTTCCGGGCCATAGCACTCGGATACGCTCGACATGCTCCCAGGTGAGGTGGCCTCTGTCGGAAAAGTCCCGCAATACTGTCGAAGACAGTATTGGCGCACCTCTCTCGGCATAGTTATTTTCGAAGTGAGGCATGCCATGTCGCACAATGGTCTTGAAGAAGGTTCCGAAAAGCCATGCGGGATGCGTTATGCCATCGAAAGCAAGACGCAACGACGGTTTGAGAGGTGTTGAAAATCCTGTGCGGATGTTGTTTTCACGATTGGCCGCGACCGCCGTGTCTACGGTGATAACCAGCGTTTTGAAGTTGGCTCGTTTGACCCGCTCGATGAGAGCGACAATGCGCGCATCTTCGCCGGGCAAGTAGGCCTGAAACCAGGCATCAGGATTCTCCTCGATGACTTCCTCAAGTCGAATGAGCGACGATCCACTCATAATCATTGGAACATTTGCCGCGCGCGCCGCGCGTGCCATGACGAGGTCGCCCCTATACGCGAATAACGCACTCAAGCCCATCGGTGCCAGGCCAAAAGGAGCCGCGTAGTTATGGCCAAACAATGCCGTATCGGTTGACCGCTGTGAAACATTGACCAGTGTTCGCGGTACAAATGCATACGACCGGAAGCTGTTCCGCGTCAAGGCAATTGAGACGTTGTCTTCGACGGCTCCGTGCACGTAACCAAAGATAGGGCGCGGAAGGTGACGCCTGGCAGCAGCTTCGAAGTCATCAAGGCTGAGAAGCTTGTTAAAGCGGGCGCTACTGCCGGAGTGGGTAGTCATCGTTGTGTCTTCGTGTCGCTATATGTGGTCTGGGAACCAAGTGAGAGGGTGTAGTCCGCCTCTTCTTTTGCAAATTGAGCGAGAGCTGAAATAAACGCCCGGGTATCGTCCGTGCGCCACTTGAAGCAATATTCGATGCTCGGCAACTCTGGCATGGTCCGGAATGCATTCAGTTGACCTGTTTCGATGAGGTTGCGCATGAACAGGCGCGGAAGAAAGCTGATTCCAACGTCAGCTACCGTTAATCCGACGATGGCACTCAGACTGTTGCAGGCGAGGATGCGACGTCCGTGAATCTTGTTCGACGCAGCCCAGAACTCGTAGGTCGCCGTCAGACGGGATTCTGCGGTCATCGTCAGAATTGGATGGCGAGCGATGTCTTCGGACTTGAGAACGGTGCCTGCAGGAATCCGCTTGGGCGACGACATCCACGCGAACTCGAGCGTGGCGAGCGGGACTGAGGTCAACGTCAGGTTCTCTTCGCTGCTTTGCGGAAGAATGGCAAAATCAATCTCGCCTCGAACGAGACGACGCTCCAATCCTGCAGCCAAGTCGACGTACGGCTCCAACGCCAGGTCGGGATGCTCGTTCGTAACCCGCGCGACAAATTTCGGAAACCAGGTGAGCGCCGTGAGCTCGCTGACGCCGAACCGGCATAACCCGGAAAGGCGGGGGGGCGTGCCTAGCAGTTCATGAATCTCTCCCTCGAACTGGAGAATCTTATGAGCGTGGCCAAGAATTCTTGTTCCGTGCTCTGTTAAGACTGACCTCTGAGCGGACCTGTCAAAAAGTGGTACGTTTAACGCGGCTTCCAGTTCCGCAATGCGTTTCGAAAGCGTGGACTGTGTTACGTGCAAGCGAGTAGCTGCTATCGAAAAGCTGCCAAGACTGGCCGCCCAGTAGAATGCCTCAAGTTGTTTGAGAGTCATAGTGGGATAGAGAACCTGCAGGTACGCCACGAAATCGCGGCGTACCATTATCGGAATGCATGCGCCTATCGTAGCCGGATGACCGATGAGCTTCGGCGACACGTCATGCGCTTTGCTCGACAAGCTGCTTGTTACCGTCACGAGCGGGATTTGCGACTACAGTCTGCTCATCGCCGGAGGCAGTGCTTCGTGGTTCGATGATGCTGAGCAGAAGCAGGAAAGTTGCGGCTGAGCATGCTGCGAGAAAAGCGAACACCCATGACCAGCCAGATTTGTCGAGGATGAGTCCGACGATGAACGGCGCAAACGCTCCTCCGAGAGAGCCACCGGTGTTTACGATTGATGCTGCGAGCGGCACCTTGTCTCGGGTAGCGATGCCCATCGGATAAACGAGGAACGTTGAGTACCCGAGATTAAGCAACACACCTGCGGCGAAAAACAGCAGGGCGAGCATCATCGGGTCGTTCGGTGCAAACAACAGCGTGTACATCATACCCACCGTCGCCACCGAGGTAATCATCATGACGGGCTTCCGGCGCCGGGCAAAAACTGTGTCCGAGAGCCATCCGCCGAGCAAGTTGCCAACAATTGCCCCAACCCACGGTGCAGAAGCAACTGCTCCCATCTTCATCACCGAAAAGTGCTTCACGCTGATGAGGTAGGTGGGCACCCAGGTCATGATGGCATAAGTGATGCCTACCAGAAAGAAATACCCAAGCGCGCATCCCCAGACGTTCCAGGAAGTGAAGATAGACCGGCTCGTCGAAAGCAGTTGCACCCGGCGCGTTCTAATAAGACGGTCTACCCACGAATGTTCGACGGTCCTCTTCTGCTCTTTCGCTTGCTCGGCCGGTGGTGAGGACTTGATGTAGTCGACCTCGCTCTGCGAGACGTAGCGTGATTCTTTTGGCTCGTCGCGAACTAGCCAAAACCACAGGAGCGAAGTGATGAGTCCGGGTACTGCAAAGAAGAAGAACACGTCGCGCCAGCCGAACTTCAAAAGCAAAAGTGCACACAGCGGCGGAACGAATGCTGGGGAGAATTTGATGGCGGAGATAAAGACACCCGCTGCCAGCCCCTTCTCCTGAGGCGGGAACCACCGGTTGATAGTTGCAACGATACCAATGTTGACAGGGCCCTCCGCAAGGCCGAGAACGGCACGCGCAGCTTTGAGTTGAATGACGCTACCCGCCAGCCCCATGAACAGTGTCGCAAGTGACGTCAGCACCATCGAGCCGACCATCAATCCGCGGACACCGAGTTGGCCGAAAAGGTATCCCGAAGGGATTTGTACAATGGCGTAACCAAAGTAAAAAAGGCTGGCCATGGCGCCGATGTCTGTGTTGCTCAGGTGATATTCGTTCCGAATCGTCGGAATGACCATACCGAGGTTGGCGCGATCTGCTCCGGCGATGCAATAGGTCACAAATATCATCGCGAGAACAATCCAGCGATAGCCCGTTCGGGCGGTGGAACTGCCTTTCATATGTGTCTCCTGTCCACGGCGGCGCCGATCACCTGCTACGGCTCTCTGACCCTGGCTCATCGTAAGTCGTCTGATAGGTCAATACGTAGCGACTTTTGTCGATGTTCCAGCATTCCATTTTCGACTTGGGGGCTAACCCTGATTGACCAATTGATGCAGTCTCGAACTAATTTTCCCCACCTGAGTTCTCCCGCCTAGTAAGGCTCAGAGCATTTTCTAGGGGTTCACCCGGACAGTCGAAAACGGAATGCTCCTGGGTCGAAAAATGTCGCTACTTCCTACCTGAGAGTCGCTTTTATGCTTGGTCCCGCGACCTCGACAAACAGCGGAACCAGCACATGAAAGTTTTCGTCATGGACCAGATTGACCCGAGCGCGGTGGAACTGCTCTCGAAGGCTCACACGGTCGTCAACTACCCCGAATCACGCACCGCCGACTGGCACGCCAACGCAGATGCCGTCGTTGTAAGAACATTCGAAGTCAGGGCGTCTGACTTATCGAAGGCCAGGAACCTGAAAATTGTCGCGAAGCACGGCACCGGTGTGGATAACGTCGACATCGAGGCTGCGAGCGAAGCCGGTGTCCTGGTGACGAATACGCCCGGAGCCAACGCAAACGCTGTCGCGGAATACGCTCTCGCGATTACTCTGGCGCTTGCGAGAAAGGTCAGCGTTGCCGACCGGGCGCTGCGTCAATTGCAGCAAGCACAACTCCAGGGGGGCGTCGAACTGACAGGGAAGACCATCGGTATTCTGGGCTTCGGTGATATTGGCCGCAGAACGGCGCGTCTTTTCAAGGCTGCATTTGGCTCCGGGCTGGTGGTCTACGACCTGTACGCTCCCGATGCCGCCTTTGAAGAACTGGGCGCCGTACGAGTGAACTCCATTCATGAACTGCTGCCGGCTTGTGATGTCGTCAGCCTGCACCTGCCCCTGCTGGCCGCCACGAAGAACCTCATCGGTGCAGCCGAATTCAAGCTTATGCGCAACTCAGCGCTCTTCATCAACGTGGCGCGCGGCGGGATTGTCGATGAGTACGCGCTCTATCAGGCGTTAGTTGATGGACAAATCGCCGGCGCGGCAAGCGACGTATTCGAAACCGAGCCAGTGCCCGCGTCCCACCCCCTGCTGAGGCTCGAGAACTTCGTAGCCTCCCCACACATCGCTGCCAGTAGCAAGGAATCGCTCGTTCGGATGGGTCACGCAGCGGCGCACGCAGTTATCGAAGCTCTCGCCGGCCGCACTCCGCCGCATCAAGTTCTTCCGAGGCTTAACACCATTAACGCAACTGTTTAAGGGCATCCCCCATGAAGACGAACCGTTTCAACGAAACCGCCGATTTCGAACGCGTCACGCCGGAACAAATCGAGCGTGCGCGTGAATTCCAGGCTGCAGTTCTGTGTGATGTCGCAGGACGTCGCGGTGCACTGCATGGCGACATCCAGCCGCTCGTTCCGAGTATGGTGGTCGCGGGCCCCGCGTTTCCGGTCGAGGTTCGCCCGGGTGACAACCTGATGTTCCACGTTGCGCTGGCACTTGCGAAGCCGGGTGACATCATCGTCGTCGATGGCAAAGGTTATCAATCGGCCGCGCTCTTCGGCGAATTGATGGTGACGCAAGCTATCGCAGCCAAGCTCGGCGGACTGGTTGTTGACGGCGCGGCGCGCGATGTCGAGACCCTTCGTAACAGCAGCATGCCGATTTTTGCAAATGGCCGTAATCCTGCTGGCCCGACCAAAAGCCTCGATGGCCGCATTGGCGTGCCTGTCTCGCTGGGTGGTGTGTCGGTTGAGCCAGGTGACCTGGTTATCGGTGACTGTGACGGTGTCGTCGTCATTCCTCGCGCAGATGTGGACAAGGTTCTCAAGGCAGCCGAGAAGAAGCTCGAGGCAGAGGCGCAGCGCCTAGCGGAAATCCGCGACGGAATTCTCGTTTCACCATGGCTCGATGATGCGCTACGTATGGCAAGCGTGATTGGCAAGGAAGAGACGCTCGAATAACTACCTGGCAGTTTTAAAAAACTAAATACGGAGACGATGCAATGAAACGCCGATATTGGATATACCTATTTCTGTTCCTGCTAACGGTCGTGAATTATGTCGACCGCGTGGCGTTGTCCATTGCATCGTCTCAAATAAGCAAGGAATTCTCACTGTCGCCGGTCAACCTGGGCTACCTGTTTTCATCGTTCTTGTGGCTCTACGCAGTTGCCCTGATTCCGATGGGTTTGCTTGTCGACCGGTTCGGCAGCAAACGCCTCAATGCGTGGGGCATCGGCTTTTGGTCCCTCGCCACCGCATTGACCGCTCTCACCGGCGGATTCATTTCGCTGCTGGCAACGCGGCTTCTGATGGGGCTTGGCGAGTCGACGTCTTATCCCGCGGGCGGCCGGGTGATTCGCGAGTGGGCACCCGCCTCCGAGCGCGGAATCGCAACATCGATTTTTCACGCGGGCAGCCTCCTTGGACCGGCGATCGGAGCCATCGGCCTTGGATGGGTGGTGACGACATACGGATGGCGTGCATCATTCCTCGTTGCCGCTTCCGCCGGTTTTGTCTGGTTGGCCGCCTGGCTCATCTGGTTTCGACAGCCCGAAGATGCCAGGTGGCTCAGCGACGCAGAGCGCAGGCATATTCTCTCTTCTCGCAACGCAGTGGGAACCTCGGGCTCGGTAGAGCCGAAGCGCCTCGGCTTTGCCGCGCTTGTCCGGTCAAAAACCATCTGGGCCATCGCGTTCACCCATGGTTGTGCGGTGTACGCAACATATCTATTCCTGACATGGATGCCGAGCTACTTGCAGGCCGAAAAGGGCATGAGCATCACGCGGAGCGCACTGTTCACCGCAATTCCATATGCCGGTGCTGCAATACTTGGTGTGTTGATTGGTCGCTGCAGCGACCGCTATCTGTGCGGCAAGGACATCGCTGGAGGAAGCCGCAGGGTTGTCGTGGCTGCTTGCCTGCTGATGTCCGCTCTCATCTTGCTCGTTCCAGGAGCCAACGGGCTCTGGTTCGTGATGCTTCTGTTGACGCTTTCGCTGACTGGATGCACTGCGGCGGTTGCCTCGAACCTGTCGCTGGTCAATGACCTGCTACCCTCGAAGAAAGACTCAGGAACGGCAATCGCAATGATCAGCGTCGGTGGCAACGGCTTTGGCCTGATGGCTCCCATCGCGACCGGGTACGTCGTTTCGATGACGCATAGCTATCAGGCAGGATTCATCATTACGGGCGTTCTGGTACTGACAGCTGCTGCGGCAACGCTGTTGCTCACACGTCGTCCCATTACATCAACGGAGACAATCAGCGATGTTTGCATTACCCGAAACGCTTGAGGCCAAACCGTTCGCCCGCTTACCAGACGAACTTCGCACCGGTACTGAGAAGAGTGAATGGAATGCTGGTCAACCCGCTGGGCTGCATGCGTCGAGTTTTCTCGAAGGCCCGTCTTTTGACCGCAGTGGCGTTCTCTGGTGCGTCGATGTCGTGAACGGTCGAATCCTGAACATTGACCAGAATGGTCAGTTTTCCGTTGCTGTTGAGTATGACGGTTGGCCGAATGGCCTCAAGATTCGCGAAGACGGTCTCGTATTTATCGCCGACTACAAGCACGGCATCATGGTGCACGAGCCTGGCTCGAATGTCGTAAAGCCGTTCCTGGTTCGCGCTGGCGTGGAACGGTTCAAGGCGGTCAACGACCTGTTCTTCGCCGCTAATGGTGATCTCTTTTTTACTGACCAGGGACTGACGGGGCTGCACGACCCCACTGGACGTCTTTTCCGTGTCACGCGGGACGGAAAGGTCGATTGTCTGCTGTCGAACGTGCCCAGCCCAAACGGACTGGTCATGGACCTCGATGAAAACGCGCTACTGCTGGCAGTAACACGTGCAAATGCTGTGTGGCGAGTGCCCATCCTCAACGGTGGCGTCGCGAAGGTCGGTACCTTCATCCAGCTCTCGGGTGGCATAGGCCCGGACGGGCTAGCCCTCGACTCGTCGGGTGGCCTGCTGATTGCGCATGCAGGCATGGGAGCCGTCTGGGTCTTCAATGCCCGAGGCGAACCGACCTATCGTGTGAACACGCCAGACGGCGCTCTGTCCACAAATCTCGCTTTTGGTGGCCCAGAGAACCGGGACATCTTCATAACCGAATCCCGGAGCGCACAGATTTATCGCGCGCGAGTCGATGTCTCGGGGAAAACTATGGTCTCGCATCGGTCCGAAGGCTAACGGCGCGTCATCGTGGGCGGAACAATCTGCTTCGCCATGCGCGACCTTTGCCACGCGTATCGTTTTTAATTGCTAGCTGAGGAGTTTCAGCTTTGTCCGACGAGTCACGTGTCGCGTATCCAGTTTGCGACATTCATATCCATTTCTACGACAACGACTACCCGACCTGGTCGCAGTCGTCGCTCACTCATCCGACAACCACATTCGCCGACTACAAGGCAGTACAGGCGATAAACGGCGCGAGCCGGTTCGTGATTGTGCAGCCGTCGACTTACGGATTTGACAATCGGGTGCTGGTTCGGACCTTAAAGGCCGCGAATGGTGCGGCGAAAGGAGTGGCCGTCGTATCCGCTGACTCGTCCCGTATGGAGCTGGAGCGACTGCGAAAAGCCGGCATCGTCGGATTGCGCGCAAATCTCACGCTCGGTCCACACACGCTCGACGATTTGCCAGACCTCGCGCGATTCACATTCGGCATAGTCGTGGCCCTTGATCAAAGCGAATCGAGGAACGTGAGCAATCGGTCATGCACGCGACGGGATGACGATGATGGTTGTGACTAGTGAAATGGGATTCGCCAGAAAGGTGGCCGATCGCGTCATATTCATGGATGCTGGCTCGATTTACGCCGGAGATATCAACGATTGGCATTGACCAGCCAGGAACGTGTTCCTGGCTGGTAGCGACCATCGGCGATGCTCAACTGCGACGGCTCATCGTCTGGCTAGTCCGTTGCATAATTAATTCGTCAACCTAACTATTCAGCGCTTGATCAATATCGAAAGCGCTGCGCTCGCAGCGCAAAGTGTGGCAACGATCGGAAAGATCACTGATGTATGACCCGTCTTGTCGATGATATGGCCGACTAACGGCTCCCCGATACCCGCGAACATGTACGACATAGTGTTGAGCACCCCCGTTGCGGTCCCTGCGGCACGTCTTCCGAAAATGTCGGGACACAGAGCCCAGAACGAAGATGCGGGCCCAAAGACAAAGAATCCGCACAGAAACAGTAGTGAGATCGCCAGCATGCTGGCATGAGGCACAAATGTCATAAAGACCGCTGTCGTGCAAGCCAGCACCATATACCAGACGATCGCGATATAACGGCGCCCCTGGAATAACGTATCGGAGATCCAGCTGTTTGACAGCGAGCCGAGCGCCATGCCCACCGGCAGCGCAACCGTGACCCACTTGGGGTCGATCAGGGTGGAGGACGTCTGCCAATGCACACCGAGAAAATGGACCGGCACCCAGACCACCAGTGCGTATCGCGCTGCGTTTTGAAAGCCGATCGCGAGCCCCGTGACGTAAAGCCTCCAGTTCCTCATTACGAGCCCATAACGCTGCGCGCTCGTCAGTTCTTCGTCTGGTTCTGCAGGCGATGTTGCTTCGCACGCTTGATCGACAGCGCCCAGATCTCGTGGCTCGGGCCGCTCGGCGACGAATAGCAGCAGGACCAGCGCGCCGAGCAGCATGGAGAGCGGCGCCAGACGAAAGATCCAGACCCAGCCGAGTTGCATCGCACCGAGAATGACTACCGGGAAAATGTACGCAAGTACCGACGAAAAACCCGAGAAGCCCACATAGACGCCATAGACAAACCCACGGTGTTCGTGGCCCCACCAGTTGGACAACAGGCGGCTGCCCGGGGCGAATCCCATCGACTGAAAATAGCCGTTGAGTCCCCACGCCAGCAAAAAGAACACGAATGTATGGCCAAAACTGAACAACCAGTTTGCCGCCAGCGAGAGAACTGCTCCGGCGAGCATCATGGTCTTGCCGCCTAGCTTGTCGCCCAGATTGCCGTTGATGAACTGGCCGCCTGCATAGCACCAGAGCATCGTCGCGCTGATCCAGCCGATCTCGTACTTCGACAGACCGTAGTCGTGCTGAATACCGGCGACCGCAAAACCCAGCGTCTGCCGGCCGGTGTAATAGAAAAGATAGCAAAGGGTCACACCTATCAAGGCACGCCACTTGTATTGCGCGAAATCAGCGGCCGCGTTGAAGGATGCATATTGCAAGGCTTCAGGGGTATCCGGGGGCATTGCTGTCTCCATATGGCGCGCGGTCTTTGCCGCGCTAGCCATTTATCCACTATCAGGCGAGGTGATTGAGTGCGAGATCGATGACGTCGAAATTGCGCAGGCGCCGCGTGTCGTCGACGCCCTTGAGTTTTCGGTTGAAAATGAGCGGCACCTTCTGTTCAGAGAGGCCGCCGTGAGAGCGCAGTGGGACGGTGAGCCCGGACAGGTCGTGTTTCCCGGCGGCGCTGCCGAGTGCCGTGAGTCGTTCGCCGAGCACCACGAGATTGCCGATCCGGTCTGGCGGAAGTTCGAATCGCTCGCTCGCCTGCGAGCGGGTCAGGACTTCCTCGACGCCATTGATCGACGCAATGAACGCCATCACGGCGCGCTGCCGTGCGTCGTCGACATCGTGCAGATAGATCGTGGCGTAGGAGCCGAGCGCGCCGTGATGAACGACATACGGATCGGTGATCGGCAGGATGACGCGTGTGCTTTGCGCACCGAACTGCGCATCGAGCCGGTCTTGCAGGAACACGATGTTGGGGCGTCCAATGGCGTTGGTTTTCGCGTTCATGCCGTGATCGGCAGTGAGCGCCAGCACGGCGCCCTCGCCGTGCATCCGCTGCAGGTAGCAGTCCATCATCGAGTAGAAAGCGTTCGCCTCCGCGGTACCTGGCGCGTGCTTGTGCTGCACGTAGTCCGTGGTGGACAGGTACATCAGGTCCGGGCGCTCTTCCCGCAGAATGGCAAGGCCAGCGGCAAATACGAATTCCGATAGTTCCGCGCTGTACACCGACGGCACGGGCATGCCGACCCGCGACAGGACGTTGTCGATGCCGTGCTGCCGGAGCGTCGCCTCATCGGCTTTCTCGGCCGAAAAACAAATACCTTCCAGCCGATGGCCGAGCAAACTGCGCAGCTTGTCCTTCGCGGTAACGACGGCGACGCGGCCACCCGCACGTGCCATTTCCGCAAGAATGGTAGGGGCGCGCAGGTATTTGGCATCGTTCATCAGTACTTCAGCCTGGGCCTCTTCGTCAAAAAAGAAGTTGCCGCAAATGCCATGAACCGACGGTGGCGCACCGGTGACGATCGAGAGGTTGTTCGGGTTAGTGAACGACGGCATGACACAGTCGCCCGCCAGCACGGTGCCAATCGAGCGCAGGCTACCCAGAAATGGCGCCACGCCGGCCAGGACCGCCTGGTTGATGTATTCCTGTTCGCAGCCGTCGATGCACACCACGATCGTCGGTGCAGAAGGCCATTGATAGGTCCGGGAGTTGACGTTGATCTGCCGGGTCATGGTGTACCTCTTTGGGTTGCGTGAGTGGGACGAGATCAGCGTATGATGTTTAATTCATTCACACAATCGACAAAATTTTCCACAACCCGTTAAATAAACTCACGCATGCGATCGAAGCTTCCTCCCCTGAACGCACTGCGCGTGTTCGAGGTCGCCGCGCGCGCAGGCAGTTATTCCGCGGCTGCGCGCGAGTTGAACCTGACGCACGGCGCGGTGAGCCGCCATATCGCCAATCTTGAAGACTGGCTGGGCCAACCGCTGTTCGTGCGCGAGGGGCAGAGCATGGTCGCGTCTGGGCATGCGCGCGCGTTTGCCCGCGAAATCAGCGCGGCCTTCGACCATATCGCGGATGGGGCGGAGCGTTATGGCAAGAGCCCGCACCAGAAGGTGATTCGGGTCAGCGCGGCGGCGACCGTCGCGATGCGCTGGCTGATCCCACGTCTGCCGTTGTTCACGGCGAACCGGCCGGGCGTCGATGTGCGCGTGTCCACGACGCTGTCTACGGATTCTGCGCTGCGTGGCAGTTTCGATCTGGCCATTCGCCGGGAGGTGCCGGCCGACGGGCAGTTTCAGGTATGGCCGCTATTCGAGGAGCGCAACACGGTGATCGCGAGCCCGGCGTTGATTGCTCGGACAGGGATGGCGACGATTGAGCAGCTTGCTGAGCAAACATGGCTTACCACGGAAACGCGTCCGAGGGATTGGGAAGAATGGACGGAAGCGGTGGGCCGACCCGCGCTTAGAGCGAGTCGCACGTTACGATTCGATCACTTCTTTGTGACTTTGCAGGCGATCGCAGATGGTCTGGGTTTCGGTATCGGACCATTTCCGACGCTCGAAGTCGATTGTGTCGCGCAACGCCTGCAGAAGCCGTTTCCCGATATGACCTCCAGGGGAGCTACCTACTATGCGTTAGTGCCACTCGATGCAGACAAGCCGGCGCATATGCGGGATTTTGTCGACTGGTTGCGAGCGGAGGGGGGGCTTTCTGCATGATGATCCGCTTTTTCTCATACGCGCGTGCAGATCTTTTCTCCTGAAAGGTGAATCCTCGCTCCACTGACCATGAGGAACGATCGGCGATTGTCGGAAGGTCGCGAGTTACCCTGAGGCGGTCGGCCGCACTCGACGGAGGAGGCCGTGTGGAAGCAATCCTTATGTCCAGGCTGAGAACAAGCTGTCCATCAGCCATACGAGAATGGTGTACTTCTTCGCGCCGCACCAGCAGGGCTTAAGTCCTCATCGCTGTGACCGAGGGTTTCGTTCCGGCGATTTCGATCTCCCGCTTGAAATCGTGTGCCAAGGCATTCAGGTTCATCTCGGTACGAGACGCTCGATAGTGTCTGGTCACGAACCGCGTAGCTCCTATGCAGAAATCGAGTGGCCCCGAATGGGGGCTCGACGTCCGGGGGCCGTAGTTTTGCGGCATCAGAAAGCAGCCGATGTATCCGCGTGCCGCACGTTCGGCAATACCGCAGTTGACCAGGTGGAGGGTAAGCTCGAATGTCTACCTTAATACTACGCGTACGCTGCGCGCGATGGCAAAGCGCTTCCAGGATCTGGGCGTCAAGCCGGAGCTGGAAGTTTTCAGTGCGGGCGACATCCTCTTCGGTAACTCACTGATCGCCGATGGACTGATTGACGGCGTGCCGTTGTTCCAAATGGTTCTCGGTGTGCTGTGGGGGGCTCCCGCGACGCCTGAGACGCTGATTTATCAGCGTGGTTTGATTCCCCAAAACGCCCAATGGGCCGCGTTCGGTATTGCTCGGTATCAAATGCCGATGGTTGCGCAGGCCGCATTGTTGGGTGGGAATATTCGGGTGGGACTGGAAGACAACTTGTACCTAAGCCGTGGGGTGTTTGCCACAAATGGCCAACTGGTTGAGCGTGCGTGCAGCATCGTTGAGAATATCGGGATGTCGATCGCGACGCCTGCCGAGGCTCGCGAAATCATGGGTCTGAGAATCCCTCGTTGAGCTTGTTGGGATTGTCCCGCAGTGCCCGCTCGCTGCTGAACCCGAACGGCTCGTGCTGGTGGCGGCCGGAGTATCGCTTTGTTGAGGAAAAGAAGCTCATTTCGTTCGGAGCTTACTCCGACGGCTCTCTCAAAGATGTCTGTGCTCGGCGCGACGAGGCACGCGAGATACTCGCTACAGCTACAGGTCGTGGGAAGGCACAGAAGACAGCCGGCAAAGATCGAGCGGCGAATAGCTCTCAGGTGATCGTGCGCGAATGGTTTGAGTTGGCGAGCGGTAAATGGGAGGCAGATTGCGTGAAGCTGATATTGCGCCGCTTTGAGCATGAATTGATTTTTGCTTGATGCGGACTCTTGCGAGCGGCGGCCCACCACGAGAAGAAATACTTCGCACCGTCAGTGAACCGCACTGGGCGGTAAATCGAGGTTGACCAATAAGTCGAGCCATGATTGTGGTCGCTTCTCTCCGGTCACCCCGCAGCATCTCGGCTCGTCTCTCATCCAGGCTGGCGCGATACGAGATGGCTGCAGCGGAATAAAGGTGGTTGTAGGCGACAAAGAGCGTGAAGAATCGATCGAAAAGATCCTCCAGGTTGCCGGATCGATAGGAGTCCGCCTTCTCGATCCAGCGATCGCAGAATCTGCCAATTGCGTAAATATCCATCTGGTGCTCTCGGAAGTCGTGAAGGCATCATAACAAGCATTGTCGTTCGCGGAGAATAGGTCGCTCGGGGAAGAATGGGCAATGGCCGGTCCAGGAGTGATGCTTTTGTCAGCGTGTTCAGGGTTAATAACACGCGTGATATGAGACACCCCTGGCACATTTCGGCGCTCAGCACCGCGCCGGATATCCTGGTCGCTCGAAGGTCTGCGATGTTCCATTGCGGCGATGCTCTGATTTTTCCAGGCGCGGGCAAGCGGGTGTGGCATCGACCTTGTCGGCACTGAGGTGTCTACGGCCCGTGACGTGAACCGGCGCGACCGATCTGGAAGCACTGCATGTCCATCTAATCCGGTATCACGCGGCAACAGCGATTCCCCGGATACGCCATCAGCGATCGTAGCCCGTCCAGGCACGATCGATCCCAGCATTCTTGAGATGAATCATGGTAGCGTTTAGAACTAGTCCGCAATAATTGAACCCCTTTAAGGTAGCGGCATCGACTGGCTTTGATCGGATCGCACTGGATAGCATCCGACGGTATCAAGTGTTACGTCCGACGCTTTCACCACCGCACTAACATCCCGGTGGCTCGGTGTGGCATAGTTCGGGCATTGCTACAACGATGGGGGAGTGATGGCTACGCTAGAAAATATCCAGGCAAAGATTGTTCGGCTGCAGGCGGAAGCAGAAGCAATCGTTAAGAAGCAGTCATTGGCCGCTGTTGGCAAGATCGCCGAGTTGATGGAAAAGCATGGTCTGACGTTGGCCGATCTTGAATCGCACCTCGGTGAGAGAAAACGCGGCCGGAAAGTGGCCGGAGTAAAAGCGGCCGGCAAGCGAAATAGTGCAGCAAAGTACGTTGATCCGAAGAGCGGAGCGACGTGGACCGGTCACGGTCGTGCACCGGCCTGGATTGCCAACGCCAGGAACCGAAACAGATTTTTAATTGATGCCAGTGCGCAGCAGCCGGCGAGCGCTGGAGAAAGGGCAAGCAAACCCGGGAACTATGTCCGCGGGCCGCAGATGCCGAAATATCGCGATCCAGAAACGGGTGCAACGTGGAGCGGACGAGGCCGTGCACCGGCGTGGCTGGCGGAGGCCAAGGACAGGGCTGTATTTCTGATTGAAGGCAACGGCAAGGCGGCGCCGAAGGCGACGACCGCGAGGAAGTCCACAGCGAAGAAGACGGCTGCGAAAAAACTCGTAACCAGAAAAGCCATGGCCGGAACAGCGGTGGCCGGGGCCGTTCCCACAGGAAAGCGTGCGGCGAAGCCGAGGAATTCGACTGCGAAGAAGACTGCGTCCAGGAAAGCGCCGGCAAAGACGGAAGACAAAGCTGTAGCGAGCGCAGAAGCACCGAACTAAGCGACGGTCGGCGCGCCGGCCGCGCGGAACCACCGGTAACGGCGTAGTGTCATTTGGTCGTTGCGAAATTGAGACATCGGGACGAGGCCACCAGGGGCGCGGGAGAGGAGCGGGCGGTATTTTTTCGCGGGTCTCTCGGTCCATTCTGTTCCGCCGTCCGCAGGGGGTAGATCTAGGGGTAGCCAAACATCATCGAATCGGGAATTCCTTGCGGGGCGGGCCTCAGCGGCTGGCATGTGAACCCGACCCGGTCCACCATTTGTTATTCCTTCAAGTTCCGGGGCGTTCTATCCGCGTCCTCGAAACCCTTTATGGGCGGGCTCCTTAGCCCATATCCTGTTCCCCGAATTGCTATCAGAGTCCGTTGACTTCCTGCGTTTGGCGGTAACTCTAAATATCGTCAGAGCCGTCCCGGCCAATCTGCGAAACGACAACTGCCTGATGGTGCAAGCGACCCGGGGCATCAAGGTTGCACCGGGTCGTTCTTTCCGACTCCTACTGACCGATATGCGCGCGGATCCCGTCGCTGATCTGTTGGAGCGCGGCCTCCGTTGAGGGGACATGACGCAATGCGTTGAGCAGCACGAAGTCGTGAATCGTCCCGTTGTAGCGGACCGCGGCCACCACGTTGCCGGACTCCTTCAGCTTTCGGGCGTACGCTTCGCCTTCGTCGCGCAGCGGGTCGTTCTCGGCCGTCACGACGAGTGCCGGCGGGAGACCCTTCAGTTCGTCGGCGCTGGCGCGCAGCGGCGAGACATATGGGTTGTCACGCGTCTTCGCGTCGGGCGCGTACAAATCCCAGCCGTACTGCATGAACGAGCGGGAGAGGAAGCGATCCGTACCATACTGATGATAGGAGTCCGTATCGACGCTCGCGTCGGTGGCCGGAATCAGCAGTGCCTGGTAGCTGATCTTCGGGCCCTGGCGATCCTTTGCCATCAGTGCGAGCGCCGCGGCCATGTCGCCGCCTACCGAATTGCCTGCGACCGCGATCCGGCTACCGTCGGCACCGAAATCGGCGGCGTGCTCCGAGATCCACTGAAGTGTCGCGTACGACTGGTCAAGCTGGGTGGGGAATTTCGCCTCCGGCAGCGGCGTGTAGTCGACGAACACACCGATCTGCCCTGACTTGACCACGAGGTCACGCAGCAGCCGCTGGTGATTCGCGAAATTGCCGACGATCCACACACCTCCGTGAATGAACAGCAGCACGCCGGGCTTGCCCTGCACGTGGTCGGGCTTCATGACATAGACCTTGAACGAATGGCCGTCGGCGCTCATCGTGTGTTCGGTGGTCGTGACGCCCGACAGGTCGACAGGTGTCTTGTTCTGCAGACCGGTCAGGATATCCTGCGGTTGCGGTTGCGGCAGTTTCCAGAATTCGCTGCTGTCTTTGTTGATGTCGACGAGAAACGAGCGCACCTGCGGGTCGAGGTGGGGATCGGTGGCGACGTCTTGTGCGATTGCTGCCTGGCTCATGATGGTGGCTCCTGCGAGAGTAGTGGCGAGTTTGGCGAGGTGTTTCATGATGCTGGCTCCTGAACGGTAATGAGACGATCTGAAAGGTTGGGTACACGGTTCGATGCTCTGATCGCGTCGCGGAACCGTATCCTGTTGCCTGGTGTCCGGTGCTGCGATGGATGCAAAGTTACCCGCCCCGGAGGCTTCCGGAAATTCATGCCTAGGTATGAGAGAGACTTTCGTGGGATCCGGGAGGCACTCCATGTCCCTGACTGGAAAGGAGAAGCCGGCAAGTTCGGGGAGGGGCGCCGACGCGCCTCATACCAAAGTAGGGGGGGGCAGCACGACGCGTTTTGTAGTCGCTACAATCGTTCACGTCGATGTGAGATCGACCTTCCCGTAACGCACTGACTGACCGGACACGTCTTTTATGATTGGCAGAAGAATAGTGATCGGGGCCTCGGCGGGTCTCGCATTGGCGATTGTGGCCGGCATCGAACTCGCGATCTGCGCATGGGATACGCTGGCGCCGTTCGACGGCGCAATCCCGGTGCTATATCTCGCGGTGATATTGCTTGTCGCGCCGTTTGGCCGGCGCTACGTGCTCGTGGCAGGCGCAGTGACTGCTGCGCTTGCGACACAGTCGTTTGTCATGGGGCGTCTGGACGGGGGGGCGGGTAGTGCGTTGCTGCGATACAGCGTCGGCCTTGCGGCGATCGCAATTACGACGCTGCTCTCGCTGCGTGACCGTTTTATCCGGACTACGCTTGGTGAACAGGCCCGAATCCTTGAGTTGACGCACGATACGGTCATCATTCGCGACCCGGACGACGTGATCCTCTACTGGAACGATGGCGCGCAAAAGCTCTATGGCTGGACACGTGAGGAAGCAGTGGGCCGTGTTTGCAGCGATCTGCTCATGTGTGCATTCCCGTCAGCCGAGGTGAGATCGACGCTGCACGCCGACGGCCAATGGTCGGGAGAAATCGTCCGAACCCGTCGCGACGGCACGCGGATCGTGCTGGCGAGTCGCTGGCTCGCGCGCCGGGACCCGACGGGTCGCCCGATCGGTGTGATCGAGTCGAGTGCGGATCTGACCGAACTGCGACGTGCTGATCTCGAGCGACGTGTGTCTGAGCAGCGCTACCGGACCCTGTTCGATCTTGCCGGCTTTGCCGCCTGGGAGTCCGACTGGTCCACGACATTGCAGATTGCTGCCGATGGCTTGCCGCCTCATTTGCCCATCGACGTGTGGCTGGCTGGCCGTCCGGACATCGTGGAGCGTGCGATCGCTGGCGCAGTGGTTCGCAACGGCAACCAGGCGGCGGTCGATCTGTTCGAGACGGGTACGGTCGAGAAGCTGATTGGCTCGAACCCGTGCCGGGCACATCTACCCGAGGCGCGAGCCGGGTTCGCGCGCATCCTCGCAGCACTCACGCGCGGGGCTCATATGGCGGAGAGCGAGACCCGGATCTTGACGCCGAGCGGCCGCGTTGCGGACATCGTTCTGCGAGTGACGCGGTTGCCCGAGGGCGAGCGCGGCTCACATGTGCTCGTGATGGCATTCGACGTAACGGAGCGCAACGAAGCGCGCGCGCGGATTGAACAGGCTTCGGCTGAGCTTGCGCACGCGGCGCGGGTGTCAATGCTCGGCCTGCTGTCGGCGTCGATTGCGCACGAAGTCAATCAGCCCCTGACCGCGATCGTCAACTACGCGAAATCGGGGCAGCGCTGGCTCGGGCGCGCCGACCCGGACCTGGACGAAGTCCAGCGTTGTTTCGAAAAAATCACGTCAAACGGCACCCGCGCGGCCGATGTGATCGGGCGTGTCCGGGCGCTTGCACGCAAGGAGGCTCCCCAGGTCGAGGCTCTTGACGTCACCGACCTCGCCAATGACGCGATGGAGCTGGTCCAGCGCGAAGCGCGAGGCGCCGGCATCACGTTAATGCACACCATCGAGGGTGAGTTGCCGAAGGTCTATGCCGATCGCGTGCAGGTTCAGCAGGTGCTGGTGAACCTCGTGATGAACAGCATCCAGGCGATGCGCGAACCGACCGACCGTGAACGAACGATCCAGATCCGCGCGACGCATCAGGCCGATGGGATGATACAACTCGTGGTGCGGGATTCCGGCCCCGGATTTCCTGATGGCGCGGCGCATGCCTTCGAGCCTTTCTTTACGACCAGGGTGGAGGGAATGGGGATGGGCCTGTCCATTTGCCGTTCTATCATTGAAGCGCAGGGAGGCCAGATTGGGGCCTCGAACAACGGGAGCGAGCCGGGTGCTCAGGTGATATTCACGTTGCCCGCCGTAGGCAACGACCAGGCGCCCCGAGGCCGAAATCAAACCTTGATATGATTGCCGCGTTGAAATGCGCCGCGCTAACATCGGCATCCTGGAATCGCGGATCCGCCGCAATGAGGACGATATCGTGGGTTGCAGCGACTCTTTGATTGGCATCGTCGATGACGATGCAGAGGTGCGGGACAGCATTGGTATGTTGTTTCGGTCGGCGGGGATCGCTATCCGGAGTTTCGACGCAGCCGAATCTCTGCTTGCATCGTCCGAGTTGTCAGCGATGCAATGTGTCATCACGGATCTGCACATGCAAGGCATGGACGGACTCGACCTGCAGCGTGAACTGACGCGACTGGGCTGCAATGTGCCGGTCATACTCATGACCGCCTACCCGACACCAGAGGCGCGTGAGAGGGCGCGGGGGCTGGGTGTCGCACGCTTTGTCTCAAAACCGGCGGATCCTGAATGGCTGCTGGCTGAAGTCGAGGCCCTGCTGGGCGCCTGAACCGGCGCTGGCGTGCTGGCCGCTCATGCCCGCCCGACAGCAACATGACCCTGCCCAATGAGATCCACAATGAACGAACCCCGCTCCCTGTCTGCCGGCGATCTGATCTGCGTCGTCGATGACGATGCAGATGTTCGTGAGTCACTCGACACGCTGCTGCGATCAAACGGCCATCGAGTCCGGACGTTCAGTAATCCCGATGAATTCCTTGAATGCGACGAGGCTGATTCGGCGGCATGCCTGATCCTCGACGTGCGGCTGCGTGGCTTTAACGGCCTCGATTTCCAGCAGGAGTTGGCCGGGAGCGAGGCGGCGTTACCCGTGATTCTGATGAGTGGTCACGGCGACATTCCCATGACCGTGCGCGGTATGCGAGCGGGAGCCATCACGTTCCTGTCGAAGCCATTCGCTGAAGAGGCAATGCTGGCTGCGATTGATGAGGCGATTGCCCGAGGTCGTGAGCAACGCATCATCTCACGTGAAAAGGCGCTGCTGCGCGCGCGCTTCGACAGTCTGACGCCGCGCGAACGCGATGTACTCGGACTCGTGTCGGCGGGGCTGATGAACAAGCAGATAGCTGGTCGCCTCGAACTCAGCGAAATTACCGTCAAGATCCATCGCGGTAATCTGATGAAAAAAATGGCAGCCGATTCGCTTGCCGATCTGGTGTTAATGGCCGAAGCGCTCGGTGTGCGTGAACCCGTTTCGCGCTATGGGCAGAAATAGCGCACTGCTAACTGAGTTCGAGCAGGTGCTGCCGCCATCTTTCAAAACTCGATCGGCTGCTCGTGGATGCACCCTCGCAGAAAAGTCGATGCACTACGCCTCGCGTAACGCCGCCGTCGTGGCGCGGCATACCAGTTGGATCGGCAGCACGTCATGCACCGGAGCCTTCATGCCGCCCGCCTGAATGCGCTCGACCAGGCGGCGCGCCGCCGTGCGCGCCATTGCTTCCACGGGCTGGCGGATCGAGGTGAGGCCGATCAGCGGCGAGCCCGCGAGCGGCATGTCGTCAAAGCCGATCACCGAAAGTTCGCCCGGCACGTCGATGCCGCGCCGCGTGGCGGCTTCCAGCACGCCGAGCGCAATCGTGTCGTTGCCCGCGACGATTGCACTGATGCGCGCGGCTTCGCCGAGCATCGTTAGGGCACTCGAATATCCCGCTTCCGTCGTGTAGTCGCCCCAGACGATCGTTGCCACATCGGCAGGCAAGCCCATCTCGCGCAGTTGCGCGAGTGCGCCTTTCGCGCGGTCCCGGCTCGTCGAGGTGTTCGGCGGCCCCAGCACGAAGCCAATGCTTCGGTGTCCTAGTTTAACAAGATGCTCCACGGCAACGGCGCCCGCGTGAACGTTGTCGATCTCCACCGTGTCCACCGCCACATCGTCGACCGACCGGACCACGAGCACGAGCGGAATGCCGCGCCGCTGCATCTCGCCGACGATCGGCGAATCGAGCGTTGCGGTGGCAAAGATCAGTCCGTCCAGATAGCCGTCGATGAGCGGCCGGAAGGCCAGCAGGTTGTGTGGATCGTTCATCGGATCGATGAAAAGCGTGATGTGGTAGCCGAACTCCTGCAGCGCGTCGTGAAGGTGGGTGAGCAGCACGGTCATGAAACGGTTGTGCAGCGCGCCGACCACGACGCCGATTAGTTTCGTTTCGGACTTTCGCGTGCGCGGCCCCTGGGCAGGGACGCGATAGCCAAGCTCGGACGCCACGGCGAGCACCGCCTGGCGTGTTTCGCTGCTGATCGAAGGCTGGCCCGCGAGCGAGCGCGACACGGTCGAGACCGAGACGCCGAGGCGTTGCGCGATGTCCTCGAGACGGGCTTTCGGCGCGCGAACCTGATTTTTTGCGCGGGTTTGCATAAGCGTGTCTGGAACGCGAAAAGCTCATTATAGAAGCGCTTTGCCGGCATGGGGCGCTCAGGGAAAGTGGGTAGTGTTTGCGTAACTTTTGCAGTGGGATTTGCATTAGGCTCGGAACCCGGGTGCAACGACCGCTTCGAAATCGCGAATGCGAGCCCATCACCGTCACTTTCCGAAAGGACCATCAGCATGGCAATCCAGTACCTCAAGCGCGGGCGCAGTCCCGAAGACAGTTCGCAGGACGCCGCGAAAGTACGCGACACCGTCACGAATATTCTCGCCGACGTCGCCGCGCGCGGCGACGCGGCTGTCGCCGAGCTTTCCCGCAAATTTGATAACTGGTCGCCCGCAAGTTTTCGCCTGTCGCAAGACGAGATCGCGGCATGCGTGCGTGCGCTCTCGCCGGGCCAGCTCGACGACATCAAATTCGCGCAGGCACAGGTGCGCAATTTCGCACAGGTCCAGCGCGAGGCGATTCGCGACGTCGAGGTGGAGACGCTGCCCGGCGTCGTGCTCGGTCACAAGAACATGCCGGTCGATAGCGTGGCGTGCTATGTGCCGGGCGGGAAATTCCCGCTCGTCGCCTCGGCGCACATGGGCGTCGTGACTGCGAAGGTCGCGGGCGTGCCGCGCATCGTCACGGCGTCGCCGCCGGTACAGGGCAGGCCGAATCCGGCCGTCGTCGCAGCGATGCATCTGGGCGGCGCGGACGAGATCTATACGTTCGGAGGCGTGCAGGCGATCGCCGCCATGGCGCTCGGCACGCAGACGATCGATCCGGTGTCGATGGTCGTCGGACCGGGCAACGCGTTCGTCGCCGAGGCCAAGCGGCAGTTGTTCGGCCGCATCGGCATCGACCTGATCGCGGGACCGTCCGAAACACTGGTGATCGCCGACGACAGCGTCGATGCCGAACTGTGCGCAACCGATCTGCTCGGGCAGGCGGAGCACGGCTTCAATACGCCCGCGATCCTGCTCACCAATTCGATGCAGCTTGCGCAGGACACCATCGCCGAGGTCGAACGGCTTCTGGCGATCCTGCCGACTGCGAATACCGCGGGCGTATCGTGGCGCGATTTTGGCGCCGTGATCGTCACGGATACGATCGACGAGATGGTGCAGGAGGCCGATCGTATTGCTTCGGAGCACGTACAGGTGATGACGCGCGATCCCGACTACTTCCTCGCCAACATGAAGAACTACGGCGCATTGTTCCTTGGCGCACGCACCAACGTTGCGTTCGGCGACAAGGTGATCGGCACGAACCATACGCTGCCCACCGGCAAGGCGGCGCGCTATACCGGCGGCCTTTGGGTCGGAAAATTCATCAAGACCTGTACTTACCAGAAGGTGCTGACCGACGAAGCAAGCGCACTGATCGGTTCGTACTGCTCAAGACTGTGCGCGATAGAAGGCATGATTGCGCACGGCGAGCAGGCGAACATCCGCGTACGCCGCTATGGCCATCGCGACGTGCCGTATGCGAGCGCGGTGCCCGTCACGCCCTGAGCCCGGTAGGGCGTTCAAGCCGCCCGCATGCGGGCGGCGATCGCACGGCGTTCGACGATTGCGGTCCTGACGTCGATGCGGTTCGAGGCACGCGTTCGCGCCGCGAACCGCATTGCATCAAGAGGCGCGACTGTCGCGCAGCATTGCCCGAGCCTGCTCGACGGCGGAGGTCTCGCCCGGCACGTAGGTGCAATCGAGCACTGCATTGCCGACCGTGAAAAGATCGGCGCCTGCCGCGCGGATTGCGCGAATGCGCTCCAGTGTACCGATTGAGCCCGATACGATCAGGCCGCCGGGGACGATCACGTCTCGCGCCGCAGCGACGAGTTCCAGCGGGTCGGCGCCGGTCGCGCGATACGCGAGCAGATCGACACCGGCGCAGCCCAGGTCCATGAAGCGCTTGCAGTCGTCCACGATCTGCTGCACCGAGCCTTCGAGGCGTACCGGATGGCCGAGCGGTTTGCCCGCGGCAGGAAAGTATTGCGTCGCGGTGCCGGCCAGAACGGCCTGAATCTCTTCCACGTGCGTGCCGCCGAGCAGGCGCTTCACGCCGAGTTGCGCAGCGAGTTCCGCCGAGCGCAGGCAGTCGTCCTTCGACGCCGACACGATTTCCATGTACGACAAGCCGCCCGCCGCATCGATCGCATCGGCAAGTCCCTGCAACGTCGCGTGCTCGACGCCGACGTCCTTGAAGCCGAAGTGGCGCAGGCCGAGGCTCTGGAATTGCGGGAACAGGTCGAGGCAGTCGGCGACGGTCTTGTCGTTGCGGGTAAGGAACAGCGCGAATTCCATTGAGGCTCCGAAGGTGAAAGGGAGAAACGGCGCAGAGGCGGTCCGCAGGCCCTGCGGGACGCGTCGGGTCCGATCGTAAAAGACCGAACGGAATAAAATTATGACTGAAAACACAAAATATGTGTATATCGATCCGACTCCAGGAGGGGGGCAGGAGACAGGTCGTAAGCGCTTCGGTGCCCGTAGATTCGGGATAGTGCGTGGAAATTGCGATCGATCTGTGCTCGGCTCCAGTGATCATTTTCTTGATTAATTTTGTTCTTGTTGACCGATCGGGCATTTTGCTTGACTATACGGAAATCGGCTGGTTATAGTTTCGCGACGGACGACGCCTCGCTACGAGGCGTGGGACCTCGCCGGCACGACCGGCGAAAAGTGGATCGAGCCGCGCTTGGCCAGGCGCTTTCATGAAGAGACAGGATGCGAGATGATGAGCGAACAGACAGTGAAGAACGAACAGGCCGCCAAGGGTGCGGCAAAGCCGGCGGCCGTCGAGGAGGCGCCCCGTCCGGTGGTGTCGGCGCAGCCGAAACCGGACGCGGCAGCGCACGCGCACAAGGACGAGGCGCGCTCGAAATTCAAGGCGCTTTCGTCGCAGCACATGCCGAAGGATTTTTCGATTTCACTTGATGCCTACCGTCGCGGGGGCACCGATGCATTCCTCGGCCAGGCGCCGAGGCATGCCGTCGCGCAGTCGATGCACGGGTTCGAGCCGACCTACGTCAACATCGTCGACTACATCGTCCGGATCACGCATCAGATCTGGGAAGAGAAGGACATCGGCTATATCTACGACACCTATAGCCACGATTGCGCCGTGTGGGACGACCTCGCGCTGCAGTTCGGCCGCGACAAGATCGTCGCGGACACCATTTCGCTGAACAACGCGTTCCCGGACATCCGCATCGTCGCGGACGAAGTGATCTGGGCCGGCGACGACACGGTCGGCTTCCACACGTCGCATCGCACGCGCATCGTGGGCACGAACACCGGCTATACGCGCTACGGCGAGCCGACCGGCCGTCGCGTGCAGTTCTGGTGCCTCGCGAACTGCGTCGCACGGGACAACGAGATCTTTCACGAGCACGTGGTGTACGACACGGCGTCGGTGGTCCAGCAACTCGGCTACGACGTGGTCGAAACGGCGCGCAAGCTTGCGCAGTCCGACGCCGGCTCGCAGTTGCCGCGGGACTTTCTCGGCAGCGAGCCCAAGCGCATGAGCGGTCAGTCGAAGCCGCCGCGCGTGCCGCTGCCCGCGCATATCGGCGAGAACCCGGAAGAATTCGTGCGGGCCGCGCTGCATACGATCTGGAACCGCCGCAACCTGAGCGCGATCGATCGCGTCTATCACCCCTCGGTGCTCGTGCAGGTGACGGCGGGACGCAATTTCCACGGTCAGGGGCAGTTGCAATCGTTCATCCTGTCGATGCTCGCGATGTTCCCCGACATGCTCTACGCGATCGACGATCTCTACTGGATGGGCAACGCACGCGAGGGCTATCTCGTCGCGATCCGCTGGAGCATGCTCGGCACGCACCGCGGCAACGGCCGCTACGGCGCGCCGACGGGGCGCGAAATCAATCTCTGGGGCATCACGCACTGGGTGATCGAGGACGGCAAGGTCACCAAGGAGTGGACGATGTTCAACGAGTTCGGCGTCCTCATGCAGATCAACAAATAAGACGTCGGCGTGCCGGGTATCGGCGCGCGCGGGCGGGCGATGCGGCCTCGACATGCGCGGCGCCGGTTCGGTAACGCAGCGGCGGGCAGGGCCGGGACACACGGCCGCGCCGCCGCCGGCAGCGGAGACATCCATGAAGAAGGTCCTATCCGTGGCGGGCGCCGCGGCCCTTGCGGCGGCACTCGCCATTCCCCAGAGCGCGCGCGCGGCCTGCGATATTCCGGCGGGCTCGGTGCGCATTCTCGCGAACGACTTCGCGGCGCTGCGCATCATCATCGACGCGGCGCAGACCTGCGCTTCGAACACCGTCAGCGTGACGGCGAACGAAACCACGCAGCACGACAGTCTGCAGGTCCCGGCGTTGCAGATCAGCCCGGCGGCTTATTCGGCGGTGTTCGTCGCCAACAACTCGCTGTTTCCGTTGATGGACAAGGGCCTCATCCGCCCGCTCGACGACCTCGTCGCGAAGTACGGCGCGGACCTGCGGCCCGAGCAGCTCGTGACGGTCGACGGCCACGTGATGGCGATCGCGGTCGATATCAACGCGCAGCATCTGTTCTACCGCGCGGACATCCTGCGGCGCGCGGGCATCGCGCCGCCGACCACTTACGAGGGCATTCTCGCGGCGGCGAAGATCATTCGCGAGAAGGGGCTGATGCAGTATCCGCTTGCCGCAACCGATCAGGCGGGCTGGTACGTTGCCGCCGAGTTCGTGAACATGTATCTCGGCTATGGCGGCGCGTTCTTCAAGCCAGGTACGGCCGAGCCTTCGATCGACAACAGCCGGGGCATTGCGGCGCTGAACATGATGAAGGCGCTCGCCGCCTACATGGCGCCCGACTACACGACCTACAGCGCGGACGAAATGAACAAGGTCTATATGTCCGGCAAGGTCGCGATGATGAACCAGTGGGGCTCGGTGGCCGATACGGTGATCGACCGGCACGGCGCCGCGCCTGAAATCGCGGCCAACACCGTGCTGGCGGCCGCACCGACCGTCGACGGCGGCAGCACGCCTGCGGCCGCGCTCTGGTGGGACGGCTTCGTGATTGCGCGCAACGTGTCCGACGAAGATGCGAAAGCCTCGTTTCTCGCGCTGCTGCACGGCATTCGCACGGAGGTCGCACGCGCGCATCCCGACGACGCCACCTGGCTCGCCGACGGCTATCGCCCCGGCCTCGGCTCGGCCGGCGTGCTCGCGACGGCGCATTTGCGCGCGCAGCCCTATCCGATGGTGCCTTACATGGATCTGCTGCATGCGGCGCTCGGCAGCGAACTGCCGCAGTTTCTGCTCGGCCGCGAGGACGCCGCGACGGCGCTCGCGAATGTCGAGTCCGCCTACATCGCATCGGCACGCGCGAGCGGGTTTCTGCGCTGAACGGCGCGTCGGATGTCGCGCCAGATAATTTGGGTCGGTTCTTAAGGAGACGTGCCGTGCCACGCCGGGCTTTCTTTGCCTTCATGCTGCCATCGCTGGCGGCCATGCTCATATTCATCGCACTGCCAATCGTGTCGGTCGCGGTCCAGTCGTTCTACACCCAGCACGAACAGGTGCTGCTCAAGTCGCAATTTTGCACGCCGTACAGCGGCTGCACGACCGGTGTGCGCGTCGATTCCGAGGCGACCGAGAAGCGCCGCGCGGCACAACCTCTTGGTCACTTCAACGGCTTCGGCACGTATCTCGACCGCAATCATCTCGCGGTCGCGGACATCCGCGCGGCGCTTCACACAAGCGATGGAGCGGGCACCTTCTTCAACCGCCTCTATGCGCTGCCGTTCTACAAGGCGCTGTCGTTTACGCTCGTGTACACCTTCGTCGTGACGCCGCTCGCGATGCTCCTCGGTTTCGCCACCGCGCTCGCGATCAACACCATCCGGCCGAAGGCGAAGGGCTTCGTGATTTTCTTCTCGCTGCTGCCGATGATCATCACGCCGCTGATTGGCGCGCTGATCCTCTACTGGATGATCAATCCGCTCGGCATTCTGGGGGCGACGCTGCAGGCCATCACCGGCGATCCGCAACTGGCGCTGAGTTCGTCCGCGCCGCTCACGTGGCTCGCGCTGCTCACCTACGGCGTATGGACCAATGCGCCGTTCTCTTTCATCGTGTTCTATGCGGGGCTCCAGACGGTGCCGCTCGATACGCTCGAAGCGACCATGATCGACGGCGCGAGCCGCTGGCAGCGCATCCGCTACGTGGTGATTCCGCATCTGTGGTCGCTCGCGACCTTCATTGCACTCGTGCAGTTGATGGACAACTTCCGCGTGTTCGAACCCGTGGTCGGTATGAGCGCGCAGGCCAACGCCACTTCGCTGAGCTGGAACGTGTTTCACGATCTGCAGGGGCAGGCAGATCAGCAGTTCGGTTCGGCGGCGGCGACCTCCGTGCTCACGATCATCGGCGTGATGATCCTGCTCATGCCGGTGCTCGTGCGCACGTGGCGCGATTTCAACCGTAAATAGGAGACCCAGGATGTCAACCAGCACTCGCAAGCGCCCCTGGGGCCTCAACGCACTGTCCACCGGTTTCGTCGTTCTGTGGGTGTTCGTCGCGGCCTTTCCGTTCGTGTGGACGGTGTGGGGCTCGTTCAAGGTCGAGGCCGACTTCTTCTCGCGCACCACCTGGTGGAACGCGATCTGGGGCGTGAAGACGCTCGCGCAGACAGGGCATGCGTTCACCGGTGCGGGCTATTACGGCGCGTGGGTCGTGCGCGACTTCTGGCAGCAGGCCATCAACACGACGATCGTGACCGTCTGCGTCGTGGCGATTTCGCTCACGTTCGGCACGCTCGGCGGCTACGCGCTCGCCCGCTCGAATTCGCGCTCGACGTTCTGGATCCTGATGATCGCGCTGGTGTTCCGCGCGATGCCGCCGATCACGCTCGTATCCGGTTATCTGCTGCCGTTCTTCGAGCTCAACGTCTGGGGCCATCTGCCGACGGCGATCATCGTGCTCGTGGCCATCAACCAGCCGTTCACGCTGTGGATGCTGCATTCGTTTTTTCTCTCCATCCCGAAGGATCTCGACGAAAGCGCGATGGTCGATGGATGCACGCGCTTCCAGGCGTTTCGCATGGTCATCATGCCGGTGATGCTGCCGGGGCTCGTCACGACCGGGCTGTTCTCTTTCCTGCTCGCCTATAACGACTTCGCGGTGACCGCGATGCTGCTGAGCCAGGACAACCTGACGATGGTGCCGAAGATTTCAAGCTTTCTCGGCACGGTGCAGACCGAGGGCAACGTCATGTATGCGGTGGCGGCGGTGGTATCGGCGACGGTTCCGCTTTTCATTCTGGTGATGTTTTTTCAACGGCGCATCGTGAGCGGGCTGACCGCGGGCGCCGTCAAGGGTTAAGGGGCAAGTCATGGCGCAAATCCGTCTCAAGAACGTCTCGAAGCGGTGGTCCAATTTCGTCGGCGTCGACAATTTCGATCTCACGATCGAGAACGAGGAGTTTCTCGTGCTGCTCGGACCGTCCGGTTGCGGCAAGACCACGACCATGCGCATGATCGCGGGTCTGGAGGACATCACCGAGGGCGAAATCTGGTTCGACGATCAACTCGTGAACCGGCTGGAGCCGAAGGATCGCGACATCTCGATGGTGTTCCAGAGCTACGGCCTGTATCCGAACATGACCGTGTACGAGAACATCCGCTTTCCGTTGAAGGTGCGCAAAGTCGCGGCGCAACGCCATCACGAAATGGTTATGAGCGCGGCTGCCATGGTCGAGCTCAACGAACTGCTCGATCGGCGCCCCGCCGCGCTCTCCGGCGGCCAGCGGCAGCGCGTCGCGCTCGGCCGGGCGATCGTGCGCCATCCGCGCGTATTCCTGATGGACGAGCCGCTGTCGAATCTCGACGCGAAGCTGCGCGTATCCACGCGCGCGCAGATCAAGAATCTCCAGCACCAGTTGAAGGTGACGACGATCTACGTGACGCATGACCAGATCGAGGCGATGACGATGGCCGACCGCGTCGTCGTGATGAACAAGGGGGTGATCCAGCAGGTCGGCACGCCCACGCAGATCTACGACCGCCCGGCCAATACTTTCGTTGCGAGCTTCATTGGCTCGCCGGCGATGAACCTCGTTGACGGCGAGATCCGCGGCGGCACGTTCAGCGCGCCCGGCATACACATCGACGGTTTGCCCGCGCACGTGGCGGGCGACGTCACGCTGGGCTTTCGCGCGGAGGACGCCACGCTCGTTGCCGAAGGCGGCAACCTCACCGCCGACGTGTATTCGATGGAGCTGCTCGGCGAGGCGACCATGGCGAGCTTTCGCATCGGCCATTCGCTGGTTTCGGTGAAATCGTCCAAGAGTTATCGCGCCGAGATCGGCGACCGGCTTAGCGCGTCGGTGCCCGCGGCGATCTGCCACCTCTTCGATCGCAAGACCGGCAGGCGCATCGACTGACGCAGCGCAGCGCGCAGAGACAACGGTTCGGGCCACACAGGCCTGCCGGAAAGACGAACAGGACAACGAATGAAAGTGACTTTTGAAGAGATGATGCGTCGCACCGTCCGCTATGGCGAACTCGTGCCATGCCGAACGGCGTTCATCGATGCTCATACGCCGGGCTCGAACCAGAAGGAGAACTTCACGATCATCGGGCGCGGCGTGTCGGAGAGCCCGGACCAGCACGTTCATCTCGCCATCGCGCCGGGCTTCAACATCGGCGCGGCGGGGCAGCCGCCGCGCTGCCGCAATTCACTGCATGCGCACCGCACCGCCGAGGTGTTCTTCGTGCTCAAAGGCCGCTGGCGTTTCTTCTGGGGCCGCTGGGGCGACGCGGGCGAAGTGGTGCTCGAGGAAGGCGACATCTTCGACATTCCCACCGGGATCTTTCGCGGCTTCGAGAACGTGGGTACCGACTACGGCATGATCATGTCGATGCTGGGCGGCGACGACGCGGGCGGAGGCGTGATCTGGGCGCCGCAGGTGATCGAGGAAGCCGCGCATCACGGCCTCGTGCTAGGCGCCAACGGGCGCCTCTATGACACGAAGAAAGGGGAATCGCTACCCGCGGGCGTGGCGCCAATGCCGCTCCTGAGCGAAGCGGAACTCGCGGACTTTCCCGAACCGCCGACGTCGTACGTGGTGCGCGACTACGTGGCGCGCTATCGCGACCTGCTTGCGCTGGCGAGGCATGCGCCCGCGCAGGTTATCGGCGAGTCCGGTCTGTTGCGCGACCGGCCGGGGTTTGAAGTCGAACTGCTGGGCCGCGATTCGCTTGGCGGAGCGCCGCAACGTGCCGGCCGCGATACCGTGCTGATGACGATGCGCGGCCATTGGCGGTTTGCGTGGGCGGACGGTTCGATCGTGCTCGCGCCGGGCGATACCTGCGCGGTGCCGCCGGGCCTCGATTACACGCTCGCACCGAGCATGTCGGGCGAGGCGAGCCTGTATCGCGTCACCGGCACCGCGGATGTGGCGGGAGCGACCTGGCGCGGCTGATTCTGGCCTGCGGCGCGCGCGCCATCCGTGTGCGCCGCGGCGAATCGGTTCTTGTGCCGCCGCCGTCAGGCGGCGTTCTTGCGTTCGAGCGCGACGACGATCACGTCCACGCCGGCCGCAGCCAGCGCCTCCGCCAGCGCCGCGTCGGGACGCTCGTTAATGACGAGCCGATCGATGCGCTCGAGCGTGCAGACCTGGAACAACGCCGTGCGGTTGAGTTTCGTGGCGTCGGCCACGACCGTCACGCGCCTGGCCTGCGCGATCATGGCGCGCGCGATCTCCGCCTCGCGCAATTCGTAGTCCATCACGCCGCTCGCGTCGATGGCGCCGACCGTGATGACGGCGTCGCGTGCGTGGAACTGCGAAATCTGCTCGACGGCGAGCCGCCCCACATTCTCGGACGCTTCGTCGACATACTCGCCGCCGATCAAAAACACCCGGTGGCCTTCGCCGCCGCGCGCCATGGTTTGCGTGATGGCGAGCGAGTTCGTGACAACGGTCATCGCCGGGCGTGCCGCCAGTTCCTGCGCGAAGGCGAGCGTGGTGGTGCCGGTGTCGATGAAAAGCGTGTCGTCGCGATCGAACAGCGCCGCAGCACAGCGCGCGACCGCGCGCTTTTCGTCGGCCTGATCGAGCAGGCGCGAGCGGAATGCGCCTTCGGTCTGCTGGTCCAGCAGCGTCGCGCCGCCGTGGTACTTGCGCAGCTGCCCGCGTAGCGAAAGCTCGGTGAGGTCGCGACGGATCGTTTCGCGCGAGGTGCCGAGACGCTCGGACAGGAAGTCAACGGTGACTTTGCGGTGCTCGCGCAGCAGTTCAAGAATGGTTGCGTGTCGTACAGAGGGTTTCATCGATGGCGGTCCGAGGAGGAAAGCTCGTCATGCTGCGACGTGAACGCGCAGCATGCCCGAAGCCGACGCAGATGGTGCGAAATCGTGCGTCAGGCGGGCGGTCGCGTCAAGCATGGATCGGCAAAAGACGCAAAAAGTCACCGAATTACGCGGTCAAGGCCGCACATATTGACTGTTCGGGCATTTATGTATAACGTTCGGTCATTGTATTTGATAAATCGGTGATGCGATGAGGCCGGGCGTAGGCGAGCAATTCGATGTGGCGGTGGTGGGAGCAGGCGTCGTCGGCTGCGCGGTCGCGCGCCGTTTTGCGTTGGCGGGCGAACGTGTGCTCGTGATCGAGAAGGGCGCGGATCTGCTGTCCGGCGCGAGCAAGGCCAATAGCGCGATTCTCCATACGGGCTTTGACGCGCCGTCCGGCAGCCTCGAACTCGCCTGCATGGAGGCGGGCTACGAGGAGTATCTGGAGATCGCGCCGCGCATGAACTTGCCCGTTCTGGAAACGGGCGCATTGGTTGCCGCGTGGAGCGACGAGGAGCTTGCTCGACTCGACGCCATCGTCGAGCAGGCGCACGCGAACGGCGTGACCGACGTGCAACGTATCGAGCGCGCCGCCATGCTGGAGCGCGAGCCCGGCTTGTCTCCCGCGGTGCGCGGCGGCGTGCTGGTGCCGCGCGAACATGTGATCGATCCGTGGAGTGCGCCGCTGGCGTATCTGACCCAGGCTGTCGAACACGGCGCGCGTGCGCTGTTCGGCGCGGAGCTGACCGGCGCGCGTCGCAACGGCGGCAACTGGGAGCTGGAAACGAGCCAGGGCTGCTGGCGGGCCGCGTTCGTCGTCAACTGCGCGGGGTTGTTCGGGGATCATGTCGAGCGTGCGCTGCTCGGCAGCAGCGAATTCACGATCCTGCCGCGCAAGGGGCAATTCGTCGTGTTCGACAAGGCGTCGTCGCGCTGCCTTCGCAGCATCCTGCTGCCCGTGCCGACCGAGCGCACCAAGGGCATCGTGATCACGCGTACCGCGTTCGGCAACCTGCTGGTCGGCCCTACCGCCGAGGAGCAGGACGACCGCACGCGCGCAAGCGTCGATCGGGACACGCTCACGCATCTCGTTGCGAGCGCCGTGGCGCGTGTGCCGGCGCTCGAAGGCATGCCTGTCACGGCGATCTACGCGGGGCTGCGCCCCGCGACCGAGCGCAAGGAATACCGCATTCGCATCGAGCGGGAGCGCGGCTACCTGGCGGTCGGCGGCATCCGCTCGACTGGCCTGACTGCCGCTCTCGGCATCGCGAAGCACGTTCTGGCGCTTTACGAAGGTGGCGAATTACGCGCCGGGGTCGAGCCCCGCAGCTGGCCGCGCATGCCGAATCTCGCCGAACACCGGCCGCGCGACTGGCAACTGCCGGGCGACAATGCCATCATCTGCCATTGCGAGCTCGTTACGCAGCGCGAGATCGAGGCCGCGCTCGGCAGTGTGATTCCACCCGGCGATATCGGCGGTTTGAAGCGGCGTACGCGCGCGTGCATGGGCCGCTGTCAGGGCTTCTATTGCAGCGCGCGCGTGGCCGAGCTGACGCGCACGCGGCTGGCGACGCCGCTCGCCCTCGGAGACTGCCATGAGTGAGCGACTCGATTGCGAAGTGCTCGTGGTCGGCGGCGGCCCCGCCGGTATCGCTGCCGCGGTGGAGTTGCGCCGGCGCGGCGTGGCGTCGGTCACGCTGCTCGAACGGGAGCCCGAGCTCGGCGGCGTGCCGCGCCATTGCGGGCATCCGCCATTCGGCATGCGCGAATTCGGGCGCGTGTACCGCGGCCCCGCCTATGCCGCGCGTCTTGCCGCGCTTGCTGCGCGCCACGGCGTGCAGATCCGCACCGGCGTCACGGTGACGCAACTGGCGCCTGGCGGCACGGTGCACATTGCCGATGCGTCCGGCACGGCGCAGCTCTCTGCTGCGCGCGTGCTGCTCGCGACGGGCGTGCGCGAGTCGCCGCGCTCGGCGCGGCTCGTCTCCGGCGACCGTCCGATCGGCGTTCTCAATACGGGTGCGCTGCAGTCGTTCGTCTATCAGCGCCACCTGATGCCGTTCCGGCGGCCCCTCATCGTCGGCACGGAGCTGGTGGCGATTTCCGCTGTGCTCACGTGCCTGAAGGCGGGCATCCGACCCGTCGGGATGGTCGAGGTCGCCGCGCGCCCGACAACGCGGCGTCTCTTCATGGCCTTGCCGAGACTGTGTCGCGTGCCCGTGTGGTACGGCACGCGACTCGAGGAGATCGTGGGCGCGAGCCGTGTGGAAGGGGCGCGGCTGCGCGAATCGGACGGCGCGCTGCGCACGGTCGATTGCGACGGCATTCTGTTCACCGGACAATTCGTCCCGGAGTCGACGCTCGTGCGCGCCAGCCATCTGCTGCTCGACAGCGGCACAGGCGGCCCGGTCGTCGATCAGTACGGCCGCTGCTCGGACCCGGCGTTCTTTGCGGCGGGCAACCTGCTGCGGCCCGTGGAAACGGCCGGCTGGTCGTTCCGCGAGGGGCGGCGCATCGGTGCGACGATTGCCGGCGATCTGCAGGGCAGTCGTGCTGCTGTGCCCACGGGCGCAACGGTGCGGGTCGAGCGCGGCGACAATATCAAGCTGGCGATGCCGCAACGGCTCGCCATGCCCCTGGGCGACGCGGGGCTGGACGCGCTGCAGGTCCGCGTGACGCGCGCGGTAGATGGCGTGCTCGAAGTCAGGGCGGGCGCACGCGTGCTCTGGCAGCAGCCGGTGAGCGCGCTGCCCGAGCGGCGCATGCTGGTGCCGCTCGCGGGACTTGCCGTGCCGCCCGGAACCGATACGCTGCACGTCGCCGTGCGGGCGCAGGCATGAAAACGAGGGAAACGGAACAGGCATGAAGCGAGTTGCAGCGATTGATCAGGGCACGACGAGCACACGGGTGCTCGTCGTCAACGAGGATGGCACGATGTCGATCGCACACGCGGTCCGTCACGCCCAGCATCATCGGCAGTCCGGCTGGGTGGAGCACGACCCGCAGGAGCTGCTCGCCAACATCGAAGCTTGCCTCGCGGCAGCGGGGGACGTCGACGCGATCGGCATCGACAATCAGGGTGAAAGCTGTCTCGCCTGGGACGCCGTCACGAAGGCGCCGCTCTCGGACGTCATCGTCTGGCAGGACCGCCGCACCGCCGGGCACATCGAGGCGCTGCGCGCGCAAGGGGCGCAAGCGCTGACGCTCGAACGCGCGGGCTTGCCGCTCGACGCCTACTTTTCGGCGGCGAAGCTCGGCTGGCTGGTCGAGCATCAGCCCGGCGTGAGCGCCGCGCTGCGCGCGGGACGGCTGCGCCTCGGCACGACCGACGCATGGTTTCTCGACCGCCTTGCGGGCCGCTTCGTCACCGACACGACCACGGCGTCACGCACGTCCCTGATGAATCTCGCGAGCGGGCAGTGGGACCCGGACCTGTGCGAATTGTTCGGAGTGCCGATCGAGACGCTGCCCGAAATCCGCGAGAGCGTGGGCGACTTCGGCTGGCTCGGGCGCGCGCGCCTGAGCGCCTCGATCGTCGATCAACAGGCGGCGCTCTACGGTCACGGTTGCCGCGCGCCGGGCGACGCGAAGATCACGTTCGGCACCGGCGCGTTCGCGCTCGCGCTCACGGGGGCGTCGATCGTGCGCGCGCCCGAGCAGGGCCTGCTGCCCACCGTCGCATGGCATCTCGACGGCGAGCTTGCCTACGCGGTCGACGGCGGTGTGTACGACGCGAGTTCGGCTGTCGAGTGGGCCGCGCGTCTGGGGCTTTTTGGCGATACATCGGAGATCGCCGAATTCGCGGCGCCCGCCGCGATCTCGCGCGGACTGACGTTCGTGCCCGCGCTCTCGGGACTGGCGTGCCCGCACTGGGACCGCAGCGCCGGGGCGATGTGGATCGGCATGCATGCTTCGACGCAACGTGCGGATCTCTGCCAGTCGCTGCTCGAAGGCATTGCGCTGAGCGCCGTGGAGGTGATCGAGGCGATGCGCGCGCACGTGGGCGTCGCGGACCGGATCTCGGTTGACGGCGGTCTCACGCAGAACCGCTATTTCGTGCAGTTCCTCGCCGACATGCTGGAGCGCACGGTCGTCACGCAGCGGTTTCACGAACTGACCGCGTACGGTTGCGCGTCGCTTGCCGCGCGCGGCGCCGGCATCGCGCTGCCGCCGCGCGAGGGCGACGCGACGGTGTACGAGCCGAGCCGCAGTGCGGCGTTCGTCGGCGAGGCCCGGGCCCGTTTTGCCGATGCGGTTGCGCGCACGCGGCGGTGGCACTGAGACGGCACGCCGCGCGCAGGGGTGAGGGCATCAGATTCGCGCGACGGCGGCGTCGACGCGCGCGAGCCACGTCTCGACGAAATTCGCCAGTTCGGCCGGCGCTTCGAGCGGCACGAAATGGCCCGCCGTCTCGCACACGCGCCACACCGAACCGGGCAAGCCGGCGTGGAGCTCCTGCTGGCGGTCCGCTGGATTGATGACGTCGTGACGTCCGCTGACGATGAGCGACGGCATGCGCATCGCGGCAAGACGCGGCAGACTGTCGGCGCGTGAGATGGCGATTTCAGTTTGCGCTTCGAAGGTGCCGAAACCGGTGCGTGCGGCCATCGCGAGGATAGGCGCGGCCAGTGCATCGTCGTGTAGCCGCGAAGGCGCTACGTACTGCGCCCAGAGTTTTTCGCGCACGTAGTTGCCGAGCCCGCGCTCGCGCGCGGTGGCTACGGCCGCACGACGGCGCGCCGCATTGTCGGCGAGGTCCGGTCGCGCGTTGGTCGCGACGAGCGCGAGGCCCGCGACGCGCTCGGGCGCGGCGTGCGCAAGTTCGAGCGCGACGAAGCCGCCCAGCGAAAAGCCGAGCACGGCAAAGCGTGCGGGCAGATGCGGCAACAGCGCGCTCGCCGCCTCGCGCGCGCTACGCGCGCCCGCATAGGACAGGGCGATCGCGCGCGCACGAAGCGCGGGCCGCGCGCCGAGCATCGGCTCCCATAGTGCGTTGTCGCAGAGGGTGCCGGGCAGCAGCACGATGGCGGGACGCGTAGCGGCGGTGTCGCGTGCGCTCGTGCTCACGAGTAGCTCGCGCGTTGTGCCTGGCCCGTCGCGGCTTCGCGCAAGGCGCGGGTAATCAGGCTTGTCGTGACATTCGCGAAGTAGCGCGCGCCGAGCGCGGCGTACCGCTCCTCTTCGTCCGGCGTCAGTGCGACGATGCCCGCACACTTGCCCGCGCCGACGATTGCGGCGAGCGCGGACTCGATCGCCGCACGCACTTCGGGCGCTTCCCAGTTGCCGCCGTGGCCCATTACATGCGCGAGATCGTTCGGGCCGACGAACACCGCATCGATGCCTTCCACGCCAGCGATTGCCGTGGCGTTCGCCACGCCCAGCGGTGTTTCGATCATCGCCACGAGTGCGATACCGGCGTTGCTGCGCTCGACGTGCGCGCTGCCGCCGAAGGCACCGTAGCCCGCCGCGCGCGGGCTGAACGCGCAGCCGCGCGTGCCGAGCGGCGGGTAGCGCACGGCTGCGGCGAGGCGGCGCGCCTGCTCGGCGGTTTCGACCATCGGAATCTGCACCGCGCCCGCACCCATGTCGAGCAGACGCGCCAGATCGCGTTCGAAGCAGCGCACGACGGGCGCGATGCCGCTCGCGCGCGCGGCGCGCAGCATGTGTTCGGTCGTGCCGTAATCGGCGCTGCCGTGCTCGTTGTCGATGATCACGAAATCGAAGCCGGCATAGCCGCACATCTCGATGATCGCGGGGCTCGGCAACGCGTTGAATACGCCGCGCAGGCGCGGCCCGTTGGCGAGGCGCGCGCGCAGGCTGAAATCGGCGGGAAGAGGGCGGGTCGTCATGGCTGGGTCGGCAGGCGTGGATTGCGGTACATCGCAGGCGTTTTGCTGTGGGCTCATGCAGCGGTCCAGCCGCCGTCGAGCATCAGCGCGCTGCCTGTGACGAGGCTCGAGGCGGATGACGCGAGAAATACCACGGCGCCCATGACTTCGTGGAGTTGTCCGATCCGGCCGAGGGCCGTGCGTTGGCTGGCCCAATCGAGAAACGCCGTGTCGTCGAGCATGCCCGCCGTCAACGGCGTCTCGATGAAGGTAGGGCACAGGGTGTTGACGCGAATGGCCGCCGGCCCGAGTTCCCAGGCGAGCGCTTTCGTCATGCCCTCGATCGCATGCTTGCTCGCGCAATAGAGCGTGCGGCGCGGACTGCCGACATGCCCCATCTGCGACGAGACGTTGACGATCGTGCCGGGTTGCTGTGCAGCGAGCAGGCGGCGCGCGAACGCGCGCGCGACGTAGAACATCGCTTTCACGTTGACGTCGAGCACGACGTCGATGTCTTCGTCGCGGGTTTCGACTAGCGGCTTGGGCCGGTTTGTTCCGGCGTTGTTCACGAGCACGTCGTAGGGCGGCGCGCCGGGGTCGCCGACGACGCGATCGACGTCCGCGGAAAGGGTCACGTCGAGCAGCCGCGTTTCACAGGCATGACCCTCGGCGCGCAGCGCCTCGCAGGCAACGTCGAGCGGATCTTGCCGGCGCGCGGCGAGCGTGACGTGCGCGCCGCTACGGGCGAGCGCGACGGCGGCGGCGAAGCCGATGCCGCTGCTGCCGCCCGTGACGAGTGCCCGCGCGCCGTCGAGGCGAAAGTGCGGCCCTGGAGGTAGCGCGGTCATAAGTGTGCCTCCGGGGCGCGACCGTTGCGTGTGCCGCCATCGCGGCGTTTCGGACATCGGGGCATCTTCTCTCCTTTTCGTCGCATGCGAACGAAACCGAACGGGCGTTCGTGTCTCGCTTGCGTATTGAGCGGGTTTACACTGATTTCCACACGTTTATGACCAAAGCATATTCCGTAATGCCCGTTCGGTCAATAAAAGTGCGAATTACACGATTCTTATGAGGTTTCGGGTGAGGCAGCACTTGACCTCGGCAAGACGGGGGAAGGCGGTGGCCGGCGCAGTTCGGGAGGCGCGCGGGCCAGGTGGGGCAACGCCACAGACGGTCACCACGAATTCCCGAGGATGACCTTGACGATTAGTAGTTCAAAGCAAAGCGCCGACATGGCATGCGATGTCAATCAGGATTGGAGAGTGTGGCGATGAAAAGGAAATGGTGGCTTGCAGGCGTGACCGGGCTATTCGTACAGGCGGGCGTGCATGCGCAAAGCAGCATCACCCTGTACGGGGCGGCCGATGCCGGGATCAACTTTCTGAGCAATACGGGCGGCTCGCACGCATGGCAGTTCGCGGACGGCGCGTATCAGCCGAACGAGCTGGGGTTCAAGGGCATTGAGGACCTCGGTGGCGGAAATCGTGCACTGTTCGTGCTGGAGAACGGCTACCACCTGGGTACCGGGCAGTTGAACCAAGGGGGCGCGCTGTTCGGCAGACAGGCCTACGTCGGCCTCGGCAATTCGCTCGGCACACTCACGTTCGGCATTCAGTACGACTTTGCTCTCGACTTCACCGGGCTATTTAATACGGGGGCATACGGAAGCGGCTACGGCGTGCACCTTGGCAACTTCGACCGCCAGGGCGGTGCGCGACTGCAGAATGCTGTCAAATTCGTGAGCAACAGCTATCACGGGCTCATAGTCGGCGGCATGTACGCATTCAGCAATCGCGCAGGCGACTTTCATAACGGCAGCTCATGGAGCACGGGCTTCAGCTATCAGATGGGGGCGTTTTCGGCAGGCGGCAATTACACGCGCCTGAATTCGCCCAGCGGGCTTGGGGCGATTGATCCCTACGCAGCGATGGGCGTGACCTCGATGCTCGGTCAGACGGTTGCGACGGTCGGACCGAACGGCGCCGTGAACGACCTTTATTCGGCCACGGGGTTTCCGGTCGATTCGCAGTCGATATACGGCATCGGTGCGTCCTGGACGCTCGGCTCGCTGGTGATTGCGGGCGACTTCAGCGATACGGTATTCAAAGGATTCGGACGGACTTCGTCGTTGCGCGTTTATGAACCCGGCGTGCGCTACTTTCTCACGCCCGCAATGACCCTGATTGCGGGATACCAGTATTCGACATTCGAAGATCACCACTGGCACGAAGCCGCACTCTCCGCCCACTATCTGCTTTCGAAGCGCACGGAAGTCTATACCTCGCTTGACTGGATGCGCGCATCGGAAGGGGTGGACGCAGTGATCGGCTATAGCGCCACACCATCGTCGACGCGCAATCAGACGATCGTTCGCGTGGCGATGAAGCATAACTGGTAGCCCCAGCCAGGGAAGGCGGTCGCATGCGGCGACGGCCGCATCCGGAAGTTCCGGGGCAGCCGCCTTCTCTGGATACGCTATGCGTGGAACGACATGGGTCGCCAGCGAGTCGCTCAGAAAAATGTCTGCATTCCTAATCGACCAACGAACTGCGTGTCCGAGCTGGAGGGATCGAGCCCGCCGATCCACGCGCCGTGCATTCCCGCAACGTCTCCATTGGTCCATTGATACGCGGCTTCCACGTAAAGCAGGGTGCGTTTGGAGAGTGAGTACTGGAGCGTCGTCGTGATCTGCTGCGCCTGGTTGTGATCGAGCGCGGCGTTGCCCTTCATGTACTGGTAATTCGCACCGAGTCGCCAGAACGGGCTGAAGGAGTAGAGGCCGCTGATCTGGGCGGCCTGTGCAGTCGTTCCGTTCAAGGTGTTGTGCGTGTACGTATAGAGCATGCTCGCATAGAGATTGCCGAACGTATTGCCGAGACCCACGCCGATATTGCGGATGCCGTCATGGCCGTCGTTCAGCGCCGCGTAGCGCGTTTCGTTGTAAGCCGCGCCTGCGCCGAATGTGCCAAACGTGTAGTTCATGCCGAAGCCGACCGTGTTGTCCGTCGAGAGACTCCCCGCCGTGTCGCCGAAACCGTATAGCGCGCCAAAGCGAAAGCCGCTGAACGAGGCCGATGTCACCTTCACGGCATTCGAGACGCGCGAGGTTCCCGCGGTCTGGTCGAAGTCGAGCGCGCCGGTCGGATTCTGCGGAATGCCGAGCCCGCTGAATGGCCCTTGCCGCATGTTGTAGAGGCCACCGTAAAGGAACGTGCCGTCGAGACGCGCGGGCGGAAAGAACAGGAAGTCGAACAGCAGGTTGTATTGCTGGCCGAAGGTGATCCGGCCCAAACCGTCTTTCGCGAGACCGACATACGCACCGCGATTGAAGTCAGGGGTCGGCACGCCTGCGCCGCTGTCGACAGAGAATTGCGATTGCAGTTCGAAAATGGCTTTGTAACCGTCGCCAAGATCTTCGACGCCGCGGATACCCCAAAGGCTCGGCGTATAGACGGAGTCTTGCGCGATGAAGTTGTGCGCGCCGTTTTCATTGGACACGTAGCTGACACCGACGTCGAGAATACCGAATAGCGTAATGCTGCTTTGCGCGTGGGCAGCCGGGATCACCCATGCTGCGGCAAGCGCACAAATAAGCTTGCGATTCACTTGAAATGCCTCTCTGGATGGAGCGGCCGACACGACGCGGCCGTCCGGAACGGGATGACGAGGAAAACCGGCCGGTGTGCCCGAGGCACACCGGCGCAGTGCAACGCGTAATGCGGAGCTTCAGCCGATATGCGTGAGACCGGCGCCCGGCTGCGCGGCGCGCGCGGGTGCCTGCATCGCGAGGCTGGCGACGAGCGTGACCAGCGCCGAGCCGATCACGTACCATGCGGGCGCCGCAAGCGAGCCCGTCGTGCGCACGAACATCGCGCACAGCAGCGGCGCGAAGCCGCTGAATATGACGACGGACACGTTATAGGCCAGCGCAATGCCGCTAAAGCGCACCTGCACGGGGAAGAAGTCGGCGAGCACCGATGCCCATGTGCCGCTTGCGAGCGAAAACACCAGCGCGGCGAGCACGAACAGCAGGACCACGTTCACGCTATGAGCAACGAGCGCTGTGTAGAACGGCCACGCCAGTGCCGCGAGCAGCACGCACGAGAGCCGCAGCAAGTAGCGGCGCGGCACGTAGTCGCCGGCCCAGCCCGCCGCGAGCAATCCCGCCGAGCTGACAAGCAGATACGCGTTCTGTGCGATGGCTGCCTCGCGTGGCGCGTAGTGCAGCGCCTCGACGATATACGCGGGCATATGGCCATAAAGCACGCCGTTGAAGCCGGCCATCACCGCAATCGAGAGCGCGCCCGCCACGACGGCGCCGCGATGATGGCGCAGCGTCTCGCGAAACGGCTGCTTCACCACCGCGCCGTGCATCTGCTTGAACTCGGGCGATTCGTCGAGGTTGCGGCGCAGGAGATACGAAACGATGCCGCACAGGCCGCCTGTGAGGAAGGCGATGCGCCAGCCGTAGTCGGCGGCCTCGGCGGGCGATAGCGTCGACTGTACGACGAGGTTGACGATCGTCGCCAGCATGACGCCGGTATTGATCGCGCAAACGATCACGCCGGCCGCGAGACCTGCCCGACGCGGTGCCGCTTCGACGGCGTAAGTGATCGCGCCCGGCATTTCTCCGCCGACGCAAAAGCCCTGCAGCACCCGCAGCGTGATGAGCGCGATCGGCGCGGCGATGCCCCAGTGCGAATAGTCGGGCAGCAGGCCGATGCAGATCGTCGCCAGTGTCACGACGACGATCGACGCGATGAACACGGGGCGTCTGCCGATGCGATCGCCAAGACTGCTGAGCACGATGCCGCCGAGCGGCCGGATGATATAGCCGATCGCGAGCACGGAAAACGTCAGCAACATGCTGACGAGCTGATCGGTGGCCGGGAAGAAACTCGCCGCAATGTAGTGCGCAAAAAAGCCGTAGACCACGAAATCATAGAATTCCAGCGAGCCGCCCAGACTCGCGATGAGGATCATCCGCCATTGGGCGCGGTTCAGACCGGGCATGCCGGTCGCGGACGCCGCGCCGGCGCCCGAAGGTTTTGTCTCCATTGTCTCTCCTGACAGATATTGTGTTGTTCTCGTCACGCAGGCCCGCATTCAGGCCTGCATGCAAATCAAGCCGTTCAAGCAGTTTTGCAGCGCCGCTGCCCGGCGACGAAGATTGCGCCGGTTCGTGCGATCAGGGTTTCCATGCCGGCCGCGTCGTTGGCCACGCCGCCGATATAGCGGTCGGGCCGCAGCATCGCCGCGCGTGCGCCGATGGATGCGAGCCATTCGCGCAAGGCCGGGTCGACCGCCGGCACGATCGCCATGCGTTCGAGAGCCGTCTCGGGCACGATGCGCCGTGCGTGAAGCGCCAGCGGTTCCTCGGCGACGAGCGCGAAGCGATAGCCCACGGCATCGTCGAGGCGTGAGCCGTCCGCGAACGACGGCTGTGGCCCGACATGCCCGCCCAGTTCGCCGTCGTGCAGACCGACGCCGAGTCGCGGCTGGGGCGTTTTGAATTCGCGGATGGTCGCCGTCATTTCACGATCCCGCCCGGCCACCTCATCGAGATCGGTCGCCTGAATCACGCGGCCAAGCTGCACCGCCGTCTCGATGAACGTCCGCACGTGCGGCTCGCGTTCGCTTTCGTAGGTATCCAGCAGCGTCTCGGGCATCGCACCGTGCACGACATCGGCGAGCTTCCACGCGAGGTTGGACGCGTCGCGAATGCCGGCGGCCATGCCCTGTCCCATGAATGGCGGCGTTTGATGCGCGGCGTCACCGGCGATCAGCAGCCGGTCGCGCCGCCAGCCCTGTGCAATTACCGAATGGAACGTGTAGATCGCCGAGCGTTCGAGTTGCGCATCGGCCGGTGTGATCCAGCGCGCAAGGCGCTCCCAGATCCAGTCGGCCATGCCGATGCGGCGTTCGTCGTCGCCGGGCATCACCATGATTTCCCAGCGGCGGCGGTTGTGCGGGCCGCGTGTGTAGGTGGTCGGGCGCTCGGGGTCGCAGTGCTGGATCGAATAGTCGCCAAGATCCGCACGCTCGCGTTCGAGCAATACGTCGACCACAACCCAGCGCTCGTGCGACTTCAGATCGGCGAGCTCGGTGCCGATGAAGCGGCGCACCGTCGAACGCGCGCCATCGCAGCCGACCACGTAGCGCGCCGTCGTCTGTGCAAGACGGCCTTGCGCGGTGTCTTCGAAGCGGATGCGCACGTGCGTGTCGTGCTCGTCGAGTGCGAAGACTTCATGGCGCAGGCGCACGTCCGCGCCGCCATGCCGGCCGAGCTGCGCGCGCAAGGCGCGCTCCAGGTCCGGCTGATGGAATTTGTAGCTGGCGCACCAGCCGTGCGGGCCGATGCCCGGCGGACGGCTCCAGTCGATCATGAGCTCGCCGCGTGCATTGACGAACTTCATGCCGGGCCCGACGAACAGATCGGGCAGCATGGTTTGCGCGATGCCGATGCTTTGGAACACGCGCATGCATTCGCCGTCGAAGTGCACGGCGCGTGGCAGGGCGAAGATGTCCTTGTCGCGCTCGAACACGACGACCTTCAGGCCGCGCAACACGAGCAGATTGGCGAGCGTGGCGCCGGTCGGCCCGAAACCGATGACCGCGACGTCAAACTCGGGCTCGGTGCGCGGCGCCGGCTCGACGAGATCCTTCATCACATTTACCTGAATCATGTCTGAATCGTGATCGAAAGCGCCGCGCTCCGAAGCGCGCGGCACTTTCGCGTTTATGCCTTGTTCGTGCCTTGCTTATGCCTCGTCGGCGACGGGATTCGACAGCGTGCCGATGCGGTCGACTTCCACTTCGACTACGTCGCCCGCCTTCATGAAGAGCGGCGGGTTGCGCTTCGCGCCGACACCGCCCGGCGTGCCGGTCACGATCACGTCGCCGGGGAAGAGCGGCGTGAAGGTGGAGAGATAGGCGATCTGTTTCGCGATGCCGTGGATCAGCATCTCCGTGGTCGCGCGCTGAACTTCCTTGCCGTTCAGGCGCGTGACGAGCGTCATGAGCGTGTTCGGCCCGATCTCGTCGCTCGTTACCATCCACGGGCCGAACGCGCCCGTGCGAAAGAAGTTCTTGCCCGGCCCCCACTGGCCCGTATGACGCTGCCAGTCGCGAATCGAGCCGTCGTTGTAGCAGCTGTAGCCGGCGATGTGATTCCACGCATCGGCTTCTGCGATGCGGCGGCCGCCGCGTCCGATGATGACCGCGATCTCGCCTTCGTAGTCGAACTGCGTCGACTCGGGCGGACGCAGCATCGGCTGGCCGGCACCCACCTGAGACGCGGGCACGCGCATGAAGATGACGGGCTGCTCGGTCGTCTCGCGATTGGTTTCCTTCACATGCTCGGCGTAGTTGAGGCCGACGCAGAAAATCTGCTGTGGATCGGGAATGACCGGCTCGAGCGCGACTTCGGCCAGCGCATGATCGCCCGTGCCTTCGCTCGCGGCACGGCGCGCTTCATCGAATGCCCCGGCGGCGATCAATGCCTTGAGGCTGGTGTAGCGCCCGCCGAGACGCTTCTTCAGATCGAATACCGCACCGTCTTGCACGACACCGAACGACTGACCTTCACGGGTGGAAAAGCTGATGAGTTTCATGATGCTCCGTTGATAAAAATTTGAATTTCACTAGATCGATCGACGATATTTTTTGGTGTGTTTATCGTATTTTGAGAATACAATATGAAACGAGCGATCTACAACTCGTTTTTTATCAGGGTTTATCACTAGTACTGGAGACAGCATGACTCTGCCGAAAGCCAAACGCCTCGGACTCTCTCTGAGCCACATGGGGTTCTACGTGAGCGACATGGCGCGCGTCGAAGACTTCTATACGCGCGTGCTCGACTTCACCGTCACCGATCGCGGCACGTTGCCCACACCGCGCGGCGCAGTCGATCTCGTCTTCCTGAGCCGCGATCCGGTGGTCCATCACCAGATCGTGCTGGCGAGCGGGCGGCCCGAAACGCTGCCGTTCAATCCGATCAACCAGATCTCGTTCGAAGCGGACAGCCTTGCAACGCTCAAGCGCTTTCATCGGCGCTTCGTGGAAGAGGGCATGCAGGAGATCACGCCAGTCACGCACGGCAATGCGATTTCGTTCTACGCGTGTGACCCGGAGGGCAACCGGCTGGAGATCTTCATCGATACGCCCTGGTACGTCGACCAACCGATGCGCGTACCGTTGGATTTCGCGCTCTCCGACGAAGCGTTGCTCGCCGATGTCGAGTGCCATGCGCGCAAGCTGCCCGGTTTTCGGCCGCGAGCCGAATGGGAAAAGGAAATGGCCGCCCGCATGGGGATCGCGTGAGCGTGCGTCGCTTCAATCGGATGATTTCGCTTGAAAAATCACGTTGCCGGCGCTGGTTTTTGCGGATACTATCGTAATGACAAAATTGTCATTTTCAATGGGAGCCATGAGCGAACTATCCCGACTTCACCCGGCGCAGCCTGATGGGCAGGCGTTGTCCGTTCCCGAAGGCTACAGGTTGTTCGAGCACGGCGGACCCTATTTCAGTTCGTTGGGGGCGGTGTACGCCCGACCTGTCCCGGAAGGTAGGACCGTTTTCGCGCTGCGCATCGCGGAGCAGCATACGAACATCCTTGGCGTGGCCCACGGCGGCATGCTGGTCACATTGGCAGACGCGGCGATGGGCACGTGCATCGGATTTGCACTAGCGGCTTCCGGCCGGCAATCCGGGGAGCCCGCGAGTACTTCGCATGCGAATCGACAGCCGAGCGTTACGACCACGCTCTCGACGGAGTTCCTGGCTTCCGCTCGCGTCGGCGACTGGTTGGAAGCGCACGCGTTTGTGCGGCGCCTGGGGCGGCGCATGGTGTTTACCGACTGCTCGTTGCGAACCGGCGAGCGGGAGGTCTTGCACGCAAGCGGAACGTTCATGCGTATCGACGGTTGAACGACGTGCAACGGGGCAAGCTCGATCCGCTCAGGTAGTACGTTGTCTTGCCTCGCCCTATTGGATCAGATAGATAAGGACTGCTTTATATAAAGAGCGGCATCGTTGCTCGTTCAGGTCGCTGCACCGATTCCAGACCAGCTTGTGACGGCGTCGCGGGTTTCCCCTACTTAATTGGCGTATCAGTCACTATGACAATGTTGTCAAATTAACGCGGCGGCGTTGAAGACTCGCGCCGGGAAAATCACGGAGACGGTATGAGAAGCGCGGCGCTGGAAAAGTGGGACACGAAGTATGAATGGCGAGTCGTTACGCTACTTGCGCTCGGGTTTGGTCTCGTAGGCGCCGATCGGGGCATCGTCATGCCGATGTTCCCGGTAATGATGAAGGACATGGGGCTCGACTACCGGGATCTCGGCTACATCACGTGCGTCCTCTCTCTGGCGTGGGGCGCGTCCGCTTTGCTGACGGGTCAACTGTCCGATCGCTTTGGGCATCGCAAGGTCATCATTCCAGCGTTGCTGATTTTTTCGCTGTTCGTCGGCATCAGCGGACTCGCGACGGGTGTCGGAAGTCTGCTTGTCTTTCGGGCAATCATGGGATTCGCGGAAGGCTCGTACGCACCCGCCTGCATTACGGCGACGCTCGCCGCATCTCATCCCGGCCGGTATGGGCGGAACCTCGGTTTGCAGCAAGCAGCCGCACCGTTCTTCGGAATGTGCGTCACGCCTATCGTCGTTACTCAGCTGCTCCGCTGGATTCCATGGCACGCGATGTTTGTCATCGCGGCCATACCCGGTCTGCTGCTCTGTATTCCGATGTGGAAAGTCCTGCGCAATGTAAATGTGAAGGCACCTGCCTCGTCGCCGAATGTGCATGCAACGCCCGAAGAGGGAAGCGCGTGGAGAAATGCGCTGCGCTTCCGCAATCTGCGCCTGGCGATGGCGGCGATGCTGTGCTGGGTGACCGTGTTTACTGTGGTAGGGGCGTTCTTGCCGAATTACCTGACCGACTATTTGCACATTGGCCTGGCGCAGATGGGCTTCATCCTCTCGGCGACCGGCGTGGGAGGAACGCTTGGCACGGTCGTCATGCCGGCACTGTCCGATCGGTTGGGCCGCAAGCCTGTCTTGATTGTCTCCGTGCTCGGCGAATTGATCGCATTCGCCTGCTTCTCTGATGCGGGGTCGGACGTGTCGCTGCTATTTGGCTTGTTGTCGGTGGCGGTCTTTTTCCTGTTTAGCCTCATCACGCTTACGGTTGGCCCGATCAGCACCGAATCCGTCCCACCGCATCTCGCGACAGCAGCCTCCGGCATCGTCATTGGAGTTGGCGAACTGTTTGGCGGCGGCATCGCGCCGGCAATCGGGGGACATTTCGCAATGCTTTTCGGAATTCATTCGGTGCTCTATCTGGTGTTCGGGGCACTGGTTGTCGGTCTGGGCATTGTTCTGGCCATCAAGGAGACGGCGCCGGTTCGCCCCGGGGCGCAAGGTATCGAGCGCTTTCAGACGGACTGATTTAAACCTTGTCGCATGATTTTGTTTAGGAGTGAAAAATTGATTGACAAGACCGTTGATTCGACCGAAACGGCTCTTGCCGGTATCGAGGACAACTCGATCATTCTTGTGAGTGGTTTTGGCGATGCCGGGATGCCAACCGAGCTGGTCGAAGGCGTACTCGATCTGGGTGTCCGTGATCTGACGATTGTGTCCAACAACGTCGGGAGCGGCACCGGTGGCCTTGCCGCCTTGATGAAAGCGCGCCGCGTGCGAAAGATGATTTGCTCATTTCCGCGCACGGCGGATTCGTCGGTGTTCGACGATCTCTATCGTGCAGGACATATCGAACTGGAGGTCGTGCCACAGGGAACCCTGGCGGAGCGTATGCGTGCCGCGGGCGCGGGCATCGGGGGATTCTATACACCCACGGCGTATGGAACGAAGCTGGCCGAAGGCAAGGAGCAACGCCTGATCGATGGCCGTCCCCATGTGTTCGAAACGCCGTTGCACGGCGACGTGGCGCTCGTCAAGGCGTTAAAGGCCGATCGCTTCGGAAATCTCGTCTATCGAAAGGCCGCGCGCAATTTCGGTCCGGTCATGGCGACCGCCGCGCGGCTGACCGTCGTGCAGGTGAGCGAGATCGTGCCGCTGGGCAGCCTCGATCCGGAAACCGTCGTCACTCCCGGAATCTTTGTCAACCGGGTCGTCGCGGCCAGCCCTGCCGTTGGCGACGCCACATGAGCCTTGCTTTGTGACCGGAACGAAACGGTCCCGGACGCGGTAAGAAAAACGGAGACTTCATGCATCAAACGGTTCAGTCGAGCATCGGGGTTGACGGATCGCCTTGCGAGCCGGCATCGGAATTCGCTCGTTTGCCTTCGGTCGTCGATGTGTTCGTAGCCGGCTTCGGGCCGGTGGGCGCAGCGCTGACGAATCTGCTTGCGGCCTACGGTTTGCAAGTGCTGGTCATTGACCGGGAACGCGAGATTCACATGTCGCCTCGGGCTATCGCGCTGGATAACGAGGCACTGCGCATCCTGCAGTACCTCGGCATGACCGAGCGCGACCTCGAAACCGTGGCAATTCCGCATGTCAGCATGCGCTCGCCGTTCTTTGGGGAATTCGGCCGCGCGAATACGATGGGCAGCCAGGATGGGCATCCGAAGCTCGTGACGTTCTATCAGCCCCAACTGGAGCGCCGTCTGCGTGAAATGCTGGCCGGGCGCAGCAACGTCCATATCGGGACCGGCGTTGCGCTCGAAAATTATGTCGCCGGGCAGGACGAGGTGATTGCCACGATCAAGACGGCGGCGGGCGAAAGACATTCGGTGCGAGCGCGTTATCTGATTGGCGCCGATGGCGCCAGTTCGCTCGTGCGCAAGCTGAGCGGCCAGGAGTTCGTCGGCAAGACGTTTGCCGAGGACTGGTTGGTCGTCGATGCGCGCAATGTCCCGCGTCCGATCGATCACGTCGAGTTCATTTGCGACTATCGGCGCCCGACGCCGCATATGGTGGCCCCAGGCGGGCGTGAGCGCTGGGAGTTCATGTTGCGTCGTGGGGAGACTCGCGAGGAAATGGAGTCCGACGAACGTATTCGTGAATTACTCGCCCCGTGGGGCAGTCTCGACGATATCCAGCTCGAACGTAAAGCGGTGTATCGCTTTCATGCCCGGACAGTCGAAACCTTTGGCAAGGGACGCGTATTTCTGGCTGGCGACGCGGCGCACATTACGCCTCCTTTCGTGGGGCAGGGACTCGTGGCTGGCTTGCGCGATGCGGCCAACCTCGGCTGGAAACTCGCGTGGGTGGTCAAGGGACGGGCGGCGCCGGACATTCTCGATTCCTACGACGCCGAGCGCCGTCCCCACGTGAAAGCGATGATCGACTTCGCCCGCTTCATGGGCCGGCTGGTCATGCCGCGCAATGCCGTCGCGGCGTTGTTGATCCACGGAATCATGCGTCTTACGCGGTTCGTGCCGATATTGCGGCGTCGATTCGACGAGCAGGAGATGAAGCCGAAAAACGTGTTTCGACGCGGCTTGTTCATTGCCGATCGAACCGGACGAACCGGATCGAAATTGCAGCGCGGCGGCGTCGTGCCTCAGGGATGGATGCGAAACGCCGCGGGGCAGATATGCCTGAGCGATGACGTATTCGGCTCCGGGCTGGCCCTGATCGGATTCGGCGTCGATGCCGGACAGACGCTCGATGCTGGCCTCGCGGCGGCGTTCGCATCGGCGGGCGGATCCATCGTGCAGGTCATGCATCGCGGACAGCGCCTGCATAGGGCGGAGGCGGGCGGCTGGGAGGATCTGGACGGTGTGTTCCTGCCGCGTAGCGTGCCTTTCGGCTGGGTGGCGATTGTGCGGCCCGACCGCGTGCTCATTCACGACGGCCCGGCAAGCGAGGTTAATCGTCTTGTCGCGCAGAGTCTGGCGATTCTCGGTGCAACGGCAGGAGTGGCCGCCCCGTCGCCGGGCGCTTGTTTACACACGGTCTAAGACCGGCCAATGTCTTTGGCCAGCGGGCCAGACGCATGGGTTGCAACAGGACATAAATCGCATTGCGAATGGACGACAGGGGAAGATCAGATGCAGAAATTGACCTGGGAACAGCTCGTTGGTTTGCAACTGATCCGGCGATAGCCTCGTCACTATCAAGACGCTGAAAATATCAAGGAGGCGGTGGAAATGGAAAATGAAGCAGCATTGACGGCCGGACGCATTACGCACAACGGTGGCCGTATCGATGTTCACGCGCACTATTTGCCGGCGCGATACCGCGAAGCGGCGATCGCCGCAGGTCACGCTCATCCCGACGGCATGCCGTTTCTTCCGGGCTGGAGCGTTGCCGAGGCGCTCGACGTCATGGATAGCGTCGATGTCCAGACGCAGATGTTGTCCATCTCTTCACCGGGCGTTCACTTCGGGAGCGCCGAGGCGGCGAGAGACCTCGCGAGGATGGTCAACGAAGAAGGTGCGCAGGCGGTGCGCGATTACCCCGGGCGCTTCGGACTGTTTGCATCGCTCCCGCTACCCGACCTCGACGGTGCGCTGCTGGAACTCGAGCACGCTTTCGATGTGCTGCACGCCGACGGCATCGTGCTCAAGAGCAACTTCGACGGCATGTATCCCGGCGATGCGCGGCTCGATCCGCTTTTCGCAGAGCTGAACCGGCGTCGCGCCATTGTGTTTCTGCATCCCACGTCGCCGGCCTGTCCTTGTTGTCACGGCGCGAGCCTCGGCTATCCTCGCCCTACGCTGGAATTCATCTTCGAAACGACGCGGGCGGTCGTGCAACTTCTGTTGAACGGCGTCATATCGCGCTATCCCGAGGTTCGTTTCATCGTTCCCCATGCGGGCGCGGCGCTTCCGCTCGTCGTGGACCGGGTCGTCGGTTCAATGCCGGTGCTCGATCTGCCGCGGCGCCCTTCGCCCGAGGAAGTATTCGCCGATCTGCGTACGCTCTACTTCGATCTCGCCGGTTTTCCGGTGCCGCGAGGCATTCCGGCATTGCTGGAGATCGCGGATTCGGCACGGTTGCTATACGGGAGCGATTGGCCCTTTACGCCGACGGCGCGGATGGCCATGCTGACCGACGCGCTCGACCGCACCCCGGCTCTGGCGGGCGAGATGCGTGCAGCGGTCATGCGCGGCAACGCGCTCAAGCTGTTCCCGCGCCTGCTCGAAAGCTGATTGAGCCGCGGGGAGGACCGGCAAGCCGCGTCAGGCGTGCCGGTATAATGGCCGGATCTGCATGCGCACGGAGACCGGCCTTTTGTCGAGCATTGCTAAACTGCTTTCGATCCTCGAATTGTTCACGGAGGACCGGCCTTTTCTTTCAGTCGAAGACGTTGCGCGCGAACTGGATTGTTCGGTGCCTACCGCGTATCGCTATTTGCGCGAGCTGGTCGAGTCGGGAATGCTGCTGCGTTTCGTCGGCGGCGAATACGGGCTCGGCCCGCGCATCATTACACTCGACTACCATCTGCGCATTTCCGATCCGATACTGAAGGCCGGCCAGCCAGTCATGCGAGAGCTGGTGACGCAATCGGGATTCGATGCCGTGATGTCGCGCTGGTATGGCGACTCGCTCGTCGATACGCATCGGGAAACGCTCGATGCCGCACTGGACCTGCGCTACGGACGCGGGCGGCCGCGTCCGCTCTTTCTGGGCGCCGCGCCGAAAGCGATTCTTTCGACCTTTCCGAAGGCGAAGCTCGCCGCGCTGTTCGAACAGTATCCGGCCGAAATCGCTTCGGGCGGGCTGGGCGATTCACTCGAAACATTTCGCGCCACGCTGCACAAGATACGGCGCGCGGGGTTCTATCTCTCGCGCGGCGAACTGGAGCCGGGCGTTTGTGCAATCGCATCGCCGATCTTTCTCTCGGAGCCGGGCGAAGCGGTTGCCGCGCTGGCGATCGTCGTTCCCGATCCGCGGCTCAAATATCTGAATATCGACAGCCTCGTCGAAGCCGTCAAGGATGCTGCAACGCGCATTTCAGCGCGCGCCCGCACCCTGATCGGCGCCTGAGCGCCTGAGCGTTGCCCCACGTCGGGCGCACATGTGCGAGAAAGAGAGACCGGCGTTGCGCTGCCCGGGCGCGCACTGCGCAACAAAGGCGTGCCGCACCGCTATTTTTTTGTCTCCCGTTCAGCAGGTACCTTCGTCCGGCCGCGTTCGAGCAGCGACGAAGGCGGCGCATTGATGGGCGCGAGGGGGGCGCGCACGAGTGTGCGCGCTTGCGCCAGCGGTATGCCCAGACCGTGAAGGATCGCGGTGACGGCCTGCTCCGGCTGTGACGACGGAGTGTCCGACGTGGCCATGCGCAGGATCGTCGTGAGCGTGGTGCCCGCCACGATGTCGACGGCGACCTCGACGCTGACGCCCTTGAAGCGCCCCAGTGCGAGCCCTTGCTCGATGTCGACCGGCAGATGCACGTGGAGCAGGCTGCCCGGGCCGGCCGAACGCAGGCCGGCGACGCAGATGAAGCGTGCGAGCAACGGATACGCGCGCGCCGCATGCATGAACATGCGCACGCCGCTTGCGACGCGCCGTACGGGGTCCTTGTAGCTGTCCACCTCTGTTTCGATGAGCTGGATCAGTTCGTCGTTGAGCTGTTGCGCGACGGCCTCGAGCAACTCTTCATTCGAGCGGAAATAGTTATAGAAGGTGCCTTGCGAGACACCGGCGGCCGCGATCACCTCCTGGATGACGTTGGCGCCCATGCCGCGGTCGGCGAAAACGAGCATCGCACTTTCAATCAGCCTCGCCCGCGTGCGTTCGCGCCGCTCGGCGGCGACGCGTGGCCGATGGTCGAGAGAAATCTGTTCTTCGTTCATGTTCCCGATTGGACTTCCTGGTGAAAACGATAGTCTTGTCATAATGACACATCTATCAATAAAATCATCGCACGCTCGTTCGAGTCATCAAAGTATACATCCGGGGCAGCGGCCCGGCGTCGATTGCAGTCGCCCGCAGCGTTCATGGCGACAGACACAGGCAGGGTGACGCGCGCGGATGCGGCGTGCGCGAATCGCTCCCGTGATTGAGGGCCGGAAAATACGTTTTGCAATCCTTATCGTAATAAGAAATACGCACAATTCGTCTAGCCCGAACCAGGAGATGTTCTGCATGCAACTCGCGACCGCCCAACCGGCGCGCCACCCCGATCCGACCACGAAGGCGACGGCGCTCGCCTATCTGATCTTCGATCGCCCCGACCTCGAACGCGCTGCGCGCTTCCTCGACGAGTTCGGCTTGCGCACGGTGTCGCGCACGGACGACGCATTATTCCTGCGCGGCACGGCGGCTACGCCGTTCTGCTACGTCGTGCGTCGCGCGCGCGCCGCGCGGTTCGTCGGCTTCGGCTTGCAGGTGCGCGACCGGGCCGCACTCGACGCGCTTGCGCGGCTGCCCGGCGCATCGGCGGTCGAGTCGTCCGCCTGGCCCGGCGGCGGATGGCGCGTGCGGCTGACCGATCCGTCCGGCTTTCGCGTCGACGCCGTCTGCGGCCAGACGCCCGTGATCGAGTGGCCGCATCGCGCGCCGCTGCCGTTCAACTCGGTCGATACCGTCGTGCGCGTCAACGGCACGCAGCGGCCGCCGGTTTGCGCGCCCGACGTGATCCGGCTCGGCCATCTGGTGCTTGAACTCGCGGATTACCAGGCGACCTGCGCGTGGTACACCCAGCACTTCGGCTTCATCCCGAGCGATGTCCAGGTGCTGCCCGACGGTTCGCCGGCCGTTGCGTTCATGCGGCTCGATCTGGGCGACACGCCTGCCGATCATCACACGCTCGCACTGGCCCAGGGCTTTGCGGCCGTCTATAGCCATAGCGCGTTCGAGGTCGTGGACGCCGACGCCGTGGGCATGGGGCAGCGCATGTTGCAGCAGGGCGGCTGGAAGCACGCGTGGGGCATTGGCCGGCACATCCTCGGCAGCCAGGTATTCGACTACTGGCACGACGCCGAGGGCGACAAGCACGAGCATTACTGCGACGGCGACCTCTTTACTGCGGACCGGCCCCCGGGCATCCACGCGATCAGCCGCGAGGCGATGGCGCAATGGGGGCCGGCGATGCCCAAAAGCTTCACCAAGCCGCGCATGACGCTGCCGGCAATCCTCGCGCTTTGGCGCAACCTGCGCCGCAGTCCCGACGTGTCGTTGAAGAAGCTGAAGACGCTGGCGAAACTGTTCGCCTGAACCATTTGATGATTTGCCGAGGCTGAGCTATCGATGTCGTTGAACATTCTCCATTTTCTGCATGAAGGGCGCCGCCGCTGGGGCGTGGTGCGGGATGGGCAGATTACGCCGATCCCCGGCGATTTCGCCTCGACCGGCGAGTTCGTCCGCGCTCACCGAATCGAAGATCTCGCCTCGCTCGACGGCCCGGCCATCGCCGAAGCGGACGTGCAGTGGCTGTCCCCCGTGACGGCGAGCCAGCAGTTCCTCTGCCAGGGCGCGAACTATCGCCAGCACATGATCGAGTCCGGCATGGACCCCGATGCCAGGACCTTCAACATGATCTTCACGAAGGCGCCCGGTTGCATCGTCGCGGCCGATGCCGATCTCGTGCGGCCCGCGCACGTGCGCTTCCTCGACTACGAGATCGAGCTCGGCCTCGTGCTGCGACGCGATATTCGCGCGCGCACCCGCATCGACGACGCGCATCTGCACGACTATGTGGCGGGCGCGGTGATCGTCAACGACTACTCGGCGCGCGATGTCCAGATTCCGCAGATGCAGTTTTACAAGGGCAAGAGCTACCGGACGTTCGGGCCAGTCGGGCCTTATCTGTGCCTGCTCGAAAGCCGTGAGATGGCCGCACTCGGCAGGCTCCGGTTGACGCTGACGGTGAACGGCGCGGTGCGCCAGCAGGACTCGACGGCCAACCTCGTGTTCGGTTTTGCCGAGACGCTCAGCGAGCTTTCCGGCGTCCACGACCTGAACGCGGGCGATCTGCTTGCAACCGGCACGCCGGCGGGCTGCGCGCTCACGGTGCCGTCGCCGCGCCGCCAGCGGCTGGCCGCGCTGCTGCCCGAGGCGACGCGTTGGCGGTTGTTCATGAAGATGCAGGCGGCGCGTTCGCAATATCTGCGTGCCGGGGACGTCGTCGAGTCGCGCATCCGTAGCGATGACGGCGCAATCGATCTGGGTGTGCAATGCAATCGTGTCGTGGAGGAAGGAGCATGAGCAGAGTGACGGATCTGGCGGACGTCGAGGCCATCGAGGCGCAGGGTTTGCCCGACGACCTGCCGGTCAGCACGTATGAAATGATCCGCCGTGGCGCGGCCATCGATCCCGACGGGCCCGCGCTCACGTTCTTCGCCGATGCCGCGCGCTTCCAGCAGGCTCGCACATGGCGTTATGCCGAACTGCTCGCGGACATCACGCGCACGGCGAACTTCTTCAACCGCCTGGGGCTGACGAAGGACGCCGTCATCGCCTATGTGCTGCCGAACCTGCCCGAGACCCACCTGGTGATCTGGGGCGGCCAGGCGACAGGTATTGTTTGCGCGATCAATCCGCTGCTCGAAGGCAAGGCCATTGCGCTGCTGCTCGAAGCGGCGCGCGCCGACGTGCTTGTGACGCTGGCGCCTTTTCCCGGCAACGAACTCTGGCCGAAGATCGCGGCTCAACTCGACACGATCGGCTGCCTCAGGCATCTCGTGCTCGTCGGTGCCGACGGGCGCGCGGCGCAAATCGCGGAAGCGTTGCCCGAAACGCTGCAGGTCCATGCGTTCGGAGAGTCGATCGCCGCCGAATCGCCCGACGCGCTTGACAGCGGCCGCGTGTTCAGTCCCGAGGATCTTTCTTCATACTTCTGCACGGGCGGCACGACGGGACTGCCGAAGCTCGCGAAGCGCATGCACCGCAACGAGGTCGTCAATGCCTGGTGCGTGAGCCGCTTCAACGACAGGAGTATGGGGCCGGGCAAGACCATCTTTTGCGGCCTGCCCCTGTTCCATGTGAATGCGGTGCTCGGCAGCGGGCTCGTGCCGTTCTCGCAGGGCGCTCACGTGCTGCTGGGCACGCCGCAAGGTTATCGTGCGCCGGGACTCGTCGCGCGCTTCTGGGCGATCGTCGAGCACTATCGCATCAATTTTTTCAGCGGCGTGCCCACGCTGTTTGCCAGCTTGCTTTCGGTGCCGGCGCAGGACCACGACATCGGCTCGCTGGAGCTCGCGTTTTGCGGCGCGGCGCCCATGCCGGTCGAGGTCTTTCGCGCTTTCGAGGCACGCACGGGTGTGCGCATCCTGGAGGGCTACGGCCTGACCGAAGGCACGTGCGTAAGCAGTCTCAATCCGTCCGAGGGCGAGCGGCGCATCGGTTCGATCGGCCTGCGGCTGCCGCTGCAAGACATGAAAACGGTGATCGTCGACGAAAGCGGCCATTACGTGCGCGACAGTCGCGACGACGAGCCCGGTCTCCTGCTTGTCGCGGGGCCGAACGTGTTCGCCGGCTATGTGCAGGCCGAGCACAACGAAGGGCTGTGGCTCGATGCCGGCGACGGCAAGCGCTGGCTGAACACCGGCGATCTGGCGAGACGCGATGCCCAGGGCTATTTCTGGCTGACGGGGCGCAAGAAGGAACTGATCATTCGCGGTGGCCATAACATCGACCCGGCGGCCATCGAGGATCCGTTGCATCGCCATCCGGCCGTGCAGATCGCGGCAGCCGTCGGCCGGCCCGACTCACACGCGGGCGAGGTGCCGGTCGCCTACGTTCAATTGAAGCCCGGTGCAACGGTGACCGAAGACGAGCTTCTCGCGTTCGCGGCCGAGGCGGTCGGCGAGCGTGCGGCGATACCGAAGGGCATCCGCATCGTCGAGGCGATGCCGCTGACGGGGGTCGGCAAGATATTCAAGCCCGAACTTAAGCGCCGCGAAGCCGTCGACGCGGTCTCGTTCGCGTTGCGCGAGGCGGGCATCGAGGTCGCGGCACTCGACGTGATTACTCGCGCGCGCGGCGCGTCGGTGCTGCGCGTCTCGCTCGGCGACACCGCCGCTTACCGCAACGCGGCCGAGACGGTCCTCGGGCGCTTCACGTTCGCCTACGAGTTCTACGAAGGTGTTTGAGCAGTGTGGCGATGCCGGAGCATCGGCATCGCCTGAAGAGGAATAACCAGAAAAATAAACGTTACTGCAGGCGATCATTAACAATAATTTAGGAGTGTGAAATGTATCGCAGTGGCCATAAAAACAGGAGATCGATCGTCCGGGCGCTGATGGCGGCCTCGTTGCTTGCAGGCATGGGGCAGGCGAGTGCGCAAAGTAGCGTGACGCTTTACGGTATCGTGGACGGATCGCTGATGTACACGAATCACACGCTGAACCCGATGACCGGCCAGAACGCCGGTCATCAGTTTTCGTTCACCGACAGCGGGCTCACTGCATCGAACTTCGGCATGAGAGGAACCGAGGATCTGGGCGGCGGGCTGCGCGCGACGTTTGCGCTCGAAAGCGGCTTCAGCGTTGCGAATGGCTCGCTGTCGAACTCGAACGGCAATTTCTTCGGGCGCGAGGCCTGGGTGGGGCTCGATAGTGCGTATGGTTCGGTGAAGGCCGGCATGCAGTTCTCGCCTTTCTTTCTCTCGATGTTCGACCTCGACCCGCGCGAGATGTCGAACTTCGCGAGCGGCTTGTCGAGCTACATCGGCAATGTGTTCGTGACGGCCCTGTTCAACGGTAACTCGATCAGCTACACGTCGCCCGAGATCGCTGGTATTCAGGCGGCCGGGCTGCTAGCATTGGGCGGCACGGCCGGCGACTTTCAGGCTGGGCGGCAATACTCGGCGAGCTTGCGCTATCACCTTGGCGGGCTGACGGTTTCCGGCGCGCTTTATAGCGGCAATCCGGGCGGAACGGCGGCCACGACGCCAGTGCCGAGCACGCTGGGCTTCGTCGGCCGTACGCTCGGCGCGAGCTACCGGTTCACGAACGACCTGGTGATCTCTGCGTCGTACACGCTCTACAAGGTAGCCCAGTCGTTCGACAACAGCGTCTATTCGGGCGGCTTCAACTACTTCGTGCTGCCGTATCTCAACGTGAACGCAGGCGTCTATTACACGCGCGACGGCAACGAGGGCGCCAATCATTCGATCATGGCGGCGAGCGGCGTCCAGTTCTTTCTCTCGAAGCGCACAACGCTTTATGGACAGGTTGGCTACGTCAACAACCACGGTCGTATGGACACCGGGCTCTCGATCAACAATGCGCTCTACGAAGTGCCGGGATCGACATTGGGAGTGAGCCTGGGGTTGAGACAAATGTTCTGAGCGTGGCCATTCGGACCGTTTAGGCTTTACCGGTCGATGAGACACGTTTTGCCTGCGGGGCGATCCGTGCCAGGCGCAGCGAGGTCGGAGCGTCCCGATATCTGCGTCCCGGAGCATAAAAGTGCTCGGGATATGGATCAGGAATCCTATGATGTGGCAAGCGGCGTGAGTAGCAATTTCTCCAGGAATGCACGCCGGTCGTCCTTCTGCTTTGCAGTACCCTGATTTGACAGCAGAGACTCCGACAGTTCATAACTGTAAAGTGCGAAGGCGCGGCATTTCGATTCATTAACACTAAACCCCAGCGCGCGAAAGCATTGCGTGATGTAGGTGAGGCGTTTCGCGTCGACTTCGTCCAGAACGCTTCTCGCGGCATCGTCGCGGCGCGCCCATGCGCGAATGGCCAGTTCTACCGCGGCTGCCTCCATAGCCTGCGTACCGCGAAACGGAAGAGACAGGAGATCTCGAATCAGCTCGCGTGGCGGCAAACCGCGATTCTCGAAACGAAAGATGATCTGCTCGGTTGCCGCGTCGCGCCAGGCGGTCAGCATGCGCTGCAGAAGGTCGTCGCGGTCCTTGAAATGCCAGTAAAAACTGCCCTTGGTGACACCCATCTCCTTGGCCAGCACTTCTACGCGAACCGAGTCGATGCTGCGACTCGACAGTACGCGCTGCGCCGCCTGAATCCAGTCATCTGGGCCGAACTGCCCGCGACTACTCCGATTAGCTTTTGTCTCTGCCATATTGGCTCCGGAAAGCATTCATTTTACCTTGATTCAATATAAGGGCCCGCACGCAGGGAGCTGTCGTTGTCGCTTGGGCTTGCTCATCTGGACAGCGTTAACCCTGGGGGCTATTTCGTTGACGCAAATCAAATCGCCTCCTAACATACGCATACGTATGCGTATGGAGAATTCGATGACGAATCTGGAAGGTGTGGGTAATGAACTGATTGCGGCGGAGCATCGGACGAACTATTTCGACGAGGGCCGCGGCAAACCGTTGTTCTTGTTGCACGGTTCGGGACCCGGTGTGTCTGGCTGGACGAACTGGAAGGGCGTCATGTCCGAGCTCGCAGAAAAATTCCGCGTCATCGTGCCGGACATCGCCGGGTTCGGTTTTACGGAATTCAAGGACGGCAGCCAGTACGACATCAAGCTCTGGGTCCGTCATCTCGTTGGCATCATGGATGCGCTCGGCATCGAGAAGGCGTCATTCGTCGGCAACTCGTTTGGCGGCGCGGTGTCGCTCGGCCTGGCGGTGTTCGATCCTTCGAGGGTTGAACGTCTCGTGCTGCTCGGCACGCCGGCGGGCGAATTCGAGCAGACGCCTGGCTTGCGTTCGGCATGGGAATACGAACCCTCTCTGGAGAACATGGAGCGGACCATGCGCCTGTTCCCGTTCGACCCGTCGATCATCACTTCGGAAATGGTCAAGTCGCGCTATGAGGCGAGTGCTCGCCCAGGCGCTCAGGACGCATTGCGCAAGCTGATTCCAAAACCAAACCTGGAAGGCCCGACGATGGTGAAGGGCTTTCCGGAGCATGTGGTCGCAAAGATTCAGGCGCCGGCGCTCGTGCTTCACGGCCGCGAAGATCGTGTGGTTCCGCCGGCCTGTGGCCAGTTGCTCGCACGCGCGATTCCGCGTGCAGACCTGCATCTCTTTGGTCAATGTGGTCATTGGGTGCAAACCGAGCGCCGCGCGGACTTCCTGCGCCTGGTGACGGCTTTCTGCGAATAAGCGCTATGAGCCGAAACGTACTGGAGCGCGTACTCCATCAGCTGAGCGTCGATCGTTCCGCCAAGCAGCGTTTTCGCGAAGATGCGGAAGGCTTTCTGCAGCGCTTCGTACTCACCGACGGCGAGCGCCGGATGGTCCTCGACTTCGACGTCCTGGGTTTGCAGCAAGCGGGTGTCAATCCGATGCTGACGATGGGTTTTTGGCAGGAGCTCGCCCCGAACCGCGACATGCGCGAATACATGGCGCGTCTGCGTCCGGTGGGCGACGGTGAGTCCGTGCACGTTGCGGCACTCAAGCAATAACAGGGGAAGGCCAACATGGCAAAAATAGTAGGTGGCTTTCTCGTGCCACACGACCCGGTGATGTTCGTCGCGCCGGATGCGCCGAAGCCGGAAATTCGCGACCGCATGTGGAAAGCGTTCAGGACCTGCTCAGAGCGTTTGGCACAACTGCGCCCGACGAGCGTCGTGATTATCGGCGCGGACCATTACATGCTCTTCGGCACGGATTGTCTTCCGAGTTTCCTGATAGGCACTGGCGACGTCGAGGGGCCTCTCGATGTGCTTCCTGGCCTGAAACGAGGGGTGATTCCGGATAGCGCACCGCTGGCGCAATACATCGCAGAACATGGGCTTGCGAACGGCTTTGACTGGGCGGTCGCGCGAGCACTGACTGTCGATCATTCGGTGGGTATTCCTAATCAGTTAATCGTTCAGCCTTTTCGTGACGCCGGTATGCAAGTCGGCACGATTCCGGTCTATCTGGCAGCAGGTGTTGACCCCTATATCCGCTTGACCCGGGCAGTGTCGCTTGGACGCCAGATTCGCGACGCCGTCGAAGCATGGCGCGGCGATGAGCGTGTTGCAATTATCGGCAGCGGTGGCATTAGCCACTGGGTGGGTACTGCAGACATGGGCCGTGTCAACGAGGACTTTGATCGCGAAATACTCGACTATGCGGTGCGCTGTGACGTCGACGCCATCGCGCGACTCACTGATGAGTACATTCTTGGGAACGGCGGGAATGGCGGGATGGAGATCCGGAATTGGGCCTGCGCAATGGGCGCACTTACCGGCGCACGCGGGGAAGTCATTGACTATGCGCCCGTGCCTGAGTGGGTGACGGGGCTCGGTTTCGTCGAGCTCCGTCTGCAATAAGGGAGTGTTTCAGATGAACAAGGTTTTTCTCATCAAGCGTGACGAGCTCGCGCCTGGCGAAATGCGCAAGGTGGAAAACAGCGGGTGCCCGCTTGCCGTCTTCAATGTCGACGGGCGTTACTACGCGACCAGCGATACCTGCACGCACGCTACGGCGTCCCTCACCGAGGGCGAAATCATCGACGGCGATCTCATCGCCTGCCCAGTGCACGATGGTCAGTTTCACATCCCGACCGGCCAGGCCGTTGCCTTTCCCTGCACGGTCGACCTGCGCACCTACCGCGTTATCGAAGAAGGCGATGAAGTGTTTGCCGATCTGGATGCCGAGTCGGAAGACGCGGTTTCGTCGGTCTAAGGGGATCGATATGTCACACGATTGTACGGGCACTTGCCCGCGACTCGAGCGCGACGCAGTGAGCGAGCCGCTTGCGTATCTGGACCGGTTGATCGACCTTGAAAAAGGCAGTCTTTCGCGTCGGGTCTATTGGGATCACCAGATTTACGAGCAGGAACTCGAGAAGATTTTCGCGCGCAGTTGGCTCTTTCTCGCACATGAGTCGCAACTGCCCAAAGCGGGCGACTACCTGACCACCTATATGGCGGAGGACAACGTCATCGTGGTCCGCCAGAAAGATGGCTCGATCAAGGCGTTTCTGAATACGTGTCCGCACCGCGGCAACAAGCTGAATTTCACCGATGCGGGCAATGCGCGCAGCTTCGTGTGCAACTACCACGGCTGGAGCTTCGGCATCGACGGGGCGTTGCGCGGCATGGCGGGGCAGGCTCTCTTCGACGCCAGCGGCATGAAAGCGAGTGAACACGGCCTGCACCCGGTTGCGCAGGTTGCGTCGTACAAGGGGCTCGTCTTCGGCAACATGGATCCGGAAGCGCCGCCGCTCGCGCAATGGCTGGGCGATTTCCGCTTCTATCTGGATGTCATGCTCGATATGGATGGGCAGGGCACGGAGTTCGTGGGCGGGTGTGTGAAGTCCGTGATCCATTGCAACTGGAAAGTACCGGTCGAGAATTTCATCGGCGACATCTATCACGCCTTGTGGACGCATGACTCCGCAGCACGCGCGATGTTAGGTGGCCCGGTTGCCGAGGTCTATAAAGACCCTGAGTCGTATCACGTGAATTTCAACGGTCACGGTTGGGAGTTCAATCTCGACGTTATCGGCAATGCGGCAACGTTAGGAGACAAGGAGATCCGTAAGTATCTCTACGGGATTCAGCCACAGGTGGCGGAGCGGCTCGGCGAGTTCCGCTCGAAGATGATTGGCTCGATTTCGTCGGTAAGCGTTTTCCCGAATCTCTCGTTTCTGCCGGGGCAGAACACCTTCCGTGTCTGGCACCCTCGCGGTCCAGGCAAGATTGAGCTTCACACCTGGACCATCGTGAACCGCAGTGCGCCGCAGGACATCAAGGACCGCTGGCTCAAGGGAACAATGATGACGTTCTCGCCGTCGGGCGTCTTCGAGATGGACGACGGGGAAAACTTTGAATTCTCTACGCGCACGAATGCCGGTTTCGTTACGCGTCAGCAAGCGCTCTATATGGGTCTCGGCCTCGGCAGCCGCTTGACCTACACTGACTTGCCGGGGAATGTCTACCGCAACCAGGTCAACGAGGCGAATCACCGGGCGTTCTACCAGCGCTGGGCGGACCTGATGGGGGCGCGCTCCTGGGCCGAGGTTCCGCAGCGCGACAACGCGATGCTGCCGGAGAGCGCATTTGATCGGCAGGACGGGAAGGTGGCGGCATGAATGCCAATGCACAAGCGGAATTTGCCATTGCCGGCGAACAGATTGTCGACCAGGATACCGCGCACCGAATCGAGCAGTTTCTGTTCCGTGAAGCTCGTCTGCTCGATAGCGAACGCTGGGAACAGTGGCTTGAACTCATGACGCCCGACATTCACTACTGGATGCCGGCGATCGAGAATCGTCGCCGAGCTGACCGCCTCGGTGCGTACGCACCGGGACGAGGCGCCTATTTCGACGATAACCACTTTGATCTGGAGCGCCGTATTGCACGCTTCATGCAGCCATCGGCTTGGGCGGAGGATCCGCCAACCCGCCACGTGCATGTGATCAGTAACGTCGAGGCGCAGCACTCCGATACGAATGGAGAATTCGTCGTGTACTCGGTCTTTGTGAATTATCGGAGTCGTGGCGAGGCGGATAACGATCTGCTGCTCGGACGTCGCGAGGACGTTCTGCGCGAAGTCGAGGGGAAGCTGCGTATTGCGAGACGAAAGATCGTCATCACGCAGTCGCTGCTGATGTCCAAAAACATCAACACATTCTTCTGATTATGGGCTGGCTCAATGATGATGTTGCGCTCGTGACCGGCGCAAATTCGGGTATCGGCCTTGCCGTTGTCCGTCGCTTTCTCGCTGAAGGAGCGCGCGGCGTTGGCGTCCTGATTCGAAACGCCGCGCAGGCTGATTCCATGTACGAGGAGTTCGGCGACAAGGTTGTAGTGACGGTCGGGGACGTGCGCTCGCCGGAGTCCAACGCGGAAGCCGTCGATGCGACAGTGAGGACGTTCGGCAAGCTCGACACACTTGTCGGAAATGCGGGGGTATGGGACCACTTTGCCTCGCTGCGCAGGTACGAAGGCTCGACGCTCAAGGCGACATTCGAGGAGGTGTTCGGCGTGAATGTGCTCGGCTACATGCTTGCCGCTCATGCAGCAGCACCTGCTTTGCGCGAGACACGCGGAAGCATGATTTTCACGCTCTCGAATGCGAGCTTCTACGCCGGCGGCGGTGGTCCTGTGTATGTCGCGTCCAAGCATGCAGGAGTTGGCCTCGTGAAGCAGCTTGCCTACGAGCTCGCACCCGACATCCGTGTGAATGCTGTCGCGCCCGGTGGAACCGTCACTCCGTTGAAGGGGCCGCAGGCGCTTGGACGCGAGAATGACCGGCTATCGGACATCCCGGGCTTTGCGGAGACCGTCGCCGATGCTATGGCGCTCGGATTTATTGCCAGGCCGGAAGACCACACCGGCCACTATGTGCTGCTTGCTTCTCGCGTCAATTCGCCGGCGACGACCGCGACTGTCCTTCAAAGCGATTGCGGCTGGGAAATTCGTGGCAGGCCCGTGCGGAAGAAAGCACAGTGACGCGAACCACTGATTTAATCGCCATGCACGAAAACACTACTGCCTCTGAACTGCGCGCGTTGTTCGCGCGAACCCGCCTGCCGGTGATGGCCGCTCCGATGTTCCTGGTCTCGAGCCCGGAACTTGTCATTGCGTCGGCACATGCGGGCATTGTTGGCACATACGCAGCCCCCAACGCACGCGATATCGCCGCTCTCGACAAGGCACTGGGTGCCATCGCGGCGGGTGTCAAACGCGGCGGCACAGCTCCTTGGGCGTTGAACATGATTGTTCATAGCAGCTATGACAGATTCGACGCTGAACTTGACCTGGTGCTTCGATATCAGCCGAGAATCGTTACGACCGCACTTGGCAGTCCACTCCGGGTGCTGAAGCACGTGCACGGCTATGGCGGCTTTGTGATGGCCGACGTGGCGACACCCACGATGGCTCGCAAGGCAGCGGATGCCGGGGTCGATGGGCTCATCCTCGTGTGTGCCGGAGCAGGCGGTCATACGGGAACCTACCACCCCTTCTCGTTTGTAGACGAAGTGCGCAAATTCTGGGACGGACCGCTCGGCCTTGCCGGAGCCATTTCGTCCGGAGCACACGTGCGGGCCGCCCAGCAGATTGGCGCTGACTTTGCTGTGCTCGGCACACGCTTCATCGCAGCCGAAGAAAGCATGGCTCAGCCCGCTTATCGTGAACTGCTCGTTGAAAGCGGAATGGAGGACCTCGCTGCTTCCAGGGCAGTATCCGGTGTTCTCGCAAACTGGTTGCGACCGACGCTTGAACGTGCAGGCATATCGGCAGAGCAACTTGGCGAAGACAAGAAAATTGATTTCTCCGGCGATATCAGCACGGCTCCCAAGGCATGGAAAGACGTATGGTCAGCGGGGCACGGTGTCGGGGCGGTGAGGGAAATCGAGCCGCTTTCGGCCATTGTTGATCGGCTGGCGCAGGAGTATGCAGGGAGCCTCTCTGTTGAGCGTCAGGTAATCGCGCGGCTGGCCGAACAAGTTCAAGGGTGGAAGGTGGCTGACGTATCGGCCACCGACGAGGGAGCACTTCAATGACGAGTGAGCAAATCGAGCGAGCTGCTGGGGCCTTGCGAGAGGCACGTCGGACGCGTACGACAATCCCGCGGATTTCGGAAACTTATGGCATTGATGGAATCGACGCAGCGTATGCGGTCGCAGAGCTCAATACACGTCGGGATCTGGCAAGCGGGCGCCGAATGATAGGGAAGAAGATCGGACTAACGTCGAAGGCGGTCCAACAGCAGTTGGGCGTCGATCAGCCGGACTTCGGTGTGCTCTTTGACGACATGGAGTTCCTGACGGGGGCGGAATTGCCCGGCGAGCGCCTCACTCAACCCAAGGCAGAAGCTGAAATTGCCTTCGTATTCGGTCGGGATCTTGACGACGACGTAATCAGCTGGGGACGTTTTCTGCATGGCATCGAGTATGCATTGCCCGCAATCGAGGTCGTCGATAGCGCCATCCAGGATTGGAGGATTACCCTCGTCGACACGATTGCAGATAACGCCTCATGCGGTTTGTACGTGCTCGGGAGTCGTCCACGACGCATCTCGGAGATCGATCTGACCGCCTGCCAGATGGTTTGCAGTGCAAACGGTATTGTTGTTTCGGAAGGCTCGGGTGCCGCGTGCCTCGGCAATCCACTATACGCGGGATGGTGGCTCGCGAAGACCCTGGCCGCACGCGGACAACCACTGTGCGCGGGCGATGTCGTGCTTTCCGGTGCGCTGGGTCCGATGGTGGCGGTGTCCAGGGGCACTCAGATCGACGTCCAGATTGGTGGCTTCGGCTCCGTTTCTTGCCAGCTGGTTTAGTCATCGGCCAAAGCAGGCGGATGGAGGAGAGACTAATTGACCAAGACAGATAAGGCTTTTGCGAAAACTGGGCCGAACCTTGATATTCAGAGTGCGCAGGAGCCAGCATGTTGACCGGAGTCCATCGGCAATCCCCGCTTGCGCAAGCCAATGCGTTGGCCGTGCCGCACATTATTCGGGAGGACCGCAACGACGGTAGCTTCGTGCTCCGTTCGTCGGACCTTCTCCAGCCATACCATCGGCGAGTCGGCGAATGGCTCATCGAGTGGGCGCGCAAGACACCGGATGCGATCTTTATTGCTGAACGCGACATCGAGGGTCCTCGTAATACGTGGAGAGAGATTCGTTACTCGACGGCATTTGACAAGGTCCGCCGGATCGCGCAGTCGCTGCTGGACCTCGACTTGCCTGCCGGCGGTTCGATCGTCGCACTCTCCGATAACAGCGTAAACCTGGCGTTGTTGTCTCTCGCCGCAATGCATGTCGGCAAGCCAATTGCTGTCGTGTCGTCGGCCTATTCGCGTGTCGCGAAAGACTACGCGAAGCTGCATACGATGCTCGATCAGCTGGCTCCGGCCGTGATTTATGCGGAAGACGGGGGAGTATACGGGACGGCAGTCGAGAGCTATTCGGGTCGTTGTCATGTCGTATATACGCGCAACGTTCGTTCAGGTGCAATCTCGTTTCAGGAGATTGAAGCGACTGTGGCGACGGATGCGGTCGAGCAGGCGTTCCTTGCCACTACGCCGCAAACTACCGCCCGCCTGTTGTTGACATCGGGTTCGACCGGGAAACCCAAGGTTGTCATCAACACGCATGACATGCTTTGTGCAAACCAGCAGATGATTGCCCAGTGTTGGCACTTTGTGGACCGTGCTCAGCCGGTGGTCCTCGATTGGCTGCCCTGGAGTCATACCTTCGGTGCGAATCACAATTTCAACCTGGTTCTCCGTAATGGCGGCTCGCTCTACATCGATGACGGCCGACCTGTGCCGGGGATGATTGAGCGCACGGTTCAGAACCTGAAGGATGTCAGGCCCACCTTGTTCTTTAACGTACCACGTGGTTACGACGCACTATTGCCGTTACTGGAAAACGACGCGGAGGCGACTTCGGCACTGTTCGAGCGAGTCGAGATGCTGTTCTTTGCCGCTGCGGCGCTTCCGCAAAAGACCGCAGACAGGATTCGGGCGCTCGCTTCAACGGTACGCGACGATCCCGTGTTCTTTACGACCGAATGGGGCTCGACTGAGACTTCGCCCGTGATTACCAGTGCGCACTTCGCCACTCATGACTCGCGCAACATTGGTGTGCCGGTCCCCGGCGTCGAACTGAAGTTTGTGCCCTGCCAGGGCAAGCTCGAGATGCGTGTGCGTGGTCCTTCTGTATTTACAAGTTACAGGGACGATCCGCAACGCACAGCAGCGGCGTTTGACAGCGAGCGGTTCTATTGCATCGGTGACGCCGGGCGGCTCGCCGATCCGGGTGACCCCAATCTCGGCGTCATTTTCGACGGTCGCGTTGCAGAAGACTTCAAGTTGACGACAGGGACGTGGGTATCGGTGGGTACGTTGCGGGTGCGAGTCGTGTCGGCGCTTGCGCCGTATGTCCAGGACGCGGTGATTACCGGCCACGATCGGGACGAAGTTGGCCTACTGTTGTTTCCGTCGGCCGCTCTTCGCGCATTAGCCGAGGATTCTACGGGGAGGCTGACGGGTGAAGAACTGGCCGCCCACGGAAAGGTGCAGCAAGTGCTGGCATCTGCGCTCGCCGAGTTCGGTTCGGGCTTGGGGTCATCCCAGCGTCCTGCACGCGCCATGTTGCTCTCGACGCCGCCGTCGCTCGAACTGGGCGAAATCACCGACAAGGGATACGTCAATCAGCGCGCGGTACTCACGATGCGCGCCGAAGAGGTCGAACGCCTTTATTCCGCGCATCACGCAGTTATCCATGTTTCTCACGCCTAGACTGATCAGGAATACGAAATGAAACTGAAAGCAGCCGTTATCGGTTCAGGTAACATCGGCACAGACTTGATGATCAAGATTCTGCGCCACAGCCAGCATCTGGACATGGCGGCGATGGTCGGCATCGATCCGAACTCGGACGGCCTCGCGCGCGCTGCGCGTCTGGGCATTGCGACCACGCATGAAGGCGTCGAGGGTCTTACGCGCTTACCCGTGTTCAACGACATCGATTTCGTGTTCGACGCCACTTCGGCCGGCGCCCACGTGAGGAACGATGCTCGGCTGCGCAGCCTAAAGCCGTCGATTCGCATGATCGACTTGACGCCCGCCGCTATCGGCCCGTACTGCGTGCCCGTGGTGAACCTGGACGCGCATATCGACGCGCCCAACGTCAACATGGTCACCTGCGGCGGCCAGGCGACGATTCCCGTGGTCGCAGCCGTTTCGCGCGTGGCGAAGGTGCACTACGCGGAGATCGTGGCTTCAATCAGCAGCAGGTCGGCGGGACCCGGCACGCGCGCCAATATCGACGAATTCACCGAAACCACCGCCAGGGCGATTGAAGTGGTAGGCGGGGCCGCAAAGGGCAAGGCGATTATCGTGCTGAACCCGGCCGAGCCGCCGGTCATGATGCGCGACACCGTCTATACGCTCTCCGAGCTTGCGGACCGCGAGAAGGTGGAAGCGTCGATCGAAGAGACGGTGAAGAAAGTTCACGCCTATGTACCGGGCTATCGCCTCAAGCAGAAGGTCCAGTTCGACGAGATTCCCGTGAGTGCGCCTTTGAATATTCCGGGCTTTGGCAAATTCAGCGGTCTGAAAACTTCGGTGTTCCTGGAAGTGGAAGGCGCCGCGCACTATCTGCCTGCTTACGCCGGCAACCTCGACATCATGACCTCCGCCGCGCTCGCCACTGCCGAGCGTATGGCGCAAACACTCCTGAGCGTACAGGGAGCCTAAAACCATGAGCAAGAAACTCTATATCTCCGACGTGACGCTGCGCGACGGTAGTCACGCGATCCGCCATCAGTATTCGATCCAGAACGTGCAGGACATCGCCCGTGCACTGGACAAGGCGAAAGTCGACAGCATCGAAGTCGCTCACGGCGACGGCTTGCAGGGCTCTAGCTTCAACTACGGCTTCGGTGCGCACAGCGATCTCGAATGGATCGAAGCGGTGGCGGAGGTCGTGCAGCATGCGAAGATCGCGACGCTTCTACTGCCGGGCATTGGCACGATCCACGACCTGAAGGCCGCTTACAACGCAGGCGCGCGCGTGGTACGGGTCGCCACGCACTGTACGGAAGCGGACATCTCGAAGCAGCACATCGAGTACGCGCGTGAGCTGGGCATGGACACGGTTGGCTTCCTGATGATGAGCCACATGACGACGCCCGAGAACCTTGCCGTCGAGGCAAAGAAGATGGAAAGCTATGGCGCCACCTGCATCTACGTGGTGGACTCGGGCGGCGCGCTGACGATGAACGACGTCCGCGATCGCTTCCGCGCCTTGAAGGCCGTTTTGAAACCCGAAACGCAGACGGGCATGCACGCGCACCACAACCTCTCGCTCGGCGTGGCGAACTCGATCGTGGCGGTGGAGGAAGGCTGCGACCGCGTCGATGCGTCACTCGCCGGCATGGGCGCGGGTGCAGGCAACGCGCCACTCGAGGTATTTATCGCGGCGGCGGAGCGCATGGGCTGGAACCACGGCGCCGACCTCTACACGCTGATGGATGCCGCTGACGACATCGTGCGCCCGCTGCAGGATCGCCCGGTGCGCGTGGACCGTGAAACGCTCGCCCTGGGCTACGCAGGTGTGTACTCGAGCTTCCTGCGCCACTCGGAGGTCGCTGCAAAGAAATACGGCCTGAAGACGGTAGATATCCTCGTCGAACTCGGCAAGCGCCGCATGGTCGGCGGCCAGGAGGATATGATTGTCGACGTGGCACTCGATCTGAGGAGCGGGCACCAACTTGCGTCAGATGACGCAGTGACCCGCTGATTCGGAACCGCACCATGGCGACGTTTAAAGTGAAGTTCGAGCCCTCGAACATCGAGTTGCCTTGCGACGGCGACATGACGTTACTGGACGTCGCGCTGGCATCCGGATATTTCCCGAAGCACAGTTGTCGACGCGGTGAATGTCGTGCCTGCGAGACCCGTATCGTTTCTGGGGATATTCAATATGCAGACGGATTCGCGCCAGACGATTTGAAGCCACGCCATTGTCTGACGTGCAAGGCACTTCCCCGATCGAATGTCGTGCTCGATGCGCCTGAAGTGTCGAGCGTGGCCGGCCGTCCGATTGTCAAAACAGGCGTTCGCGTGATGGAGGTCGACCGCGTAAGCGGCGATGTGACTGTCTTGCGTTTGCAGGCACCGGCAGCGGGGGGATTCAGCTTCGCTCCCGGGCAATATATGGATGTTGTACTGCGTGATGGCGCACGCCGTAGTTACTCGATGGCGAACGCGCCTACCGATGACGGCCAGATAGAATGGCACATCCGCGCGATGGCCGGTGGCAGATTTTCCCAGCATGTCTATCAAAATCTAAAGCCGCGAGATCTGCTGCGGGTTGAGGGACCGTTTGGTTCTTTTACGCTTCGCAACACGCAAGCGCCAGTGATACTGCTCGCGTCCGGCACTGGTTACGCTCCGATCTCGTCCATCATACGTACACATTCTGCCGACCTCGCTGCGCGAGGGGCGACATTGTATTGGGGTGGTCGTCGAGCAGAGGACCTGTACGCAGCAGAAGAGGCTCGGAACTGGGCGAGTCTCTCACCAAATTTCAGGTTTGTCCCCGTTGTATCCGAGCCGGACGCTTCATGGAGGGGGCGTACAGGCTTCGTTCACGAGGTGGTCCAGGAAGATCACCCGGATCTTTCGATGTTCGAAGTCTATGCGTGTGGAAATCCACTGATGATCGATGCGGCGCGTCACGCCTTTCGAACGGAGTGTGGTTTGCGCGAAAGCAGCTTTTTCAGCGATGCTTTCGTGACGGCAGTCGATCATCAACCAAACGAAGAGTGATAGCCGTTTAGTGTTGCGGAAGACGGGCCAGCTCGCGCTTGATTTGAAGGAGTAGAGCTTTCGAATAGCTGTAAGAGCGGGTGTATACCCCGAGGCCAAACACGTTGACCATCAAAAGTCTTCACCATAACATACGCATACGAATGCGTATGTTATGGTGAACAAAGTGGTGGGATGGACGGATCGGGATGAAGTTTAGTGCCCCCCGAAGACCGCAGACCATAGATCACTGAGTGAATTGAAGGGCGGTAACGACATACGAATTTCTACAAGAATAAATAAGTATAACGAATAAAAATGCCATGAATTAAAGCGCTATTCCATGGCGAGAATCATCGGCAGGACGGCGATAGCACGACTCTGGTCTGCCGCAATGTATGCCTATCGAGCATGCTGGAAAGTTAAATTAAAGCCAGAAATGGAGACAAAGGTATGTGGAAACGTGGAGAGTGGGGAATCAAGGTGTCGGTACTGGCTATCGCCTGCGTGTGCGGAGACATTGCGCACGCACAGTCGAGCGTCAACCTGTACGGTCTGGTGGATGGTGGCTTGCTTTATACGAGCAAGACATTGAATGAGACGACGGGCCAGAACGCCGGCCATCAATTCTCGATGATCGATAGCGGTTCGGCGCCATCTCAGTTCGGGTTGATGGGTACAGAAGACCTGGGTGGAGATCTTCGGGTGAAGTTTAAACTGGAAAGCGGTATCAGCGTTGCAAATGGCGGATTTAACGACTCCAACGGGAATCTGTTCGGTCGTCAGGCATGGGTTGCGCTCGCGAGCCGGTATGGCCAGGTGACCGCAGGTCTGCAGTTTTCACCGTTCTTTCTATCGCAGTACGAAACAGACGCGCGTGGATTTTCGCAATTCGGCAGTGGTCTCGTAACATATATAGACAATGCTATCAGCACGGGAATTTTCAATTCCAACGGCATTTCATACGCGAGCCCGAACGTCGCGGGATTTCAGGGTAGCGCCATGTTGGCATTGGGTGGGGAGGCGGGAAACTTCCAGGCGGGGCGGCAGTACTCCGTCAGCCTGAAGTACGAAACCGGAGGGTTGCTCGTCAGCGCCGCGTTCTACGACGGAAACAGTGGCGGGACCGTGCAGACACCGGTTCCCACCACGGTCCCGTTTATCGGCAGGACGATTGGCGCGTCTTACAAGTTCGGCATTGTCGCAGCGAAGGTTGCGTTCGTGAACTACAAAGTTGCTGGATCCTTCAATAACTACATATACAGCGGAGGTTTGGATTGTTACGTGACGCCGCAATTCGACCTTAATGGCGGTGTGTACTATACGACCGATCGTGGCCATTCGGAGAATCACTCGATAATGGGCGCGATCGGTGCGCAATATTTCATTTCAAAACGTACGGCGTTGTACAGTCAGCTCGGCGTTGTAAACAATCACGGCTCGATGGACACCGGACTGTCGGTCAGCAATGCCCTGTTCGGGGTACAGGGAACGACGGTGGGTGCCGATATTGGCATTCGCCATACATTCTGATCGGAGGTGGCGGGAGCCGTCGCCATCAACTTATTCTGATCGCGCGACGGCGCCGCCTGGAGCCAACATCTGGGCCAGCATGCAACCAATGACTTCAAGTGGCCATCGTTCGGGGCATGAGGCGTGAAGTCTCCTGGCCGGCCTGTGCAGTCGGAGCAACGATTGACGGGGACTTTGGCGCGTCGAGGAATTCACTTGCGCAAGTTCTATTTTTCTATACGCCTCAAACTGATCGTTGTGTTCGGTTCGTGTGCGGTAGTGATGCTGTTCATGAGCTTCGTGATAGCGTCCTGGTGCTATCGTCTCGGTGGCATGGCACGCGCACCTGGAGAATGGGAGACCGCCGGTGTACTGGTCGCGGTGTCAGTCGGCCTGGCGGTCGCCGTATATGGCGGGTTTCACCTACACAACGTAGTTTGCAGCGGTCTCGGTCGAATGTCGGCCGTATTCGACTATATTGCGTCGACTTTGGATCTCTCCAAAAGAGCAGCACCGCCCCGGATGGATGAGTTCGGCCGAGCGGCTCTTTCCTTCGACAGATTTATGCGTCAGGTGGGGGAAACGGTGTCGATCGTACATACGTCAACGGGTTCGGTTAGCATTGCGACGCAGGAAATTGCAAGCGGTAACCTTGACTTGTCGATTCGCACGGAAAGGCAAGCGCTGTTGCTGCAGAAGGCGACCTCCACTATGGCCACTCTGAGCCAGACCGTCGCTCAGAACGCCGCAAACGCTCAACAGGCGAATACACTGGCAATCGAGGCATCCGGGACCGTGACGACGGGTGAGGAAGTCGTTCGCACTATGGTGGACATAATAGGAAGAATTAGCAAGAGTTCCGCGAGGATTAGCGAGATCACTGCGGTGATCGAGGGCATTGCTTTTCAGACGAACATCCTCGCACTGAATGCAGCCGTGGAGGCCGCTCGGGCGGGAGAACAGGGGAAAGGCTTCGCAGTGGTCGCTACCGAGGTACGCGGCTTGGCGCAACGCTCCGCGGTTGCGGCGAAGGAGATTCGAGATCTTATCGCTTCGTCGGTGGACGAGATACGGGCGGGTTCGGAGCAGGCAAGGCAAGTGACGGCCGCAATGTCAAGTATCAGGATTTCGATTGCACACGTAGGAGGCATTGTCAGCGAAATTGCACAGGCTTCCGATGAACAAGACTGTGGGATCGAGTATCTCCATCAATCAATCATCGAGATTGACCACGACACGCAACAGAACGCCGCACTGGTTGAGCAGGCCGCTGCTGCAGCGCAGTCCCTCGAAGAGCAGGCGACTACGCTGGTCAAAGCGATTTCGGTATTCAAAGTCTAGCGGTACGTACGTCCCTATCTTCAGCGCACCGGTTGTCGTGCTGCACGGCTGGTGGAGCGACGTTTGGTAAGAACCGAGGTGGAATTTATTTCATTGGTTTTTATTCATAAAAATTACTATGTAGTCCATAAAAAATAGCCTGGCGTACATGGCTGAAGTAATCCGCGAATATCGAAACTATGGAGGAGACAATGCATAACCGATTTTCATATCGATCACATTCATACGGTAGCAAGTTCGCGCAGTTGCTATTCTGTTTGCTGTTCGTGCTTTCGTTGGGAGCATGTGGCGGCAGTAGCACTCAGCAGACGTTCCAGCAAACGTGTGCAGGGTTGAAAGGCCAAAGTGTCGGGGAAGGAACGATTGTCAGCGCGGTAGATGTGCCGGCGTCGGGCGTCGTACCGGAAATGTGCACGGTGATGGGGGCGATCGTTTCATCTCCGGCATCGACCATCAATTTCAAGGTGGAGATGCCAACCACGAGCGCCTGGAATCATAAGATGCTGCAGGAGGGCGGTGGCGCGTACGACGGTGTGATCGAGGACTACACGAGCGTCTATGAAACAGGCAATGTGCGGCAGCGTGGTTATGCGGTTGTGGCGGACGACTCGGGGCATCAAAGCAGCAATATCGCGGATCTCAGCTTCGCGCTGAACAACCCAGTGGGCTTCGACAATTTCGCCGAGCTGGCAGTGCCGAGAACCTACGCCGCGGCTCAGGCAACGATCAAGCTAATGTACGGCGCCGCGCCGATTCATAACTACTTTTACGGCATGTCGACCGGCGGGCGGGAGGCATTACAGCAGGCGCAGCGTAATCCCCAAAACTATGACGGTATTGTGGCTGATGTGCCAGTCATCGACTACGACCAGGTGATTCAGAAGGGGATTGGTGTCCAGCAGCAAGCATTGAATTCGAACGGCGCGGGATGGCTGGACGCGAACAAGATCCAGCTTTATGCCAATGCCGAACTGGCGGCATGCGACGCACTGGATGGCGTAGCGGACGGTATTATTTCCAACGTCGCGGCATGCCAGACCGCATTCAATCCGCAGTCGCTTCGCTGCCCCGGTGGCGTGGATTCGGGCGATACCTGTCTTTCCGATGCACAGCTTGCAACAGTTGAATTACTCACCACCGACAGTACGTTGCCGGTGCCACTCGCAAACAACGTTACCGTGGCGCCTCGTTGGGGCATCGGTGCAGAAACGGACAGCGGCGGTGGCTGGGCCGCTGAGCAATTGGGGCCGACCAATGCTGCAATTGCGTCTGCGCTCGGGGTTTTCTCGGATCAATGGGTGAAGTATGCGATCACTGGCAATCCGGCAAACAACTTGTTGACGTACAACCCGACTTCCAATGTGCAGCAATGGCAGGCTGTATCGGAGCAGGTGAATGCAACGAATCCTGATATGAATGCATTTGCGGCACGCGGCGGCAAGCTTATTTTGTATTCGAGCCTCAGTGATCAACTGGTGGAGCCGTTTGGGACCATCGCCTATTACAATTCGGTTGTGCAGACCATGGGGCAAACGCAGACCGATTCGTTTCTGCGGTACTACACGGCGCCAGGTGTTACGCACAGCGGCACGGGACCCGGCGCGGGACTCGCGGATCGCCTCGGTGCGCTGGAAAACTGGGTGGAAAAAGGGGTGACGCCGCCGGACCAGTTGCTTGCAGAGAAACTGGCGGCGGACGGCTCGGTTGCGTTGACTCGCCCGATGTGCCGCTATCCGGCGTGGCCGAAATACAATGGCAGTGGCGACGTGAACTCCGCATCGAGTTTCACTTGCGTAACCTCCTGATACGAAGGAGTTATGGGACGAGGAGGTCGATCGGCCAGAATCTACCTTATCCGGACAACCCGCCAGACCGCGATCCGGCCGACAGGCGCTCCCACTAGAGCCCGAGAAGCCGCTCGCTGAGCCTCCACAGGGTGTCGGCGGACTCACGATCCACGGCGTAAGGCGCGACGCCGGTGAGTCGTGTGGCGTCTGCCATATCGATCTTCTCCAGTTGTATCGTCCTTAACGTCGCCACATCGACATTTTCGCAGTACACGCCGCCCATGTCTGCAAGTTGCGGGCTGGTTGCACACCATACCTGGGTGGCCGCGCCTTGCTCGACGGTCTTGAGTTGTTTGGCTGGATCGCGCACCGGCTTGCCTTGTTCGTCGAGAATGCCTGCGGCGACCAACTGCTCGTGCGAGACGTATTTTCCCAGCCCAGTATCGGCAATGGCGCCCGGATGCAACGAAAACGCGCGGATGCCATGACTTTTTTCGCGCTGGTCGAGGGCGACGGCAAAGAGGATATTGGCCGTCTTCGACTGTCCATACGCGGCCCACGGCGTGTACGGGCGACGCTCGAAATTCGGGTCGTCGAAAAACACGGGCGAGTAGCGATGGCCGAGCGACGAGACCGACACCACGCGAGCGCCTTGCGCCTTGCGCAGCGCAGGCAGGAGCCGCATGGTGAGCTGAAAGTGGCCGAGGTGGTTGGTCGCAAACTGATGCTCATAGCCCCGCGCGTCACGTGTCAATTCCGGCACGGCCATGATGGCGGCGTTGTTGACCAGCATGTGCAGAGTTGGCGTCGATTCGAGCAGTGATACGGCAAACGCGTCGATAGAGGCTGGATCGAGCAAGTCCATCGGCACAATTTCCACGTCGATGCCGCTCAGTGCTACGCGGGCCCTGCTCGTGTCGCGCGCGGGAACGATGACGCGTGCGCCGGCCGCGCGCAGAACACGAGCGGTCTCGCGTCCCAGGCCGGAGTAGCCGCCGGTCACGACTGCAGTCTTGCCGGAGAGATCGATGCCGGCGACGACCTCTTCAGCGGTGGTAGCGGCTCCGAAACCAGAGCCGATTGGTCTTTGTGGCGTCTGCATGGTGTCTTCCTGAACGAATGATGATGCAGACAGTGTGTGCTCAAACTCCTGTACGATGAATAATCAAAAATTCAGAATACTGTCGTATGAGTTCAGAAATCGCGAGTGATCCACTTTCCGATATGCTCATGCTGGTGGGCGCCCAACCCATTGTGGCAGGCGGCTTTTCTGCTGGCGGCAGGTGGGCAATCCGTTTTCCTCAACCGAACAAGATCAAGTTCTTTGCTTTGGTCAAGGGAAACTGCTGGCTTTGCATCGATGCGGCGACGGCGCCGATCCATGTTCAGCAGGGGGATGTTTTTCTCCTGACTGGCGAACGCTCGTTTGTTCTTGCGAGTGCGCCGGACGTGGTGCCGGTGGACGCATCGGGCTTGTTCTCCGGCAACGTGACCAAGACTGCGAAGATCGGCGACGGCAGCGACTGTGTGCAGATCGGCGGCCATGTCCGGCTCGCGAGGCCCGACGGCACGCTGCTGCTCGACGTATTGCCGCCGCTGGTACATATCTCCGCGCATCACGGTCAGGCAGCTGTCCTCCAGTGGTTGCTCACGCGCCTGGTAACCGAGCTTGCGTTCAATTTACCGGGGAGCGCGCTTGCTTCGACGTATCTCACGCAATTGATGTTTGTCGAAATTCTCCGTGCTGCGGTTCCTTCGTTCAAGTAAAGAGTGCCACTTCCGACTCCGTCCGCATTTCAAATGCTGACGTTCCCATCGAGCACCGTTCCGATTTGACACTCCCTGATTTGTGCGCAGATCGGCATCTAAATTGATCTGCCAGGCACATGTGCTGCCGCGGTTCACCTGTACCATTCAAACGGTTCAGTCAATGAAGCGCGGTAATCGATAGGGGGAAATCATGCCTATGTTCAGGTTTAAGTGTTTTTCATATTTTGCGGGGGTTATGCTCATGAGTGGAAGTGCCATGGCTGCATCGTTTGAAGTCAATAGCACGGATGCCAAAAACGGAATTCTTCCCGTTGTGCATTTCACCAACATGATGGGATGTCCGGGAGAGAACATCTCTCCGGAGGTCTCGTGGTCCGGCGCACCGGCGGGTACGAAAAGTTTCGTCGTGACGATGTACGATCAAGACGCGGCGACTGGTTCTGGCTGGTGGCATTGGGTCGTAGTCAATGTGCCTGCGTCGGCGACTTCATTGCCGCGTGGTGCTGGCGGCCAGGTTTCCAGATTGCCCGCCGGCGCCATTCAAACCAATACGGATGCCGGGATGGCAGGCTATGGCGGCCCCTGTCCACCCGTTGGGGAAACGCACCGCTATCTCATCACGGTGAAGGCGCTTGATGTCGAGAAACTGGATTTGCCCCCCAACGCTACTGGCGCGCTTGTCGGGTTTCTTTCCAACATGCATAAGCTGGGCGAGGCGAAGTTGACACTGACGGGGGCACGATAGTAATGGACGACAAGCATGCTACGAGCGACCGCGCAATCTACGTTCGGCAAGGTGTTGGTGTTACCGCTGGCATCCTGCAAAAGAGTGAGCTTCGTTTTAGCCGGCTTGTCGTCGATCAGCCAACGCTTATCGTTTTGCATCGGGGATTCAAGACGCTTCAATCAGGCGATCGGGTATGGCAGCTCGAAGGTGGCCAGGCGATCGCGCTCGCCGGCGGCCAAACTGTGACGATTGGCAATCGCCCCTCCAGGGACGGTGCCTATGAAGCCCAGTGGTTGACCTGGGATCCTGCGATCTTGGCGAACTACAACAAAGGTCCATTGAAGGATCCTCTTGTCGATGCGACTATTCTCACGCACATCGATGACGAGTTATATGCCGCGTTCCTTCGAGCGCGTGAGGCCATTAGGCTGAACGATGTCATTCCGCAGGAGGTGGCTCAGCACCGTGTCGCGGAAGTTCTCTTATGGCTTTCATCGTTTGGGATCCGTTTCCGGACCCAGACGACGATGTCTTTATCGACGAGAGTCCGGAAGTTGGTGGAATCGTCCCCTGGGGAGAAGTGGTCCATCGCGTCCGTGGCGGACCGCCTGGCGTTGAGTGAAGCAACACTGCGGCGTCATCTCGCGGTTGAGGGGGAGACGCTGGGAAATGTCCTTGTCGATACGCGGATGTCGCTGGCGCTGAGATTGTTGCAATCGACTGATGCGCCGGTCAGTAACATCGCTTTCGACGTAGGTTACGAATCGTCGTCGCGTTTCGCCATCCGCTTTCGCCAACGGTTTGGATTTTCCCCGACCGCTGTCCGTGGTCATCGTGGGAGGGAAGGTTTGATTGCTAACACGGTGATTGCATTGAATGACATGGCGTCGAGCGAATACTCGCACGTATCGGACGACGATACTGCACTCACCTGACGAAATGGTTAAGGTCAGTTTAACTAGCCCTTGGTTCATGATGGGCTATTTTCGAAAATTACTTTCCTTTTCTTGGGCGCACGCGGCCACTCCTGAATCACCGCGAATTTAGTAATCTAAATATAAATCCGTTTTACGTTTTAATGGAGCGTGCGATTATTCGAAGATAAAACGTATTTCTCAATATATTTAGAAATACTTAATAATTGTAATTTATATAATTTCAAAAACTGGAGACGGGTTTTCATGAAGAATTTTTTTGGAATGAAGGTGGCGATATTTGCGGTCGGAATGGCGGGTTCCGGGTTGGCAGGAGCGCAGAGTAGTGTGACGCTGTATGGCGTGTTAGACGCCGGATTGCTATACACCAGCAAGACATCGAGTCAGTCCAATGCTCAGAATATGGGGAGGCAGTTTTCCCTGGTAAGCAGTGGTTCCTCGCCATCGCGGTTCGGATTGACCGGCGTGGAAGACGTTGGGGGTGGTATGAAGGTGGAATTCAGGCTGGAAAGTGGTATTAGTGTCGCGAATGGCGGCCTCGGCAATTCCAATGGCAATCTGTTTGGTCGTCAGGCATGGGTAGGGCTGGACAGTCATTACGGCGTAGTTACGGCAGGCCTGCAATTTTCACCGCTTTTCCTCGCATTACGTGACACGGACCCTCGCGGGTTCAGTCAGTTCGGCAGCGGTCTCGTCACATATATTGGCAACGTCGCTGGTACAAGTATTTTTAATTCTAACGGGATTTCGTATACAAGCCCCAAGGTCGCCGGATTAGAAGGCAGGGCCATGCTTGCACTAGGTGGGGCGCCGGGGAATTTTCAGGCGGGGCGGCAATATTCCCTCAGCCTGAAATATGAAAATGGGAATTTTCTTATTAATTCGGCGCTATATGACGGTAACAGCGGAGGCACTGTACAGACAGCGATTCCCACTACACTCGCATTCGAAGGGCGCACAATAGGAGTGAGCTACAAATTCGGCAATATTACCGCCAAGACCGCTTTCGTCAACTATAAGGTCGCGGGTTCCTTCAATAACAATGTTTACAGCGGCGGGCTGGATTTTATCGTTACGCCGCAAGTCGACCTCAATGGCGGCGTCTGGGTGACAAGCGATCGTGACCATACAGCCAATCATTCGATCATGGGTGCGCTCGGTGCGCAGTACTTCTTGTCAAAGCGGACGAACTTCTACACCCAGGTCGGCGTCGTGGAGAACCATGGTGCGTTGAATACAGGGCTGTTGGTGAACAGTGCACTTCCCGGTGCCAAAGGGGCTACGGTTGGCGTCGACCTCGGGATCAGGCATTCCTTTTAGGGCAACTCACCGTTGGCCATTGGAACGGTTTTCGCAAGCGTGCAGCATGACGTAACCATCGCGACCTGCTTGTGGCATGTTCAATTTCCCGTCGAGTCATAGGCTATGAGCTTTGCGCAGTTCGGCGCGGAAATTGCTCGCGTTGGCACATTTATTTAAAAGATGTCGTTTTATGATCCAGCAGAGATAAATGAAGTTGGATTCGCATATTAAATATTTAAAAGTAAATCCGTATTAACTTGCGTTTCAAAATAACATATTAAAGGGTATGGCATGCGAATTGTGAATTTCTCACGTGGTGACACTCCCCAGTTGGGGTTGGAGGTTGGGGAGACTATTGTCGACCTTGGGGTGGCTGCCCCCCAACTTCCACGAGAGCTGGTGGAGTTGCTGGCGCTAGGCGAGAATGGTCTCGATGTAGCAAGGGCCGCGGGCGAAGCGGCCCGCGGGAATGCCATCGTCAGGCGCGAGGATGTCTTGCTGCATGCACCAACCACGCGAGCCGGAAAGATGTTTTGCCTCGGCCTGAACTACGTTGAACATGCGGACGAGAGCGAGGTCGCCCGACCGGATTTCCCGGTCATTTTCCTTCGTACCGCAACGTCTTTGGTTGGACCGGATGCTGCCATTATTCGCCCGAATTGTTCCGATAGCCTGGACTTCGAGGGGGAGCTAGTGGCGATAGTCGGTAAGCGCGCCCGACACGTGTCGCCAGAGAATGCTCTTGATGTGATTGCGGGGTACTCGGTGTTCAACGATGCTTCAATTCGAGACTACCAGTTCAAATCGTCGCAGTGGACTTTAGGGAAAAACTTTGACGGTACTGGTGCGTTTGGACCTGTATTCGTCACAGCGGATGAGTTGCCGCCTGGAGCCGCGGGGCTCAAGATTGAAACACGGCTGAATGGAACGACTGTCCAATCAGCCAATACGAGCGACATGATCGTTTCAGTGGTGGAGGCTGTCGTGCTTCTCAGCAAGGTGACCACGCTTGAGCCGGGAGACTTGTTAATCATGGGTACACCGGGCGGCGTCGGGCTAGCGCGCAAGCCTCAACTCTGGATGAAACCGGGTGATATTTGCGAGGTGGAAATCGAGCGAATCGGGTGCCTCAGTAATCCCATCCAGCAGGAAGCGGGTGTAGAAGCTATTGCTGGGGCTTGACACACTTCATCGGTCGAATCGAAACGCTTACGCGGCGTCGTTTTCGGAAGGCGCTGCAACCGTTTTGCGCGGTTTCGGCGGTTTCGGCGGTTTCTGCCGTTTCTGCGTGCCCGTCGTCGTCGCCGCCGTCGTGGCGACGACGAGATCGAACAGCGCCTGGTTGCTCGGCGAGAGCGAACGTCCCTTGTTCCAGACCATGTGCAACGGCCTTTCGATACGCAGGTCATCGACTTCGATGATCGTGAGTTCGCCGCGCCGAATTTCGTTGCGCACACTCAGCAGCGATACGTAGGCGAGCGCATGCTGGGCGAGCAGCATGCGTTTGATCGCTTCCGTATCGCTCACCGACATCAGCGGCTCGATCTGCAACCCCGCGCGCGCGTAGGCCTGCTCGACGATGGCTCGCGTGCCCGAACCGGGCTCGCGCATGATGACGACCTGATCGACGAGGTCTCCGGCCCGCAGGCGCTGGTTCGCGCGCGGATGACCTGTCGCGGCGACCACGGCGATCTCATCGGAGCCGATGGGGTGCGCGTGCAGGACCGTGTCGTCGAACGGGCCCTCCACGAATCCCAGCGAGAACGTGAGATCGCGCAGCCCGGTTTCGACGCGCTCCGTGTTGGTGACGGTCAGGTCGATCGCCACGCGCGGATAGGTCGAATTGAAGCGCGCAATCATGTCGGGCACGAAATACACGCCGAGCGTGGCGCTCGCGCCGATCTTCATGTGCCCGGCGCCAAGCCCCGCTAGTTCTTTCAACTGGTTTTCGGCGCCGTCCGCGAGCGAGAAGATGCGGTCCGCGTATTCGAAGAGGGTCTTGCCCGCTTCGGTCAGCGCGACGCCGCGCGGCAGGCGGTCGAACAGGATCAGGCCCACCCGGTCCTCCAGTTCGCGGATTTCGCGGGTCACCGCAGGCTGGCTCACGTGCAGGCGCTCGGCCCCTGCGCTGACACTGCCTGCGCGTGCGACTTCGTAGAACGCAAGGAGGTGGGTGAAGTTCATCGGGTTTGGCGGTTGGGAGAAACGATACGTTCAGGCCGGCGCTTTGCCGTCCGCGGGCGCAGTGCCGGTCATCCAGCCCCAGCGCGAGAAGATCGCGGCACCCTCGCGCGACTTGAGGAAGTCGACGAATTGCCGGGATGCTGGATTGTCGGCCCCGCGCTTCGTTATCGCAATACCCGAGTCGCGATAGATCGCATAGCGCGGCTCGATCGGCACCGTGTCCGCGAGCGACGGGTTTGCCACCTGCCAGATGTTCCAGATCAGCCAGACGTCGATATCGGGCTGCGAGGTCCAGGTCTGCCGTGCGACGGCGCTGTTGCCCGCATAGCTCACGATGTTGTGGCGCAGGGCCTCGACGGTGCGGATGTCGCCAAGCCGGCCTGCCACGTCTTCCCACACGCCGTTCTGTCCCGCACCGTTCACGACGAGGACCTTCACACCGGGCTTGAGCACGTCCGCGAGACCGTGAATCTGGCGCGGATTGCCGGGGCGCACGAGGATCGCCATGGGGCGCAGATAGAGCGGCGTGGGCGCATCGGGCGTGAGCTGGTCGCCCATCGCCACGACGAAGTCGGACATCATCGTCTCCGAGCCGCTGAAGATGAGATCCGCGTCGGCGCGCGCGTGATCGATCCAGGCAGGGGTCGGGCCCGCCGTGACGTCGACATGCGTGCCGGTTTCCTTTTCGAACGCGGCGGCTGCTTCCTTCATCGCGGGTGCCGGGCCGCCGGGCCCATAGACGTGCAGCGTGGACTGCGCGGCGGCATAGCCGCACGCAAGCGAAAAGCAGAGCGCGCCGGCGGCGCGGAGGGCGAGCTTCATGGTGACTTCTCCGGAAAATGAAATGAGAGCGGGTGCAATCCGGCGCACGCCGCCCCGCCGCGTCGATTCCGGCGCGGCCGGATGGGTTTCGCGCGGGTGCGGGTGTACCGGGTATGGAAGTGGTTGGCGGCCATCAGGATGGCGGTGTTGATCACGGATAGCCATCACCGGCCCGGCCTGCCCGCATGTCGAGCGCAAGGGTCGGTGTCCAGGGGATGGCGGGCATCCGGATCGGGATTTCCGGGGCTGAATTGCGTCTCTCCATCGAGGGCGTGTCTCGGGTTTCCGATTGGAACAGATATCCCGCCCCGCGCACGGTGCGGATGATGCCCATTCCCGCCAGGTCGCCGAGCTTGCAACGCAGTTGCCCGATGTGAACGTCGACGGTGTTCGTGCCCGGATCGAAGCGTCGATGCCAGAGGACCTCGAGTATCTCGACGCGCGTGATGACCCGTCCCGGGTTGAGCATCATGAATTCGAGCAGTCTGAATTCCGTGGGGCGCAGTTGCACGGCGTTTCCCTTTACCGACACGCTGCGAAGAACCCGATCAAGGACAATGCCGCCACCCCGTAGAACGGTCTGGGTCGTTTCGTCGGACGAAGCGCTGCGGCGCGCGTCGCGTCGGAGGATTGCCATCGTACGGGCGGAAAACTCTTCCCAGTCCACGGGCAGCGGGAGGTATTCGTCCGCGCCCGAGCGCAGTGCGCCGATGCAGTGCTCGACGCTTCCTGCTGCATCGACGACGATCATGGGGATGGTGACGCCCAGGCCCCGGATCGAGGAAACGACGGAGAGCCCATCGAGATCGGGGAGTCTGCGGTTGAGCACCGCCATGCGGTAGCCGTTGCCGATCAGTTTTCCGATGGCGTTCCGGCCCGTGGCTTCGATATCGGCGCGCAGGCCCATCGAGTTCAGCGCCCGGGCAACGTTGCCGGAGATGGCAACGTCGGATTCGACGATGAGAACATGTTCCATGCGGCTTGTATCGAGGTAAGCGCCTTTGACGGCGGGCGCATGCTTCAGTCAGTGATCAATCCTGCTGAGGCGAACGCGCCTCGCCGTCGTTTATTCCGGTCGCCGCATCAGGCGCCGGACTGCGCGTTTGCCACTGCGGGACGGACCGGCGCCGAGAACGTGCGGCCGTCGACGTCGGTCAGGACGATTCGCGTTCCGTTCTTCGCATCGGCGGCGTTGCCGGCCGGCAACGCAAGCGTGATGTACGACGCCGCGCCCATTGGCGCACGCAGACCGAACGGGCCCGGGCCGAAGCGGTTGTAGTCGTAGTCGTTGGCGAACGCGGTTTTCGGCAGGTGCGAGAGCGCTTCGGCGTCCCACTGGGCGAGCGGGGTGCCGTTGGCATCGACGAGCGCGGCCCGCACGATATGCAGCGGCGCTTCGGGCGTACCGGCGTCGAGGGTTGCGTGAAAGCGCAACTGACCCTGGGCGTCGAGTGTCGCCTCGGCGAGCGTCACGTGATGCGCGGTCGGGCTCACGGGGCCGCTATGGAACGGCGAGAACACGGAGCCGCGATAGTAGTTATAGGTGCCCACGTCGAACACCACGACAAACGCGAGCACGATAAGCGCGAGCTTGCGAAAGCCGGCGCCTGTCATCGGCAGCGGCAGCGTGCCGGAGGCCCAGCGAAAGAGCGTGCTATCCGCGCGCGCCGGCTTTTTGCGCAGCAGGACGTTGTCGAGCGCATACGCGCCGCCGCCGCCGAGGAACAGCGTGGCGCCCATGGCGAGATTGCAGGCGGCCATCGTCCACTCGTCGATACAGGTTGCGCCCTGCCAGCCGAACATCAGCATCAGCAGCACGGAAAAACCCATCGATGCGAGCGCCGCTGCCCGCGTGTAGAGCCCCGCGATCAGCATGAGGCCGACGATGAGTTCGGCCGCGCTGAACAGGATCACGCCCGCATACAGCAGCGCGAAATGATGGAGCATGTAGCTGATCACGTGGTCCATGCCGAACAGGGCGCCGGGCATGGCCGTCTGGAACTTGTTTGCCATCCAGTGCGTGGCATGCGGATCGAGCTTGCTGGGAGCATAAATGAAGCGGCGCGAGCCGCCGCCCCAATAAATGAAACCTTGAATTGCACGAACTGAAATTAACGAAAGGCCGGCGGCTCGCACAGCAGACTCGTTGAGACCCGGCACGGCAGCCTGTGTCGTATTGATTCTGCCGTTGGCGGGGTGAAGGGTAGTGGAATTCATCGCGGTGTCCGGTAAGCAGGAACGCAGGTTCAAGGGTAGTGCCCGCCACCGTGTGTTCTCCTTTGCCGGTGCGGGTAAATCCAGCTTATCGGTAGAGCGTCGCGCGGAAAAATATCTTGATGGCATTCGCGCGATGCCTTTTAGGTATCTACGAGGTATCTGCGTTCGCCGCATTCATTACGGTTCGCCTGCTATGCGCAGAAGTCATGGCGACGATGCCATCCTTGTATTTTTCAGGGCGAGACCCGTTCCCTAGACTGCGGATCAAGCGGTCGCAAGACCTTCGCGAATCCAGTGCAAGGAATGGACGCCATCATGAGCAACGTCGAACAACAAACCGTGCTGTCGGTCCGCCATTGGACCGATACGCTCTTTAGCTTTACCTGCACACGCAATACGTCATTTCGTTTCGAGAACGGGCAGTTCACGATGGTCGGCATGGAGGTGGAAGGCCGGCCGCTCATGCGCGCATACAGCATCGCCAGCGCAAACTACGAAGACGATCTCGAGTTCTTCAGCATCAAGGTTCCCAACGGTCCGCTGACCTCGCGGCTCCAGCACCTGAAGGAGGGCGACCCGATCCTGATCGGCCGGCGCCCGAGCGGCACGCTCATCGTCGACAACCTGCTGCCTGGCAGGACGCTCTGGATGCTTTCGACGGGCACCGGCCTCGCGCCGTTTCTGAGCGTGATACGCGACCCGTCGGTCTACGACCGCTTCGATCGCATCGTGCTCACGCATACGTGCCGATACGTGCGTGAGCTCGCCTATCGCGACTACATCACCGAAGTGTTGCCGCAGCACGAGTTTCTGGGCGAGGCAGTGCGCGACAAGCTCATCTATTACCCGAGCGTCACACGCGAGGAGTTCGCAAATCGCGGACGCATCACGGACTTGATCGAGTCCGGACAGATCTTCGACGACATCGGCGTCGAGGCGTTTTCGCCCGCACACGACCGCCTCATGCTGTGCGGCAGCACGCCGATGCTGAAGGACACGAAGACGCTGCTCGAAGCGCGCGGCTTCGTGGAGGGCAGCCAGGCCGCGCCGGCGCACTACGTTGTCGAACGCGCGTTTGTTTCGTAATCCCGTTTCGCGCTTCTCTCTTTCACCTCATACGAATGGAACGATCATGAAAATTCTCAAGTCGATTGCGTGCGCAACGTTGGTGGCCGCCACGGCGATGTCGTTTGGCGCTCATGCCCAGCAAGCCGAACCGCAAGGTTTCTGGACCTCACCCACGATCCAGGGCTACGGGCCGATGCACTACCTGCCCGATGCGGCGTTCAAGCCCGAAGCCGACCATACCTACAAGATCGTGTTCGCGCTCACGCAGGGGCCGAAAACGCCCGACGCCGTCAATCCGGCACTCGACCACGTGGCGCGCACCGTCAATCTGTACGCCGCCGCGGGCGTGCCGCTTTCGCACCTGAAGTTCGTGGCCGTGGCCTACGGCGCCGCGACGCCGCTCGTGCTCGACGACGCACACTACCGCGCCGCGTACGGCGTGGCCAATCCCAATCTGCCGCTGATCGCGGAGTTGAAGAAGGCTGGCGTGACGGTGGCCGTATGCGGCCAGGCGGTTGCGGAGCATCACTTCAGCTACGACTCGATCGCCTCCGACGTTACGCTCGCGCTCTCGGGTCTGACGACGGTCACGACGCTCGAATCGCAGGGTTATGTTCTCATGCCGCTTTGATTGATCCCGCCGAAACGGATGCCGACCATGCCTTTCATCAGAACGCCCCTCTTTGCCTCGCTCGTCGCCGCACTCGGCGCATTAAGCGTATTGCCGGCCCACGCGGCCGATGCCGCGGCGACCGCTACCGCTTCCGCGCCGCAAAACGTCTCGCCGCCGTGGCAACACGGTGCGAACGACGACGCGGCAAAGCGCGGGCTCGATTTCACCGAGCCCGATGCCGACAATCTTGCCGACTTCCACGGCGATCCGCAGCATCCTGCGCTTGCGCTCTATGTCGGCGGCAATTACTTCTTCGCGATGGCGCCGCTCGTTCATGCGTTCGAGGACAAGTACCCCGAGTACCGCGGCCACCTGTATTGGGAAACGATTCCGCCCGGGCTGCTCGTGAAGCAGATGGAAAACGGCGGCACGGTGACGGTCGGCAACATGACGTGGACGGTCAAGCCCGATGTTTACCTCGCCGGCCTGAAGGCGGTGCAGAAGCAGATTGACCTCGGCACCGTCAAGGCACCCGCTGTTCCCTACGTGACCAACACGCTCACGATCATGGTGCCGAAGGACAACCCCGCGCATATCACGGGCCTCGCCGATCTCGGCAAGCCCGACGTGCGGCTCGCCATGCCGAATCCCGAGTTCGAGGGCATTGCGCGGCAGATCAAGGCGTCGCTTGCCAAGGCGGGCGGCGATGCGCTCGTGACCGCGGTTTATACGACCAAGGTCGACGGCGGCACCACGCTGCTCACGCACATTCATCACCGGCAAACGCCGCTGTGGATCATGCAGGGCAAGGTTCAGGCCGGGGTCACCTGGCAGTCCGAAGCCATGTTCCAGGAGCAGGCCGGCCATGCGATTACTCACGTCGACATCCCGGATGCGCAGAATACGACGGCGATCTATGCGGGCGGCATGGCCGCGCACGCCCCGCATCCGCAGGCGGCACAGCGCTGGCTGCAGTTCATCCGTTCGCCCGAAGCGCTTGAGATCTTCGAGCGTTACGGCTTCAAGCCCTATACGGGCGGCGCAGATTGAGCACGCGCCCGGACGAGGGCGCTGGTGCAAGAAAAGACCGTGTCGCGCGCGCGTGCGCGACACGGTATCGATGGAGCAAACG
>NZ_CAJMZC010000006.1:0-344856 GCF_905220215.1 Paraburkholderia sp. J12
AAAAGGAGACCGGGGTTTCGGCGTTTACCGGCCCGGAAAACCAGCGACCCGTACCACTGCAGAGAGCCGTCCACAGGGACGGCTCCTGGCCCGCTGACTTCTCTGCCTATCAGACCTGGCACCGCGGGCACTGCCTGCGCGATTATCCAGCCACACTGTTCTCATATCGAAAAACAAGCTCAAGCCGGTTCATCCGCCCGGCCGTACAACCGGCAAACATCGACCCACCAAACAAAAAGCCCGCCACTTTCGTGACGGGCTTTCCTCATTTCAGCCAGACATCAGCCGAAATATAACGGCTTAACGCTCCAGGAACGGCCGCAGCTTGTCGGCACGGCTCGGATGCATGAGCTTGCGCATCGCCTTGCTTTCGATCTGGCGGATACGCTCGCGCGTCACGTCGAACTGCTTGCCCACTTCTTCGAGCGTGTGATCCGACGTCGTGTCGATGCCATAACGCATGCGCAGCACCTTCGCCTCGCGCGGCGAAAGCGCCTTGAGCGCCTCGTCGATCGCAGCGCGCATGTTCGCGTGGATCGCCGCGTCGGCCGGCGAGGCCGAACCGGCGTCTTCGATCATGTCGCCGAGCGTCGCATCGCCGTCGTCGCCCACCGGGCTTTCCAGCGAGACCGGCTGCTTGGCGATCTTGAGGATGCCACGCACCTTCTCTTCGGTCATGCCCATGCGTGCGGCCAGATCGGCCGGATGCGCTTCCACGCCCGTCTGCTGCAGGATCTCGCGCGAGATGCGGTTCAGCTTGTTGATCGTTTCGATCATGTGCACCGGCACGCGGATCGTGCGCGCCTGATCGGCGAGCGCACGCGTCACGGCCTGGCGCACCCACCAGGTGGCGTAGGTCGAGAACTTCCAGCCGCGGCGATATTCGAACTTGTCCACGGCCTTCATGAGGCCGATATTGCCTTCCTGGATCAGGTCGAGGAACTGCATGCCGCGGTTCACGTACTTCTTCGCGATCGAGATCACGAGACGCAGGTTGGCCTTGACCATCTCGCCCTTCGCCTGGCGCATCTTCGCTTCGGCAGCCGTCATGCGGCGGTTGATCGCCTTGATCTGCTGAAGCGAAAGCGATGCAGCCGCTTCGATCTCGGCGAGCTTGCGCTGCTCGGCTTGAATCGCGGGCAGGCTGCGCTCCATCGAGGGACCGTATTTGCTCGACTTCGCCGCCATGCGCGTGGTCCAGTCGAGATCGGTTTCGTGGCCCGGGAACTGCTCGACGAAGGTCTCGCGTGGCATGCCGCAACGGTCCACGACGATGGCCAGCACGTTGCGCTCGATGGCGCGGATCGCCGCGACCTGCGCCTGCAGCAGCGTGCAGAGGCGGTCGATGGTGCGTGCCGTGAAGCGGATCGGCGCGAGCTCGCGCTGGATCTCTTCGCAGATCTTCATTTCGGCGGCCGAGGCGCGCGCTTCCGAGTCGGTCGTGCATGCCATCTGGTCGAAGAGCGTGCGCACGCGCGCGAAGATCGCGAGCGCGTCGGCTTTCAGCTGCTCGAGCAGCGCTTCGTTCGCCTTGCTAGCGTCGCCCGAGTCGCTGTCGTCTTCGTCGCCGTCTTCGCTTTCGTCGGCGTCGTCGGCCTGCGCTTCGACTTCTTCGCTGTCGTCCGCATCGGCCATTTCCGATTCGGCTGCGGCCTCGTCGCTGCCGATGCCGTCGACGAGCTCGTCGATGCGCATTTCTTCGGCCGCGATGCGGTCCGCATCCGCGAGAATGGTCGCGACGATCGACGGGCACGCCGCGATCGCCTGGATCATTTCCTGCAGGCCGTCTTCGATACGCTTCGCGACTTCGATTTCGCCGGCGCGCGTGAGCAGTTCGCTCGAACCCATTTCGCGCATGTACATGCGCACCGGGTCGGTCGTGCGGCCGAATTCCGAATCGACGGTCGAGAGCGCGACTTCGACTTCCTCGTCGGCTTCGTCGTCGCTTTGCGTGTCGGCGCGCGCTTCGTCGTTGAGCAGCAGCGTTTCGGCGTCGGGCGCCTGTTCGTACACCTGCACGCCCATGTCGTTGAACGTGGCGACGATGGTTTCGAGCGCGGCCGTTTGCGCGAAGTTATCGGGCAGATGGTCGTTGATGTCGGCGTGCGTGAGGTAGCCGCGTTCGCGGCCGAGCTTGATCAGCGCCCGCATCTGGTGCTGGCGCTTTTCGAGTTGCGAGCTGGTGTCGAGCTGAGTCGTATCGCCGGTCTTGTCTTTCGATGCGCGGCGGGCAGGGCGGGCAGACGAGGCCAGCACGTCGTCCCGGTCATGGCTTGTCAATACGTTCTCCTTGAAGGGGGCCTGACAAGGGCAAAATGAGTCACGCGCCAGCAGCGTTGCGTCCTGGCGATGACGAAATTGCAGGGGAATGGGCGGGGGCGAATGCCGGTTCCGCCGGGCGAGCGCGACACGCACAGGGCGTGAAGCGGCCTGAATTTTCGTGCAATGCAGAAAGATCGCGTATGGTAGTGCGTTACGCCATGCGAGGCAACCTGAATCGTCGTGTGCAACGCACAGTTTCAGGTTCTCACAGGGTCGGATCGCAATCTCTTCGAAGTCCTTTCTGCACGGTCTACAACCACCAGGCTGCGTTCGACGCCAAAAAGCGCATCGGGTTCGCGGTTTCAATCCTCCGATCAATACGAAGACCGGCTCGTGGCCGATATCCGCTGCGGCAAATTGCCTAACCGTTTCCCCCTCGCTTGTCGCAAAAAAACGCCTTCCGGCACTCAATTACGAATGGCGACCACACGATGAACGCGTTTGCCCGACGACTGGTTGACGGCAGCCGCGTCCAGCGCGAGCGTGGTGCCATTGAGCGCTTGCCTCACAATTGAGGTCTCGAATGCCGAATACAAGCGCCCGGATGCGTCGCGCACGCTTTCGCCCTCCGTCACGCGCCAGCTGAGGAACAGGACGCCGCCGGGCTTCAGGAGTTCGAGGAGCCGCGCACAGGCCGTGCTGACCTGCGCAGGCGGCAGATGCATGACGACGGTTTCGCAGAGCACGTTGTCGAACGCTGCGTTCGCCACGCCCGCGAGTTCGGGCAGCGTGGCCTGCTGGAAGGTGAACTGCGGATAGTGCGCCGAGGCCTGTGCGATCAGGCCCTCAGAGGCGTCGTAGCCCGCGGCTGGAAATCCGTTTGCGTTGAGCCAGGCTACGTCGCGCCCCGAACCGCAGCCGATATCGACCGTCGTGCCGCCTGGCCGAAAATGGCGCGTGAGCAGGGCATAAAGGTCGTCGGGCTGTGGCTGGCTGGCCCATTCGTCGGCGTAGCGTTGTGCTGCGCCTGTATACGTATCTATGGTGGTCCGGTCCATGAGGGGTTCCCTTTCGAGGCGGTCCACAGCATAGTCGATCTGCGTGCTCCGAGGCAGGCGAGCAGCGATGTCAGGCACGCGCAACCGCCTGATAAATACCTCGGATTCCCGCCGACGGGTGCAAGGTAACCGGATTTGGGATCTTGCACCCCCGCATGCCCAATTGCGGCACACAGCGTGGCTCTCCGGCGGCCGCATCGCGCGTTTCCGACAGATTTTCTATGAAGAATCGGCCTTTGCACCGGGCCGTTTTCCCATAACCGGTGACCTTTGCCCGGCGCGCCTGCATCGGGTGGCGACCTGTGGGCGCCTTGCCTCTGCCTGATGGGTGCACGCCGCACATCGCGGCCGGCTACCTCTGACTTTATCGTCCTCTTCCTCTTTCGTGCCGCGCTCCGTGCTTCGTCAGCGCGGTCGTCCGCTCATCTCCTTCAAACCTTCTATCACCACGAGCAATGCGCGGCCGTGCTCTTCCGAGCCGTCCCACGCTTCCACGATCGCGTTGCGCAGCAATTCGTTATAGGCAGCGTCGTGCCGCCCGGGGGGCGGCGCCTTGACGCCATAGAAACTGCATAGCTTATTGAATGACGCGCTCCGGCGCAGCCGGCGTCCGTTCGACAACCGAAGTCGCGAAACAGTAGGCTGACTGACTCCCGAAAGCCTTGCTATTTCGCTAGCGGAGCGGGTATCCGCCGTTAGCCGGTTCAATAGCTCCTGCACGGGAAAATGTCTATCTAGGGCTTCCATGTCATGCATTATACCTATACAGTAACGGTTATTGAATTGACCGGCGAATCGACCGGGCAACTGCATTCCGAGGAAGTCGATGGCACTGAAACACCTACCGCCCACCTTTTGCTGGTCCCGATCCGGATCGGAGACTGGGGAAGATCTCGCTACGCTCATCCTGCGCAAGGAGTGGGAGCGCCGGCTGGGCGGCGGGCGGTTCCTGTGGGGCATCAGCCAGTCGCTCGGCACCAGCGCGCAGGTGGCGGCGCTGCGTACCGGGTCGCTGCTCGCGCTTTTTTCGCCCGCAGCCGGGCGCGCGCGTACGGCGTCGCGCAAGCGCGAGGACGCGCTGGTGTGGAATGCCTGGGTCGATGCGAGTGGGCAGGTCCGGCAGCTGCCCGTGCATGTGTTCGTGGCGAGCCGCGCGACCTGGCCTTCTGGCCGCGAGCGCGATCATCATTACGCGCTGGTTTGCGCGTCGCCCACCGAGCTGAGCATTGGCAGCAGCCTCGGCGTGTGTCCCGAACGGCTGCGCAGCGTGAGCACGGGCAAGGCGCCGTGCGCTTCGCAGGCCACGGTCGTGGTCGATCGCGCGGAGCGGGGCGCGCAAGCCGAGGCAACGGCGGCCAGGTCCTATCCGATCGCACTGGCTGTCGAACTGGAAGCACCGTATTTCGTGCGCCTCACGCAGCCCTCGCTCGTCAAGGCGCGCGATCTCGCCGCGATCCACGAGGCGGCCCGCAACGGCGACTTCGAAGCCTATGCCGACCTCACGAAGCGCCTGCGCAGCCAGCCGGCCGCCCAGGCGGCGCGCGGCGTCACGCGCGATCTCTTCGATTTGCCGCCGGCCGAATCTGCGGCCGCCGCGCGCGCCGCAGGCTCGCGTTCGGGTGTGCACGCGCGCGGGCGCGGTGCCCGCGCCGCCGACTGGACGCAATTAACAATGGAACTCCTCCATGGCGATCATCATCCGTTCACGAGAAGCCGAGGCTGCGCAACGCTTTTTTGAAGCCTCGCGCAACGTCGATCTGGCTTTTCGGGCTGTACGCGGCGAGACCGAATTCGACGTCTCGCCGGTGCCTTATGGCGCGGCGCAATCGCGTCTTGACCACGCGCTCGACGAGCTCGCCCGCGCCGAGGCGCTATTCGATTCGGTGGTCAGCGTGCAGGGCCGTCGGCGTCAACTCAATCATTCGGATACCTGAGCAAGCCGGCCGGCCATGACCCGCGAAGCCGCCAGCGCTGTCGAAGCCGCTCAAACCGGAGTGGGGCCGATGGCGCTGGTCGCGCTGGAGCAGCGGTTCGCGCCGCGCGAGCGGATCGTCACCGACGATCTCGCCGCCGCCTTGCTGCCGCCCACCGCCCGCGCCGCGCTGGCCCGCATGGGGCCGCGCGCGGCAAGCGTGATGGCCGCGTTTGCCGAACGACGCTATCCCGGTCTATGGGGCGGCATGCTCTGCCGCAAGCGCTTTATCGACGAGAAACTGCGCGAGGCGCTGGGAGCGATCGAGGCGCTCGTGAATCTCGGAGCGGGCTTCGATACGCGCGCATATCGCATGCTGCCGGGCACCGGCGTGCGCGCGTGGGAAGTGGATCAAACATCGAATATCGATGCGAAATGGCGGCGTCTGTCACAGCGTCTCGGAACGCTGCCGCCGCAGATCCGGCTCGTGGCCGCCGATCTGGGCCGCGACGCGCTCGATGCCACGCTCGCCGCACACGGCTACGTGCCACAGCTGCGGACGTTCTTCATCTGGGAGGGCGTCACGCAATATCTCGACGAAGCGGGCGTGCGCAAGACACTCGCTTTTCTCGCGACGGCTGCACCGGGCAGCCGCCTTGCCTTCACCTACGTGCGCCGCGATTTCCTGGAAGGTGCGCCGATGGCGGGCCACGCCGTGTATTACCACCGCTTCGTGGAGAAGCGTGGTATCTGGCGTTATGGCATCGATCCGGCGGAACTGCCTGGGTTGCTGGCGTCCTATGGCTGGCGCGTGATCGAAGCGCCCGAGCCGCAGGAGATGGAGCAGCGCTATATCGCGCCCACGGGGCGCACGCTTACGTGCATGCCGATCGAGCGATCGGTCTATGCGGAGCGTATCTGAACACACCTGAACGCGTCTGAAGCCGAGGCGGCGGCGCGCATCCGCCGCCACCACCTCTCCCCCAAGTCCTACTTCACCGTGAACGTATAGTGCCCCTGCGTGCGATGCCCGTCCGCAGCGACGGCGACCCACGCAACCGTATAGACACCCGGCGTCAGCGGCGCGAGACCCACCGACATGTGCTTCTTGTTCGACCCGTCGACTTCGGCCTTGCCGCTCGTGACGGCTTTGCCCTGCGCATCCGTCACGGTGATCGAGCTGAAGGCGGGTTCGATTTCGTCGTCGAAGTCGATGGCCACGTCCTTCTGCGTGGCCGGCACCGTCGCGCCGGCCGAGGGCGCCTGGTGGGTGGGATAGGCGTGCGCGTGCGCGAGCTGGCAGGCGGCGATGAAGAGCGCGGCAACGGTGCCGCGCGCGGCGATAGACAGTTTCATGAGCGGTGTCCTTCGATCAGAAGAGGGGTTTGCCAAGCGAATTCGGGAAGATGTCGTCGAAATACAGGTGAGCGTCGAGCAGCACGCCGACATGATTGCCGGTCAGCCGGTTAACGGGAATCTGCGCCTCCACGCCGAACTGGCCGTAGCGGTTGAGCCAGAGCACGCCCGGGTTGATGGTGCCGGTGGTCTGGCCCGCGCAGGCGCCGGCGGTGCAGGTGCTCATGGGCGCTTCGACCACGAGGTACAGGTTGCTCAACGGCTGCGGCAAGCCGAGGTCCTTCACCTGGTTCTGCAGATACGGAATGCTGTACTGGAGCGTGAGACCCCAGCCGAACGAATCGGGTCCGTTGTCCGAAGTGGCCGTGGTCAGATTCGGGCCGAGCTGCGCGGTAATCGCGAAGGGCCGCAGATAGCCGAGCGCGGCGGGCAGGTCGCCGAAGCCCTTGCCGAAATACACTTCGGGCGTGAAGGTCGAATACGAACTCGCGATGGATTTCGCGCCGGTGCCGCCGATCTCGCTTTCGAGGCCGACCGACGCCATGAATTCGTGCGCTGCGTTCGCGTAGACGAGGTACTTCACGCCGAGCGTCACGTTGTCCCAGCCCTTTGCGGAACCGCCGTTGGGCGCGTTCTGGCTCACATAGTCGCTGGCCACGCTGAAGGCGAGGTTCTTCGTGATGAGCTTGTCCCACTCGTACGAGACGGTGTTGACGTTCATGTTGTCGCCGTTGTCGTCGGGCGACTTGATGTGGCCGAACTGCGTGTCGAATTCGTCGCCCACGCCGGGGTCGTCGACCGTGAGCGTGGCGGGGAAGACGCGGTCGCCGACTACGGCGTGCGCGTGGGCGGTCGTGGTGCCGGCCGCGCAGGCGAGCGCGGTCGAGGCGAGCAGGGCGGCGCGCGCAGGCACGGCACGGCGCCCGAAGAGCGTACGCATGAGTGTGTTCTCCTGATGGGTGTGCCCGCCGTCGCGCGCCAATGCGGCAACGCGCGACGGCGAACCGCCGCTGCGGCCAGTGCCGCGCGGCGTTCGGTTCGTTCGTGAAAAGACCGGATCAGGAGAGAGAGGGCGGGGCGCGCGGCTGCGCGGCGGTGTGGGCAACGAGCGCGCGGACTGCGTGACGCACCGGCGCGGCGCTCGCCCGTGTGACGGCGAGCGCGACGGCAAACGAGAGGGTGGCGCCGGGCAGCACGGGCACGTGCGCGAGCAGGCTGCAATACGGGCAGGCCTGCCAGTGCTGCGCGAGCGAATGATTGCCGCCGTCCTGCGCAGGGTTTGCGGCGCCCGGCTCGACCGTGCAATAGGTGGCGAGCGCGTTCCCCAGCCGGTGATGGGCGGCCAGCGTCTGCGAAACGGTCGGCGCGAGCGTGCTCATCAGGATTGCGAGCAATCCGAGCAGGCTGCCGAGTTTCAATAGACGAATGCGTGCCATGCGGCGCCAACGTGCGCCACGAAGGCGCGGTTCAGGTGCAGGGAGGGCGTGGTGCGTTGCGTACCGGTGCAGCGTGACGCCATCAGGTGCGCCGATTATGCCACGCACGGCTGAAGGCGCCCATGCGCGCGGGCGTATGCCGCGATTCGTCGCACTGGAACGGTAAATGCTTGAATGACCGCCGCCATTATTCAAGGGGAGCCCGGTCATGGCTACGGAACTGGAATTCGCTACCCGTTTTTCGCACGTCAAGCCGCAGGACACGGGATTCGAAGGCGGTGGACTGCGCGACTTCTTCCTCTATCGCGATCTGGGCATCGCGGCGGCGACGCACGGCAAGGTCGTCGCGCAGCTCGTGCGCGCGAACCTCGCGCCCGAGCAGGGCACGGGCTGGCACCGGCACGAAGCCGACTTCCATATCGTCATCATGCTCAAGGGCTGGGCTCGCTTCATGTACGGCGAGCAGGAGACGCTCGTGGAAGCGGGCGACTGCGTGCATCAGGCGCCCGGCATCGCGCACTATCTGTTCGATTACTCGCCGGACATGGAGTATCTGGAGATCGTGAGCCCCGCCGACTTCAAATCGATCGACGTGGAGGCGCCCTGCGCGGTGCCCGCGCCCACGTCGTGGAGCACCGCGGGCGCTTGAGCCCGGACCGGGCCCAACCTCAGGTCTGCGCCGCCTTCGCGATGACGGCGGCGGTCGCGGCCTCTGCGTCCAGCAGGGCGCGCAGGCTCAGTTGCTCGCCGTGCGCCCCGGTCTCGGACGTGGCGGCGAAACGGCGCGCGCGCGGCTCGTGGTTGTGGATCGTCGCGCGCACCATCGGGTAGATCTGCGATTCCCATTTGCGGCCGTTGAAGACGCCATAGTGGCCCACGCCGGTCTGCACGTGATGCGTCTTCATGTAGGGCCGCAGCGCCGAGCAGAGGTCCTGGGCCGCCACCGTCTGGCCCACCGCGCAGATGTCGTCCTTCTCGCCTTCGATCGTGAAGAGCGCCGTGCGGCGGATGGCGTGCGGCTCGACAAGGCGCTCGCCCACCTTCAGCTTGCCGAGCGGCAGCGCGTATTGCTGGAACACCGAGCTCACGGTTTCGAGGTAGAACTCGGCGGTGAGATCCGTGGTGGCGAAATACTCTTCGTAGAACGTACGAATCGAATCGGCCTTCGCCGGGTCGCCTTTCGAGCGTTCGCGATGCATGTCCGCGAACGAGGCCAGGTGCCGCTCCAGATTCATCGACATGAAGGCGGAAAGCTGCACGAAGCCGGGATAAACGCGCCGCTGCGCACCGGCAAAACCGCCGGGCACGACGCCGATGAGATTGCGCTCGAACCACTCTATAGGCTTGCTGTTCGCGAGCTCGTTCACGCGCGTGGGATTCACGCGGCAGTCGATCGGGCCGGCCATGAGCGTCATGCTGGCCGGCTGGGCCGGATCGTTGTCGGCGGCCATCAGCGAAACGGCGGCGAGCGAGGCGACCGTGGGCTGGCAAATGGCGACGAGATGCGCATCCGGCCCGATGCGACGGATGAACGAGATCACGTGCTCGACATATTCGTCGAAGCCGAAGCGGCCCGCGGAAAGCGGCACGTCGCGCGGGTTGTGCCAGTCGGTGATATAGACGTCGTGATCGGCGAGCATTGTGCGCACCGTGCCGCGCAGGAGCGTGGCGAAGTGGCCCGACATGGGCGCGACGATCAGCACGCGCGGCTGCGGCACGGCGCTGTCCTTGCGAAAGTGCAGCAGCGAGCCGAACGGCGTGCGCTTCACGTATTCCTCGTGAACGCTCACGCGCTCGCCGCTCACGGTCACGGTATCGATACCGAACGGCGGCCGCCCGTGCGTGAGCCCCATCATTTCGACGAGTTCCCAGCATGCGTCGAAATAGCGGGCGTCGAAGCCGAAGGGGGCCGTGGACGTGGGCCACGCGGCGAGCATGGCACGGGCGAACGAGGCGCTGGTACGCCAGGGACGCAGGAGATCGGCGAACGCCTGATAGAGCGGGTATGCGAGCAGGTTCATGGAGCGCGGGGTCGGGCGTGGGGCCGCAGCGGCGACACTGAGGCGCAAGCAATACGTGAGCCAGCGCACGGAAGCGCGCCGCGCCGGCGACTGGCACGTTGCTTGCACGAAGGCCTTGCAGATGCGGCGTGGCGCTGTGGCATGCGAACGGGATGCGCCTGGCTTCGCTGGCACAGGACGGCGCGCTACGAGAACGCAACCGGCGCCGTGCCGTAAAGTGGTGCATCGCCTGCCGTTCGCGGTGCGCGGCGCACTTTTGCGACTATTCAGCGGCCATTCAGGCCGGCACCGCCATTCGGAGACGCGCATGAGTCAGACGGAAACGACCTTGACGATCAGCAGCCGGAACTATTCGTCGTGGTCGATGCGGGGCTGGTTGCTGGCGAAGCTCGCGGGCCTTTCCTTCGAGACCGTGGCCGTGCCCGTGGACGATCCCGCGGCGCGCGCCGAACTGCTGCTGCTTTCGCCTTCGATTCTGGTGCCCTGCCTGCAGCACGACGGCATCAAGGTGTGGGACACCCTCGCGATCTGCGAGTATCTGAACGAAATCTGTCCGCAGGCGCATCTTCTGCCCGAAGACCGGAAGGCGCGCGCGCATTGCCGCTCGATCTGCGGCGAGATGCACTCGGGTTTCAGCGCGCTGCGCTCGGCCTTGCCGATGAACCTGCGCGGGCACTTCCCGAACTTTCGCGTGTGGTCGCGCGCGCAGGACGATATCGAGCGCATCGTGAAGATCTGGCGCGAATGTTTCGCGGCATACGGCGGCCCGTGGCTGTTCGGCGAGATCAGTGCCGCCGACGCCATGTACGCGCCCGTCGTCACGCGTCTTCTGACCTACGACGTGAAGATCGATCGCGATATCGCCGACTACTGCATGCGCGTGCTCAAGCAGCCCTTCGTGGCGGAGTGGATCGAGGCGGCGAAGTCGGAGACGGAGGATATCGACGAACTCGACGTGGAGTTTTGAGCGGCGGCGCGCCGCATCCGCTCACATCTGCCGGAACATGCCGGCATACGCGCGGCTCACGGGCAGCACCGTCGCATCGCCGCGCAGGTGAATCTTGAGGTTGCCCATCAGATCGCGCTCCACGCGGTCGATGGCTGCGTACGCAACGATCACGCTGCGATGAACCTGCGTGAACGAATCGGCGTCGAGCCGCGGCAAAAGCTCCTTGAGCGGCGTGCGGATCACGTGCCGCGCGCTGGCGGTGACGACTTCCGTGTACTTGTCGGCGGCCTGAAAATAGAGCACGTCGTCCACGGAAACGAGCCGGGTGGTGTCGCCGGCGCTCACGGTCAGCCAGCGCACCGGCGCCGTCTCGCGCGGTGCCGCTGCGGCAGGGCCCGGTTGCGGCTCGCCCTGTGCCGGCGCTTCGCGCTGAAGGCGGGCAATGCAACGCAGCAGCCGCGCGTCGGTCAAGGGCTTGAGCAGGTAGTCCACCGCGCTGCGATCGAAGGCTTCGACCGCATAGTCGTCGTGCGCCGTCACGAACACGATGCGTGCATGGGGCGCGAGGCCCGCGAGCCTCAGGCCGTCGATGCCGGGCATGCGGATGTCGAGAAACGCGATATCGGGCTTGAGCGCATTGAGCGCCGCCAGCGCGGCCACGCCGTCGCGCGGTTTCGCCACGATCGCGAGTTCGGGCCACAGGCGCGCGAGCCGGCCGGCGAGGTCGGCGGAGAGGTTCGGCTCGTCGTCGGCGATCAGGGCGGTCGGCATATCAGTGAGTGGGAAGCAGCAGGGTGGCGGTGACGCCCTTTGCGGGTGCCGCATTGTCGCTGATATCGAGGCGGCTGCGTTCGCCGTAGAGGCTTCTCAGCCGCGTGCGGACGTTATTGAGCCCGACGCCGCCATGCAGTGCGCCCGTCGTGCCCTGCGCGAGCCCCACGCCGCTGTCCGTCACCCCCAGCGTGAGCATGCCGCCGGACAGCGCGGCGCGCACGCGGATTTCACCGCCTTCGACCGCAGGCTCGATGCCATGGCGAATGGCGTTCTCGACGAGCGGCTGCAGCAGCAGCGGCGAGAACGGCAGATGTCGCACCGCGGGGGGAATCTCGAACGTGTAGCGCAAGCGCTCCTCCAGCCGGATCGAAGCGATCTTCAGCAGCGCCTCGCATAGATCGAGTTCTTCGCCGAGCGTCGAGGTTGCCGCGCGCGTGCGCCCCAGGCTGCCGCGCAGATAGTGGTTGAGACTCGAGAGCATGGCATTCGCGCGGGCCGGGTCGCGCTCGATCAGGCTTTGCACGTTCGCGAGCGTGTTGAAGAGAAAGTGCGGTTCGATCTGCGCCTGCAGCAGTGCGAGCCGGGCAGCGGTTTCGGCCTGGCGCGCGTCGGCGGCCTTGCGGCGTTCGATTTCGAGCGAGGTGCGCATGCGCGAGGTCTGGATCGCCAGCGTAAAGAGCGCGCAGGCCGCCGCCGCGATGATGAACGACGAGCCATAAGCGAGCCACCGCTCGATCCCCGCGGGACCGAAGAGATGCGGGGCGTGTCCCACGGTGGAGGCCGCGATCTCGAAGCCGGCGACCACGCTGAGCGGGGTGACGATCAGCACCTTCGGCAGCACGCCGAGCTTGCGGCGCGCGAGCCTGTCGGCCAGCGTGCTGAAGAACCAGGCACTGAAGCCGATGCCGTTGGCGGACATGAGGTACGGCACGAGGTCCGCATCGGCATGATCGGCCCAGAGGGCAATGCCGATCAGGCAGTTGAAGGTGGCGAGCCCGAGTGCCGTGAGCACCCGGCGTGCGCCGGGCGAAGCGTCTTGCCACATCTGCGCGGCGCGCTGTTCCGCGGTGACGTTGAATGACCGTTGCATCGCATGGCCTCCGGAGTGCGGTGCGTGGGGATTCAAGCATATACCGGCCCCGCGCGGGCCGGAAAGCCTTGCGGGCTTTGCCGCCGTTCGTCGCGCGAGGCGGCGGTTCGTCGCGCCAAAGCGCATTTCGTCGCAAGCCGGTTTTCAACCAGAGCCAAATGGTTAGAGTCGCGTCCACGGTGTTCGCTGCAACCCGCTCGATCCGCCTCAACCCTAACGGAGTGCATCGTGGCTCACTTCTCCCGTTCCTATGTCGTTGTCCTGCTGTGCGTGCTGCTTTATATCGGCGTGAACCGCTGTTTCCCGCGCGAAGTGCGTCCGACGAGGCCGCTGTTGGGCCCCGTGATTTTTCTGGCGACGGGCTTCGGAAGTCTCGGCGCGCTCTTTCCGCATGCGGGCGACGTGGACCTGTTCGTCACGGTGGTCGCGGTGGCGGTGGGCGCGGCGTTCGGCTGGCTGCACGCGCGTCGCTGGGCGTTGCAATACCGTCGTGGGCGGGACGGTCTGCTTGTGCGCCTGCCCGGCGATCCGAGTCTGCTCGCCATGATCGTCGTGACGTTCGCCGCGGAATCCTTCATGCATTACGCCGTCGAATCGGGCCAGCCGTGGGCGGCGACCGGTGCCTTTGCTGCAATGTCGTACGCGTTGTGGGGCGTGCTGGTGGGCATGCCGCTCGGGCGCGGCCTCAATGTGGCGATGCGTTGCGCCCAGTATGCGAACGGACTGCGTGTGGGTTGAAGCGCGAGCGCTGTTCGCGGCGGCGCCGCTGCCTGGGTGGGTCCCTGCGTTCGAGCCGGCGCTGGGATAAGCTGGCGAGCCTGACCACTCTGGAGCAATGCGATGACCGAACCAGCCTGGCATGCTGTCGACGAATGGTTTTGCGAGCGTCTCGTGGGAGCGGACGCGGCGCTCGACGGCGCTCTCGCCGCGAGCGCGAAAGCGGGCCTGAGGGCCATCAACGTCGCGCCCAATCAGGGCAAGTTTCTGTATCTGCTCGCGCGCATTCAGGGCGCGCGGCGCGTGCTCGAAATCGGCACGCTGGGTGGGTATAGCGCGATCTGGCTCGCGCGTGCGCTGCCCGCGGACGGCACGCTCGTCACGCTCGAAGCCGTGGCCGGGAACGCCGCGGTGGCACGCGCGAACCTCGCGGCGGCCGGCGTGAGCGACAAGGTCACGGTGATCGAAGGGCAGGCGCTCGATACGCTCGACCGCCTGCTCGAAGACGGCACGCCGCCGTTCGACTTCGTCTTCATCGACGCGGACAAGAGCAACAACCCGCATTACCTCGAACGCGTGCTGAAGCTTGCGCGGCCAGGCACAGTGATTGTGGCCGACAACGTCGTGCGCGACGGCCGCGTGGCCGACCCGGCGAGCCACGAAGACGACGTGGTGGGTGTGCGGCGCTATGTCGATCGGCTCGCGCACGATGCGCGGCTCGAAAGCACCGCCGTGCAGACGGTGGGCTCGAAAGGGTGGGACGGGTTTGCGATTACGGTGGTGAAGGGTTAGGCGCGAGCTTTCACAGCGGCGGACGATCCAGCGCCACCCAGCGCTGGATCGACGGCCGTTGCCATTGCTGGCGGGCATAGTCCGCGAGACGCTGCGGTACCGGATCGCCGTTCAGCACAAGCCGGTTGAGCATCAGCGCGAGATCGGCGTCGGCAATACTCCACGCTCCGAAAAGATGGCCGCCCTTTGCGGGCACAAGCGCATCGGCTGCGGAGAACAACTTATGCGCGGCGGCTTGAGCCGCATCCGATAACGGCGCTTTGCGGGCGCCGTAGAAAACCACCTCGGTAGAGCGCTCGATCCGGATCGGCAGGAGATCGCTGCGCAGCCACGCCTGAACCTGTCGCGCTCGCGCACGCAGATGCCGGTCCGCGGGATACAGGGGCGTGCCCTCGAACGTTTCTTCGAGGTACTCCGTAATCGCCGAGGACTCGGTGATCTCGAAGCCATCGTGGACCAGTAGCGGCACGCGCTGCGTGAGCGACTTCGCCGCGTACGCCGGTTCCCGGTTTTCCTCTTTGCCCAGATCGACGGCGAGGAGCTCGAACGGCAGCGTCTTTTCATGCAGCGCCACGAAGACCGACATGGCATACGGGCTCGCGAATTGCGCATCGGCGTGAAGCTGGAGGGTGGCGGGATTCAATGCGTTTTCCTTTCTGGCGGGCGGGCAACGGGGTTGTCATTATGAAGCCATGGCATCGCGAGAATGGCATCGTCAAGGGCACCTGCGCCTCGACTTGTCGCCTACCCGACAGAATCCGCGCGCGAATCCCGACATCATGCGTTCACCCCCTCTGGCCATGCGGCTCAACGCCCAGAGATCGCCCACCCACTCGAGCAGGTGACCATGAAGTCATTCGGTGACTACCAGAACGAAATCTACTTCGCCGGCCTCCACGGCGTCCGGCCGGCGCTTCCCGTCGATTTCAGGACGCTTGAGGCGCGCGCGACAGCCGCGCTGCCACCGTCCGTCCTGAGCTACGTCCAAGGCGGCTGCGGCGACGAGTTCACCCAGCGCCGCAATGTCGAAGCCTTCTCCGAGTGGGGCATCGTGCCGCGCATGCTCGTCGACACGCGCGTGCGCGACCTCTCCGTCGATGTCTTCGGCAAGCGCATCGCTGCGCCGTTGATGCTGGCGCCCATCGGCGTGATCGGCGTATGCGCGCAGGACGGCCATGGCGATATCGCCACGGCGAAGGCCGCGGCCGCAGCGGGTGTGCCGATGATCGCCTCCACGCTGATGAACGATCCGCTCGAAACCGTGGCCGAAGCGCTCGGCGGGGGCGATGCCTTCTTCCAGCTCTACACGCCCAAAGATCGCGACCTTGCCGCGAGTTTCGTGCGGCGGGCCGAGGCGGCCGGCTATCGCGGCATCGTCGTGACGCTGGATACCTGGCTCACCGGCTGGCGGCCGCGCGACCTCAACGACAGCAACTTTCCGCAACTGCGCGGCGTGGCGCTCGCCAACTACTTCTCGGATCCGCACTTCCGCGCGAAGCTCAAGGCGCCGCCCGAAGAGGACATCGCCGCGGCCGTGGGCCTGTGGGCGTCCGTCTTCGGCCAGACCGTGACCTGGGAAGACCTGGCGTGGCTGCGCTCGATCACGCGCCTGCCGCTCATCGTCAAGGGCATCCAGCATCCCGACGACGCGAAGCGCGCCATCGACGTCGGCGTCGATGCCGTCTACTGCTCGAATCACGGCGGCCGCCAGGCCAACGGCGGCATCGCTTCGATCGACCTGTTGCCCGACCTCGTAGCTGCGTGCGGCAACGTGCCGGTCTGGTTCGATTCCGGTGTCCGCTCGGGCACCGACGTCGTCAAGGCGCTTGCCATGGGCGCGAGCCTCGTGGGCATCGGCCGGCCGTATGCCTATGGCCTGGCGCTGGGCGGCACGGCCGGCGTCGTCCACGTGGTGCGCTCCATCCTCGCCGAGGCGGACCTCCTGATGGCTGTGGATGGGTTCCCCGATCTCGCGGCCCTGCGCGCTGCGGGGGTGCGCCGCACGCGCCCTCAGTCCCGGTAACGCCCGCGGACGTTACACGAGCAGCTGCCGCGCCAGCACCTCTCGCGCCCGCGCCACTGTCTCCCGTTCGCCGGGATGCGGCGGCGTGAGCGAGAACACGGCTTCCGGCAGGGCCGGCAGCTGATACTTTGCACCGAGCTTCACGAGGCCCTCCGAAACGGCCGAGGCCGAAAGGCAGCCCACGCCCAGCCCGGCCGAGAGCATCGATTGCAGACCGGCCACGCCGGATGCGCTGTGCACGAGCTCATAAGGCACGCTGCTTTTCTCGAGCGACTGCACCGCGGCCTGATGCATCATGCAGTCGTCGGGCAGCAGCACGAGCGGCAGGCGCTCGGGCAGCCGCTCCGCCAACGGGGCGGCCGCGACCCAGTGGATAGGCTCGCGGCGCAGCACCCAGCGCTCGCTGTCGGCCGCGGGCCGGAACGCCCCGCTCGAGAGATTCATCACCACGCCCAGATCGATTTGCCCGCGCGCCTGGGCGAGCCCGATATCCGCGCTCTTCATCGCGCAGATGTGCAGGCTCAGCTGCGGGTAGCACTCGCGCAGGCGCGCGAGCATGCCCGCCACTTCGTTGGTCCGGAAGTATTCGGTGATCGCGACGCGCAGCTCGCCCTTGATGGCTTGCCCGCGCAGCTCGTCGAAAGCGGCTTCGTTGAGCGCCACGAGGCGCCGCGCATGATCGAGCAGACGCGTTCCCGCGGGCGTGGGCTCCACGCCCCGCTTGCTGCGCGCGAAGAGCGGCACGCCCGCGCGTTCCTCGAGCTTGCGCACCTGCTCGCTCACCGTCGACTGCGAAAGATGCAGGAGCGGTGCGGCGGCCGAAAGGCTGCCTGCCTCCGCCACCACCGTGAACGTCCTCAACTGGTCGAATTCGAAACCGCGCATCGTGCCCTCTCATCCATCGAGTAACTCGATGGATGCTACCATCAATTCCCGCTTTTCCGAACCATGCGGCAGCGCCACAATGCCGTATCGAATGGGTCCGGCCGCCTGTGGCCGGGCGCTCATTCCCGCCCTGTTTTCGAGATGACCCTCCATGACCGATAACACGCTTGCCGCCTGCGCCGAGACGGCGGCAGTCCCCTCCGCATCCGCTGGCGAGGCCGCCCGCAGCCATCACGGCTGGGCGCTCGTCGTCCTGCTGGTGGGGGCGATCCTGCCGCCGCTCGACTATTTCATCGTCAACCTCGCACTGCCCGCCATCCGCGACGGACTTGGCGCGCAGGCCACCGAGCTGCAACTGGTGGTTTCGGCCTATGCCTGCGCGAACGCCGTCGTGCAGATCACGGGCGGACGCCTCGGCGACCTGTACGGCCGCAAGCGTGTCTTCATGGTGGGCATGGCCGGCTTCGTCGTCGCTTCGACGCTCTGCGGCCTTGCCGGCAGCGGCAGTGTGCTCGTGGCCGGACGCATCCTCCAGGGCCTCTTCGCCGCGATCCTCGCGCCGCAGGTGCTGGCCACGATCCGCAGCGTGTTCACGCCGCACGAGCAGGTGCGCGTGATGGGGCTGTACGGCTTCGTCTTCGGCCTCGCGGCCGTGATCGGCCAGCTCGGCGGCGGTGCGCTGATCAGCCTGCATCCGTTCGGCCTCGGCTGGCGCGCGATCTTTCTGGTCAATCTGCCGATCGGCATCCTTGCGCTCATCGGCAGCTGGCGCTTCATTCCGGAAAGCCGGCCGCCGCGCGGCCAGCGTATCGATCTGCCCGGCACGCTGCTGCTCTCGCTATTCCTGCTGATGCTCGTCTATCCGCTCACGCGCGGGCGCGAAGCCGGCTGGCCGCTCTGGATGGTCGCGTGCCTCATTGGCGCGCTGCCCATGCTGGGGTTGCTGCTGCGCGTGGAGTGGCGCCAGTTGCTCGCCGGCAACGACCCGCTGCTCGACGTGCGGCTCTTTCGCAACCCGGTCGTCGCGTTGGGCCTCGCGCTGGCGTTCCTGTTCTACACGATGAGCGCGTTTTTCCTGACCTACGGCATTTATCTGCAAGGCGGCCTGCACTGGTCGCCGCTTGCCTCGGGGCTTGCGATCCTGCCGTTCGGGCTCGGGTTTCTTTCGAGCCCGCTCCTGATGCCGCGCCTCGTGCACCGCTTCGGCGGCTATCGCGTGCTGACGCTGGGTTATGTCCTGCTGGCAAGCGGACTCGCGGCAGCCGCCGCGCTCGCCGGAGCCGGCGAACCGGGCGTGGGTTTCTACGTGGGGCTTGCTGCGATCGGCATGGGGCAGGGGCTCGTGCTGCCCTCCGTCGTGCGTATCGTGCTGGCCGAGGTGGAGCCCGCGCGTGCCGGGGTGGCTTCGGGCATGGTCACGGCCACGCTGCAGATTGGCGCCGCCGTGGGCGCGGCAACCCTGGGCGGTGTGTTCTTTTCGACGCTGGGCGCTCATCCCGAGGTCGTCGATTACGTGCACGCGTTCAGGACGACGATGTTCGCGCTCGTGGCGGTGCTGGCGGTGTGCGTGGTGCTTTCGACGGCGCTGGGGCCGCTGCATCGGCGCCTGCACGCGGGGGCGTGACGCCGCATGCTGGCGGTAAAGGTTTCAGCGCGTGGCGATCGTGGCGGCGGCGCCGGCCATCATGACGGCGGCCGAGCGATTCGCCATTCGCACCGCGCGGCGGCTCTTGAGCAGCCCGCGAGCGCGCGAGGCGAGGAACGACCACCCCAGGTCCACGGAGACGAGGACGACGAACATCGTGAGGGTGAGTTGCGCCCAGGCCGCGACACCCACGTGCGAGAGATCGACGATGGTGGGCAGGAGCGAAAGATAGAAGACCATGATCTTCGGATTGCCGAGCGTTACGCCCAGACCCGCCACGAACATGCGCAACGGCGACTGCCCTCTGGGCAGATCGCTGCGCGACAGTTCCGCCGGTGCGAACCACATCTTCCACGCGAGATAGAGCAGGTAGAGGACGCCTGCGAACTTCAGCACGAGGAACACCTTTTCGAAGGTGTGAATGAGCACGGCGAGACCCGCGACCGCGCAACCGAGCCACAGCGCCTCGCCCAGCCACATCGCGGCGAGAAACGGCAGCACGTCGCGCACGCCGTTGGTCAGCACGCGCGCGACGAGCGCGGCGACGCTGGGGCCGGGCGAGCCCGCGGTAACCAGCAGTGCCATGGCGAACAGCAACAGTCCCGATGCGGTCATTCCGGTCTCCTTGACAATGCGGATTCTGCGGTGGTTTCACGAAAAGCAACGAAGCACGAATCTCGATTGTAGCGCCCGCATCGACTTTCACGGTTCGGGAAAAAGGTGCGTGCACATGAAGTCGACGAAGACGCGCAGCTTCGGCGAAAGCTGGCGGCTGGACGGCCAGAGTATCGAGAACTGGCCGGGCGCGATCGTGTGATCGTCGAGCACCGTGACGAGCGCACCGCTTTCCAGCGCGTCGTGCGCGAGGAAGTCCGGCATGAAGCCGATGCCGAAACCCGCGATCACCGCGCCGCGCAGCGCCTCCATGTTGTTGCAGGTCATCGCCGTGCGCAGGTTCGGCGGCTCGCTGCCGTCGCTCATGAGGCTCCACGGCTGCATCTTGCCCGTGGTCGGGAAGCGGTAGCGCACGCATGCGTGCTCGGGGAGCGCGGCCAGCGTGCGCGGCAGGCCGCAGCGTTCTACGTAGCCGGGCGCGGCACAGAGCACGAAGCGAAACGGGCCCAGCCGGCGCGACATCAGGCTCGAATCGGCGAGTGAACCACTGCGGATCACCGCGTCGAAGCCGCCTTCCACCACATCGACAAGCCGGTCGTTGAAGTCGAGATCGAGTTCGATCTCGGGATAGCGCGCGCTGAAGGCCGGCAGCACCGGCAGCAGGAAGCGATAGCCGATCACGGGCAGGCTCACGCGCAACCGCCCGCGCGGTGTCTGGGCGGCCTCCGAAAGCATGGCCTCCGCGTCGCGCAGTTCTTCGAGAATCCGGTGGCAGCGTTCGTGGAAATGCCGCCCCTCGTCGGTCAAGGTCACGCGGCGCGTGGTGCGGTGAAAAAGCCGCACACCCAGCGAGCGTTCGAGCTTCGCGATGGTTTTGCCGACCGCCGAGGCCGAGATGCCGAGCTTGCGCCCGGCCGCGACGAAACTGAGCGCTTCCGCCGTGCGCACGAACGCGACGATGCCATTGAGATTGTCCATGTCTGCCTGCCGTTGCGGATCCGTTGATCGACTGACCGGATCGGGTCCGGTTCATTGCGGAATTCAACTCCGTTATCTGCGGAATTTCACCTTATTTTTCGCCGACTGAATCCGGATTATCGTCTGTCGCTCTGCCTGCTGCACTGCCGTGCGATGTGCAGGCTTTTCACCGGGAGCGACCATGGACACCACGAATTCACCCGATACGGCGAGGCGGCTCGTCGTGCTCGCCGCCGTTTGCATGGCTGCGCTCGCGCTGCCGCTGGCTTTTTCCGGCGGCGCGGTGGCGACGCCTGCAATCGGCCGCGACCTGGGCGGCGGCCCGGTCGCGACGAACTGGATCACTAACGCCTTCATGCTCGCGTTCGGCAGCCTGCTCATGGCGGCGGGCACGCTCGCGGACCGGTTCGGCCGCAAGCGGCTCTTTGCCTGCGGCGTGGCAGGCTTCACGTTGAGTTCGCTGGCGCTTGGTTTCGCGCCGACGATCCTCGCCGTGGATCTGTTGCGCGCGGCGCAGGGCGTTGCGGCCGCGGCGGCGCTGGCGGGCGGTACCGCCGCGCTCGCGCAGGAGTTCGACGGCCACGCCCGCACGCGGGCGTTCAGCGCGCTCGGCACGACGTTCGGGATCGGTCTGGCTTTCGGGCCGGTGCTGGCCGGCTGGCTGATCGCGCACTTCGGCTGGCGCGCGATCTTCGCGACCGGGGCGCTGGCAGGCGCGCTTTCGCTCGCGTTCGGCGTGCCGCGCATGCGCGAGTCGCGCGATCCGCATGCGCGGCGGCTCGACTGGGCCGGCACGGCGACCTTCACCGCGGCGCTCACCGGCTTCACGTGCGGCGTGATCGAGGCGCCCACGCGGGGCTGGACCTCGGCCGTGGTGATCGGGCTGCTCGTGGCCTTCGCCGTGTTCGCGCTGGCGTTCGTCGCGATCGAGCTGCGCGCCGACCGGCCGATGCTGGACCTCTCGCTGTTTCGCTATCCGCGCTTCGTGGGCGTTCAGGTGTTGCCGGTGGCGACCTGCTACTGCTATATCGTGCTGCTCGTCGTGCTGCCGCTGCGCTTCATCGGCGTGGAGGGCTACGACGAGATTCACGCAGGCGGGCTCATGCTAGCGATTTCGGCGCCGATGCTGGTCGTGCCGTTCGTGGCGGCCACGCTGACTCGCTGGCTGTCTGCGGGGGCGATCTCGGGGATCGGGCTCGTGATCGCGGCGGCGGGGTTGTACGCGTTGGGCGGCGCGTTGCGTGCCGGCGCCGGAGCGGCGGCGGTCGGGCCGATGCTGGCGATCGGGGTGGGCGCCGGCCTGCCGTGGGGATTGATGGACGGTCTTTCGGTCAGCGTCGTGCCGAAGTCGCGGGCCGGCATGGCAACGGGCATTTTCAGCACGACGCGCGTGGCCGGGGAGGGCGTGGCGCTGGCGGTGGTCAGTGCGCTGCTCGCCGCACTGACGACAGGGCAGTTGCGCGCGCGGCTGCCGCACGCGGAGCCGGCCGCGGTGACCGAAGCCGCCGCGCGGCTCGCGGCCGGCGATCTTGTGCATGCCGCAGCGCGTTTGCCCGACGCCGCGCACGCAACGCTGCAGACCGCCTACTACACGGCGTTCGGTTTTCTGCTCGACGGGCTGGCGGTCGTCACGCTGCTCTGTGCGCTGGCCGCGTTCGCGTTCCTGAGCCGCGTGCGCGTGCAGGATGAATCTGCCGACCGGGAAGCGCACACACCCGTGCGGGCATCCGCGCAATGAAGTTGCAAATTGAAACCAATGTTGCTATAACCCATTCTGGTTTCAATATGAAACTACATGACGGAAGCAGTTGCCATTCCCTCTCAGCAAAGGAGGCGCTTCATGAACCGATCCATCGATACGTTCGACGGAACGTACCCGTACGCTCCGCACTACATCGACGCTCCCGGCTTTCGCATGCACTACGTGGACGAGGGGCCGCCAGAAGGCACGGTCGTGCTCTGCCTGCACGGCGAGCCCACGTGGGGGTACCTCTTCCGAAGCCTGATTGCGTCGCTGCGCGGCGTGTATCGCGTTGTCGTGCCCGATCATATGGGCTTCGGTCGGAGCGATACGCCGCAGAACCGCAGTTACTGGTTGCAGGACCATATCGACAATCTCGAACGTTTCGTTCTCGCGCTGGATCTGCGCGACATCACGCTGGTGTTGCATGACTTCGGCGGTCCGGTCGGTATGGGGCTCGCGGCACGCCATCCGGAGCGGATCGGGCGCATCGTCAGCGTCAACGGGCCCACGCCGTTCGGACAGGCCTCGGCGTTCGATCGCCTCAGCGCGAATGCAGAGGTCTCCCCATGGTTCCGCTGGATCGTAAAAGCCGAAGCCGCCGGGCGCCTCGATGCGGTGCTGGGCGAGCTTGGCTTCAACATCCTCAGCACGTTGAAGCTCAACGGTTTCGAAAATCACGCGGTGATTACCGATGCCTGGCTGCGTGCCTACGGGTCCCGCTTTGCCACACCGGCGGATTGTGCCGGGGCAATTGGCTGGGCGAGGGGATTCGCCATTGGCGCGCACCGGTTCGAGGTCCCGGACGAAGCCGCCCGGCGCGCGATCGCTGCAAGACCCGCGCTGGCGATCTGGGGCATGGCCGACCGCACGCTGCATTCCGGGCACTTTCTCCCGCTCTTCAGCGAGCTTTTTCCGGATGCGTGGGTGCATCGGTTGCCGGGCGCCGGCCACTACACCTTTGAGGATGCTCCAGAGGCCATCGCGGCGAGTATCACGGCGTTCCTGAGGTACACCTGATCGGGGCGCGCGATCTCGTTCATTCTCCGCAAGGAGACGGAACGTGTGTGACCTATACCGAGCAGATCGTGTTTCTGGACGGCAGGGACGGCACCGCAGACCGGCGCCACAGGACCGGCCTCCAGTTCGAGGCAATCGAAGCGGCGCTCAAATCGGGCGGAGTCTTGCAATGATCCATTCAAGCTCCTCGCTTCTGCTCGCGCTTTAGCTATCCTAAGCGTCAAGCGAAACGTGCAATCACCTCACGCAGCTTCTCGCAGGCTCGAACGACGCTTCGTTCCGGCGAGGTTGCAACACCCAGCAGCAGGCCCGACCGCGCGGAAGACGGCGACATGAACCAGGGCGACAGGGGGGCGGGTCCGAGCCCAAACTGACGCAGCTCTCTCGTGATGGCAACATCCGAAGCGCCGTCGGGCACTCTCACGAGGACGCCCAGGCCCGATGTCGCCGTTTCGAACGCATGCTGCGCGAGACACGCGAGCAAGGTCTCGCGTTGCGCGGAATAAAGGCGCTTCAGGCGGCGAAGATGGCGCAGGTAGTGTCCGTCGCGCATGAATTGCGCCGTGGCGAGCTGCACGGAAGGCCAGGGGGCCGGCGCGAGGCATGCCGCCACTTCCGCCATCCGCGACACCAGCGGCAAAGGCACGACGACGAATCCCAGCCGTAGCGCCGGACTGATCGTTTTGCTGAACGAGCCGATGTGAATGACGCGATGCCCCCGATCAAGCGCGGCAAGCGCCGGCGCCGCGCGCCCGGTGAGTTGCAGGTCGCTCAGGTAGTCGTCTTCGATGATCCAGACGTTTTGCTTCGCAGCCCATTCCAGCAGTTGCAGGCGCCTTGCGAGCGAGAGCGTGGGGCCAAGCGGTGCCTGCTGCCCGGGCGTGACGACGACCAGCGCGGCATCCGGCTCGTAGCGCAGGCCGTAGTCGACGTTCATGCCGTTCGCGTCCACCGGAACCGGCGCGAGGGCGAGGTTCGCGAGTGCGAGGCCGTGCCGGGTGAACGGGAAGCCCGGATCTTCCACCCAGGCTTTGCGTCCATCGAGATCGAGTGCCCGGAGCACCAGCCCGAGCGCACCGCTGAAACCGCTCGTGACGATGACCTGGGTCGGCGAGCATGCGATGCCGCGAGCAATGGCGAGGTAAGCGGCGATTTCGCGCCGCAATTCGGGCTCGCCACGCGGGTCGGGATAGACGACCGAGGCACTCGATTCCGCCCGCAGCGCGAATGAGCGTACCTTGGCGAAGAGCTTCGCCGGCAGCGTCTCGTGAGCGGGCACCCCCATCTGGAAGATGGCGGGACCGGCGGTGAGCTCGCTGTACATTGCCATGAAGGAGCCCGGATCGGGTGGATGCTCCGCCGCAAGGGGCGCGGGCGGGCGCTCGGCCACCCGCGTGCCGGCGGCGCGCGAGGCAACGATGAGCTGGGCGTCCGAAAGCCGGTCATAGGCTTCGCGCACCGTGCCGCGGGCTACGCCAAGCTGGGCAGCAAGATCCAGCCACGAGGGCAGACGCCCGCCCGGCGCGAGCACCCCGCGTTCGATGGCGGTCTTGATGGCCATGCGGATCTGCTCGGCGAGCGACGTTTTCGCAGACCGGTCCAGTGCGATTTGTAGCGATTCGTTCATCGATTCATGGTACAGAAGAAATGTTCATTCCTGGTTCTTTTTTGTGATCCAGCGTCGGGTCAGAATGCAGGGAACTTAAGGAGCCACACATTCATGAACATTCGAACTGTCCTGCGCACCACCTGCCTCGCGGTTGCATTTGCCATGGCAATGCCCGCCGGGGCGCAGACGGTGGGTGAAACGGTCACGCCCAACTTCGCGCAGGGTATCCCCAACATTCCCGGCAAGTCGCTCGAGGCCGTGGTGGTCGACTATGCGCCGGGCGGCGCGTCGGCCCCGCACATGCATGCAAAATCGGCGTTTATATACGCCTATGTGGTTTCGGGCGCGATCGAATCTCAGGTTAACAATGGTCCGAAGCGGATCTATCACGCGGGTGAAAGCTTTTTCGAGGCACCGGGCTCGTTTCATCGCGTGAGCCGCAATGCCAGCCAGACCGAGCCCGCGAAACTGCTGGCAGTGTTCGTCGTCGATACCGAAGACAAGGTGCTCACCACACCGGTCAAGTAAATCCCGTTCAACAAGGAGCAAACCATGAGCAAGCGTTTCGACTACAACCAGATCGCCCCTGCGGGCGCCAAAGCCCTTGGCGGGGTCTATGGTTACGTCTCGCAGAGCGGCCTCTCGCCGGTTCTCGTCGAACTGGTGTATCTGCGTGTCTCGCAGATCAACAACTGCGCCTACTGCCTCGACATGCACACGCGCGACCTCTTGAAGAAGGGCGTGAAAGTGGAAAAGCTCGCGCTGGTGCAGGCATGGGAGGAGGCCGGCAACCTGTTCGATCAACGCGAACGCGTGGCTTTGGCGTGGGCCGAATCGGTGACGCGGGTAGCGCAAACCGGTGTGCCGGATGCGGCCTATGAGGCGGCGCGCGCGGTGTTCGACGAGAAAGAGCTCGTGGATCTCACCATCGCCATCGGCCTCATGAATGCGTATAACCGCATGGCAATCAGCTTTCGCAGTACGCCGCAGGCCGTGCTGGAAAGCGCGGGTTGAGAGTGCTATAGCGGCTTGCCGAGTTTCGGGTCGCAATGCCAGCTTCGGTTGCGTATCGCCCCGATCTGCGAGAGGGGCGGGCTGCGCCACCCGGCGGGCAACGTGCAGCTATGGCGTGTGGAGCGCTTCGTATTCGCCGGGTCGTCTTCGGGCGGGTCGTAGCTGTCCTGTATTGCTCCTGTCAACGCGTTGACGCTCGTGTGAAATTCGCCGCCGCTGTCTGCGGCGCTGTGCGAATCCGAGCCGTCGATGTCCCATCCCGCGACGACCCATTGTCCGCCGCGGTTTGTCAGGCGCCACGTTTCGTCAACGCGCAGCGGACCGCCGCCGGTCGCGTTGCGCACGATCAGCGAGCCGTGGCTGATCTCGAGCGGCACGAATGGTCCACCGTTGGCGCCTTCTTCGTCCGGTCCGAGCGCCACCGCGTCGTTCGAAATCACCCGCTTGCCATCGACGAAGATGCGCAGGCGGCGCGGCCCTTCCTCATTTTGCGGGCTCAATACGTCGATGCAGGCTTGCACCGGGTTCGTTGAACCGAACGAAGCGCGCTTGCTGTCTTCCAGCACGTAACCGGCATCGGCTTTCGCGCAAGGCGTGGCGGTTGCGTCGGTATCCGATGCATACGCGCCGGGGCCGGCGAAGAGCGCCAGTAGCGAAAGCAAGACGCGCGTGCGTCGGGCAGCGTTGCCAGGGCAATCGGGACGTGCCCGGAAAGTACGCATGGTGGGTTCCTTTAAGCGGCACTGAGCTTACTACGTCCGGTGGCCAGGCGCCGCAATGCATGGTCATCGTCTTCGACAGGCAACCTGACTTAATTCGATCATCAGACGATCGAATGCCAATAATGAATAGTGGATTATCAATCTAAACGATTGATTACAAGATGCTCACACGGTTTGGGTTCAGCCCGAATCGGCCTAATCCCGTGCCGGCGGCACATCAGATCGAGGAGCATCGCAATGCATATCCGCACAAATGGCCCAACGATACATGTCAGCGAACAGGGTGAAGGCGATCTGGCGCTCGTGTTTCTTCACTACTGGGGCGGGTCTTCCCGAACCTGGGACGGTGTGATGGGAGAACTGTCGAACGACTATCGCACGCTTGCCACCGACCACCGAGGCTGGGGCGAATCGGAGGCGCCCACACAGGGCTATGCGATTGCCGATCTGGCGAACGATGCGCAAAACGTGATCGAAGCGCTGAGTCTGCAGCGCTATGTGCTGGTCGGTCATTCGATGGGCGGCAAGGTCGCGCAATGCCTGGCGTCGCGCCGCCCCGCAGGGCTGGCGGGTGTCGTGCTGGTCGCGCCGTCGCCTCCTTCGCCGATGGCGCTGCCCGAAGAACAGCGCGCTGCCATGGCGGCGTCCTATGCGTCGCGCGAGTCGATCGAATGGGTGCTCGATAACGTGCTCACAGCGAATCCGCTTACACCGGCTCAACGCGAGCAGGTCGTTGCCGACGGCTTGCGCGGCGCACCGCAGGCGAAGGCAGCCTGGCCCAACGCCGCCATGCTGGAAGACATCAGCGGCGAGGTCGCCTCGATCGCGGTGCCGGTGATGGTGGTCGCGGGCGAGAAGGACCAGGTCGACCCGGTGGAGACCTTGCAGAAGGGACTGTTGCCGCGCATTGCTGGTGCGCGTCTGCATGTGTTGGCTGACGTGGGCCACCTCCCGCCACTCGAAGCGCCCGTTGTGCTCGCAACGTTGATCGGGCAGTTTGTGCGCGAACTGGAGTCAGGCGGTGTTGCTGGCGCGATCCATTCGCCGGAGCAGGTGCCCGTGGCTTTCGACGCGGCCTTCAATGCGGGTGATGTCGATGGCGTGCTCGCCGTGTTCAGCGAGAACGCGACGATGCGCATGGCCGATGGCAAGAGCGTGGCGAGCGGTCATTATGCGTTAAGAAGTCAGCTATCCGAAGTATTGAAGGCAAAGCCGCAGATTCACAACGAAGTGCGCCGTACGCTCGTGAGCGGCGACGTCGCGCTGGTGCTGATCGACTGGATCGTGACGGCGACGTTGCCGGATGGCAAACGCATGCGCCAGACCGGTACGGCCACGCAAGTGATGGTGCGCGAGAGCGAGCGCGGATGGAAGCTAAGGATCTCGAATCCGCTCGGCATTGCCGAAACGGCCGGGTTTGTCGTTGCCTAGCACACCGCTCACGACTGCCGCGGGCGTCGTGCACCTGCCGCCGCGAGCCTTGCACCTTTTCGCGGCTGAGGAGTACGGTCCCACGGCGGTTCGTCGCCGACTGCCGCGATCAGATAGTCAAGGAAGCTGCGCACCTTGAGCGGCAGGTGCCGCGTGCTCGGGTAAACGGCCTGGATCGCGAGTTCCGCTGGGCGGTATTCGGGCAGCAGTTCGACGAGCTTACCAAGCGCGATCGGCTCTCCGAACACGAAAGTCGGTCCATAGGCGACGCCCGCTCCCGCGAGCGCTGCCGCCAGCAGCATCTGCGTATTGTTGGCCGCGAGCCGGCACGGTCCGTCGATCACGTGCTGGCGTTACTTCGCATCGACCAGCGTCCAGTCCCCCGCCGAAACCGCTTCGCTGAACGTGAGCCGCGCCGCCGCGCGACCAGCCTGGAGTCGGGCAGGCGCTCCCGGTTGTACGGCCTGTTGATTTTGAGAACGATCGGTTCTATTATCGTCGCCATGACTCCGACAAAACTTCATTCACCCCGCACACGCCGTCCCGCCGACCGCGGCCGGCCGCGGGAATTCGATGTCGACCAGGCAGTCGAGGCGGCGGGTCGCGTTTTCTGGGAGCACGGCTACCATGCCACGCCGGTCGATGTGCTGTGCGAGGCCACCGGCGTATTTCGCGGCAGCCTGTACCGGACTTTCGGAGACAAGCATGGCCTGCTGGTTGCGGCATTCGACCGTTACGCGGAAGGGGCGGTCGCGCGGCTGAAGGAGCGGCTCGCTGCCGACCTGCCGCCGCGCGAGGCGTTGCGCGAAGCGCTGTTGCACTACACGAAGGTGAGTACGCATCTTTCCGGCCGCCACGGCTGCTTCATCACGAATGCCGCAATCGAGCTTCTGCCGGGCGATCCCGTGCTGCGCACGCATATCGAGTCGACGTTGGGACGTATCGCAACGCAGTTCAGTCTGGCCATCGCGCGCGGTCAGCAGGCCGGCGACTTCGACCGGACGCTGGACGCGGAAGAGGCCGGCCGCTACGTGCTTTGCATGGTGCAGGGGCTGCGTGTGCTGGGCAAAGTCGATATGGATGAAACCGCGCTGGTTTCGGTGGTCGATATGGCGTTGCGTGCGCTGACTGCGCACTGACCATGGGCTGACGCGAAACGGTTGTCGCGTGGAAAACAAGAGGGCGCGCCCTGCAGGAGCAGGTGCCGCCCAGATTTTTCCTTAATTTGAGAACGATCAGTCATGAATTCATACGCCGTTCCCGCTTCGCCGTCTGGCCGCTACTGGAAAGGGGTTGCGTCATGCCTTGTCGCGACTGTGCTGATTGGCGTGATGTTTCCGGTCATGACGGACGCGCTCAGGCATATCGATCCCTTTACCTTTACCACGCTGCGTTACCTGATTGCGGGTGCCGGCTTTGCGATCCTGCTGCTGCGCCGGGAAGGGCGCGCTGCGTTGCGCACGGACGGCGAGTCGCTGGCCCTCGCGTGGCTGCTGGGGTCGGTGGGCTTCTGCGGTTTCGGTTCGTTCGTCTTTCTCGGCCAGCAACTGGGCGGCGCAGAGGGCGCGCTCAATGCTTCCATCATGATGGCCACGCAACCCATGATGGGCCTGCTTCTCAACGCCGTGGTGCGCCGGTCGGCGCCGCCGCTCCTTTCGTTCGCGTTCGTCCTGCTCTCGTTCACGGGCGTTGCGCTCGTGATTACGCGAGGGGACTTGCATGCTGCCTTGCAGGCCCCCCAGCACTACGCGGCGAGCGGTCTGATCGTGCTCGGTGCGTTGTGCTGGGTGATTTATACGTTTGGCTCTGCTTACTTTACCCGCTGGTCCGCGCTGAAGTACACGACCTTCACGACCTGGCTCGGCTTGAGCACGATCATCGCCGTGAACGTCGTGCTCATCGCGCTGCACGCCATCGAGCCTCCGACCCCGGCTGCCCTGTGGGCGATCGTTCCGCACCTGATCTATATGGGACCGGTGGCGGGCTTCGTCGCCATACTCTGCTGGATTTCGGGCAACCGGATCCTCGGGCCCATGAACGGGGTGCTATTCATGGACGTGGTGCCGATCACCGCATTCGCGGTGTCGGCACTGACCGGCGTCGTGCCGGACGAGGCGCAGATTGCCGGTGCCGTGCTGACGGCGTCTGCGCTCGTGCTCAATAACGTGTATCTGCGGCAACGGGCACGGCGAGCGACGGCGTCGGCACCGGCCTGAACGCCGCGCAACCGCGTCAGAAGTCGGTGGTCATCGAGAACAGTACAGTGCGCGGTGCGCCCTGCGTCAGATATCCGCCGATCGCCGAAGACCAGTATGCCTTGTTCGCCACGTTGAGCACGTTCGCGCGGAACGTGGTGGGCCGGCCGAACAGGCTGGTGGCGTAGCGCGCCCCCAGGTCGACGGTGTCCCACGCCTTGATCGACATGGTGTTGGCCGCGTCGAAATACTCGGGGCCGGTGTGCGTCCAGCGGGCGCTGAACGTGAGGCCCTGCACCCAGGGCACGTCGTATTCGGCGCCCAGGTTCAGCATGAACGACGGCACGCCAATGGGGCGGTTGCCGTTCGTCGCGCCGTTCAGCGTATCGAGCTGTTCGGCGTCGATATACGTTGCGCCCGCAATCACACGCACGCCCTTGTATGGCTCGCCGAAGATCGAGGCTTCGAGACCGCGGTGGCGTTCGGTGCCGTTCGCGCTGAAGTAGCCGGCGCCGTTGGTGTAGGTCTGCGGCTTCTCGAGCTGGAATGCCGCGAACGAAGCGCCATAGCTGCCGGTGTCGTACTTGATCCCCACCTCGTACTGCCTGGTGCGCTCGGGCGCGAGCATGGCGCCGTAGTTCTTCGAGCCGAGCGGTGCCTCGTCGCCTGCGGAGAGCGATTCGGCCCGGTTCGCGTAGATCGACACGTTCTGCCAGGGCTTGACGACGAGGCCGAAGAGCGGTGTCGTGATCGAGTCGTTGTAGGCCTCGGTCTGCTGGAGCGTCGAAGACGAATAGGCGTTCGAAAGCAGTTCCTGGTGGCGCACGCCCACCGTGAAGAGCACGCGGTCGTTGAGGAAGCCGAGCGTATCCGAAGCGGCCACACTGCGCGTGAGCGTGAGCGCCGTGGTGGGCGGGTCGCCGTTCATGCCCGCCGAGTAGACCGTGGGCGGATACGGCACCTGCACGGTGTTGTAAAGGCTCGTGGGAAACGAGTTGCTCAGCGTCCATGCCGACTGCGTGTTCACGCGCACGATCGAAGCGCTCGCCGTGACGAAATGACTGACGGGACCGGTATCGAAGTGGCCGCGCACCCCGGCTTCGGCGGAGCTGGCGTCGTCCTTGCGCGGAACGCCCAGGCGCGAGCCGGTCGTGCCGGTGTCGCCGTAGTACGGTGAGTAGTACTCACCGTGTTCGTCGGTGTGACGCATGCCGCCCGTCACGTATGCGGTCCAGCCCGGCAGGAAATCGTATTCGGCGCGCAGGATGCCCACCGTGTCTTCCGCCGAACTATATTCCCACGTCTGACCGTAGTTGTAGCTTGCCGAGGGCACAGCCGGAATCGTGGTGCCGTCCACGTAGACCACCGGGCGGCCGTCGTTCACACGCTGGCGCTGGTACAGGAAGTCGCCTTCCAGACGCAGCTTGTCGCCGCGCCAGTCGAGCGTGACGGCCGTCTGGTTGCTGCGGCGATGTTCGCCGTCGATGCTCGTTTCGCCGTCGCGGTTCGACTGGTTCACGCGAATGCCGAACTGGTCTTCGCTGCCAAAGCGCCGGCCGATGTCGATGTGCTGGCCGAATTCGCCCGAGCCGCTGCCTTCGAACGTGACTTGCGTGAGCGGCTTGTCGTCGGCGCGCTTGAGCTGCAGGTTCACGCTGCCGCCGAGCGCCGAGCCGTTCGGCGAAGCGCCATTGAGGAACGCGCTCGCGCCCTTGAACAGATCCACGCGCTCGAGCGCATCGGCTTCGACGAGCTGGCGCGGCGTGATGCCGTAGAGCCCGTTGAGCGAAACGTCGTCGCTCTGCAACTCGAAGCCGCGGATCACGTAGACCTCCTGAAAGTTGCCATAGCCATAAGCGGAGCGTACGGCCGGGTCGTTGGCGAGGACATCGGCCACGGTGCGGGCCTGCTGATCCTGTATGAGCTTCGCCGTATAGGTGGTCATGCTGAACGGCACGTCGATGTTTTTCTGCTGGCCGAGCACGCCGTAGTCGGCGCCGCGCGCAACCTGGCCGCCCGCGTAGGTGGGCGCGAGATCGCCGGGCAGGGCGTCTTGCGTGGCCTGAACCTTCACCGCGGGGAGGACGCTGTTCGGCGCCGTACCCGTGCCGGCGCCGGCATCGCTCGATGGCGAGGCCTGCGCAAAACTTGCAGAAGGCAAACTAAAAGCCAGGGCGATGGCGGCGAGGATGGCGGTGCGGCTGGAGGTGTGCGTGAGCGCAAGCGGCGGCGTGGTTCGGCGTACGGCGGACATAGAAGGTTGACGGGCTCGGGGTTGGCAGCCGTCCGTGAAGGTTTTGAACACCGGGCGGCGTGCTGGCGTCGGTTGCAGCCGTCTTCACGCCGTGCGCGTAAGGCGAATGCAATCCGCATAAGGAGCGCGAATTGTATGGCAAATGAGAACGATTTGCATTAACTGAATAGCTGTCAATAGTGGTATTCAGCGTTTACACAACACCTTCAAAGCTTTCGATCTGGCTTCACCAACAACGAAATACGGCGGTTATATCCGGGGCCAGAATGATAGGCGAAGAAAGCGTCCATGGCGATCCCGTCTTGCGCGACCGTGTGTTGGTGGCGCGGGTTCGCTTGCGTTCCGCAATACGGCGGGCTCGACGTGTGGGCGCGGTTTTAGGCCTGTAAGTATCGATAGCGTTTCATATAGTTAACACTAAGTCTGAATTCTGGCCTAATGACTCAAATATGAGACACGTCCTTGCACGTCCATGATGTTCAATATACGATACGTTAACCTCATAAACTGCGATAAAGTCTCATATACGTAACATGACTCTTGCTGAATTAGGGGAAGTATTTCGTCATGCCCGCATAGCTGCCAATCTGACTCAGCAACAAGTGGCTGAGTCAAGCGGAGTGCCGCGAGGCCGCATCAGCATGTTTGAGACCGGGACGCTGCCGGAGATCGGGGCCGTGAAGATGCTGAACCTTTTCAACGCGGTCGGGTTGGACCTGATCGCACGCCGGCCCGGCCATCAGCGCACTCTCGATGATGTCCTGATTGAGCCCTCCGAATGGGACGATGTGCCGTCGCGCCAGCGTGTCCGTTTGAATGCGGCGCAGCGCCTGAAGGCCACTGAGGGCAAGTCATGAGTCACTCGACCCTCGACGTCTATGTTAGCGGCCGGCAAGTGGGCACACTGACCCAAGAGGCGGGGCAGTATGTCTTCACCTACCAACCTGATGTACCCCAGGCAGACCTTGCTTCCCTGCTCATGCCCGTGCGAGCCGCATCGTACGAGTGGAAAAATCTGCATCCTTTTTTTCAGATGAATCTGCCGGAGGGCTTCAAGAAGGAAGTGATGGTCCGCCGGCTTGGCCCGCACGCGGACGTGAGCGATTTTGGCCTGCTGGCGCTTACCGGCGCGAACACGATCGGACGAGTGCAGGTTGTCCCGCGAGGCGCCACGCTCGACGCAGCCGCCAGCAAAGCCGATATGGCCGCACTACTCGCCTCTCCCGACTCTCGCGATAATCTTCTGCGGCTGCTCGAACACGGCGTGGCGGAAGGGGTGTCGGGTGTCATGCCAAAGGCTCTCGTTCGCCCTGACGACAGGGCGACCGTCTGGACCGAGGAATTCATCCTGAAGACAGGCTTCGATGATTTGCCATGTCTTGCGATCAACGAGTATCTGTGCCTCGAAGTGGCTCGCCAGGCTGGCCTCGCAGTCCCCGAAGCGCGGCTTTCTGGCGACGGGCAAGTGCTCGCGGTGCGCCGTTTTGACCGCACAGAGGATGGCCAGATGCTGGCGGTCGAAGACTATTGCGCTCTCAGGCCAAACAACGCTGTCGACAAATACAAGGGGTCACTGGAAGACCTCGCAAGGCTTACCACCATCTACGTACCGCGCGCGATGCTTAAGGAAAATGCGCGTCGACTCTATACGCTGATCCTCCTGAACTATGCCATTCACAATGCAGATGCCCATCTGAAGAACTTCGCGCTCGTGTACACCAGCAGCGAAGACGTTCGGCTTGCGCCGGTCTATGACGTCCTGACTGGCACCGTTTACCCGGAATATGCGGCGAACCCTCCGGCCCTGCCGCTGCAGGGAAAACGGGTGTGGTCTTCAGGCCGTCTGCTGGAGACCTACGGCGGATCGAGACTCCTGTTGAGCAAGGCAGAGAGGGACGATGCTCGCGATCAGGTTACCCGTGCGGTCCTCGCGGTCACGCCAATGGTCGCCGAGTACGCGCAGCGTTACCCGCAGTTCTACGAAGTAGCCAAGAGGATGCTGGACGCCTGGGGCGCTGGGCTCGAAGACATCAAGCCAGACGCCAAACCCGGAAACACCGTACCCGTGCCTTTACGCGAGCAGATGGGCATGTCCGACCCCAATGCAGCGGCACGACGCAAATTGGCGAACCCTTACGCCAGCCCGGACGGAGCCTTCAATCACAAGGCCAGATAGACAACCCGGCTTAACCGAGCGATTCGCAAATTAGCGAATCGGCTTGTGCGTGCGACGAGCGTGCACACTGCAGCGCTTTGAAGCCCCAGGACAGATCCCCTTCCCCATGCCCCGGTTCGAAGCGCTGTTCGACTCGCGCCAGCCGCTCGAACGCCTTCTGTCGCGCCCGGCTTGAGCGCATTGCAGTCGGCGGAGGCATGGCGCACGTGCCGCGCATACGCGAAGCGCTGCGCGACGTTCTGGAAACGGCGTTGCCTTATCCACCGGAGATTCTGATTGCGCAGTATGGACCGCATGCTGCCGCGTTGCAGGGTGCAATGTTCGGCAGCCTGGATGCGTTGAAGGCGAGCCCGCGAAGCAGGCGCGTCTGAGCCGGTCACGGGCCGCCTGTCACTCGAGCCGGGCGACCGTTGCCTGACCGGCTCGCAGTCCTTCCACCTCGCGCACGGCGGGCGCGAGGTCGGCCACGGCAAGACGCACTGCATCGATCAGCGCGCGCGCGGCGGGCGAGGGCGCACTGCCGGCGCGCAGCGTCAGCCCGATCTCGCGACGTGTGTTGTGCAGGGGCACGTCGAGCGCCACGATCTGCCCCGTTTCGCGCTCGTAGTGCAGTTGCTGCGCGGAGAGCGCGGCCAGCATGTCGGTGCCGAGCAGGAGGCCGCGTATCACCGCGAGGTCGGCCGTTTCGACGGCTGGCGCGGGCGGCTTGAGCTTGAGCCGTTTGAACTGCGCTTCGAACAGCGTGCGTGCGGGCGAGTGCAGGCGCGGCGCGATCCATCGTGCATGACGCAGCTCGCCGATGCTCGCATGCTTCGTTTGTGCGAGCGGATGATCGCGCCGCGCGAGCACGACCATGTCTTCGGACATCAGCCGCTCGGTCGCGAGGCCGCTCGCGGCGTCGTTCTCGCGCAGCGCGCCCAGAATGAAATCGATATCGCCCGCGCGCAAGCCGGCCACCAGCAACGCCCACGCGCTTTCGTCCGTCACCACGCGCACACCGGGATGGCGCGCGTTGAGCCGCGCGATCGCGGCTGGCAGGATCAGCGCGCGCCCGAGCGGCAGCGCGCCTACCGTCACCGCGCCCTGGATGTTGCCGTGCAGGGCGGCGACGTCGTCGGGGACGTGGCGCAGTTCGTTCAACGCGCGCCGCACATGCAGCAGGAACGTCTCGCCTTCGGCCGTGAGCAGCACGCCGCGCGGGCCGCGATGGAACAGCGTGACGCCCGATCCGCTTTCGAGCACGCGCGTGGCGCTGCTCACGGCGGGCTGGCTGATGCCGAACGCGCTGGCCGTGCTCGGCATGTGCCGATGCTGCGCGAGCGCCACGAAGAGCTGCAGCCGCCGCGTATTGAGCAGATACGCGGGCAGCGCGCCTTCGGCCGGCGCGCCGCGGCGCGCCTGGCGCGAGGCGCACCAGTGCGCGAGCTCTTCGAGTTCGCTAAAGATGCGCGCGCAGCGTTCGAGCACGACGCGGCCCACCGGCGTGGGCAGCATGCCCGAAGGCTTGCGCTCGAACAGCGGCTCGCCGAGGGCCGTTTCCAGTTCCTGCACCGAACGCGTCACGGCGGACTGCGCGCGATACAGCGCGGCAGCGGCGCGCGTGGCGCTGCCGGTGTCCGCCACGAGGCGAAAGGCGCGCAACTGCGCGAGGTTCAGAAGTTCAGGCTGGCTCACGTTCGAATCGCCTCGTCAGCGAGGGGGCCGCGCACGAAGGGACGCCGATGCGGCGCGCATTCAGGCACGCGGCGCCGCATGGGCGATCAGGTGCAGACGGTCTGCCGACATGTTCAGGCTCTCCTTCGAAAGGTGCGTGTGCTCTTTCATGAGCGATTCCGCGTCGAAGACGACCGTGCCGGGTGCCACCAACGGAATCCTGTCGTTCAGGCGCCGCGCCGCGCTCACGGCATGATTGTGCGCGGCTTCTACGATTAGCGCGTGGAACTCGCCATTTGTGGCCGCGTAGCGCGTTTTGGTTTGCTCTGCGAGCACGCTGGACTTGGAGAGGTCGTTGCCTTTGCGCAGGCAGGCGGCCAGCGTCCGCGAGAGCATCGCGTCCCTGCTGCACTCGGCCACCGGGCACGCGGCGAGACCCTCCTGTACCCCCGCACGTCGATGGCTTTCGGCATATCGCTCACGCTGAAGCGCCGCACCGTATAGCCGCGGGCGACGATGCGTTCGACCAGCCCCTCCGTGGCGAGCACGCTCAGCGGTTAGCGCAGCGGCGTGCGCGAAAGACCGAGCCGCTCCGCGACCTGTGCTTCCACGAGCGGCTGACCGGGTGCACGACGGTTGCCGATCAAATCTGCTTCGACGATGCCGATGTGAGCCGCGACGGCATGTCGATTCGCACCGTACCTTTCGGCAAGTGAGACCGCCGTCCCCTTCGTGCGCGTGTCAGGCGGAAATTGCCGAATGGCAAGCTTTGTCAACTCTATGCGCATCACATCGTTCCGTCACTAAATGTCCGATTTATCCGATTCACACCCGAAGGAATACGGGGAACGCTACGAGGTTATCGGGCGCGTTGTGTTCGCCTGTCGCCTGTCGTTGTGCCAGGCCAGTTGTTTTTCACTGATTCTCTGGAGGTATGAAAATGTCGGATCAGCATGAATGCAAAGGCACCATATACGCACTCGCCACGATTGGGTCGTGCACAGAGTGCGGCAGCCATGTCACCCATGCGACAAGCGGCTGGGTGATCGCTGGTCTGCGTGCGGCCCGGGTGGGAGATATTGTTATCTGCCGCGACGGAAGCGAGGCGGCGATTATCGACGGCGCGGGGCTATTGTCGAGTTATGACGGAAAATCCAATGCGCTCGTCGACAGTTATCTGAGCACCGGTAACTGGATCGTATTTACGCCGTGGGACGACGGGCATCCGGGAACGTACAGTCCCGTAACCGAAGAACAGGTCGCGCGGGACCCATCATGATCCGTACTTTTCTCGCAATGGGAGACCGCGCGGGAAGCGCGGTAATTACCGAGGGGCTGGATTCCGTCACCTGTTCTAATCCGCCACCCGCCGTACATATCGCTACGCTAGGCATGAAGACGTATTGTTCCGCGTGCAAACAGGAAGGCTACATTGCACCACGCGGGCCCCACTGGTCCGGCACCGGGCCGAATGGCAAACAGTGGGCATTAAGCGGCGATATCAATATTTGCGGATGCAGGCCCGCGCCGATTTTCTACCCTGCACGCGAACGTCATATGACCATGAGCTTTACTAGCGAAGAGGCGTTGGCGCTGATGGGGTCAACTAGAGCCCCGGTTACCGCCAATGCGAAAAACATCGCCTACGACCAACATTTCCGCGTAACGAATCCACGCACTGGCCAGCCGTTGCGCGATATGCCCTATCGCATCGTTACCGATGACGGTCACGAGATAGAAGGCCGAACCGATCCACAAGGTCACACACAACGCGTAACGAGCGATCAGGCCATATTGGCAACGTTGCACGTAATCGAAGAAGTCACGCCGCTCAACCCGGATTGGGACAAGTATCTATGACAACCAAAGTCATCAAGACACATAAGGCACAACTTACGCCGAAGTCCGATGCTACGCCTGTTACCGTGCAGATTGACGATTCGGCGCGGCTGCGCGAAATTCGCCAGTTGGTGCAAACCAATAATAGATCCACGCTGGACGAGAATCTGGTAATTTGTCAAATCTACATGGAGTCGAGATTCGATGCGAACGCTACTGTTGCGGGCTCCACTGCAAAGGGTCTTATGCAAATGAATAAAGGGGCTGTGCAACAGGTCTACAAATACCGAAAGCAGAAAGAAATAGGGCGTATGCCAGGTGATCCGCAAACCCACCAGGCATTCGCGGACGGCGCCGCTATGCACGCCTCTCCAGCCATGTTCGATGAAGCCACGAATATTCAACTTGGTACGGAGTACATGCAATACTGGGTCGACAAGGCTGGGTCGCTCGATGCGGCATACAAACTCTATCGCGGTCTTTCGAACGGTGTGTACTACAAGAAAATCAGTGCATGCGCGGAAAAGCTAAAGACCGATCCGAATTCGATGCACCCATTGCGTGATATGGCCAGATGAGAGCGCATGCCCTTCTACCGATCCTGTTCGTTGGGTACACCATCCTATCGCAATCCGCTTTCGGAATGGAAGCGGTTACGAGTTGCGTACTCGGAAGCGATAGAAGCCACACAATCGAATTGCTGCGCGATCATCCCATAGACAGCACGGCGATTTACTACCTGAGCACAGATGGTGCTGCACCCTTGCGTCTCTATCAAGGTGACGAAGATCAGTCACGCGGCGATGATATACAGATCGCATGCGTAGGCACAAAGGAACACGCTTTCGTAATATCTGGAGAATTCACTTCGAATTACTTACAGGGCGTCGCAGTCCGCTATAACACGAAGGCAAAACGATGGGAACGTGTCGAGTTCGCGGAACGGACACGTCCGGTTTCCCTCTATTTCGGTGCTGACGGCCTGGAGGTTCTAATACTGAATGTGGGGCAGAACGAATCCTCCAGGCGATACATTTTTTATCGATACGACGCAAGCAAGGGACGGGCTGAGCAACGCTATTCAGATCATTTGCCGAAGTTACCTGCAACACGGATACAGGGGGAATAAGCAATGTCGATATCCTGTTCCGTTGCTAAAGTCGACCCGCTCGATAGTGGAGGTCGTAGGTAGGGCAGTGGCGGAAATCCTCACTGCATGATCGAAGGACCGGACGGAATACACCGCGAGCAGCCTGTCTCGGTGACGAAGCGTGGTGTGCCGCCTGTCAGTCGGTAGGTGTCGTCTTTACAGGGGCTGGAATATCTGATTGCTTTCTAGATGTTGACGACACGATTGGCAGCATTCAACGCGAGTCATCGCCACTTATATGCGTTCCTGCGAATACGTAAATACGAGCCGTACGTCGTTCGCAAATGCCCCATCAAATCCCTCGGCATGCCAGGCAGAGGCTACGACTAACGGTCCGGCTGCTAATTCGCGCACCGGCCAACCACTCAGCGACGCCCCTTACCAGAATGCAGACGATGACGGCGGCGAGATCGACGGCTACACGGACTCATAAAGCTATACGCAACCCCCAAGCGCACGAGCGTCTATGCGCTGGTCGTCTACCAGCGCGCAAGCTCGCGCAGATCAACGGCATGAACACCGCCGATGGCGCATTGAGCGGCCAGATCCAGGCCGTCGCGCGCGTGGGGTTGCATACGCGTTTCTGAACGAACCCCGCCTCCATGCTAACGTTGCAATTGGCCGCTTCGCCGCGCGCCGCGTCCTCCTGGAGCGCCGGCGGCAAGCGGATTGTGCAACGCAGGTCAAAATGGAGGGGAGTCTCGTGATTTACGAAATGGCACACATCACGGTGCAGCCGGGCACGCATGCCGAGTTCGAAGCGGGGGTGGCGCAGGCTTTTCCGCTGTTCCGTCGCGCGCGGGGTTACCGCGATATCGAACTGCAGCGTTCTATCGAAGACCCGAACCATTACATTCTGGTCGTGCAGTGGGACACCGTCGAAGATCACATGGTGCACTTTCGCGAGTCGGAGGACTTCAAGGAATGGCGCCGCCTGGTCAGCCCGTACTTCGCGAAACCGCCGGTGGTGGAACACACCGAAGTCGTGGTGAAGTAAGCGCGCCGGTACGAGGCGGCCACGCTGCTGCGCGGCCGCCTTTTCTCGCGTAACAGGGCGGCTGGCCGGATCGCAGTCGCGCCGCCGTCCGTCATGCGCCGAGCAGCACTCCGCTGCGGATGGGCCGCGTTCCGGTGACGCGGCCCAGCGGCGCGCCCGTAGTCACGAAGCGGATCGCGCGGCGCATATAGAAAATACCTTCTGTCGTACTCCTGACTGTTGTGATATCGCCCGTCAGGGGATCGACGATATCGAACAGCGGATCGTCCACGCGAATCGTGTCGCCGATCCTCGCGCGATGCACGAGAATCCCGCTAACGGGCGCATAGAACTGCGCGCTGCCCGCGAGCGGCGTGGCCGGCGTCAGCAGATCGGGGAACGGCTTGACCGGGGCATCCGTGAGCGCGGCGCGCCAGCGCAAGTAGTCGATCAGCGCGTCGGCGTCCTGTTGCGCGTGTTCGTGGCTGACGTCGCGCTGGCCGCGGCATTCGATCGTCACCGCCGTCGGACCTACCGGCACCGGTTGAGTGGCCGGCATCTGCTGGCGCAGTTTCCACCACAGCAGGCTGTGCGCTTCGTCGAAGGCCTGGCCGCCCGAATCGGTGGCGAGCAACTGGGCGCGCGAGCCGAGATAACGCGCGAGCGGCTCGATGTCGGGCCAGCCCGCCTCGCTCGTATAGACGTGCATCACGGCTTCCAGCGAGCAGTGCAGATCGATGATGAGGTCGGCATCGTACGACAGCTTCAGCAAGGCGCCCTGCAACGAGTCGTACTCGGTGAGAGGTTGATGTTGTTCGAGCGCCTCGCCCATCAGTTGACGGACGAGCATGCGGTTGCGTTCGGCGTCCGGCCCCAGCACCTCCTGCGCGCGCGCGAGCAATGCGGGAAACGAAAAGAAGTGGCGGTTGAAGTTCCGGCCGCTCGTCAGGTCGAAGCGGCCGACGAACTGGCCGAGCACGTGCTGGCCGAGCCCGATGGGATTGGCCATGGGAACCAGCACGATCCGGGCTGCAAGCGCGCCGCGCGCTTCGAGTTCGGCAAGCTTCTGCCGCAGCAGGACCGCAGTCAGCATGGCCGGCGTTTCATCGGCATGGAGCGCGGCCTGGATGTAGATCTTCTGGGCGGCTTCGGCGGGACCGAAGTGGTAGCTCACCACTTCGCGCGTGGTGCCCGGGGTTGCGCTCAGGAGGGGGATCGTTTGGCGGATCATGGAACGTATTCGGTATCTATGACGTAATCAGCGGTGAAACCATGCAGCGCGCCCGCGCCGCGTTCAGTTTCCGTAGGGATCGAAATCGAAGTACTTGTGGGCGATCTGCGCGTAAGTGCCGTCCTTGAGCATCGCGGCGATCGCGCCGTTCATCTGCGCCTGCAAGGCCGTTTCGTCCTTGCGCAGGCCGATGCCCACCCCGCGATCGCCCATCGAGATCGGTTCGCCTGAGAACGCGAAGCCCTTGCCGGCCGGCGTGCGCAGGAAGCCGTAATCGGCTTCGACGGTGCCCAGCAGCGCGCCGTCGAGGCGTCCGTTGATCAGGTCTTCGAACACTTCGTCCTGGCTCTTGTACGCGACCACGTGCACGCCGGCGGGTGCCCAGTGTGCCTGTGCAAAGCTCTCGAACTGGGTGCCCGACTGCACGCCGATCTGCTTGCCGGCCAGCGCCGCGGCTGTGGTACCGAGCGCGGCGCCCTGGCGCGCCACCAGCCGCGACTTGAACTGGAACAGCTTCGACGTGAACAGGATCTGCTGCTCGCGCTTTTCCGTGATCGCCATCGACGACATGATCGCGTCGATCTTGCGTGCCTGCAGGGCGGGGATCATGCCCGAGAACTCCAGTTCGACCCATTGGCAGTGCGCATGAATGCGGCGGCAGATTTCGTTGCCGAGATCGACGTCGAAGCCCTTGACCGAGCCGTCCGGCGCCTTGGCGTCCATCGGCGGGTAGCTGGGGTCGATGCCCAGTCGCAGCGTGTCGTTGTCGTGCGCCTGGGCGCTGACGCTGACGGCCAGCGCCGCCGAAAGGAAAAGCGCGGAGAGTTTCATGGAGAAGGGCCCCGAAGAGTGGCCGGAAGATCGGCCATTGCGTTCCGAGTGTAGGGCGCCGATATGTTCGGAAAAAGAGCGGATTCGACTATCATGATCACTTTTACCGATCGCTGGTCTTGCGAGCCATGAGCCTCACGCTATCCCAGTTGCGCATGTTCGTCGCCGTGGCCGAGCATGGCAGTGTGCGCGCCGCCTCGCGGGCGCTGGGCGTGGCGCAGAGCGGCATCACGCAGCAGTTGCAGAACCTCGAACGGGAACTGGGCGGTGCGCTGCTCACGCGCACCAATCGCGGCATCGCGCTGTCGACGCTCGGCCAGCGGCTTCTCGTGCGCGCCGAGACCATCCTCGGTGAATGCGAGCGGGCGAGTCAGGAGGCGCAGCAACTGCGCGGCGATTACGCGGGCGAAGTGTCGTTCGGTCTTTCGACCGAGCCGCTCATGGACACGCTCGTGCCCGTCGCGGCCGACTACAGCGCGCGCTTCCCGCGTGTGGCGCTGCGTTTGCGCAGCGGCACGTCGCGCACGATGATTTCGTGGATCCGCGAGGGCACGCTCGATTTCGCGCTCGCGCTCGTCGGGCCGTATACCGATACGACCGATCTTGCCGTCACGGAGCTCTACGCTTCGGAGCCGGTGGTGGTGGGTCGTCGCGGGCACCCGCTGGCGCGTGTGCGTTCGCTTGCGGCGCTGGCGGATTGCAGTTGGGTGGCCACGCGTTCCCCGAACTTCACCGACGATGCCGCCACGAACCGGCTCACCGCATTTTTCGCGGCGCACGGTTTGCCGCCGCCCAGGATCGTCGCGACCGTGGAGGGGCTGTTCGAGACGCTGCATTTCGTGAGCGAGACGGACTGCCTCGGGCTGGAGGCGTCGGTGGTGGTGAAGCAGGGGGCTTTTGCGGACCGGCTTGCCGTTATTCCGGTTGCGCAGCGCCCGGCCGGCCAGCAGGTGTGTCTGTTGCAGCGCGCAGCGGTGCCGCTTACGCCGGCCGCTCAGGAACTGGCGACCATGCTCGTCTCATGGGCGCGCACGGTCAGGCTGCCGCGCGTGGGCAGCGGAACCGGCAGTGGCGCCGGCATGCGAGCGCGAAGCGCGCCGCGCTGATCACTGCGGCGGCAGATAGCGCAGCGGATCGACTGGCTTGCCGTCGCGGCGCACTTCGAAATGCAGCATGACGCGATCCGAATCGGTGTTGCCCATGGCCGCGATCACCTGACCCTTGCTCACGTTGTCGCCTTCCTTCACCTTCAGCTCGCGGTTGTGCGCGTAGGCCGTGAGGAAAGTGGCGTCGCTCTTCACGATCACGAGGTTGCCGTAGCCGCGCAGCCCGTTGCCCGCATAGACCACACGGCCGCCGGCCGCGGCGTGCACCGGCTCGCCCGCCGAGCCGCCGATGTCGATGCCCTTGTTGCTCGAATCGTTGAAGCGGCCCAGCAGCGGGCCGCGCACCGGCCACGCGAGCGCGAGGCTGCCCGCGTCGGCGGCGGGCGGCTGGTTGTCGGCGGGCGCGGCGGCAACGCTCGGCGCGACCGGGGGCGCAACGGGGCCCGGCGCCACTGCCACGGCAGCCGGTGCGCCGACCGGGACACCGACTGGGACACCAACCGGCGCCGGGCCGCCGCCCGCGCCCGGCGGCACCACGCGCAGCAGCTGATCCACTTCGATATGGTTCGGGTCCGAGAGGTTGTTCCAGCCGATCAGCTCGCCGGCGCTGTGGCCGTTCGATCGTGCGATGGCCGAGAGCGTGTCGCCGGGGCGCACGCGGTAGTAGCCGGGCGGCGGCGGCCCGAGCGGGGCCGGGGCGGCCGCCACAGGGGCAACGGGCCCCGGCGCCGGAGCGGCCGGGTTGCCGCCGCCGGAGAGGTCCACGACCGGCGCCGGGTCGAGCCGCGTGGCGCAGGCCGACAGCAGGCAAAGCGCGGCGGCGCAGATGCCGCGTTGTGTCAGGGTCAGCCGGGGGGCGCTAAGGTTTGCTCGCATCGCTCGATACCTGGTTCTTTCAATAGCTTGGCGTCCGGGCGCGCCGTGCAACGCATCCGGGTTCTGACTGTCAACGATCCGGCGGTGCCGATGGTTGACCGCGGCGGCTCCCGGCTCGCACCGCGACCGGGCGCGGCCGCCCGGCAACGCGCGCGCCACGGCACCTTCGTGGTGCCCGCGCGCCGGTGTCCGGACGGTGGGATCCGCCGCGGCCGTAGTGTAGCGAACGCAGGCGCGGAATACGGAAAAAATGCGTCCATTGGCCTCGTTCTTGCATGACGGGAAGACCGGCAACGAAGCCGGCGCGGCGAGCGCTACGACCTCGCGCGACCCAACCGCATACCCGATAGAGAGGACAACGGCGTCCCCCAATGCACACGCATGGGCGGCGCGCCGTATCCACCGGCTCCCGCCCGCCACGGAGAGCCATGTTCAAGCGAGCCGCAGTCCCCATCAAAGCGCGAGGCAAGGTCAGCCTCGTGAGCGCCGGCCCCGGCGACCTCGATCTTCTGACGCTGCGCGCGGCAAAAGCGATTGCCGCCGCGGACGTCCTCCTCATCGACGATCTCGTGGACGAAGCGATCGCCACACTGGCCCCGCACGCCCGCGCGATCTACGTAGGCAAGCGCGGCGGCTGCCGCTCGACGCCGCAGGCGTTCATCACGCGCCTGATGCGGCGTTACGCGCTGCAGGGTCGCCACGTGGTGCGCGTGAAAGGCGGGGAGGCGCTCCTGTTCGGGCGCGCGGGCGAGGAAATGGCCGAATTGCGCCGCGCGGGGATCGAAGTCGAGGTCGTCAACGGGATCTCATCGGGATTCGCGGCGGCGGCGGGGCTCGGGGTGTCGCTTACGCATCGCGATCACTGCCCGGGCGTGATCTTCGTGACCGCGCATTTGCGCGACGGATCGGAGCCCGACTGGCGGGCGCTCGCGCAAACCGGCATGACGCTCGCGATCTATATGGGCGCGAGCCGCATCGCGGGTATCGCGGATGCGTTGGCCGCCGCGTTGCCGCGGCACACGCCGGCAGCGGTCGTGCAGTGGGCGGGTACGGCACGGGAGCGGCGCGTGACTGCCACGCTGGGCGATATCGCACCGCTTGCGCAAGCGGTGGGTATCGCGAGTCCGGCGGTGATACTCGTGGGCAAAGCGATCGGCGAGGCGGCGTGCGGGCTGGCGGCAGCGCCTGAGCCTTACGGCGAGGCGCGCAGCGCGTGAACCGGGCGCGCTTCGCAAAGCCTCTGCAATCATGCCCAAATCATGCGCGAATCGCGAAGCCCTCCACATAGGCATGCGGATCGACGCTGCTATCCCAGCGGTGTCCATCGATCAATACGGGCGATGGATTTTCCGCAGGCGAAGCGAGCTGTATCCCCTGGGCTGCCTCGCGATAGAGCCCGGTCTGGTTCACCGCCTGCGCCACCTCGCGGTAGTCGGAGCCGCGCGCCAGCATGCCCCAGCGTTCGAACTGGGTGAGAAACCATACGCCTTCCGAAGCATGCGGAACGTTGACGGCACCGCCGTCGAAGAAACGCACGGGCGGCACGCCGGGCGTCGCCACGCCGGACATCGCTACGTCTTCGAGGCGCGAGGCGATCAGCGCCGCATCCACGCCGACGAATTCGGGCCGCGCAAGCCATTGCGCGATCTCCCGCCGATGTCCCGCGCCGTCGAGCCAGCGGCACGCTTCGAGCATCGTGCGCACGAGCGCGCGCGCGGTCTGCGGATACGCCGTCACGAAGTCGCGCCGGCACGCTAGCACTTTTTCCGGGTGGTCCGGCCAGATCTCGCCGCTGTGCACGACGGTGCGGCCCACGCCGCGCTGCTGCGCGAGCGCGTTCCACGGCTCGCCGACGCACAGGCCGTCGAGCCGCTCCCCGGCCAGCGCCGCGACCATCTGCGGCGGCGGGATCGCGACGCTCTCCACGTCGCGCAGCGGATGCACGCCCAGCGCCGCGAGCCAGTAATAAAGCCACATCGCGTGCGTGCCGGTAGGGAAGGTGTGGGCGAACACGGGTTTTCTGCCGAGCGTGGCGAGTGCGCGCGGCAGCGTGCCGTGCGTTTCGAGCGCGTCGGCCAGCGGGTTCGAGAGCGTGATGGCCTGGCCGTTGCGCGCGAGCACCATGAGCAGCGCCATGTCGGTCTGCGGGCCGCCCAGACCCAACTGCACGCCATAGACGAGCCCGTAGAGCGCGTGCGCGGCGTCGAGCTCGCCGGCGATCAGCTTGTCGCGCAGCGCGGCCCACGAGGGCTGGCGCGAGAGCTCCAGCGTGAGGCCGTGCGCGTGGCCGAATTCCAGCAGCTTCGCGGCGACGACAGGCGCTGCGTCCGAGAGCGGCACGAAGCCGATCTTCAGATGGGTTTTCTCCGGGGGGCCGCCAAAAGCGGGCATGTATGCGTCGGCGGGATCGGGGGGCGTAGTCGGATTCATGGGCGTTGCCTCATTCCTTCGGTCCGGCGGCTTCGACGATCTGCCGCGCGGCCTCGGCGAGCTTCACGCTCTGGTTCATGGCGCGCTTGCGCAGCGCCGCGTAGGCGGCGGGCTCGGTCAACTTCTGCTGCTCCATCAGGAGGCGCTTGGCGCGGTCGATCAGCTTGCGTTCGGCGAGTTCGTTTTCGGCTTGCGTGAGCCGCTCGCGCAGCTCGGCTTCCTGCGCAAAACGCGCGAGCGCGACTTCGAGGATGGGGGCGAGCCGCTCGCTCGCGAGACCATCGACGAGATAGGCCGTCACGCCCGCCTGCACGGCGGCGCGAATGAGCTGGTGGTTCGCGTCGTTGCTGAACATCAGCACGGGGCGCGGCGCCGTGGCTTTCATCACCGCGAGCTGCTCGAGCGTGTCGCGCGAAGGCGATTCGGTATCGATGATGATGACGTCGGGGCGCTCGCGCTCGACCACCCGGTGCAGGTCCTGCGGCGTGGCCGGATCGGGCAGCATGGCGTAGCCGAGCCGCGCGAGCGCTTCGCGCAGATCGCCGATGGGCTTCTCGGTATCGGTGACGAGCAGGACTCGCAGCATGTTCGGGGATGGCTCGACTGCTTCGTTGTGTTGACTGTCGTGTAGACCTTTCATCCGGCCACGCCCGCGGGTTCGCGCGCCGGTTGACGCGTTTCGCACATGCGCCGCAACTCGGGCACGCACGAACCGCACACCGTGCCGCAGCCCAGCGACGCCTTCAGGTCCGCCACCGACGCGCCTTGCGCGATGGCCTCCTGAATCTTCGTCGCGCCGACCTGCTTGCAGCTGCAGACGATACGCTCGCGCGGCGCGCCGGCCGCCGCTCCCGCGCCGCGCCGGGCCGCGAAGGCGGCAAGACGCGTGCCCTGCCACGGCTGAGCGGCCCGCACGGCCGCGAGCAGGCTGTCGGCTTGTGCGATGTCGCCGGCCAGCACGAAGCCCTGGATGACGTTGTCGCGCCAGAACGCGCGCTTGTCAAGGCCGCGCCGCGCGTCGCGGTATTCGAGCGTATCGTCGCCGGGCAGGAGGTCGAGCGCCGCGTACAGCTGTTCGAGCCAGCCGGCGGGCGCGGCCGCATGGGCGGCGCGCAGCACGAGCAGATCGTCTTCGATCGCGAGCGAGGCGTAGCGGCACGCGCCCATGAGCGGCTGCACCGCGGCCTGCAGCGCGAGCGCATCGCCGCGCCGCGCCGCGCTCAGGCGCCACGGCAAGGAAACGGCCTCGACGCGCACCGCCGCGTGCTTGAGTTCGGGCTGCGACGAATGCGGATCGACGGCCGGATCGGTCACCTCGTTGATGCCGCCGCTCGACATGAACTGCGCGTTCCAGTGCATGGGCGCGAAGAGCGTGCCGGAGGGCACTTCGTCGCTGGCTCTCAGGGGCAGCACGAGCTCGCCGCGCCGGCTGACCACACGCACCAGGTCGCCTTCGCGCAGGCCGCGCCGCGCGGCGTCGCCCGGGTGCATGTCGAGCGCCGGCTCCGGCGCGTGCGTGAAGAGCCGCCCCACCCGGCCCGTGCGCGACATGCCGTGCCACTGGTCGCGCAGCCTGCCGCTCGTGAGCCGGAACGGGAAGCGCGCGTTGACCGTATCGGCGGGCGGCTGGTACTCCAGCGCGTGAAAGCGGGCGCGGCCGTTCGCGGTGGCGAAGCGGCCGTCGGTATAGCGGCGCGCTTCGCCATGAACGCTGCCCGCGCGAAACGGCCATTGCTGCGGGCCGCGAGTGTCGAGCGTGGCGTAGTCGAGGCCGCCGATGTCGAGGTCGCGTCCCTCGGTGAGCAGGCGGTGTTCGTCGAAGATCGCCTCGGGCGAGTCGAAGCCGAAGAGCGGCGAGCTGCGATTCGATTCCGCGGCCTTCGTTTCGAGCAGCTTTTCGAGGCGCCGCGCCACTTCCACCGCGATCCACCAGTCGGGCTTCGCTTCGCCGGGGGGCGCGACGGCTGCACGCACGCGCGAGATGCGGCGCTCGGAATTCGTTACCGTGCCGCTTTTTTCGCCCCAACTGGCGGCGGGCAGCAGCACGTCGGCGTAGGGCACCGTGTCGGTCTGCGTGAACGCTTCCTGCACCACCACGAATTCCGCCTGCTCCAGCGCCTCGCGCACGTGCGCGTTGTCGGGCATCGAATGCGCGGGATTCGTGCAGACGATCCACACGGCCTTGATCGTGCCTGCGCGCAGCGCGTCGAACATCTGCACGGCCGGCAGCCCGGGCCGGGCCGAAAGCGACGCCACGCCCCACAGCCGCGCGACTTCTTCGCGATGCGCTGCGTTGCCGATGTCGCGGTGCGCGGCGAGCATCGTCGCCATGCCGCCCACTTCGCGCCCGCCCATGGCGTTGGGCTGGCCCGTGAGCGAAAACGGTCCCGCGCCGGGCCTGCCGATCTGCCTTGCCGCCAGATGCAGATTGATGAGCGCGAGATTCTTGCCAGTGCCCTGGCTCGACTGGTTCAGGCCCATGCAGTAGAGCGAGAGTGCCGCCTCGCTGGCGCCGAACCACTGTGCCGCCAGGATCAGGTCCGCTTCGTCGATCCCGCAGATTTGCGCGGCAATGGCCGGCGTGAAAGTGCGCACGGCGGCCTTGAGCGCCGCGAAGCCTTCGGTATGCGCCTCGATGTACTCGCGATCGACGAGTCCCTCCCAGATCAGGTGATGCAGCATGCCGTTGAAGAGCGCGACGTCGGTGCCGGGCGCGATGGCGAGATGCAGGTCGGCCATGGCGGCGGTGTCGGTGCGGCGCGGATCGACCACGATCCAGCGAATCGATGGATCGGCCGCCTTTGCCGCTTCGAGCCGCCGGAACAGCACGGGATGCGCCCACGCCGCATTGCTGCCCGCGAACAGCACGGTGCGTGCGCGTTCGAGGTCGTCGTAGCAGGTGGGCGGGCCGTCTGCGCCGAAGGCCATCTTGTAGGCGGTCACGGCGCTCGACATGCACAGCCGCGAGTTGGTGTCGATGTTGTTCGTGCCGATCAGGCCCTTGGCGAGCTTGTTGAATGCATAGTAGTCCTCGGTAAGTAGCTGACCGGAGACATAGAGCGCCACCGAATCGGGACCGTGCGCTGCGATCGTCTGCGCGAAGCGTTGCGCGACGGCGTCGAGCGCGGTGGGCCAGTCCACCGTTTCGCGCGCGGCGTCGCGCTTCGTGCGCATTTCGGGTTGCAGCGCGCGGCCCGTGGTGCTGCGCGCGGTGTCGGCGAGCGCCATGCCCTTGCTGCAAAGCTTGCCGTAGTTGGCCGGATGCTCGGGGTCGCCGCGCACGCCGGCGATGCGGCCGCCCTCGGCCTCGATCAGCACGCCGCAGCCGACGCCGCAATAGCAGCACGTGGAGCGCGTCTCGGTCGTCATCGCGCTCAGTCCAGCGAGACGAACACGGCGCCTTCTTCCACGCGTACGGGAAAGCGCCGCGCGCAGCCTTCGTCGGGCGCCTGGGCGTCGCCGCTCGCGAGGTCGATATTCCACGCGTGCAGCGGGCAGGTCACGCTATGGCCGTGCACGATGCCGAGCGAGAGCGCACCGCCCTTGTGCGGGCAGTGATCGAGGAGGGCGAAGACAGTGTCGTCGGCGGTGCGGAAGATCGCGACATTGCCGCTTGCGCGTTCGAGCACGCGGCTGCCCAGCCGCGGAATCTCGGCCACTTCGCAGACGCGCGTCCAGGCGGAGGTGACTTTCATGTCCATGTGCGTGTCCTTCAGGCGACGACCTTGAGCGGAATGTATTGATGACGCTGCGCGCCGCCGATGCGGGTTTCCCACGGATCCTGCAGGCCTTCGAGCGAGTACAGCAGGCGCTCGTGTAGCGCGCGGCGATTGTCGGCGTCTTCGACTACTTTCTGCTTCACGTAGTCGAGCCCCACGCGCGCGATGTAGTGCACGGTGCGGTCGAGGTAATAGGCCTCTTCGCGATAGAGCTGCAGGAAAGCGCCGCTGTATTCCTTCACCTCTTCGGCAGTCTTCACCTTGCACAGGAACTGCGCGACTTCGGTCTTGATCCCGCCGTTGCCGCCTACGTAGAGTTCCCAGCCGCTGTCCACGGCAATCACGCCTACGTCCTTGATGCCCGCTTCGGCGCAGTTGCGCGGGCAGCCGGAGACGGCGAGCTTGACCTTGTGCGGCGACCACATGTTCGCGAGCATGGTTTCGAGGTCGATGCCCATTTGCGTGCTGTTCTGCGTGCCGAAGCGGCAGAACTCGCTGCCCACGCAGGTCTTCACGGTGCGGATGGACTTGCCGTAGGCATGGCCCGACTTCATGCCCAGATCGCGCCAGACGTTCGGCAGGTCCTCCTGCTTCACGCCCAGCAAGTCGATGCGCTGGCCGCCCGTGACCTTGACCATCGGGATGTGGTACTTGTCGGCCACGTCGGCAATGCGGCGCAGTTCGGCCGCGTTCGTCACGCCGCCTTTCATCTGCGGCACCACGGAAAACGTGTTGTCCTTCTGGATGTTGGCGTGCAGGCGTTCGTTGACGAAGCGGCTTTGCGGATCGTCCACGGCTTCGCGCGGCCAGGTGGAGAGCAGGTAGTAGTTGATCGCCGGGCGGCAGGTCGCGCAGCCGTTGGGCGTGTGCCATTCGAGGAAGTCGTAGACCGCGCGGTGCGAGAGCAGACGATGTTCGCGGATGGCGCGGCGCACCTCGGCATGCGTGTGCGTGGTGCAGCCGCACACGGATTTGGCCTTCGGCGCCTCCTGGAAGTCGGAGCCCAGGGTGTTCATGAGGATTTGCTCGACGAGGCCCGAGCAGGAGCCGCACGAACTCGACGCCTTGGTGTGCTTCTTGACGTCGTCGAGCGTAAAAAGCCCCTTTTCCGTGATCGCCTTGACGATCGTGCCTTTGCATACGCCGTTGCAGCCGCAGACTTCGTCGCTGTCCGCCATCGCGGCGGCGCGGCTCTGGCCTTGCACGCCCGCGTCGCCGATCCCCGATTCGCCGAACATGATGTGCTCGCGCAACTCGCCCAGCTTGCGCTCTTCCCGCAGGAGGCGGAAGTACCAGGCGCCGTCGGCGGTGTCGCCGTACAGGCAGGCGCCCACGAGCTTGTCGTCCTTGATGACGAGCTTCTTGTACACGCCCCCCGCCGGATCCGAGAGCACGATCTCTTCCGTGCCTTCGCCGCCGAGGAAATCGCCTGCGGAAAAGAGGTCGATGCCCGTGACCTTGAGCTTCGTCGAGAGCACCGAGCCCTTGTAGCTGCCGATGCCCATCAGCGCGAGGTGATTCGCGCAGACCTTGGCCTGCTCGAAGAGCGGGGCGACGAGCCCATAGGCGATACCGCGGTGGTTCACACATTCGCCCACGGCATAGATGCGCGGATCGTAGGTCTGCATGGCGTCGTCCACGACGATGCCGCGCGCGCAGTGAAGCCCCGCCGATTCGGCGAGCGCCGTATTGGGACGGATGCCGGCCGCCATCACGACGAGATCGGTGGGCAGCGTCTCGCCATCGGCGAAGCGCACGCCCGTTACCACGCCCGTCTCGTTGCCGAGGACTTCGGCCGTCGACTTGCTGAGCAGAAAACGCAGGCCGCGCGCTTCGAGCGAGCGTTGCAGCAGCTTGCCCGCCGTGGCATCGAGTTGCCGCTCGAGCAGCGTATTGGCCAGATGCACGACCGTCACGTCCATGCCGCGCAGCTTGAGGCCATTGGCGGCTTCGAGCCCGAGCAGGCCGCCGCCTATCACGACCGCATGCTGCTTGACGGCCGCTGCGTCGATCATCGTCTGGGTGTCCTTGATGTCGCGATAGGTGATCACGCCGTCCAGCGTGTGGCCGGGCACGGGCGGGATGAACGGCGTGGAGCCGGTGGCGATCAGGAGCCGGTCATAGGGCGCTTCGGTGCCGTCCGCCGCAATCACGCGCCGCCGTACCCGGTCGATGTGCTCGACGCGCTTGCCCAGATGCAGACGGATGCCGTGTTCGGCATACCAGTCGAGCGGATTGAGAACGATGTCGTCGAAATTCTGCTCGCCCGCGAGCACGGGCGAAAGCAGGATGCGGTTGTAGTTCGGATGCGGTTCCGCACCGAACACGGTGATGTCGTAGTGGTTCGGTGCGATGGCGAGCAGCTCTTCGAGCGTGCGGATGCCGGCCATGCCATTGCCGATGACGACGAGTTTCGGTTTCGTATTCATGGGGAGTGTGTCTCGTGGGTTGGCAAAAGCGGTGTTGCACGCCGGCTCAGACGCGCGCCGCGACCATGGACCACGCATTGCGCCAGCGGTGTTTCACATTGCTCATGCCGGCCCAGCCGAATGCGGTCAGGAGTGCGAAGAGCGCGAGGCCCCAGCCGTAGTCGCCCGTCATCTGCTTGATCGCACCGAGGCTCGCGGCCAGTGCGAAGCCGCCCACGCCGCCCGCCATGCCGATGAGCCCCGTCATCACGCCGATGTCCTTGCCAAAGCGCTGCGGCACGAGTTGAAACACCGCGCCGTTGCCCGCGCCGAGACACAGCATGGCGGCCACGAACAGGAGCACGGTAACGAACGGACCGCCCGGATGGAACGCCGCCGCGCCGATCAGCACGGTGACGGCGGCGAAGACGTTGAGCAGCGAGCGCGTGCCGCCGATGCGATCGGCCAGCAGACCGCCGATGGGCCGCATGACCGAGCCCGCGAACACGCACGCGGCGGTGGCCCAGCCGGCCGTCTTCGCGTCGAAGGCGAACTGGTCGTGAAAGAAGCCGGGCAGTGCGCTCGCGAAGCCGGAGAAGCCGCCGAACGTGAGTGAGTAGAAGAACATGAACCACCACGTATCGCCGCCGCGCAACAGGCGCGCGTAGTCGGAGAGGCGTTTGCGGGTGACGACGCCGGGCGCATCCTGAGCGCACACCAGATAGACGGCGAAGACGGCGAGAAGCGGAATGCAGGCGATGCCGAACACGTTTTGCCAGCCGAACGCCACGGCCAGCGCCGGCGCGAATAGTGCGGCGAGCACGGTGCCCGAATTGCCCGCGCCCGCAATGCCCATGGCCGTGCCCTGATGCTGCGGCGGATACCAGCGTGAGGCGAGCGGCAGCGCGACGGCGAATGACGCGCCCGCCACGCCGAGCGTGAGCCCGAACAGCAGCACTTGGGGCAGCGAATGCAGGCCCAGTTGCCAGGCGACGAGCAGGCTCGCGATCACGCACACCTGACCGATCAATCCCGCGCGCTTCGCGCCGATGCGGTCGGCCAGCATGCCCATGAACACGCGCAGGATCGCGCCTGCGAGAATGGGCGTGGCCACCATGAGGCCGCGTTGTTCCGTGGTAAGCGTGAGCGTTTGCGCGATCTGGATCTGCAGCGGTCCCAGCAGATACCAGACCATGAAACTCAGGTCGAAGTAGAGGAACGCGGAAACGAGTGTCGGGGTATGGCCGTTGCGCCAGAAGCTGCGGTCCATGGTGGCTCCGTCGTTGGATCGCGCCGGCGTGCGTAGGTGCAGTGACCGGTTGCGAAGCACGTCGAACGCCATTGCCCGACTCGAGATCGGCGGCCCGCCCGTCTTGCGTAGCGCGGCCGCAGTGTCCAACGGCGAGCGCGAAACGCCGCCGCCGTTCACAGGCCCCCGCTCCGTTGCGGGATGCGAGAGCCATTCAGCAAGCACCGTGCCAATCCGCAGCAATCGCGCGAGACCTTGCTGGACGGGGCCTCACGGGAATCGTGGCGAATGGGCTGGTGCACCGCAGCAGTGCGAGTGGCACCGGGCCGCACTCAACTGGCGCAGCGCGCGCACGCTAACGCGGCGGCCCGAAAGCCGCGCGCCCGAAGCGGGTTGGTGGCCGACCTAAAGCTGATTCGGCACCCAGCTCCGCTTCTTGATGTCGTACTGCCAATGATCGAATAACTGCGAACCCTTCGTGCGCGGCTCCTGCGGACGCGGCACTTCATAGTAGCGGCCGGTCACGAGCGTTTTGGTGACATCGAGGCGCAGGAAGCCGTGGTGATCGTCGCAGTATTTTTCGAGCGTCACGGTTTCGCCGTCGCCTGCGTCGAAGTTCACGGGCGCAACCATCTTCTCGCCGTTGACCTTCATGATGGAGTGCAGGTTGTGATAACCGCCCGCGCCCGTGACGAGTTGCGGAACGAGGCCGCGGTCGGGGTGCACGCTGGAGATGCGCTGATAGTTGTGGACGTGGCCGGTGAAGATCATGTCGGGATAACGGCCGGCGGCCTGGCTCGCATCTTCGATGACCTTGCGCATGCGCGAGCTGCCGGAGTGGTAGTCGTCGGCGGAGTAGAGCGGATGGTGGAGCGCGACGAAGAGCGGCAGGCTCTTGGGCAGCGTGCGCAGCTCCTTCGCGAACCAGTCGGTTTGCGGCGCGACGATCTCGCCGCCCTCGGGCACGTTGCTGTAGAGGCCGACGATCGAGCAGAGGGGCGTGAGGAGCGTCCAGTAGCAGTTGGGCTGGATCATCGCCGTGCGGAACGAGCCCTGCGATTCGGGCGTTTTCGTGCCGGGCTTGCTCGCGCAGAAGTTGCGCATGAAACCGTCGAGGGTCTGGTCGGTGGGCAGGTTCTCGCCGTCGTGGTTGCCGGGCACGGCGAAGACCGGGCGATGGTAAAGCTCGTAAGGCTCGTAAAACTGGGCGTAATACTGGTTGATCTGGCCGTTGAAATACACGCAGTCGCCGGTGATGTAGAGGAAGTCGGGCAGCGAGCCGTCCTTGGTGGCTTTCGAAAGATCGGCCTCCATGCCGGCCGCCACGAGTTCCTGCGGCACCGCGTAACCGATGCCGCCCATGTCGCCGTTCAGATGGAACACGAGACGCTGGCGCTTCACGATCGCGTCGTAGTCGGCCTTGCTGATGATGTCTTTCAGGTCGAGGCGAAACGGTGCTTTGCCGGTGGGCGCCGGCAGGTCGCGAAAGTGCGTGTCGCGCGGCGGGTCGCGATGCACGGCGTAGCCGGTCGTGGACGGTCTCATGCGGCCGAACATATTGCCGTGCGAACCCTTGGAAACGGTCATGGCGGTCTGCTCCTTGTATGCCTCGTGGGGATGTCTGCAAGGCGCGGCCCGGGCCGATGTTCGATGCGTCCTGGCCGGTGCCGCGCCTCAAGAGCGGCAGACAGAACGGGTCCGGCAAAGTTTCCCTGTCACAAAAAGTTCAGATCGCAACCGGATCAGGCAATGCCCGCCGGAACCAACCGATGGTTGTTGGCCGCGGCATTTCGGCTTAAGCGTGGCAAGGATGTTCGTACAGGCATACATGCCTGCGGCGCTATCGGCGACCGGGCAGCCGATATCGCCGCAGGCTTGCTCTCCGATCCCGTGACGCTGAGAAAGCCCAACTCGCTCTGGATCCGCAGGTCACAACTCGACGAGGCGCCGTATCTGAATACGGCGTTCAGGCCGCCTCGAACCCGGCCAGCACATTGCACACGTTGACCCCGATTTCTTCCACCGCATAGCCGCCTTCCATCACGAAAAGCGTGGGCAGCCCCAGCTTGCCGATGCGCGCGCCCATGCGCAGATAGTCTTCGGAGGCGAGCTTGAAGCGCGAAATCGGGTCGCGTTCGAACGTATCCACGCCCAGCGACACCACGAGCGCGTCCGGCCGGTATAGCGCGATTTTTCCGAGCGCATGATCGAGGGCGCGCGCATAACCGTCCCATGCCGTGCCCCACGGCAGCGGGTAGTTGAAGTTGTAGCCCGTTCCCGCGCCGCGGCCCGTTTCGTCGGCGTGGCCCAGCAGGTAGGGGTAGTCCAGCAGCGGATCGGCGTGCAACGAGGCGAACAGCACATCGTCGCGCTCGTAGAAGATGGACTGCGTGCCGTTGCCGTGGTGGTAGTCCACGTCGAGGATCGCCACGCGCCCGGCGCCGAGCGCGAGCCAGTGGGCGGCCGCGATGGCCGCATTGTTGAGGTAGCAGTAACCTCCCGTCACGTCGCGTCCCGCATGATGGCCGGGCGGGCGGCACAGCGCGAACGCCGCGCGCGCGCCGTTGTGCACGCGCGCGGCGCCAGTCAGCGCGATATTCGCCGATTCCTCGATGGCCTGCCACGTGCCCGCCGTGATCGGCGCCCCGGCGTCCATCGAGTAGAAGCCGAGCTTGCCGTCGATGGTTCGGGGCGGCCGGTCCTGACGCAGGCCGCGCGCCGGCCAGATGGTGGGCAGCGCGTCGTGGGTGCGGCCAAGGGCGCTCCATTCGCTCCAGGCGTCGTGCAGGAATTCGAGGTAGGCGTCGCTATGCACGCGGCGCAGGGCGTCCACGCCGAACGCTTCCGGAGCAATGGTTTCGCTGAAGCCGGCGTCGTGCAGCCGCGCCCGGATGATGTCGACGCGCTTCGGCATTTCGAAGCACGGTTTGAGTTCGCCGTCGATCAGTTCGCTGGTGCCGTGGTGCAGGCGGTGGCGATCGCCAAGGATGGTCAGCATGCGTGTCTCCGTTTCTGGTTGGATGCGGCTCGTACGGGCAGGAGGGCGGTGCCGCTCGACTATCGCCGCACGTCCCTTTTTTTACCAAGAAGGATTATTCGATCCACAAACAAGGCCGCGGCTATGGCGGACGGGTGCGCATCGGGTTAGCCGGCTATGCCGCATCAGTCTATGCAGCGCCGGATCGGCATAGGAAATTCCTATTCAATAGCAAAGAATTTTGTTCTTTCCCAGGCTTTATTGGCGATCGACAGTGAATGCGTCAACCCGCCACATCTTCGAGTCCAGGAGCTGCCGTGAGCCAGTCCGATACCGTCGCACGCCTCGAGCAAAGCACTATCCAGCCGATTCCCGATGCCGAACGCCATGGCCGCGCGAGCGACCTGTTCACGATCTGGTTCGGCTCGAACATCATGTTGCTCACCATCGTCACGGGCGCGCTGGCCGTGACCGTTTTCAAGCAGCCCTTCTGGTGGGCCGTGCTCGCGATCGTGATCGGCACGCTCGTGGGCGCCGTGTTCATGGCCCTGCATTCGGCGCAAGGGCCGCAACTGGGCGTGCCCCAGATGGTGCAGACCCGCGGGCAGTTCGGCTCGCTCGGTTCGCTTCTCGTGGTGGGGCTCGTCGTGGTCATGTACCTCGGCTTCTTCGCCTCGAACCTCGTGCTCGGCGGTCAATCGCTGCATAGCATCACAGCGGGCGTGAGCGTGAATGAAGGCGTGCTGCTCGTGGGCGTGCTGAGCCTCCTTGCCACGATCTTCGGCTACCGGCTGATCCATGCCTACACGCGGCTGATGACGTGGTGCTCGGGCGCCGTGCTGCTGCTCGCCTTCATCTGGATCGTTGCGGTTCATGGCTTGCCTGCCGACTTCTTCACGCGCAATGCGGCCAACGGCACGGGTTTTCTCGGCACCGTTTCGGTGGCGGCACTGTGGCAGATCGCCTACGCACCCTATGTGTCCGACTATTCGCGCTACATGCCGCGTGAAACGGGCTCGCGCGTGGCGTTCTGGGCGAGCTACTGGGGCTGCTCGCTCGGCACGATCTTCCCGATGGTGCTGGGCGCGATGATCGGCCTGATGGTGGCCGACGGCGACGTCGTCAACGGACTCACCACGCTCACGCACGGCGTGAGCGGCCTGGTGGTGATCGTGCTCACGATCGGCATTGCGGCGACCAACGCCATGAACCTGTATTGCGGCGCGCTCTCCTCGCTCACCATCGTGCAGACGCTCTTCCCCTCGTGGTCCGGCCAGGCGCTCGCGCGCACCGTCACCGCGCTGATTCTGTTCTCGATTTCGCTGGCGATCGCGCTGTTCGGCCAGGCCAACTTCCTCGCCGAATACACGAACTTCATTCTGCTGCTGCTCTATGTGCTCGTGCCCTGGACGGCCGTGAACCTCATCGACTACTACCTCGTCTGCCACGGCAAGTACCACGTCGAATCGTTCTTCCGCCAGGACGGCGGCATCTACGGGCGCTTTAACGGCGTGGCGATCTTTGCTTACCTGTTCGGCATCGTCGTGCAACTGCCGTTCGTGGCCACGGACCTCTATACCGGCCCGGTGGCAAAGCGGCTCGACGGCGCGGATATCTCGTGGATCGTGGGGCTCGTGCTGACCTCGGTGGTGTATTACGTGGGCTGCAAGCGCTTCGCGCGCCCGGATTCCTCGGCGGCGCTGGTCAACGAGGCAGACGCGCCCGCCGGAATCTGACCGAAGACGACTGATACGATTGAAGACTCGAGAATCAAAACAGGAGACATCGCATATGAATGCACCCGAATTCACGCGCCGCGCCACGCGCGACTGGCAACGCGGCGACGCGGCTCACCATCTGCACGCCTTCGTCGATCAGAAGGCGCTCAATGCCGAGGGGCCGCGTGTGATGGTGCGGGGCGAGGGCGTGTATCTGTGGGACAACGACGGCAATCGCTATATCGACGGCATGTCGGGCCTGTGGTGCACGAACGTGGGTTATGGGCGCCCCGAGCTGATCGAGGCCGCCACGCGCCAGATGAGCACGCTGTCCTACTACAACATGTTCTTTCACACCACGCACCCGGCCGTGATCGAGCTTTCCGAGCGGCTCTTCTCGCTGCTGGGCGACCGCTTCAGTCATGTGGTGTACACCAATTCGGGATCCGAATCGAATGAGGTACTGATTCGCACGGTACGGCGCTTCTGGGACGTGATGGGGCAGCCGCAGAAGAAAGTGATGATCGGGCGCGTGAACGGCTATCACGGCTCGACGGTGGGCAGCGCGTCGCTGGGCGGCATGGCATTCATGCACGAAATGGGTGATCTGCCGATTCCGAATATCGCGCACGTGGACGAACCCTACTGGTACGCGAACGGCGGCGACCTCACGCCGGAAGCGTTCGGTCTGCAGGCGGCCCGTTCGCTCGAACGCAAGATCCTCGAACTCGGGCCGGAGCACGTGGCCGCTTTCGTGGCCGAGCCGTTCCAGGGCGCAGGCGGCATGATCTTTCCGCCCGAGGGCTACTGGAAGGAGATCGAGCGCATTTGCCGCCAGTACGACGTGCTGCTTTGCGCCGACGAAGTGATCGGCGGGTTCGGGCGTACTGGCGAGTGGTTCGCGCATCGGCACTTCGGGTTCGAGCCCGATCTGGTGTCGATTGCCAAGGGTCTTACGTCGGGTTATGTGCCGATGGGCGGCCTCGTGATGAGCCGCCGCGTGGGCGAAGCGCTGGTCGAACGCGGTGGCGTCTACGCGCACGGGCTCACGTATTCGGGGCATCCGGTGGCGGCCGCCGTGGCGCTGGCGAATCTCGACGTGCTCGAACGCGAACAACTCGTGGCACGCACGAAAAACGATACGGGGCCTTACCTGCAAAAAGCCCTGCGTGCGGCGTTCGAAGATCATCCGTTGATCGGCGAAATCCAGGGCGTGGGTGCGGTGGGCGCGATCCAGTTCGCCAAGGACAAGGCCACGCGCGAGCGCTTTGCCAACGAGGCCGATCTCACCTGGCACAGCCGCACCGAAGGCTTCGAGCGCGGCGCCATCGTACGCTCGACCAACGGGCGGCTGATCGTTGCGCCGCCGCTCGTGATCGACCATGAGCAGATCGACGAACTGGTCGGCAAGATGCGCGACGCCGTGGACGCCACCTGGCACCACCTGCAAAACGCAGCGTAACGAGTAACGGGCTTGAGGGGGCTCGCGCGCCTTATTTGGTCCAGGCGCGCGAGATTTCCTCGCAACAGAAGGTGGAGAAGTCGCGGATCAGCTGGCGCGGGTGCGAGCGCGTGGAAAGCGCCACGCCCAGCACCACCGGTTTCACCTTTTCCTTGATCGGCATGCTGACGAAACGGCCGCCGTCCACGGTCTGCGCGCTGCGCAGCGGGAAGTTGTGGATGCTGTAGCCGAGTCCGTTCGCCACCATGCCGCGCACGACTTCGGGCTGCGACGAGCGGAACACGGGCACGGGCCGGCTGCCGTAGCGGTCGAACAGCGAGGCGAAATACTCCTTGCTGTGCGCGAGATCGAGCAGTACGTAAGGCTCGTCGAGCAGGTCTTTCAGGCTCACATGCTCGCCGCCCGCCAGGCGATGCTTCGCGGGCAGCAGCACGTACGGCGGAAATTCGACGATCGGCGTGAAGTCGATGGCTTCGGTAAGGTCGATGTCATAGGTGAGCGCCACGTCGAGCGTGCCGTCGCGCAGGCCGACGAAGAGCGACTCCTGGTCGCCTTCGCTCGTGCGGAACTCCACGCCGCTGCGCTCGCGCAGAAAGCGGCCCATGAGGGACGGCAGCAGCGGCGGCGCCACCGAGGTCAGGCAGCCCAGCGAGATCGTGCCCGCAATGCCCGTATCGAAGTGTCGCGCGGCCGTCTGGAGTTCTTCGGCGCTCTTGAGCAGGTCGCGCGCGCGGCCGAGCAGATCGCGGCCCGCTTCGGTCAGCGAAAGCCCATGTGCGTGATGGCGTATGAAGAGCTGCAGCCCGAAGGCGCTTTCCAGTTCCGATAAAGCGGACGAAATCGAAGGCTGCGAGACGTGCAGGCGTTTGGCCGCCGCCGTGAAGGACAGCGCCTCCGCCGTGGCGACGAAATACTTGAGCTGGCGCAGCGAGTAGTGAAGGGGCGTGAGTTCCATGGCGCAACCGGAAAGACGCCGCCCGCCGGGGGGGCGGCCGCGTTGGGCATAGTCTAAAGCTTTTCTGTTCATAGACAAACAATGTTTTTCGAATGAATTCTGGTTCGATAGATTCGAGGCAGGTTGCGCGCACGCTATCGAATGGCGGCTGCGCTGCGCCCATGCCGTTATCGAAAAGGAGTCGAACATGGACCGAACCGTTGCGCCGCTGCGCCTCGCGCCCTGCATGCCGCCGGTTTCCCTCAACCCCCGTTGTGGAGCAAGCGCATGACATTCTCGATTGCAGGGCGCTGTGCGCGAACGGGCGCCGTGGGCGGCATCGTCACCAGTTCGAGCATCGCTGTGCCGAGCCGCTGTCTGTGGGCAAGCCGTGACGGCGTGGTGCTCAGCCAGAACGTGACCGATCCGCGTCTGGGCCAGATCGGTCTGGCCGAGCTGGCGGCGGGGTACGGCGCGCAAGCCGTGCTCGATCGCATCGCGCAGGCGCGTGCGCATGCCGAGTGGCGCCAGCTCGCCGTGCTCGACGCGGCGGGATTTTCCGCGTGGCGCACCGGCGCGCGCGGGCTGGGTAGGCATGCGGGCGCGAGCGGCACGGATTGCGTCGCCGTGGGAAACCTGCTCGCGAACGAAGGCGTGCCCGCCGCGATGGTGGAGGCGTTTGCCGGGCATGCGTCGCGGGCGTTGCCCGAGCGCTTACTGCGCGCATTGGAAGCGGGGCTTGCGGCAGGCGGCGAAGCCGGGCCCGTGCATTCGGCGGGTTTTTGCATCTTCGACGGCGCGAGCTGGCCCGTGGCCGAGCTGCGCGTGGACTGGAGCGATACGCCCATTGCGGACCTGCGCGCCTTGTGGGAGCGTTACGAGCCGCAGATGAACGACTACGTTCTGCGTGCCACCGATCCCACGCGCGCGCCTTCGTACGGCGTGCCGGGCGATCAGTGACGGTGGCGGGCGCAATACCGGGCTAACAGCTTATTCGGCTAAACACAGGGGGCGGACTTGGAGACAGCAAACAGACAGCAACCGGACTACCGGCAATGGCGCGAACTTGCGGCGCGGATCAAGCCGCGCACGCAAGCCTTCATAAACGGCCGTTTCGTGCCGGCATGCAGCGGCAAAACGTTCGCGGCGATCAATCCGGCGACCGAGGCGTTGCTCGCGGAGGTCTCCGCCTGCGACGCAGAGGACATCGATCTCGCCGTGCGTGCCGCGCGGGCCGCGTTCGAGGCGGGCCACTGGTCGCGCCGCCCGCCTGGCGAGCGCAAGAAGGTGCTTCAACGCCTGGGCGACCTCATCGCCGCGCACCGCGAGGAATTCGCGCTGCTCGACTCGCTGAACATGGGCAAGCGCGTGGCGGATGCCTGGCAGTTCGACGTGCCCGCATCGGCCGAACTGTTTGCCTGGTATGGCGAAGCGATTGACAAGATCAACGGCGAGTTGCCGCCCACCGAGCCGGGCAATCTCGCGTTCGTTTCGCGCGAGCCACTCGGTGTGGTCGGCGCAGTCGTGCCCTGGAATTTCCCGCTCGACATGGTGGCGTGGAAAGTGGCGCCCGCGCTCGCCGCCGGCAACAGCGTGGTGCTCAAGCCCGCCGAGCAGTCGCCGCTTTCGGCGCTGCGCCTCGCGGAACTCGCGCGCGAGGCGGGCCTGCCGGATGGCGTGCTCAACGTGGTGCCGGGGTTCGGCGAAACGGCCGGCGCGGCGCTGGGCCTGCATCCCGATGTGGACGTGCTGGCGTTCACGGGATCGACCGCGATCGGCAAGCGCTTCATGGAATATGCGGCGCGCTCCAACATGAAGCAGGTCTGGCTCGAATGCGGCGGCAAGAGCCCGAACCTCGTGTTCGACGACGCCGACGATCTTGACCTCGCCGCGCAAAAAGCCTGCTTCGGCATCTTCTTCAACCAGGGCGAAGTATGCTCGGCGAACTCGCGTCTGCTCGTGCAGCGCTCGATACACGATGCGTTCGTCGAAAAACTCGTCGAGCATGCGCGCGCCTGGTATCCCGGCGATCCGCTCGATCCGGCGAGCGGCATGGGGGCGATTGTCGATCGCACGCAGTTCGAGCGCGTAACGGCGAGTATGGCGCGCGGGCGGCGCGAGGCATCGCTGGCATGCGGCGGCAACGCCGTGCAGGTGAACGGCAAGGGCTGGTTCATCGAGCCGACCGTATTCGTGGGCGTGACGCCCACGGCCGAGCTGGCGCGCGAGGAGATTTTCGGCCCGGTGCTTTCGGTGCTGCCCTTCGACACGGAAGAGGAAGCCGTGCGGATGGCGAACGATTCGATCTATGGCCTCGCGGCCTCGGTCTGGAGCGGGCGGCTCGCGCGCGCGCATCGTGTGGCGGCGAGCCTGCGGGCAGGCACCGTTTCCGTGAATACCGTGGACGCGCTCAGCATGCAGACGCCGTTTGGGGGCTTCCGCCAGTCGGGCTTCGGACGCGATCTGTCGCTGCATGCGCTCGACAAGTTTACGGGCCTCAAAACCACCTGGATCAAGTACTGACGCGTGGCGGCGCCCTGCCGCCATTCGCTGCGTCTGATGTATAGGAAAAAACTATGCAATGAATATGAAAACGATGTTTCTCAAATAATTCGACCGCGGGTAAATTGAGACCAACGGTGCGCTCAAGACTGCACCGCCGCCGATTATCAGAGGAAAACTCAGAGCAAAAGTCAGAGGAAAACATGAGCCACAAGCGTATCCGCAAGTTCAACACCCGCGAGACCTACCCCGAACAGAAGCTCGACAACGACCTGTGCCAGGCCGTGGTCGCCAACGACACGGTCTACGTGCGCGGCCAGATCGGCCAGGATCTGGACACACGCGAATCGGTGGGAATCGGCGACGTCACAGCGCAGGCCGAAAAGGCCATGGCCAATATCGCGATGCTGCTGGAAGAATCGGGTAGCCGTCTCGAAGACATCTGCAAGATCACGATCTTTCTCGTGGACGTGCGTTACCGCGAAGCCGTGTACAACGTGGTGGGCCGCTGGCTCAAGGGCGTGTTTCCGGTTTCCACGGGCCTCGTGGTCTCCGCGCTCGCGCGCCCCGAATGGCTGGTCGAGATCGACGTGATCGCCGTCATTCCGCGCGATCGTCAACAGAACTAACCGTCACCATTCCGCCGCATTTCGCTGGAGAAGCACGATGTCCTCAAGCCGTATCGAAACGACGCTTTCGCTGCTGCAAACGCTCGTCGAATTCGACACCCGCAGCGCTCGCTCGAATCTCGACCTGATTGCGTTCGTGCGCGACTATCTGGCCGGTTTCGGCATCGAGGCCTCGCTCAACTACAGCGCGGCGCGAGACAAGGCCAATCTCTACGCCACGATCGGCCCGAAGGATCGCGCGGGGCTGTGCCTCTCCGGCCATACCGACGTGGTGCCCACGGACGGCCAGCCGTGGACGGTGCCGCCCTTCGCGCTCACGCGCGAGGGCGATCGCGTGCTGGGACGCGGCACAGCGGATATGAAAGGTTATCTCGCGTGCGTGCTGGCGAGCGTGCCGCATTTCGTCGAACACTGCCGCACGCTGCCGATTCACCTTGCCTTCAGCTATGACGAGGAGGTGGGTTGTCGCGGCGTGCGCGGGTTGCTCGACGAACTGGCGCGCGCACCGGTCAAGCCGCTCGCGTGCATCATCGGCGAGCCCACCCGCATGCAGGTGGCCATCGCCCACAAGGGCAAGCGTGCGTATCGCTGCTGCTTCAAGGGACTCGCCGGGCATTCGGCGCTCACGCATCTCGGCGTGAACGCCGTGGACTTCGCCTCCGAGTTCGCGGTATGGCTGCGCCATGCCAGCCGCAACCTGCGCGAGCACGGACACCAGGACGCGCGCTTCGAGCCGCCGTATTCGACGGTGCATACGGGCAAGCTCAACGGCGGCATCGCGCTCAACGTGATTCCCGATCGCGCGGAACTCGAATTCGAACTGCGCAACCTGCCGGGCGACCCCGTCGACGACATCGTGCGCGCCGCCCAACGCTATACCGAACACGAACTGGCCGGCGAGATGCGCGCGGTGAGCGCGGATACCGGCGTGCAATGGCAGGAGCTCGTGGACTATCCCGCGCTCGCGGCCGATCCCGCGGCGGACTGGCTCACCGAACTGGCCTGCGAGATGACCGGCGATACCACGCTGCGCACGCTTTCGTTCGGCACCGAAGGCGGATTGTTCCAGGGCATCGGCATTCCGACCGTGGTGTGCGGACCCGGCTCCATCGAGCAGGGTCACAAGGCGGACGAATACGTCGAGATCGCGCAGCTCGAACGGTGCCTCGGTTTCCTCGAAAAGCTGGCAGTGCAGTGGCCCGCTCGCGCGCCGGAACCGGCACGCGCCTGAGCAGCGGAACGACGCCTGGCCGCGCGTTCTCCCCCAAAAACCGGCGCCGCCCATGAGCGCGCGCCTAACCCGAGACCTGGCGCGCTCGCGCGCCGCATTGGAGAGAGACATCATGTCAGCAGCAGAGAACGGGTCCGCCCCGCTCATCGAGAAGCACACTATCGGCTATGTGCCGCCGGAGGATCGTCACGGCAAGGTGCGCGATCTTTTCACGCTGTGGTTCGGCGGCAATATCGCGCCGCTGCCTATCGTAACGGGCGCACTGGGCGTCCAGCTTTATCACCTGAATCTCTTCTGGGGGATCGTGGCCATCGTGGTGGGCCAGGCCGTGGGCGGCGTGTTCATGGCGCTGCACTCGGCGCAGGGGCCGCAGATGGGTATTCCGCAGATGATCCAGAGCCGCGCGCAGTTCGGTTCGTGGGGCGCGCTGCTTGTCACCGTGATCGCGGGCGTGATGTACGTGGGCTTCTTCGCCTCGAACATCGTGCTGGCGGGCAAGTCGCTGCACGGCGTGGCGGCGGGTGTGCCGGTGCCCGTGGGCATCGTGATCGGCGCCGTGGGGTCGGGGGTGATCGGCATCATCGGCTATCGCTTCATCCACGTGCTCAACCGTATCGGCACCTGGGTGCTCGGCATCGGCATCGTGGTGGGCTTCGCGATGATCTTCTCGCATGTGCAGACGGCGGACTTCTTCACGCGCGGCGGCTTCAACCTCGCGGGCTGGCTCGCCACCGTATCGCTCTCGGCACTCTGGCAAATCGCGTTTGCGCCGTATGTCTCGGACTATTCGCGCTATCTGCCAGCCGACGTGGGCGTGAGCGCGACGTTCTGGGCTACTTATCTGGGCTGCACGCTCGGTTCGACGCTCGCTTTCGCCTTCGGCGCCGTGGCGGCGCTTGCGGTGCCGGCTGGCGTCGATACGATGGACGCCGTCAAGCAGGCCACGGGCGCGCTTGGCCCCATCATGCTTGTGCTGTTCCTGCTGAGCGTAATTAGCCACAACGCACTCAATCTCTACGGCGCGGTGCTCTCGGTCATCACCTCGCTGCAAACCTTCGTATGGCGCTGGATTCCCACTTCGAAGGCGCGCGCCGTGCTCTCCATCGTGATACTCGCGGCGTGCTGCTTCGCAGCGATTGGCGCTTCGCGCGATTTCGTGGGCCATTTCGTCGATCTCGTGCTGGCGCTGCTGGTCGTGCTCGTACCGTGGACGGCCATCAACCTGATCGACTTCTACCTGATTCACGCGGGCCGCTACGACATCGACTCCATTTTCCGCGTGGATGGCGGCATCTACGGTCGCATTAATCCGCAGGCGCTGATTGCCTACGCGGTGGGCATCGTGGTGCAGATCCCTTTCATGAACACGCCGATGTACGCGGGCCCGATTCCCGCGCATCTGGACGGCGCCGACCTGTCCTGGCTCGTTGGCCTCGTCGTGACTTCGCCGCTCTATTACTGGCTCGCTTCGCGTGACGGCGCGTACCGCCGCCGCCGGCAAGGCTCCGTGACGGTAGCCGGCGCACAGCGATAACATCTTGCACAAGGAAACAGCAATGACAATCGAAACGACCTCGATCGATACGCTCGTCGTGGGCGCGGGGCAAGCCGGCATCGCCATGAGCGAACATCTGGGCAAACTGGGCGTGCCGCATCTCGTGCTGGAGCGCGACCGCATCGCGGAGCGCTGGCGCACGGGCCGGTGGGACTCGCTCGTCGCCAACGGACCGGCGTGGCACGACCGTTTCCCGGGCATGGAATTCGATCTGGACCCGGACGCGTTCGCTTCCAAGGAACAGGTGGCCGACTACTTCGTTGCGTACGCAAGGAAGATCGACGCGCCGGTGCGCACCGGCGTGGAAGTGAAGCGCGTGGTGCGCAAAGCAGGACAACCAGGTTTCGTGGTCGAAACGAGTGACGGCGTCATCGAGGCGAACCGCGTGGTGGTGGCCACCGGGCCGTTCCAGCGGCCCGTGATTCCGCCGATTGCGCCGTCGAGCGAATCGCTCACGCAGATTCACTCGGCCGAGTATCGCAACCCGCGCCAGTTGCCCGAGGGCGGCGTGCTCGTGGTGGGCGCCGGGTCGTCGGGCGTGCAGATCGCGGACGAACTGCAGCGCGCGGGCCGCAAGGTTTATCTTTCGGTTGGCCCGCACGACCGGCCGCCGCGCGGCTATCGCGGCCGCGACTTCTGCTGGTGGCTGGGAGTGCTCGGCGAATGGGATGCGGAAATTCCGCGGCCCGGCAAGGAGCATGTGACGATTGCCGTGAGCGGCGCGCGCGGCGGCGAGACGATCGACTTCCGCGAACTGGCGCACCGTGGCATGACGCTCGTGGGCCTCACGAAGTCGTTCGAAGGCGGTGTGGTGCGCTTCGATACGGATCTCGTCACCAACATCACGCGCGGCGACGAAAGCTATCTGGCCATCCTCGACGCCGCCGACGCCTATATCGCGCGCAACGGCCTCGATCTGCCGGAAGAACCCGAGGCGCGCAGAAAACTGCCCGATCCCGCCTGCATGACCCAGCCGCTTCTCGAACTGGACCTTGCAGCGGCGGGGGTGACGTCGATCGTCTGGGCGACGGGTTATGCCGTCGATTATGGCTGGCTGGACGTGAACGCTTTCGACGCGAAGGGCAAACCCAAACACCAGCGCGGCGTTTCGGGCGAACCCGGGATTTACTTCCTCGGCCTGCCGTGGCTGTCGCGCCGCGGATCGAGCTTTATCTGGGGCGTGTGGCACGACGCGAAGCATATTGCCGACCATATCGTGACGCAGCGCAAGTACCTCGACTACCGCGACGCCGCGCAGCGCCAGAAGGACTGTGCGCACAGCAAGGAACTGGTGGGCAGCGACGCTTGACGGATGCGGGCACCGGGGAGGTCGCTCAGATCTCCTCCGGGCCGGCCGTGAGATTCTCTTCGAGCCGCTCGAACACGCGCTGCGTCGCGCCGCGCGCGTGCAGGGCGAAGAGCAGCAGCGAGCGCCCGGTGACCTGATAGGTATCGCCGGCCTCGAATTCCGGCAGTTCGTCGCGCACGGGCACGTTCGTGTCGATCAGACAGCTCCACTGGTCGTTGCCCGGCACCGAAGGCAGCGTGAATTCGACGACGTCGTGGTAGGCGTTGAACACGATCAGCATCGTCGCGTCCGAGGCGAGCCGCATGATGCCGCTGGTCTGCGAGCGTCCATCGATCAGCATGCCGAAGCATCGCATATTGACGTCGCCCCATTGCTCGGGCGTGAGCGCGATGCCCGCGGGCGAGAGCCAGGTCACGTCGGTCACGTCCAGCAGGTCGTTGTGCTCGCCGGTGAGAAAGCGGTTGCGCCGCAGCACCGGCAGCGCGTGGCGCAGGATCGTGAGCCGGCGCACGAACGCGGCGAGCTCGCGGCCCGCATCGTCTATGCCCTCCCAATCGATCCAGCTGATGGCGTTGTCCTGGCAGTAAGCGTTGTTGTTGCCCTGCTGGGTGCGCCCGAACTCGTCGCCGGCCACGATCATCGGCGTGCCTTGCGCGAGCAGCAGCGTGGCGAGCAGATTGCGTTTTTGCCGCTCGCGCAGCGCGCGGATTTCGGGGTCGTCGGTTGGGCCTTCGGCGCCGCAGTTCCATGAGTGGTTGTCGGCGTGGCCGTCGCGGTTGTCTTCCCCATTGGCTTCGTTGTGCCGATCGTTGTACGAGACGAGGTCGTGCAGCGTGAAGCCGTCGTGCGCGGTGACGAAGTTCACGCTCGCCCACGGCCGGCGGCCGCGCCGGTTGAAGCGGTCGCCCGATGCGCACAGGCGCGTGGCAAGATCGGGCGCCTTGCCTTCGTCGCCTTTCCACCACGTGCGCACGGTGTCGCGAAAGCAGTCGTTCCATTCGGCCCAGCCCGGTGGAAAACCGCCTACCTGGTAGCCGCCCGGCCCGCAGTCCCAAGGCTCTGCAATGAGCTTCACGCTCGATAGGATCGGGTCCTGGCGGCAACTGTCGAGAAAGCCGCCGCCTTCGTCGAAGCCTTCGGGTTCTCGGCCGAGAATGGTCGCGAGATCGAAGCGGAAGCCGTCCACGCCCATCTCCACCACCCAGTAGCGCAGGCTGTCCGTGACCATCTGCAGCACGCGCGGATGCGAGAGATTCAACGTGTTGCCAGTTCCCGTGTCGTTGATGTGATAGCGCGGTGTGTCCGGCAGTAGCCGGTAGTACGAAGCATTGTCGATGCCGCGAAACGACAGCGTAGGCCCCAGTTCGCTGCCTTCGGCGGTGTGGTTGTACACGACGTCGAGCAGCACTTCGAGCCCGGACTCGTGAAAGCGGTCCACCATGAGCTTGAATTCGTCGATGGAAGCGTGTGCGCCTACCGAGTAGCGCGGGTCGGGCGCGAAGAAGCCGATCGTGTTGTAACCCCAGTAGTTGGTCAGGCCGCGTTCGAGCAGGTGCGAATCGTTGAGAAACATGTGGACAGGCATGAGTTCGACCGAAGTCACGCCCAGGTGCCGGATGCCGTCCACTACCGCCGGGTGGGCCAGGCCGGCGAAGGTGCCGCGCTGTTCGGGCGGCACCTCGGGGTGGCGGATCGTATAGCCGCGCACGTGCGTTTCGTACACGATCATGCGTTCGCGCGCCACGCGTTCGCGCAAGGGATGGTGCCAGCTGAAGGTTTGGTCGACCACGCGGCAGCGCGGCACGTAAGGGGCGCTATCGCGTGTATCGAACGAGAGATCGCGCGCCTCGTGCTTGAGCGTGTAGCCGAACACGGCGGGATGCCAGCGGAGCGCACCGACGTGCGCCTTGGCGTAGGGGTCGAGCAGCAGCTTGTGCGGGTTGAAGCGGTGGCCCGCTTCCGGCTCGTAGGGGCCATGGACGCGGTAGCCGTAGATCGCGCCGGGCCGCAGGTCGTACACGAACACGTGCCAGACCTCGTCGGTGTACTCGGGCAGGACGATGCGTTCGATTTCGCGCCGGCCGCTGCTGTCGAAAATGCAGAGCTCGACTTTTGTCGCATGGGCGGAAAAGAGCGCGAAGTTGACACCGTGACCGTTCCAGGTGGCGCCGAGCGGAAACGGTTGCCCCTCGGCAATGCGCGATGCGGTTTTTTTCATGATCTCGACGGACGGGTCCGAAGCCTCCTTCCTTAGGTCAATCGCAGCAATCGCAGCACGGGCAGGGCGCCGGTGCACATAAGAGGCGAGCAAGTTTCGAGCCCGGCGAGGAAAGCCGTTGGGATCGCTCCTTTCTCCCACGATGTCGATCGCTCTCTTGACGCTTGCGCCCGGCGCGGCGACGATCCTCATTTCGTCTCGATTGCCTGCCTGCGCCGCCCGCCGGGGGCAATGCGGCGAGAGCAACGTGAGGAACGTGAAAGCATGCGTCTGTCCAAAGTCGATCTGAATCTGTTCGTCGTTTTCGAGGCGGTCTATCGCACGCGCAACCTCACGCGCGCCGCGGAGACGCTCTTCATCACGCAGCCCGCCGTGAGCAACGCGCTGGCGCGCATGCGCAAGACCTTCGACGATCCGCTCTTCGTGAGCACGCCGGCCGGCATGGTGCCCACGCCGCTGGCGGAGAACATCATCGGCCGGGTTCGCGAGGCGCTGCAATTGCTCGATTCGAGCACGCATGCGGGCGGTCACTTCGACCCGGCCACCTGCGAGCGCACCTTTCGTCTGAGCATGACCGACCTCACGGAAGCGATCCTGCTGCCCGCGCTGGAAGAAGTATTGCAGCGCGAAGCGCCGGGCGTGCGTATCGAAAGCTACTTCACGACGCGCAAGGACGTGCCCGAGGCGCTGGCGAGCGGCACGGTGAACCTCGCCATCGACGCACCGCTGCTCGACGACCCTTACCTCGAGCAGGAGCCGCTGTTCCGCGACCGCTATGCGTGCATGCTGCGCCACGATCATCCGTTCAGAAAGCGCAAGCTCACCATCGACGACTATCTGGGCTTCGGCCATATCCACGTATCGAGCCGCCGCCAGGGCCCGGGTCTCGTCGACACGGAGCTCAACAAGCTGGGGCTGCGGCGCGCGATCCAGACCCGCGTGCAGCATTATCTGGTTGCGCCGCTGATCGCCATGCGCACCGATCTGGTCCTGACCGCGCCGCTCGCGCTGCTCCAGCGCTACGATGCGCGTATCCTGACGCTGCCCTTCGATCTGCCGGATCTGGAGTCGCATGGCTACTGGCACCGCAGCGTGACGGGCGACCCCGCGCATCGCTGGCTGCGCGAGCAGATCGGAATCCTCATGCAGGTCCGCAAGCGCGGTGCGTAGGCGAGCCGTCGCCCGAGATATCACGAAAATTTATAGCCGCCTATCACGATAATAAATTTCCTGAATTGCGCCGATCCCGGTAGTGTTCTCCCCAGGTTAAGACGAGGGCGGCATGGCAGAACTCTATCTTGTGCGGCATGGCCAGGCGTCGTTCGGCGCCGCCAACTACGACGAGCTATCGGCCTCCGGCTACACGCAATCGCTGTGGCTGGGCGACTACTTCGCGCAGGCCGGAACGAAGTTCGACCGCGTGGTGATCGGCACGATGCGGCGCCACGAGCAGACCGTGGACGCCATACTCGCGGCCATGGGAGACCGGCATATCGAGGTCGTTCAGGACGCGGGGCTCAACGAATACGATTTCCACGCGCTGTTCGCCGCTCTGGGCGAAACCGGTGTTCCCCTGGGGGACGCGGGCGACGGCTCGAAAAAGCACTTCTACAAGGGGCTCAAGCAGGTGCTCCACCTGTGGGCCGAAGATCGCTTGCCGGGCCGCGTGCCCGAAACGTGGCGCCAGTTTCAGGCGCGCGTCGAAGCGGCGCGCCACGCCATCCAGCACTCGGGCGGCAAGCGGGTGCTGGTGGTGAGTTCCGGCGGCCCGATTTCCGTGTTTGCCCAGCAGGTGCTCGAGGCGCCCCCCGCTGCCGCCATCGCCCTGAACATGCAGATTCGCAACAGCAGCGTTTGCCAGTACGTCTTCAACGAGAGCGCCATGTCGCTCGTGAGCTTCAATTCGCTGCCCCATCTCGAACGTGTCGAGCGGCAGGAATTCGTCACCTATGGCTGATGTGAATCCGGAGTGTTGCAACACCATGAATGCGGGTCTTCAATTCGACGTCGAATCTCTCGGGCGCTATCTGGAAGCGCATGTGCCCGGGTTTCGCGCGCCGCTGTCCGTCGAGAAGTTCGCCGGCGGCCAGTCCAATCCCACCTTTCTGCTCAAGGCGCAAAGCGGCAGCTACGTGCTGCGGCGCCAGCCGCCGGGTGAGCTGCTCAAGTCCGCGCACGCCGTGGACCGCGAATTCCGCGTGCTGACCGCGCTCGCCGGCACCCCGGTTCCGGTCGCGCGCGCCTGGCACCTTTGCGAAGATCGCGACGTGATCGGCAGCCTGTTCTATGTCATGAGCTACGAGGAGGGGCCGATCTTCTGGAATCCGGCGTTGCCGGAAGTGCCGCTCGAGCGGCGCGGCGCCGTCTACGATTCGCTGCTCGGGACCATGGCGGCGCTGCACGACGTGGATGTCGACGCCGTGGGGCTGGCCGACTACGGGCGCCCCGGCAATTACTTCGCGCGGCAGATCGAAGTATGGACGCGCCAGTACCGGGCCGCGCAGACCGACGAACTCGACGCGGTCGAAGCGCTGATCGCGTGGCTGCCGGCGCATTGCCCGGCCGAGTCGGGAAAGCCTTCGCTCGTGCACGGCGATTTTCGCCTCGACAACCTGATTTTCGGGCGCGAAACCTTGCAGGTGCGCGCGGTGCTCGACTGGGAGCTCTCCACGCTGGGCAACCCGCTGGCGGACCTCGCCTACTTCTGCATGTGCCTGAGGCTGCCCGCGGACGGCCAGATCACGGGGCTGGCCGGTTTGGACCGGGCGGCGCTGGGTGTGCCCGAAGAGGCGGCGCTCGTCGAACAGTACTGCCGGCTTCGCGGTGTCTCTTCGATCGAGAACTGGCACTTCTATCTGGCCTTCAGCTTCTTCCGGCTGGCCGCGATTGCGCAGGGCGTGAAGAAGCGGGCGCTGGGCGGCAATGCGTCGAATGCGAAGGCGCGGCAGGCGGGGGAAATGACGGGCGCCCTGGCCAGGCTGGGCGTCGCGCTCATCTGAACGTATTGACCAATACTATGTAGCGCACCTTGTTGTGCGCTTATCTGACGAGGTTGATTGTGACTACGAAATTATTTGATCTTCAGGGAAAGATCGCGCTCGTCACGGGCGCGAGCCGCGGTATCGGCGAAGAGATTGCGAAGCTGCTGGCGGAGCAGGGCGCGCACGTCATCGTGTCGAGCCGCAAGCTGGCCGATTGCGAGGGCGTTGTCGGCGCGATCCGGGACGCGGGCGGCAGCGCGGAGGCATTCGCGTGCCACGTGGGGCGTCTCGAAGACATCCACGCGATCTTCCAGCACATTCGCGCGCGCCACGGGCGCCTCGACATTCTCGTCAACAACGCCGCCGCGAATCCGTACTTCGGCCACATTCTCGATACGGATCTGTCCGCGTTCGAAAAGACCGTGGAAGTCAATCTGCGCGGCTACTTCTTCATGTCCGTCGAGGGCGGCAAGCTGATGCGCGAGAACGGCGGCGGGTCGATTGTCAATACGGCCTCGGTCAACGCCTTGCAGCCCGGCGACAAGCAGGGCATCTACTCGATCACCAAGGCCGCTGTCGTCAACATGACGCGTGCGTTCGCGAAGGAGTGCGGACCGCTCGGCATCCGCGTGAATGCGCTGCTGCCCGGTTTGACCAAGACCCGCTTTGCCGGAGCGCTGTTCGAGGACCAACGGCTGTACGAGAGCTGGATGGCCCAGATTCCGCTGCGCCGTCACGCGGAGCCGCGCGAAATGGCCGGCACGGTGCTCTATCTCGTCTCCGACGCGGCGAGCTATACCAACGGCGAGTGCATCGTTGTGGACGGCGGGCTGACGATCTAGCCGCAGGGTGGATCGACGCCGAACTTCAGGACAGGAGAAGGACAAATGGACTTTGCATATAGCGAGAAGGTCGAATCGTTGCGCACTCAACTGCGCGCGTTCATGGACAAGCACATCGTTCCGCGCATCCGCCAATGGCACGAGGAAGTGAATGCCGGGCAGTATCCGGTCTCCTTCATGGAGCAACTGAAAGACGAGGCGCGAGAAGCGGGGCTCTGGAATCTCTTCCTGCCGCACCTGCGCGACGACGAGCCCGGCACGCGCCTGAGCAACCTCGAATATGCGCCGCTCGCGGAGATCATGGGCCGGGTGTCGTGGGCCTCGGAGGTGTTCAACTGCAACGCGCCGGATACGGGCAACATGGAACTGCTCCATATGTTCGCCACACCGGCCCAGCGCGAACGGTGGCTCAAGCCGCTGCTCGAAGGCAGGATCCGCTCCGCGTTTGCGATGACCGAGCCGGCCGTGGCCTCTTCGGACGCCACCAATATCACCACGTCGATTCGCCGTGACGGCGACGACTATGTGATCGACGGCCGCAAATGGTTCATCACGAACGCGGCGCACCCGAACTGCCAGCTCTTCATCGTGATGGGCAAGACGGATCCGGACGCACCGAGCCACGGCCAGCAGAGCATGGTGCTGGTGCCCCGCGACACACCGGGTGTCACGATCGTGCGCAACATCACCGTGGTCAATCACGTCGCGCCCGAAGGGCACTGCGAGATCGAGTTCAAGGGCGTGCGCGTGCCGCGCTCGAATCTGCTCGGCGAAGAAGGCAGCGGCTTTGCGCTGGCCCAGGCGCGTCTCGGACCGGGCCGCATTCACCACTGCATGCGCTCGATCGGCGCTGCGGAACTGGCGCTCGAATTGATGGTGGAGCGTGCCCAGTCGCGCACCGCGTTCGGCAAGAAGCTCTACCAGCATGGGCCCGTCGGCGAGTGGATCGCGAAGTCGCGCATCGAAATCGATCAGGCCAGGCTGTTCGTGCTGAAAGCCGCCTGGATGATCGACAACGTGGGAGCGAAGGCGGCGCGCAAGGAGATCGCGATGATCAAGGCGCTGGTGCCCGGCGTGCACACCGCGGTTTGCGAACGGGCAATCCAGACCTTCGGCGCGATGGGGCTGAGCCCCGATACGCCGCTGGCCGATAGCTGGACCTGGGGCCGCGCGCTGCGCTTCGCCGACGGCCCGGATGAGGTTCATCTCCAGAGCATCGCCCGCATGGAGGTCAAGGAGCGGCAGTACGAGCCGGGCAGCGACAATCCTTACCTCACGCCGCACGCGTAATACGTTCTGCGTGTGTGCCGCGCCCTCGCCAGGTCTGGCGAGGGCGTTTTGCTGTCTATCAGGCTATCAGGGTACGGGGCTATCGGAGCAGTGCGTCTCGTCTATAGATTTGCAACTAACGGTCAAGCGAGGCCCCAGTTGGTAGGCAGAGCGTGTATCTTGACGGAAAAGCGCTATCAACACGCTAAAGCGCCTCCAGCACCGGGGCGTTTATGTCACTTTCTTTTCTCACCCACGCTATCGCTGTGCCCTCAGCCGGTCTTGCGCACCGGCGGGAACCGCCGTTTCGGGGCGCCCAGCGGCAAGCGCCGGAACCGTTCCTTCTTGTGTTCGTCCTCGAAGTGCGCCAGCGAGAGCTTGACGAGATCGCTGCGCGAGACGATGCCCACCAGCCGCATCGTCTCGCGGTTGTCCACTACGGGCAGGCGCTCGAGCCCATGAACTGCCAGCCGCGTCGCCACCTGGCGGCACGTTTCCTCGGGCAACGCTACATCGGGCGCGCGTTGTCCGAGCAGCGCACCGAGCGTGGCGTCGAGCGCATCGCGCGCGTAGCGCTCGAGCACCGCGCGGTCCACCATGCCGAGTATCGCGCCCGCGCGCACCACGGGCCAGGCACGACGCGTCTGCGCCGGACCGAAGTAGGTAGCAAGCGCTTCGCGAACGGTTGTGTCCGCATCGATCGTTTCCACCTCGTGCGACATGACCTCATCCACGTAATGGCGTTCGAGCGGATCGACCCCGTACTCCCGGTAGATGTGATAGCCGCGTCGCGCGATTTTTTCGGTCATGATCGAGCGCCGCATCACCACGGTGGCGAAGCCATGCGCAACCAGCGTGGCCGCGAGCAGCGGCAGCAGCGCATTGCTGTCGTGGGTGAGGCCGAAGGCGAAAACGATGGCCGTGAGCGGTGCGCCCAATGTTGCGCCGAGCGTGGCGGCCATGCAGACGAGCGGCCACATCGCGGGGTCCGCGCCGGGCAGCACATGGCCGAGCACGGCGCCCAGTCCTGCGCCCAGCATGAGCAGCGGGGCGAGCACACCGCCCGAGGTGCCGGATCCCAGCGCGACGACCCAGATGATGGCCTTCACGACGAGGATGCCGAGCGCCATCTGCCAGAAGATCTGCTGATGCAGGAGGTCGCCGATCACGTCGTAGCCCACGCCCAGCGCACGCGGCTCGAAGTATCCGCCTATGCCCACCACGAGACCGCCCAGTGCGGGCCACCAGCTCCAGTGCAGCGGCAGCCGCCCGAACAGGTCTTCGACCTTGTAGAGCGCACTCGACAAGCCGCAGGCCAGTGCGCCCGAAAGCAGGCCCGCAAGCACGCACGAGCCGAGCGCGAGCGCATGCGGCGGAGCAGTTTGCAGTGCGAACAATGGCTCGACGCCGAAGAATGCGGCGCGCGCGAAGCCCGCCACCGCGCACGCCACGGCAACGGGCAGGAAGCTGCGCGGCCGCCATTCGAACAGCAGCAATTCGACGGCCAGCAGCACGGCGGCCACGGGTGTGCCGAACACGGCGGTCATGCCGGCGGCCGCGCCGGCCACGAGCAGTGTCTTGCGTTCGGCGGCAGTGACCTTCACGCATTGCGCGATGAGCGAGCCGATGGCGCCGCCGGTCATGATGATCGGCCCTTCGGCACCGAACGGTCCGCCGCTGCCGATGGCGATGCCGGACGAAAGCGGCTTGAGCACCGCCACTTTCGGCGACATGCGGCTCTTGCCGAACAGGATCGCTTCGATCGCTTCGGGTATGCCGTGGCCGCGGATGCGCTCGGAACCGTAGCGCGCCATCAAGCCGACGACCAATCCGCCCGCGGCCGGGATCAGGATGACCCAGAGCCCGAGCGTGTTGTGCGCGGGCGAGTGGTCCGCGAACGAGAAGCGGCCGAAGAAGAACAGATTTGTGAAAAGGTGGATGAGGCTCAGCAGCACGTAGGCGGCGAAGGTCGCCGCGAGGCCGATGCCGGCCGCGAGCGCGGCAATGCCGGGCAGCCGCGCGTTGGCGGAAAAGTCGCGCTTGTGATCGCGTTTGCGGGAGGCGTGGGACATGGCGGTCACAGGTCGATCTGGGGAATCGTGAAGGCGCCTTCCAGCGAACGCAGTTCGGCGCGGTGCAACTCGGCGAGGCGCGCGAGCAGCTTTTCTCCCGCTGGCAGCAGATGCACTTCCACCTGGCGGCGGTCGCGCTCGCTGACGCGGCGCTCCACGAGATCGAGCGCTTCGCAGCGCGAGACCAGCGCCACCGCTCCGTGGTGCTGCGCCTGCAGGCGCTCGGCCAGCTCTCCGATAGTGGCCCACTCGCGGCCCGGGTAGCCTTTCATGTGCAGCAGGAGCAGGTATTGCAGCGGCGTGATGCCTTCGGCCTGGGCGGCCTGTTCGGAGAAGCGTTCGAAGCGCCGCATCTGGTAGCGGAACTCCGATAGCTGCTCGAAATCGGCTTTGTTCAGGTCGCGCGTGCGCTTTTTCATCGGCGGATCGATCGAGATGGGTAAAACGCGAATGTATCACAACGTGATACATGAGCGTACAGGTCGCCCGGATGCGCGTTCGGTGTCAGGCGCCCAGTGGCGCGCGTGCCTGGGATTGACGGTAGAGGCCCGAAATCAGATCGGCCTGCGTGACGATGCCGGTTAGCCGGTCCTCGGCATCCACCACGGGCACGTGGTGATGGCCGCGGCCCGCGAAGAGGGGCACCAGCTCCGCGATCGGCATCGTGGCCGCTACCGTGCGGACTGGCGCGCTCATGAGCGTGTCCACGGGATCGTTGAGCCCCGCGCGCGGAGCGAGGAAACGCGCGAGGCGGCTCGCCAGCAGCCGGCCCGGGTGGTGCGTGTGATCGTCCGCGAGATCGGCGCGCGTGACGATGCCCTTCACGCGGCGCTGCGCGTCGATCACGGGCAGCGCTTTCACGTCGTGGCGGCGCAGCAGCCGGCGGGCTTCGCGCACCGTCGTGTGCGGTCCGATGCTGACGACATCGCGTGTCATGACGTCGGCGCAGGCGATTTCGCCGAAGCTGCGGGCATAGGCGCGAATGCCGGCTTCGCGCAGCAGCGCTTCGAGATCGGCGGGGTCGATGTCCAGCCATTCGTCGCGTGCGCGCAGGAGCGCCTCCAGGTCGGCGCGCGAGAAGCCGGACTGTACTGGCGCTGCGGATCTGGCCGGCGCATGCGGATAGCGGTGGCCGGTGGCGGCGTGATAGACGAGCGCCGAACCCAGCAGGATGGCCGACTGGAGTGCGACGGGTTCGATCACGAACGCATACCCAAGCGCGTGAACCGCGGGGCCGCCCAGCACGGCCGTCAACGCAACGGCCCCCGAGGGCGGATGCACGCAGCGCAATGCAAACATGGCGGCAACGGAAACGGCGGCGGCCGTGGCGGCCGCGGCCACCGGATCGGCAATCAGGAGCGCGCAGGTAACGCCCACGGCGGCCGAAACGAGGTTGCCGCCCAGGATCGACCAGGGTTGCGCGAGCGGGCTGGCGGGCACGGCGAAGAGCAGGACCGCCGATGCCCCCATCGGCGCGATCAGGAACGGAATGCTCGCGACCGGGCCGATCAGCCAGTGGGCGAGGCCGCCGGTCAGCGCGATGCCGAAGAGCGCGCCGAGGCTCGAACGCAGCCGTTCCCGCCAGGGCAGCGCAACAGGGGCGGGGGCGAAGGCGGCAAGGTGGCGGACGAGGTTGGCGCGTGGCACGGTGAAGGCTGGAATAAAGAAGTGAAAGCAATCTGGAAGGGGCGGACGACGCACGATATTGAGTATCGGCGGCAAACGCCCGTTTCCCGGCAGCGGCGAAATTATATCGCAACATGATATATCGGCCCGTACACCCGCATCGGACCGTCATGGCGAACGACAGGTAACGATGGGAAATGCGATGGGAAATGCGGGATGGATCGCGGCGGCGAGTTCAGGTGGTCAAGAAGTCGGGCGCCGTGCCGATATTGCAGAGGAGAGACCCGCGATTGGCGGGTGTGGCAACGCACGAACGACACGCACTGAGAACGCACGAACATGCGCGGCGGTTCGGTCAGGCCGCTGCGCCGGGAGATAAGCGCGGTGATGGGCTATTCGGAAAGGGCGGATGGCACGGGCGGTGCGCAGCCAGGCGGCGCGCACCAGGTTGAAGGTTCCTCGGAAGAGGCGTTCGCGCTCGAGCGCGGCATGCTCAAGCTCATTGCACGCAGCATGCCGTTGCCCGAACTGCTCGCCGAGGTGTGCCGGCGCGCCGAGCGCCTGCTGGGCAAGGGCTCGGCATGTTCCATCCTGCTGCTCGACGCAGACGGGAGGCATTTGCGCGTGGGCAGCGCGCCGTCGTTGCCCGAGCATTACCACCGCGAGTTCGACGGCTCGCCGGTAGGGCCGGGCAGCAGCCCGTCGGGCACGGCGATGTACGAGAACCGCGTGGTGACCGTCGAGGATTTTATCGAGGACACCGGCTGGGGCGAGTACGCACGCATTGCGCTGGCGAGCGGCGTGCGCGCCTGCTGGACGATGCCGCTCGACAACGAAGCCGGCGGCGTGCTGGGCGCGCTCGCCGTGTATCAGCGCACGCCCTGGCGGCCGAGCGAGGCCGAGGAAGCGCTGCTGCGCGACATCGCCCTGAGCGCGGCGGCCATGCTCAACCAGCAGACCATCGCCGAGCGGCTCTCGCAGAGCGAAGAGCACCACCGTCTCGTAGTCGATCATCTGAACGAGGGGATCGTCGTGCAGTCGCGCGACGACACCGTGCTCGCATGCAACCGCAGTGCGCGCCGCATCCTGCAGCTGCCCGACGACGCAATCGGTCAAAGCATCCTGAACGTGATTCCGCGTGTGCTCGACGACAACGGGCTGCCCATGCGCCACGCGCAGCGCCCGAGCCTGCGCGCGCTGCGCACCGGCAAGCCGGTGATCGGCCAGACGGCGGGGCTCGAGCTCGCGAGCGGCGAGGTGGTCTGGGTGACGGAGAACGTGCTGCCGATCTTCCGGCCGGGCGAGGCCGAGGCGGCTTCCGTGGTGGTTTCGTTCACCGATATCGGCGCGGTGCGCGAAGCGCAGCAGCAATTGCGCTATCTGGCCACCCGCGATCCGCTCACGGGCCTCTATAACCGCACGTATCTGGCGGACTGCATGCACGATCTGCTCGATACCGGTGAGGGCGGCCCGCGCCTCGCACTGCTCTTCGTCGATCTGGACGGCTTCAAGAAGGTGAACGACACGGGCGGTCACGAGGCGGGCGACGTGCTGCTGCGCGTGGTGGCCGAGCGCCTCGCGCGCTGCGTGCGTGACAGCGACACGCTGGCCCGCGTGGGCGGAGACGAATTCGTGATTGCCGTGCGGCACCACGACGACGAAGGCGAGATCGTGGCGCTCGCGCAGCGCGTGCTCGACGCCATTGCCGAGCCGTTCGCCGTGGCGGGCAACGAATACTATCTGGGCGCTTCGATCGGCATCAGCCGTTTTCCCGAAGACGGACTCGATGCCGCGGCGCTCATGCGCAACGCCGACTCCGCGATGTACGTCGCCAAGCAGCGCGGCACCAACCAGTTCCAGTTCTTCACGACCGAGTTGCGGCACCGGTTGCAGCGCCGCTTCCTCGTGGAGCAGATGCTGCGGCGCGCGCTGGCCTCGGGCGAATTGTCGCTCGTGTACCAGCCCATCGTGGATGGCGAGACGGGCCGCCCGATTGGCGCAGAGGCCCTGCTGCGCTGGGAAAGCGGCGAACTAGGCCCCGTGTATCCGGCCGAATTCATCCCGGTTGCCGAAGACACGGGCATGATCATCGCGATCGGACACTGGGTGCTGGAGCACGCGTGCCGCCAGGCCGCGCAGTGGCGCCGCCTGTTGGCGCCGGACTTCGTGATGGCCGTGAACCTCTCGCCGCGCCAGTTCACCGAAGGGCTCGTCGAGCAGGTGGAGCGTTGTCTTGTCCAGACCGGGCTCGATCCTGCCGGGCTGGAGCTGGAGATTACGGAAGGACTGCTGATGAACGACAGTCAGACCGTGATGCCGATGCTCAACGCGATCAACGCGCTCGGCGTGCGGATTTCCGTCGACGACTTCGGCACCGGTTATTCGTCGCTTTCGTACCTGAAGCGTTTTCCGCTCCATCACCTCAAGGTCGACCGCTCGTTTGTGATGGGCCTGCCCGACAATCGCGATTCGGCCGCGATCACGCAGGCCGTGGTCGCCATGGCGCATTCGCTCGGGATGCGGGTCACGGCCGAAGGCGTGGAAACGCCCGAACAGTCGTCGTTCCTGAAATCGCTCGGTTGCGAGCGCCAGCAGGGCTATCTGTTCGGGCGGCCGGTGTCCGCATCGGCGTATGCCGCCATGCTGCGCGAAGGGCGGGAGGCGGTTTCGTAGCGGCGCGCTTACCGCTTCACGCGGGAATGGCCTTGGCCATTTCCGTGGTTCCCGCCCAGCCCAGTCCCGTGTAAAGGCTGCGGCCCTGCGCGGTCGAATGGAGAATGGCGTACTGCACGCCACGCCTCGCGAACTCGGCGTCGGCGAGACTCATCAACTGGCGCGCAAGCCCGCGGCGGCGCGCAGCCGGCTCGACGTACACGTTGAGCACATAGCCGCGCACGTCCTGCTCGGGGTGCGAAGGGTGCGGCGGCCAGTCGATCGTCATGAGGCCGATGCCCGCTACGGGCACGCCCGCTTCGTGGAGCACGAAGCCGAAGTACGAGCCGTCGCGCAACCGGGGTTCGAGCCAGGTGCGAAAGTGCGCGGTCATCGTGCGCAGCGTGGGTGTGTCGCGGCCCGCGTCGCGAAACATGGCCTCGCGGTGGCGGCAGATCAGCTCGAGATCGCTTTCGTTCACGGCGCGCACTTCCATTCGCAGGCTCCTTTCAGGTGGTTTTCGAGGGAGGGGAAGCCGATGATAGCGCGTTCGCATCGGGGGCCTTCACGCCATGCACTGCGTCGCCCACGCCCATCGCGGTGCTTCGTGTACAGTGCGATTACCGATCGATTCGGGCTTTCGGGACACGCAACGGCACATGATCAGACTGGAAGACCTCCTTATTTTTCTCAGCGCGGCCGACAACGGCAGCCTTTCGGCTGCTGCAAGGCAACTGGATCTCACGCCTGCCGTCGCGAGCGTGGGGCTCAAGCGTCTGGAGGCGGAACTCGGCACACGTCTGCTCGCACGATCGACGCGCAGCCTGCGTCTCACACCCGACGGCGAGCGCTACCTCCAGTACGCCCGCAATGTGATCGAGCAGGTGGAAGCCGGGCAGAACGCGGTGGCCCATGGGCGCAAGATGATCGGCGGCAGCGTGTCGCTTTCGGTGCCGTCCGATCTCGGAAGAAGCGTGCTGGCCGGCTGGCTCGACGAATTCCAGGAGCAGCATCCTGCCGTTTCGTTGCAGGTGCACATAGGCGATAGCGTGACCGACATGTTTCGCGCGCCTATTGCGCTTGCTATTCGCTATGGCGTGCCCGAGGATTCCTCGCTCGTGGCGCTGCCCCTCGTGCCCGAGAATCGCCGCGTGCTGTGCGCGTCACCCGAATATTTCGCGCGCCATGGGTATCCCGAATCGCCCGCGGCGCTCGCGCAGCACAACTGCCTGCGCTTTGCACTGAGCGACGTGCTGCACGACCGCTGGACGTTCTATCGCAATGGCGAACCGACTGCCGTGAGCGTTCATGGCAACCGCAGCACCGACGATGGCGAACTCGTGCGCCGCTGGGCGGTGGCGGGGCGGGGCATCGCCTATAAATCGCGTCTCGACGTGCTGGGCGATCTCAAGGCAGGACGCCTCGTGGCGGCGCTGACCGACTTCGAAGGCGAGACCGCGCCGCTTCACCTCGTCTGCGCCCACCGGAGCATGCTTTCCCCCACCGTCAACGCCTTGCGCGACCTGCTGCGCGAGCGCCTGCAAGCCTACGCCGCCTGATGGCTTTCAGACGGCTGTCCCCGTCTTCGCTTTCCCGATCTTCAATCCCAATTTGAAGCTGAATTCGCGGCGCGCCGCTTTCTGGCGGCCGTTCCATCGCCGATCATTAAGGCGTGACGAACGATACGGCCAGCGCGGAGGACACGAATGATCATCGCCATCGGGCGCTTCTACCTGAGCGCGGACAAGGCGAGCGGGTTTGCCGCGGCATGGGAGTCGGTTGCCCCGCTGTTGACGGACAAGCCCGGCTATCGCGGACACCGTCTCGGCCCGCAGTGCGAAGACGAGGCGTGCTACGTGCTGGAGGTCGAGTGGGACCACCTGGACTCGCAGAGCGCCTTCATGACGCACCCCGACTTCCCGATCTTTCTAGGCACGCTCTGGCCGTACTTCTGCGCGGATCCCGACCTGTACCACTTCGAGCCGCTAACGCGCGGCACCGTTTAGCATCGGCCGGGCACGGCGCCCGGTTGAAAAACCTTGTGACCTGGAGGTAACGACTGTGAAAGCCATTGGCTACTACCGCAATCTTCCGATCAGCGACCCGGAGTCGCTCGTAGATCTCGAACTGCCCGAGCCGCAGCCTGGACCGCACGATCTGCTGGTCGAAGTGCACGCCGTTTCGGTCAACCCGGTGGACGTGAAGGTGCGCGCGAACATGGCGCCCGAAGCGGGCCAGCCGAAGGTGATCGGCTGGGACGCGAGCGGCGTGGTGCGCGCCGTCGGCAGCGACGTGACGCTGTTCCAGCCGGGCGACCGCGTCTGGTATGCCGGTTCGCTGCTGCGGCCCGGTACCAACAGCGAACTGCACGTGGTCGACGAGCGGATCGTGGGCCATATGCCGCAGGCACTGAATTTTGCGGAAGCGGCTGCGTTGCCGCTCACGTCCATTACGGCCTGGGAACTGCTCTTCGACCGGCTGAAGGTGCCCGAAGGCAAGGCGCCGACCGGCGAAACGCTGCTCGTGATCGGTGCGGCGGGTGGCGTGGGTTCGATTCTCGTGCAACTCGCGCGCCAACTGACCGGGCTGACCGTGATCGGCACGGCGTCGCGCCCCGAAACGACGCAGTGGGTGACCGAACTCGGCGCGCATCATGTGATCGATCATACGAAGCCGCTTTCGCAGGAACTCAAGCGTATCGGGTTCGAGGGCGTGGACTATATCGCGAGCCTCAACCAGACGGATCGCCATTTCGACGAAATCGTCGCGTCGTTCAATCCGCAAGGCCATCTCGCGCTGATCGACGATCCCGAGATTTTCGACTTCCGCAAGCTCAAGATGAAGAGCATCGCGCTGCATTGGGAGTTCATGTATACGCGTTCGATGTTCCAGACGAAGGACCAGATCCAGCAGCATCGCCTGCTCGACCGGGTGGCCTCGCTCATCGATGCGGGCGTGCTGCGAACGACGCTCAATGAGAGCTTCGGCACCATCAACGCGGCGAACCTGCGCCGGGCGCACGAGCTGGTGGAAAGCAACCGGGCGCGCGGCAAGCTGGTGCTCGAAGGCTTCGGAACGTAACGCGCCGGATCGGCCGGGACGGGAATGCGAAGCAAGGCTGGAATTGAGATTCGCATTCCTTATGAATTTGCATGAAGCCTCTAACTTTGGCGAGGCCATGAATCACGGAAATCATCGTGAACATCACCCACTATGCGCGCACGCGCCGCTCGACGAAGGCGTTCGATCCCGAACGCGCGGTCCCGCAGGACAAGATCGAACAACTGCGCGAATGGATGCGCTTCAGCCCTTCCTCGGTGAACTCGCATGGGGTGCTACGGCGCGAGCGTCCTAAGTGCCCCAGGTATCGCCAGGCGCTAATGCTGAGCGCTCGCCCGCTACGGCCTTGCAGTTGAGGTTTATGTGAAACAGGAGCTGTTGGGCTTCCAGCGCACATTTCGACCAGAACGACTGAAATGTCGAGCGATTGTCGGCAGTCAGTTCGTCAGTCCAGTATTCTCCGCGACCATCGCCCAGAGTCCTGGCAATTTCATCGATGAGGGCCGTCGCGCGGGCGAGACGAAATGCGCAGTTGTCGGGCAGTGGCGTGAGGGCTTGCAATTGATCCAGCGTTACATTGAGACCGATTGCCAGCGTCGTGCCTTTGACGTCTTCGAACCAGGCGATTTCGGCGCTTCTGTCCGCTTCCAGATCGTCGTATCTGTTGAGCAGATTATGGAGTCGCCTGACGCGGGAATTGGCCGTGTCGATGCGAGGCAGCAGGAAGGCCGCAACCAGCGTTGCGCGGAGCATGTCCTGCCGCCGGTCCCGAACCTGCTGACGCACACCGAGCCACAGTGCGACAACGGCGGCGGTGAAGGTGCTCAAGGCAGTCAGAATGTCCTGCCACGGTTTTTCCTGAACATTGAGAATGACGTAGAGGAGCACCGCGCTGGATAGGGCCAGTCCGAGCAGCACGAGTAGCGCTCGTCCGATGGATCTCATCTTTGCTTCCCCGATGCGCGTACTCAGTTGTGCGTCTGGTTTGCCTTGGCATCCGAGGCCGCAGACGCAGGGGTCAGCTTCGCCTTGATGTACTGTCCGCAGTAGCCGGCGAGGCTATTGTCCTGCACGGCGCCGGACGCGGCAGCCAGTGCCTGTGCACACAGAATGACGATCGGTGCGTCCTGCGTTTGCGCGAGATAGGCCTTCTGGAGCTGGACGATTGCGTTGGCAATTGCAGCCTTGTCGTCGGCAGGGGGCTTCGTATCCGTTGTCGATGGGGCGCTGGCGGCGGATGCAGTAGCGGGTTTCGAGGCGTTCTTGCGGGTGTGCTGCTTTTTGGACGCAGCGGATCCGGAGACGACCGTGCTTGCGGATGCTGCAGCCGAAGCCGCGGGCGGCGCAGCGGCGGTGCGGATCATCTCCGGGTTCTCGCCCGCCATCAGACCGGTGCGACGCAGAAAGCGCGCGAAGTTCGCGAACGGCGATGAATTGTTTGATTCGGGGTCCGCAGCATTTGTTTTGGTGCCGCCGGCCAGCGCAGCTTCGGCAGCAGAGGCTGCCGAAGCTGCGCTGGCTCCTTTGTCCGGCGGCTGATTCTTCTTGCTGCCGGGCTGGCCGGCGTCGGAAGCGCCCGCGGTGGAGGCCGCGACGTTCGAACTGGCGGTTGCGCTGACCTGATTGTCCGCGATGCCGCTGAGCGCCTCGATCGCCAGCAGCGTCACCATCGTGTCGCCGTATCGGCTCAGAACGAGGCTGTATTCGATGGCCTGGATAGCGCCATTGGAATAAGCCTCGCAGAGATTGAACAGCCCGTCTCGCAGCATTTGCGTGGTTGCCAGACGCCGGCCCAATTCGGTTAGCGAAGCATTCTGCGTTTTCGCGAGGGTTTCGCTGAGCGACGCACTGGCCCCGCTGGCGCCGAGCGCCTTTAAACCTTCGGCGCTGAGTGTGGAATTGGCCGTGAGCGCGTTGGAAATGGCCTTCGCGACATCGGGCGAGGGCTCGGTGCAGATCGTGTAGTTCGGGTCGAAGGCCGAACTGGCGGGCGCCGGCGCGTCGGCGCCCGAAGCTGCCGACGCGAGCGCCGGCTGTCGCGGCCTCGCCAGGGCGAGGCGCAGATCGGCCGTCGTGGCGATATACGGTGTGTCTCCCAGTTGCCCATGCCAGATCTGCGTGCCGGAATTCGAGCAGCACGCGGAGAGAAAGAGCGCGGCGGTGCCCATTGCAGTCGTTTTTTTCATGACCGATGCCCTCGCAATCAAAGATGCGGGATGCTGTGCCAGCGGTTGCGCCCGGCTTGCCCGCAGCCGGTCTGGCCGCATCTCCCCTGAAGTCAGCCCTTTTTCGTTATGGCGCGGCTTCACGCCCATGCATCCACGCCCGCAATGTTTCGACGACGCGTGAGTTTCTGATGTATCCGTTCCAGATGTAGGCGAGATCGAACAGCACGACACCGATCCACCAGGCGTACACGAAGGCAAGCAAACCGAGTGTCGGCGCGAGGTACGAAGGGCCCGATTGCGGGCCGACCGTAAATAGCGTGATCGTGACCATGGTGGTGGCGAGGAGCGCCACGCAGCCAACCAGAATCGTCCGGCCAGCCCGGGGATAGCGTTTCCTGGGCGGAAAGCGCCGCGGCCACCAGCACATCAGGATCGCCACGAATCCCAGCGCGGGTGTGAGGTACCAGAAGCGCGAGACCGGATCCGGCACCTGCTCCAGAAAGCGCGTCAAATCCGGGCTCAAACGAAGGTCCGTGAGCGCGAAGTGTTCCAGCCAGCGTGGCCAGAGCGATAGCGTGCCCATCGCGCAGGCGGCGACGAAGATCGCCAGTGAGCGGCAAAAACCACTGAAATTCCGTGCGGCGCGACCGCCGAGCCGCGGCAATCGTGCGGCGATACAAAGCCCGGCAAGCTGGCAACCCATTCCCAGGGTGATGACGACGCATCGCAGCAGACTCAACTGGTTTCCGGGAGCGACGAACGGATTCAGCGTGCCGACCAGCACGGCGACGGCCACGAACTGCACGACGAACGCAATGGCAAACGAAATCCAGCGACATGCACGATCGACCAGATTCGACGAAGGTGGCCGGGGAGCGTCGGGCACGCCGGTTAATTCGCTGAACGCCACGTTGCGGATAAAGTGGCCAAACACCGCCGGGTCCGTCCAGTAGCCGAGATGAGCGTATCCGGGCCAGAGATACCGGCTGAAGCCATAGTCGGCCATTCCTCCGGATTCCTTCGCATCGGTCCAGTCAAAGGCGCGATCGAAGCCCATGCCTTCCAGGTAGCGCCGGGTTTCCGAAACGTCGAAGGCGACGGGGTCGCCCAGATCGTAGTAGTTGTGCCAGCGAATCTTGTCCGGCGGGAGGCCGGGCGGCGCCTGGGGCTCGCGATGGCCACCGGAAACCGCCTCGGGCGAAGGGAGTCCGATATCGGTCCACAGGTTGGGCCAGAGAAGCACATGCTTGTCGAGCGGCGAGCCGATTGTCATCAGGCCGCGAACATGCCCGATCCAGCTCATGTCCACTTCGTTTGCGCCGTCACGCCGCCGCTGTGTGGGGGCAAGCAGGGCCTCCAGGATCCCCGCGAGCGTCACGACGGTCCCCTCGCTGTGCGCCACCAGATAGATTTCGAGTTCCTCCGGCGTGCAGTAGCTGGCCGACTGCTTGACGATTTCAATCAATGCGTTGTGGAAGCGCCCGACGATTTCGGTGCGATAGAACGCGAAGTCGGCCACAAGCTGCACGCCGCCGATGTAGTCGGCCAGAAGCGGCCCGAGGTCGAACCGGGCAATGCCGGCCCGGTCTGCGAGGAACATGAGGTTTTCGAGCACCGCCACGCCCTCGACGATCTCGTCGATCACACCGGATGCCTGGGTGAAGTCCTTTTCCTTCTGGTCGCTCAGGCGCAGCGACTCCGTTTCGTTTTTCCCGGCTGCGCCGTGGCGGTACACCTTCTCCAGATAGAGCCTGCGGGCACGCCCGGCCACCGTTCTCGCCCACGCCTTGCTTTCGTCGAGCGTGTCGCCGCGCTGTGCGAGGCCGCGAGGTACATCGGCCCAATAAACTTCCGCAACGCCGATATCGCTCATCGGGGCGGCGCCTTCGATCTTGCTCACGACAACGTGATCGTCCCCGCCGAGGTTGTAATGGCCGAGCGGTTGAACGGGCAATCCGGGATTGATGAAATTGCCGAACTGGTTTGCTGCCGAGCGTATCGTTTCGCAACGTCGCTGATTGCCGATGCCATGAATGGCAACCACGAATTTGGTGATGTGCGGCATGGTGTTCATCGTGCGATCCTCGATCGGCATGGGGCAATACCGAAATCGGCTGCGGTGTGTCAGGCAGCGAATCGAAACGAAGCGACGGGAGATTTTCCGCGTACGTGATCTGGGATTGAGGCTTCGCCAGCGGCAATGACGGATTCACTCAATCACGTCTTTCATTGAAGACGGGCCGCAGAAAACTGTATGTGGCCTGCCGTACAGAGAGCGTCCGGCTATAAAAGAATTTACGCCGCTCGATCTCTTTAAGACGCGATGCATCAAGACAAATAATCTTTATATGCGGATTGCATTTGGTTATTCGATGGATCGGCAATGGTCGATTGCGAATCAATTGAATTCGTGGAAATTCAACGGGTCCGTATGAATTGAGCAATGTTTGCTAATCAGGAATTTATGGATTAAGAGAATGGATAATTAGTTTATGGCAATCCATCGCCAGGTGGCCGGAAGGGTCGGCGGCAGCCGCCTCAATGCCCCGCGAGGCGCACGATCCTCCTCACCTGCCGCGGCAGCACGATATACATCCCCCATGCCACGAACCACACCGCGTGAATCGCCCCTTGTGCGTGGTACGGCAGCGACCAGCCCACATAGGCGATCAGGAGGCTGCCCGGAATCGACCATGCGTACGTGGTCAAACCCATCAGCGTTGCCTCGGCCATGCCGAAGCGCTCAGGCCTCGGCATGGCGTGCGCAACGAGCCCGCTTTTCACCATATAGCCCACGAGAGGCAGGATCAGCAGGACGTAGATCAGCGTGCTCGCCAGCAAGGGCGCGAAGGGAAACAGGAAGGACCATCCAGGGGCGCTCCATAGGGGGCGGGGCGCCGCCAGATCCGACTCCAGGTTCCAGAGTGATCCGCTCGACCTCACGAGAAAGTGGAACGCGATAAAGCAGACGGCGAAGACGAACGTGCTGGCAAGCCACTGGCGCCAGGCGCAGGACCACCATAACGAGAGGCGCTGACCGAAGGTCATGCTTCGACCGATCCTGAACGGGGGGCGCCGGTCCGTGAATATCGCAACTCCCACCAGCACGACAAACAGCACGACTACCAGCGCGAGCCCTGGGGGATACACGAAGAATCCGGGATGCTGCGCGGCGGCGGGCGCGGGGTTGGCGAATGACTTCAGATGCTGCGCGATGTACTCCGAAGGGTCGGGCATCGGCGAATTGGCGTTCGTGGTCATGTCGTCTTCCCTCTGCCGTGCTGGCGGTGAATCCCTCACGTTTCGGATGTTTGCATTTTAGAATTCATCAGTTGAATGTCCAGCCTCGCCGGAAATTTGCCTGTCCGATGCGGATGCAACCACGTAATATGGCTGGAATCGCGGTTCCGGCAGCCCCACCCAACAGCGCACCGGAGAATCCCGACGCCATGAAGCGCAAAGAAGCCCTGGAACTCGTCATGACGGCCGCGCAGTTTTCGCCCGACGCGACCTTCCTCGTGGACGAGCGAGGACGCATTCGCTACGTGAGCCATGCGTGTGCGGAGATCTTCGGATTCGGGCCGTCTGCCTTCATCGATCAGCAGATCATCGATTTCGTGGTGCCGTCCGATCAGGACGCGACGCTGCGGGAAGCGAACGAGGTGCTCGCGGGCCGCAAGCGGGTGGGTTTCGAAAACCGCTATCGCCATAGCGACGGCAGCGACGTCTATATCACCTGGTCGGCACGCTGGCTCGCGCACGAGCGCTTGCGCGTGGGCGTCGCGCGCAACGTGACGGACTTGCGGCGACGCGATACGGAACTGGCTGCGATGCTGGTCATGCTGGCGCCGCACGAGCGCAAAGTGCTCGAATTGCTGCTGACCGAAGCCACGGAAAAACAGATCGCCGAACGGCTGGGGCTGGCCGTCTCCACCACGCATTCGTATATCACCGGCATCTTTCGCAAATACGGCGTGCGCGGCCGCGCGGGCCTCATGAGTTTGTGGCTCAAGCAACTTTCGTCGGGAAACTGGCCGCCAGGCAGAAGATAGCTCAGCGCACCTGTGTGATTCGGGTGGAGTATCGGCGGAGCATCAGCGGAGGTGGGTGGGTTCGTCGGCAAACGTTTGCGTCGTGTCGGCCGGTCTGGCAAGGCGCTCCATCAGATAACGCAGACGGTCGCGGTGCAGCGGAAGCAGGTCGGGTGCGGCCAGCAATTGCTGCACGCGTTCGAGCCAGTAACGCTGCCCGAAGATCGTGCATGCCTCTGCGACCGACAATACACGTTCCAGATGCGCGATGGCCGCATCCGCGGTCTTCGCACCATGCGGAACCTCGCCCGGCTTTGCCCCCGCTGCCCGTGCTTTCATGTGGTTCTCTCAGGTTGCTACGGTCTTTTCGACTCTTGACGGTCCAGCATCGCTACGCAAACGGCGCGTGGCGGATACCTCTTTCTATGGGTTTTACTCGTTCTCTGCGTTGCTACAGGCTGGTCTCCCGCTTGTGGCGGTACGCTTGCGGCTGGCAATCATCGTAGCGAAGAGGGTGGGTCCGTCATACCCTGCTAATCAGAGGGGGGAAGGCGGGAGGCGCGCTTCGTTTCGAATGTGAGCAACGTTTCCTCACATCTCTTCGCGGCAGCCCGAAACCCCTGTCCCGCCTGGGATTGCGCGGTTCGGTGCCGTGCGCTCAATGCGAGTTTTAAATGTGAGCGTTTGCTTATATTCTGACTTCGTCGGGCGGTCATGGCATGGGGCCTCCGCCACAGTTGCGAGAACGACGATGACGGACTTTATCAAGAGCATGAAGCTCAACCATCTGAGCTTTCCTTCGGCCGATACGGCTGCCACAGCGGCTTTCTTCGAGCGTTACCTGGGCTTCACGATCGCAGGGACGTGGGACGAGTCGTATATCCTCAAGCGCCCGGGTTTCGACGTGGTGATCGACCATGCCGCCGGCGAAACACCCGCATGGCCGAGGGCATTTCATGCGGGGTTCGAGCTGCCGAGCTTCGAAGCCGTTCAGGAGTTGTACGAACGATTCAAGGCCGAGGGCGTCGAGATGGAGACGGACGTCTTCAACAATGGCCGCGGCTCGCGCTTCTTTTGCCGGGCGCCGGGCGGCGTGATGTTCGAGATCAATACGCGCCGCGACGCCGCGCCGGAATACCAGGGCACCTTCGACGAATGAACACGCACATGAATACACTGACTACCGCGCCGGTTGCACCGTTGCTCGACCGTCTTTTCAAGGAAGCCGACGCGGCCTCGCCGATGGCGAATCCGGCCATCGCCGCAATTTCGGCCGAAGAGCAGGCGCGCCTCATGCGCAGCAAGACGGATTATCTCGACTTCTATGGAGAACTGAAGGATTTTCCGCTTGCCGTATCGCGCGAAACAGGCGTGCTGCTCTACATGCTGGCGCGCAGCAGCAAGGCCCGGGCGATTGTGGAGTTCGGCACGTCGTTCGGCATTTCGACGCTGCACCTCGCGGCGGCGCTGCGCGACAACGGCGGTGGCCGCCTTATCACGAGCGAGTTCGAGCCGTCCAAGGTGGCGCGTGCCCGCGCCAATCTCGCGGCGGGTGGCGTACTCGATCTCGTGGAGATCCGCGAGGGCGACGCGCTGCAAACGCTCAGTGTCGACCTGCCGGAGACGGTGGACCTGCTGCTGCTCGATGGCGCGAAGGCGCTCTATCCGGAGATTCTGAGCCTCGTCGAGCGTCATTTGCGGCCTGGTGCGCTGATTGTTGCCGACAACGCCGATTACAGCCCGGAGTACCTCGAATGCGTGCGCTCGCCGGAAGCCGGCTATCTGTCCCTGCCCTTTGCCGAGGACGTGGAGCTTTCGGTGCGGCTTGCCTGAGCGCGATGTAGTTTTTACACGCGGGATGGCCCCGGGGCGCGAGTTCGCACCGGGGCTGTCGTGCTGGATCGTTGGTACGAGGTTTGCGTGATTGCGGCGGATGATGAGTCCGCCGCTGCCGTCGCCACGGCCTGCCTTGCGGCGCAGCATTCTGATCCGATCCGGCCCGACCTTGTAGACTGAACGCCTCGGGGCCCCGTGCCCCTGGCATTCTCTGCGAGACATCGATGAACAGGCTCCTTCCCCGGTTTTCTTCCAGGCTCGTCCTCCTGATCGCGCTGCTGGCCCCGCTCGTGGGCGCGGCGCCCGCACGGGCCGACACCACCGTGGACCAGTCCGACCCGCAGGCGCTCATCAAGACGGCCACCCAGCAGGTGCTGGACGAAGTGCGCACCCAGTCCATCGCGCCGGACGACATCCCCCGCATTCGCGGGGTCGTGGACCGGGACATCCTGCCCTACGTCGATTTCCGGCGCACGACCCGGCTTTCCATGGGCCGCCACTGGCGCACGGCCACGCCGGCGCAGCAGGAGCAGATCGTCGCGCAGTTCCAGGCCCTGCTGATCCATCTGTATTCGGGCGCGCTGGCGCAGCTCAAGCCCGACCAGCAGATCGACTATCTGCCGATGCGCATGGCGCCCGAGGATACCGACGCCGTCGTGCGCACGCTCGCCCAGACGAGCGGCAAGCCCATGGAGATAGACTACCGGCTGTACAAGACGCCGCAGGGCTGGCGGCTCTACGACCTGAACGTGCTGGGCGCGTGGCTCATCCAGACCTACCGGCAGCAGTTCAACGAGAAGATCCAGGAGGGCGGCATCGACGGACTGATCCAGTTCCTCACGGCGCGTAACCAGGAACTCACTTCGGGCAAGTCGTGAGCGAGCGCGATCCCGCACGCGGCTCACCCGGCCGATCCATGAAGACGCCACGTTACGACATGAATTTCCCGCTGCCGCCGCAAGGCCGGCGCAATCGCGTATTTCCTTCGAGCACGCCCACGCTGCATGGCCTTGCCTCGGTCATCACCTGCGTGGTGGTGGTGTGCGGCCTCTATTTCGGCCGCCAGGTGCTGATCCCGATCACGCTCTCCGTGATGTTGAGCTTCCTGCTGGCGCCGCTCGTGATGTTGCTGCGCCGGCTGCACTTGGGACAGTTCTTTTCGATCTTCGTCGCAGTGCTCGTCACGGTGTTCGCGCTCGCGGGCGTGGGCGCGCTGATCGCTGCGCAGATCGTGCAGCTTGCCGCCGATCTGCCGCAGTATCAGGAGGCCATCGAGCAGAAAGTGGAGACGGTGCAGGAAAAGACCGTGGGCCGCGCCGATAGTCTCATGACGCGCGCCGCCACGGCGCTGCAGCGCGTGACGCCCACGCCGCCGCCCGCGCCGCCGCAGCCGCGTGGCCGCGCGGCGCGCAATGCGCCTGCGGTGCCGATGCCGGTGGAAGTGCATACGCCCGCGCCCACGCCCATGCAGCTTGCGCAGCGCGCGCTCTCGCCGGTGGTCGGGCCGCTTGAGACCGGCTTTATCGTGCTCGTGGTGACGATCTTCATTCTGTTGCAGCGCGAGGATTTGCGCGACCGGTTGATCAGCGTGTTCGGCTCGGACGACCTGCATCGCACCACCACGGCCATCAACGACGCCTCGCAGCGTTTGTCGCGCTACTTCGTGGCGCAGCTTGGTGTGAACGTTTCGGTGGGAGCGGTCATTGCCATCGGGCTGGCGGGCATCGGCGTGCCGGGGGCGTTGCTCTTCGCGGCCATGGCCGCGCTGCTGCGCTTCGTGCCGTACATCGGCATCTGGATCGCCGCAGTGTCCGCGACGATCCTCGCGGCTGCCATCCAGCCGCAATGGACGATGGCCGTGTCGACGCTGATTCTCTTCATCGTCGTCGATGTCGTGGCGGGGCAGTTCGCGGAGCCGATGCTTTACGGACGCCGCTCCGGTCTTTCGCCGCTTGCGGTCGTGGTGGCGGCGATCTTCTGGAGCTGGCTCTGGGGGCCGATCGGGCTCGTGCTTTCCACGCCGCTCACGCTGTGCATCGTGACCCTGGGCCGCTATGTGGATCGCCTCAACTTCCTGACCATCCTGCTCGGCGACCAGCCCGCGCTCACGCCCGCGCAAACCTGCTACCAGCGCCTGCTCGCCGACGATCCGCACGAAGCGCTGCTGCAGGCCGACCGTCTGCTCGCGGGCATGCCGCTCATCGACTACTACGAGCAGGTCGTGCTCGAGGGCCTGCGCTTCGCGCGCAACGACGCGCTGCGCGGTGTGCTGCCCGCCGAGCAGCTCCAGCGCATCAATCAGGCGCTGCTCGACATCATCGAGGATCTGGAGTCGGTCGACGACTCGCGCCATCTTCCTCCGGACGAGCCCGGCTTCGAAGGCGGGGCGGCGCGCGAGGCGCAGGGCAGAGCGGGCGAAGCGCCGCAGCCGGTGCTGTGCGTGCCGGGCCGAGGCGCCTTCGACGAAGTGGTCGTGGCCATCGTGGCGCAACTGTTGCAGCGGCGCGGCGTGCCGTGCGCCACCACGAGCTACGAGCAGGTGCGCAGCACGCGTGCGGGCATGGTGGACCCGCGCAGCACGCACGTGATTTGCCTCGTGTCGCTCGACACGCCGGAGGCGCCGCCTTATCTGCGCAATCTCGTGCGCCGCCTGCGCGAGCGCAGCGCGCACGCACGGATCATCGTGGGTGTGGGCACGCTGCGGCGCGAAGAGGGGCCGGTCATCGTGGAGGATCCGGGCGCGAGCCTCACGGCTACGCTGCACGATCTGATCGACGAGTGCGCGGCGGGGCCGGTGAGCGAGGCGAAGCCGGCTGGCTTCGGCAATTGAGCGGACCGGCGGCGGCCAATACCAGCGGTCCCGCTGGTCATGCGCGCGCCGCATAGCAGATATCCGTATTCGAAGGCTACCGGTCTTTCCGTGAGGCACGGAAGATGAACTCCCAATGGAACCACGCGCCATGCGTTACACCGGGAGTCATTCATGAACGACTTGCTCGCCTTTGCCATTGAAGCCCACGGCGGTCTCGAACGCTGGAACCAGTTTCGCCGGCTGACTGCGGAGGTCGCCATTGGCGGCGCGATCTGGCAGGTCAAGGAGGTCCCGGGCATGCTCGCGCGCGTGACCTTCGAAATCGACACGCGCGAGGAGCGGCTGACCATCGCGCCGTTTCAGGCGCCTGGCCGGCGCGCCCTGTTCGTGCCGGAGCGGGTGTGGATCGAGAAGGCCGACGGCACGCGCCTCGCGAGCCGCGACAATCCCGAAGCGTTTTATAGCGGCCACACGGTCGCGACTCCGTGGGACGCGCTGAATGTGATCCACTTCGCGGGCAAGGCCATGTGGACCTACCTCATGTCGCCCTTTCTCTACACCTGGCCGGGATTCGAGACCGAAGAGATCGCGCCGTGGCAGGAAGACGGCGAGGTCTGGCGGCGCCTGAAGGTCACGTTCCCGGACTCCGTCGCAAGCCATACGAAGACGCAGATCACGCATTTCGGCCCGGACGGGTTGATGCGTCGTCACGACTACACGGTGGATATTCTCGGCGGCGCGCCCGGCGCCAACTACGTGAGCGGCTATCGCGAAGTTCAGGGTATCCGCATGCCCACGCGGCGCCGCGTCTATGCGTATGACGAAGCGATGCGCAAGGTGCCGGAGCCGCTGCTCGTTTCGATCGATTTCGGCCGGTTGACGTTCGACTAAGCAGGAACGAAGCCATACCGCCTGCTATACAACCGCACGGTGTGGAAGGTGGTGCCCGCACGGCTTCCGCGCGCGCCCGAAGCTTGAGCCGCTCATGGCGAAAGCGCAAATGTGACATTCATGCTTCTGTCACATTTGTACCCCATCATACGCGGCCCTGTGCCCCTGGTTGCGGCATCACGGTTACTGGGAGACGACCCGATGTTGAGCCCGCATGAATTTTCCACGCTGATGCTGGTCCGCCACTCGCCGGACCAGATCGACATGAACCGTACCGAACTCGGCACGCTGCTCGAGCGGCGCCTCGTGGCGCTCGAACCGCGTGCCGGGGGCCATCGCCGCCTGTCGCTCACGAAGGCGGGGCGCGTGCTGCTGGAAGCCGTGGGCCGTATCGACACCGTGGCGCCGAGGGCGCGCGATGCCGCTGCGTTCGACCATTTCGCCGCCGGTCTTTAAGGCGATCAGGACGCTCGCCAATGTGGCTCAATGTGACTTTAGAGCCGCCTGGCCACTGTCCTTCAGCGCTTGCGCGCGCTCTTCGCCGCGGCTCGCCGCATGCAGCCGCCCGAAGTCCAGAATCGCGATCTCCCCGGATCTAAGGGCGACGATGCCCTGGCTCTCGAGCTTCTTGAGCAGCTGATTGGTGGTTTGCCGCGACAGCGACACCATCGAGGCAAGCCGCTCCTGGGAAAGCCGGATGCGGTCGCCGCGCTCCAGTAGTCCGCCGTAACCGCCCGCAATCGAGAGCAGCCTGCGCGCGAGCCGTTGCGCGGCGGGCAGGAGCGTCATGTCTTCGCTGTTCGAGAACGAGAGCCGCAAGCGTTGCGCCATCAGCAGTGCGAAGTCGCGCCAGTAACCCGGCGCGGTCTCCAGCAGGTTCAGAAGCGCCGCTTCCGGCACGTGCATGAGCAGGGTCCGGCTGGCCGCCGTGGCGTCGTGCGGGCGCGGCAGCCCGTCGAAGAGCGAAATCTCGCCGATCCACGCCGTCGGGCCCAGCACGGCCAGCAGCGCTTCCTTGCCGTCCGCGCCGACCGTGCCGATGGCAAGCGCGCCGCCCAGCACGGCATAGAGCCCGTTCGAGCGGTCGCCCTGGCGGTAGAGCCGTTGGTCCTTGTCGAGCGTCACGAGCGTGCCGTGCCCGGTCAGCCAGTCCTTGAGGTCGGCCGGCAGGCCGCGAAACCAGTCGGTGGTCTCCAGTTGCGGGCGATAGCGTTGCGGGGTGTCCATCGGCGGATCGGATAGAGGGGGAGTCGGGTATCCGCCGATTTTAAGCGCGGGTGTTTGCACCTGTCTCCCGATACAGTCTGCACGCTGCTCGCCCCGACCGACGATAGTCCGACTGCCCCGACCCGCTGTGACCGTCCTGAGCGGACCGCGTTGCTATTGAACCGCTTTCGTCCCGCTTCCTGCCGATACCGCTGCCACCGCCGCTTTCTCGTCCTGGCTCTCGTTCCATCCGCCGCCCAGGTTCTTGATCAAGCCCACGCTGCTTTGCACCAGCAACGATTGGGTATCCTTGAGATTCTGCGCGGCCTGCAGCAGCGTGAGCTGCTGCGTCAGCAGGTTGGCCTCGCTGGCCGTGCCGGCGCCCAACTGCGCCTGGGTGCTGGCGAATAGCGCCTGGTTGCGCCGGTAGATGTTCGCGTACGCCGTTTCCTGCTGCGCGAGGTGGTTCCACGAGGAGAGGCTGTCCTCCACGTTCTGGAACGCACCCAGCACGGCCTGCCGGTAGTTGGCCACGGCTTCGTCGTAGCTCGCCTCGGCTTCGTGAACCGCCGCGGTTCGCGCGCCGCCGTCGAAGATCGTCGCGGCGAGATCCGGGCCGAGCGTCCACACGCGGCTGGGCAGCGAAAACAGATGGGCGAACGTGTTGTGCTCGAAGCCGCCCTGCGCGCTCAGATCCAGCACCGGGAAGAATGCGGCTTCGGCCGCGCCGATCTTCGCGTTGGCCGCCGCCGCCGAGCGTTCGGCGCCCACCACGTCGGGCCGTCGCTCGAGCAGTTGCGACGGCAGCGCGAGCGGCACGGCCGGCGTATTGAACGCGTAGTCCGTGCGCGGCGCGAGCGTGAAGCTCGCGGGCGGCTCGCCGATCAGCATGGCGATGGCATGCTCGTCCTGTTCGCGCGACGTTTCCGTGGTCTGCAGTTCGGCCACCACGAGTTCGAGCGCATCCTGGGCGGCGAGCACGTCGTCGTTTGAAGCGGTGCCCTGCGTATAGGCCACCCGCGTAATGTCGAGCAGGCGCGCCTCGATACCCTGCTGCTGCCTGAGCGACACGATGTCGACGTCGGCCTGGCGCAGCGCGAAGTAGTCGTCCACCACGCTCGCGGCGATCGAAAGGCGCTCGCCCGCGAGCTGGGCGTCCGAAGCCTGCGCGCTTGCCTTGCTCGATTCGATCTCGCGGCGTATCTGCCCCCACAGGTCGGGTTCCCAGCTGGCCGCGACATTGGCGCTAACGGTGTTGTGAACGCCCGGCACCGTGCCCGTGGTCGAGCTGACGCCGCCCGTCGCCGCGTTCGTGCCCGTGCCGCTCTTCGTGGCCGACAGGCCCGCCGTGACCACGGGGAAGAGGCTCGCCACGTTGGCGTCGACGGTGGCCTGGGCGAGGCGGTACGCGGCCTCGGCGGCGACGATCGACTGATTGGCCTTGAGCGATTGCTCGACCAGCTGCGTGAGCGCGGGATCGTCGTAGACGGTCCACCAGTCGTTGGCCAGCGAGGCCTGCGGGTTGGCCTCGGCGCGCTGCCAGGCCACGCCTTCCTTGAAGGCGGCCGGAATCTCCACCGTGGGCTTGCGGTAGTCCGGCCCCACGGCACACCCGGCGAGCCAGGCGAGCGCCAGCGCGGCTGCGCAGCGGCGCAGCGCAAACTGCGCGAAGAGAGAAGGCGTACTCATGGTCATGCTTCCTTCTTGCGGCGACGCAAGCGTTGATAGGCCCGGTCGAGCCACAAATAGATGACGGGCGTCGTATAGAGCGTGAGCATCTGGCTGAAGATGAGGCCGCCGATGATCGAGATGCCGAGCGGCTTGCGAAATTCGGACCCATAACCCGAACCGAACACGAGCGGCAGCGCGCCGAGTATCGCGGCGCTCGTGGTCATCATGATCGGGCGAAAGCGGATCAGGCACGCGCGCGTGATGGCCTCTTCGGCGGGCAGCTTGCGCTCGCGCTCCTCGGTGATGGCGAAGTCGATCATCATGATCGCGTTCTTCTTCACGATGCCGATCAGCAGGATCACGCCCACGAGCGCAATGATCGAGAGCTGCGTGTGCGTGACGAGCAGCGCGATCAACGCGCCCACGCCGGCCGAGGGCAGCGTGGAGAGGATCGTGAGCGGGTGCATGAGGTTCTCGTAGAGCATGCCGAGCACGATGTAGACCGAGAGCAGCGCGGCCACGATCAGCAACGGTTCGCTCGCCACCGACTGCTGGAATACCTGCGCCGTGCCCGCAAAGTTGCCGATGATGCTGGCGGGCATGCGCAGTTGCGCAACGGCGTCGTCGACCTGGCGGGTGGCGTCGCCGATCGACGCTCCCGGCGCGAGATTGAACGACGCCGTGACGGCCGGGAACACGCCCTGGTGATTGATCGAAATGGCCGTGCGGTCGATCGAGAAGCGCGCCATGGCGGTGAGCGGCACAAGCGCCTCGCCGTTGGCGAGCACGGCCGTGGCCGGCGTGACGGTGGTGCTGCCGGGACCGGCCGCCGCGGCGGCCGCAGCCGCGGCAGCAGTGGCCGCCGCCTCGCTCGCCGAAGTGGCGACGGCCGCCCCGGCGGGGCTGCCGCTGCCGCTCGAGCCGGCACCGCCCGAGCTCGGTGCGCCGGCCGGCACGTAGATGCCCTTGAGCGCGGCCGGATCGGTCCAGTACTCGGGCGCGAGCTCCATCACCACGTGATACTGGTTGGCCGACTTGTAGATGGTCGAGACCTGGCGCTGGCCGAACGCATCGTAGAGCGCGTTGTCGATCGAATCGAAATTCACGCCGAGGCGCGAAGCCGCGTCGCGGTTCACATCGACGGTGGCCTGCATGCTGTTGTCCTGCTGGTCCGTGTTGACGTCTTCGAGGATCGGCATCCTGTGCATCTGCGCCACCAGTCGCGGCACCCATTTGTCGAGGTCGCTCTGGTCGTCGGCCGTGAGCGTGTACTGGTATTGCGCGGCGCTCTGGCGTCCGCCCACGGTGATGTCCTGGGCCGATTGCAGATAGAGCCTTGCGCCCGGAATGTCGCCCAGCGTCTTGCGGATCTGGGCGATGACCTCGTCGGCCGTGGCATGGCGCACGCCGAGCGGCTTGAGCGTCACGAACAGCAGTGCCGTATTGATCGCGTTGGTGCCGCCGATGAAGCCCCCCACGGCCTGCACGTTCGGATTGGCGAGCACCTGTTTCGAAATGGCCTGGAACTTCTGCTGCATGAGCCGGTAAGAGATGCTCTGCGAAGCCTGGATCGAGCCGATCAGGCGCCCTGTGTCCTCCTGCGGAAAGAAGCCCTTGGGCACCACCACATAGAGCATCACGTTCAGCACGAGCACGAGGATCGTGACGACGCCCATCAGCAGCGGATGGCGGATCACCCAGCCGAGCGTGCGCGCATAGAAGCGGTGAAAGCGCGAATCGGGGTATTCCTCTTCGTTGTGTCCCGCATGCTCGCCGCGCAGCGCCACGCTCGACAGCATGGGCGTGACGGTCAGCGAGATCAGCATGGACATCAGGATCGCCACCGACAGCGAAACGGAGAACTCGCGAAAGAGCCGCCCGACGATACCGCCCATGAGCAGCAGCGGAATGAACACGGCAACGAGCGACACGCTGATCGTGAGCACCGTGAAGCCCACCTCGCGCGCGCCGTTGAGCGCCGCGCGCACGGGCGGCTCGCCGCGCTCCAGGTGACGCATGATGTTCTCGACCACCACGATCGCGTCGTCCACTACGAAGCCGGTCGAAATGGTGAGCGCCATCAGCGAGAGGTTGTTCAGGCTGAAGTCGAGGAAGTACATCACGCCGAAGGTGCCGAGCAGCGAGAGCGGCACGACGATGGCGGGCACGAGCGTCGTGCGCCAGCTGCGAAAGAACGCGAACGTCACGGCGGTCACGAGCAGGATGGAAACCATCAGCGTGATTTCCACGTCGATCAGCGACGCGCGGATCGTGGTCGTGCGGTCCATCAGGATGTTGAGCTTGATGGTAGGCAGGATCGACGCTTCGAGAAACGGCAGCTCGGCCTTGACGTTGTCCACGGTGTCGATGACGTTCGCGCCGGGTTCCTTGTACACGATCAGCAGCACGGCGGGCTGGCCGTCCGAGAGCCCGAAGTTTTCCAGGTTCTCCACGTCCTGGCGCACGTAGCCCAGATCGGAGATGTGCACGACGTCGTTGCCCACGCGCTTGACGACGATCGGCGCGTAGTCGGCCGGGTGGTACAGCATGTCGTTCGCGCCGATCGTGTACGCCACCCCGCCGAGCGCGGCCGAGCCCTTCGGCAGGTCGGTGTTGGAATTGGCGATGGCGGTGCGGATCTGTTCGAGGCTCACGCCGTAGTGGCTCACGCGGTCCGGGTTCAGCTCGATGCGCACCGCCGGCAACGCGCCGCCGCCCACGGTCACGTCGCCCACGCCCGGCGTTTGCAGCAGCTTTTGCTGGAGCACCGTGGAGGCAGCGTCGTAGAGCTGCCCACGCGTGGCCGAGTCGGAAGTGAGGCTGATGATGAGAATGGGCGCGTCGGCGGGATTGACCTTGCGGTAAGTGGGGTTGCCGTCGAGGTTCGCGGGCAGGTTCGTGCGCGCCGCGTTGATGGCGGCCTGCACGTCGCGCGCGGCGCCGTCGATGTTGCGGTTCAGGTCGAACTGCATCGTGATGCGCGTGGCGCCGAGCGAGCTGACCGAGGTCATCTGCGTGATGCCCGCGATCTGGCCGAACTGCCGCTCGAGCGGCGTGGCGACAGAAGTTGCCACCGTCTCGGGATCGGCGCCCGGCAGGTGGGCGGTCACGTTGATGGTCGGAAAGTCGATCTCGGGCAGCGGCGCGACGGGCAGCAGCTTGAAGGCGAGCATGCCGAAGAGCGCGATGCCCACGGCGAGCAGCGTGGTCGCGACGGGCCGGCGGATGAACGGTTCGGAAAGGTTCATTGCCGCTTACTCCGCCACGACGTCCGGTTCGTCGGCGCCGCGCGCGCCCTTGCTGAAGAAGTCCTCCACGCGATGCAGCGCGAGGTACATCACCGGCGTGGAGAAGAGCGTGAGCAGCTGGCTCACGATCAGGCCGCCGATGATCGCGATGCCGAGCGGATGCCGCAGCTCCGAACCCATGCCGGTGCCGAACGCGAGCGGCACGGCGCCGAAGAGCGAGGCCATGGTGGTCATCAGGATCGGGCGAAAGCGCAGTTCGGCGGCACGGCGAATGGCTTCGACGGGGGCGAGCTTTTCGTTGCGCTCCAGTTCGAGCGCGAAGTCGATCATCATGATCGCGTTCTTCATCACGATGCCGATGAGCAGCACGATGCCGATCAGGCCGATGATGTCGAACTGCGTGCCGGTGATGACGAGCGCCGCGAGCGCGCCGAGCGCGGCGGAGGGCAGGGTGGAGAGGATCGTCACCGGGTGGATGAAACTCTCGTAGAGAATGCCCAGCATCAGGTACACGACGATGATGGCGGCCGCCACGAGGAAGGCTTCGTTGGCGAGCGAGGCCTGGAAGGTGGCCGCCGAGCCTTCGAGCGACGCCTGCACGGTTTGCGGCAGGCCGATGCGCTGCTCGACGCCAGAAAGGTGCGAGAGCGCGGTGCCGAGCGTGTAGCCCGGCGCCAGGTTGAACGATACGTCCGCATAAGGGAACTGGCCCTGGCGGTTGATCGTCACCGGCGCGGGCACGAGTTTCATGCTCGCCATCGAGGCGAGCGGCGCGACGCCGCCCGAGGACGTGTCGACATAGAGTCCGTCGAGCAGGTGCGTCATGTCGCTCGATGCCCGGTCGGCCGCGAGCACGACGTGGTACTGGTTTAGCTGCGTGTAGATGGTCGAAACCTGGCGCTGGCCGTAGGCGTCGTACAGCACGTCGTCGATGGCCTGGGGCGTGATGCCGAGGCGCGAAGCCGTGTCGCGGTCGAAGGTGAGCTGGATCTGGTTGCCCTGCTGCAACGCCTCGCTTTGCACGTCGGCGAACGCGGGGTCCGCACGCAGCGCCGCGATCAGCTTGCCGGTCCATTCGTTGAGGACGTCGGGGTCGGTGGCCTGCAGGCCCACGCGGTAGCTCGTGGTGGAGAGGGTGTCGTCGAGCGTGAGGTCCTGCACCGGATGCAGGAAGAGGCGCATGCCGGCGTCGCTCGCCGTGGAATCCGCGAGGCGGCGGATCACGGCGGCGCTGCTGTCGCGCTCGCCCTTGTCCTTCAGGTTGATGAGAATGGTGCCCTGGTTGAGCGTGGGGCTCGTCTGGTTGATGCCGATGAAGGAGGAGAGACTCTCGACGGCCGGGTCCTTGAGGATCTGGCTCACCAGCATTTCCTGCTTCTTCACCATGTAGGGAAACGAAATGCCGGGCGCCGCCTGCGAGATGCCTTCGATCAGGCCCGTGTCCTGTTCCGGAAAGAAGCCCTTGGGCATGAGCAACAGGATCAGGAAGGTGAGCGCCGCCGTCACGGCCACGGAGATCAGCGTGAGCACGCGGTGCTCCAGCACCCAGCCGAGCCCTTTCACGTATTGCGCGTTGATCTTGTCGAAGAAGTCGGCGCGATGTTCCTGCTCGTGCGCGGGATCGTGCGCCTTGAACATGCGCGAGCACATCATCGGCGTGAGCGTGAGCGAGACGAACGCCGAAATCACGATGGCAATGGCGAGCGTGAGCGCGAATTCGCGAAAGAGCCGGCCCACCACGTCGCCCATGAAGAGGAGCGGAATCATCACAGCGATCAGCGAGACCGAGAGCGAGATGATCGTGAAACCGATCTGCTTCGCGCCCTTCAATGCCGCTTCGAGCGGCGTCGCGCCCATCTCCAGGTAGCGCGTGATGTTCTCGATCATCACGATGGCGTCGTCCACCACGAAGCCAGTCGCCACCGTGAGCGACATCAGCGTGAGGTTGTTCAGCGAGAAGTCGAGGCCATAGGCCACCGCAAGCGTGCCGATCAGCGAGAGCGGCACCGTCACGGCCGGAATGAGCGTGGCGGCGAGCTTGCGCAGGAACAGGAAGATCACCATCACCACGAGGGCGACGGCCATGGCGAGCTCGTATTCCACGTCGCGCACCGAGGCGCGGATGGTCTGCGTGCGGTCGGTGAGCACCGCGACCTTGAGCGTGCCCGGCAGGCTCGCGCGCAACTGCGGCAGGAGCTTCTGCACGCGGTCCACCACGTCGATCACGTTGGCGCCCGGCTGGCGCTGGATGTTGAGCACGATGGACGGCTTGTCGTTGGTCCATGCGGCCTGGCGCACGTCTTCGGCGCCGTTGACCGACTGCGCAATCTGCGAGAGACGAATGGGCGCCCCGTTCTTGTAGGCGATCACGAGGTCCGTATAGGCCTCGGCCGATTGCAGCTGGTCGTTGGCGCCGATCGAATACGACTGGTAGCGGCCGTCCAGATTGCCCTTCGCCTGGTTCACGTTCGCGTCGGCGAGGGCGGTGCGCACGTCGTCGAGCGACATGCCGAGCGAGTTGAGCGCACCCGTATTCGTCTCCACGCGCACGGCGGGGCGTTGGCCGCCGCTGATCGTCACGAGCCCCACGCCCGAGATCTGCGAGATCTTTTGCGCGAGACGCGTGTCGGCGAGGTCCTCGATCTTCGTGAGCGGCAGCGTGTCGCTCGTGAGCGAGAGCGTGAGGACCGGCGCGTCGGCCGGGTTGACCTTGCTGTAGACGGGCGGGTAGGGCAGGTTCGCGGGCAGGTAGCTGGCCGAAGCGTTGATCGCGGCCTGCACCTCTTGTTCCGCCACGTCGAGCGAAAGCGAAAGATCGAATTCGAGCGTGATGACGGAGACGCCATTCGAGCTCGTGGAGTTCATCGACTTCAGGCCCGCCATTTCGCCGAGCTGCACTTCGAGCGGCGCGGTGATCGACGAACTCACCACATCGGGCGCGGCGCCGGGATATTGCGTATAGACCTGGATCGTCGGGTAATCGACCTCGGGCAGCGCCGAAACGGGCAGCAGGTGATAGCCGAGAAGACCGGCGAGCAGCACCGCCACCATCAGGAGCGAGGTGGCGATCGGCCGCTCGATGAACGGGCGCGAGATGTTCATGGAGGCGGCCCGTTCAGTGTGAAACGACGCGCACGGCCGAGCCGTTGTCGAGCTTGTCGGCGCCGTCGGTCACCACGCGCTCGCCGGGCTTCACGCCGGCGTCGAGGATGGCCGTGTCGTCGCCGCTCACGGGGCCTGCCTTTACGTTACGCAGCACTGCCTTGCTGCCCGCGCCCACCACGAAGACGAAGTCGCCGTTGGTGCCGTGCTGGATTGCCGCGGTGGGGATGACCGGCACCTGGTCGAGCGTGTCGGCCTGCATGCGCGCGTTCACGAACTGGTTCGGAAAGAGCGCGTCGCCGGCATGCTCGAACTGCGCGCGCACCTTGACCGTGCCCGTGGTGGTGTCGACCTGGTTGTCGAGCGCGAGCAGCGTGCCGGTGGCGAGGAGCTTGCGCTTGTCGCGGTCGTAGGCGAGCACCTTCACGGGCCCGCGCTCCATCGCCGCGTGAATCTGGCCGAGGTAGTCTTCCGGCACCGCGTAGATCACGGTGGCGGGTTCGAGCTGCGCGATCACGGCCATGCCGGTGGTGCTCGCGGTCGTCACGTAGTTGCCCGGATCGACGAGGCGCAGGCCGATCACGCCGTCCACGGGCGAGGCGATCGTGCAGTAGCTCACCTGCACCTGGAGGTTCTTCACGTTGCCGGTGTCGGCCGTGACCGTGCCTTCGTCCTGCTTCACGGTGGCGACCTGCGTGTCGAGGGTCTGCTGCGTGATCGAGCCGGCCTTGATGAGGGTCTGGTAGCGCTGCAGGTTGAGGCGGTCGTTGGCGAGCGTCGCCTGGTCGTGCACCAGCGTGCCCTGGGCTTGCTGAAGCTGGGCTTCCAGTTGACGCGAGTCGATGTGCGCGATCACCTGGCCTTTTTTCACGCGCTGGCCTTCCTGGAAATCGACCGAATCGAGAATGCCGTTGACCTGGGTGATCAGCGTGACCGTGCGGATGGCGGTGACGGTGCCGAGCGCGTCGATATAGACGGGCACGTCGGCCAGCTTCACGGCCACGGCCGAAACCGGAATGCCGCGCGGCGCGGCGGCCGTGGCTGCGGCGGGACGCCGGCCGTAGAAGAACCACGCCGCAACGGCGACGAGCAGCACGACGACGGCCAGTGCTATCCAGCTGATGTGTTTTCTTTTCATAACGCCTCGATCGGGAACCCGGTAGCGCGCCGCCTTCGCCATGCGGGTTCGATCGAAACGATGCCGGCCACGCGGGAGAGGTAACACGCCCGCAGGGCTCTGCAACCATCATGCCAGTTGCATCGCACACGATGCGATCCGGGTTTGGCGGGGATTCGCCGCGCGCGGAGGGCCGGCGGCTGTCGCGAATCCGAACACGACGTGTCGTGATTTGCGACACACGGGCAGCCTGGGCGAGTCGACGATGCGGCGCGTCGGGAGCCCATGAGGCCGGCCGCTCGCCTGGCATGGCTTTCGCATCGGATAATGCCCTCGTTCTTCATCGCGACAGAAAACCGGATACCCAACCGACATGCTCCGATCCCTACGCGGCCGGCTGATCCTGCTGCTTGCTCTTCTCGTCGGCGCGGCGCTGGCGACGGGCTTCCTGATGGTGGGCCTGTTTCACCAGTCCGCGGCCGCGCAACTGGGCGAGGCCGCCGCCGAAAACAGCCACGCATGCGATGCGATCGCTTCGGCGTACCGCTCCTATAGCGCGGCGCACCCGGAGTTGCAGGACGGCCCGGACGACGCAGCGTTGCGACGCCATCTGGGCGATCTGCTGGACAGTTCGCTGCGCACCCGGCCCGGCATTCAGGGCGGCGTCTGGCGCGGCGAAGCGGGTTCGTTCGCCTACGCGTATCCCACCTACGCCGGCGCCATCGAGCGCACCGACCCGCCCGCCGGCGAGCTGCCGCGCATTCGCGCCATCAACGAGGCGGCGCTCGCGAGCGACCGCCTGAGCAGCATGCGTTATAGCGGCCAGTCGCAGACGCTGCTGCTGGCGGCCTGCCCGCTGCCGGGGCCCATCCCGCACCTCACGGCCTGGACGATGAGCTGGACGCTCACGTTCGCGGGCCGCAGCTACCATCAGCTGATGGCGGGGCTGGGCGTGCTGCTCGTGACGGTGCTGGCGGCGGCGGCGCTTCTCACCCACCTCACGATGACCTGGTCGCGCCACGTTTCGCAGATCGAGAGCGCGCTCAATGCCTATGACGTGGCCGACTTGCCGGTGCTGCCCGCCACGCGCGAGCGCGAACTCGACCGCATCGTGCTGGCGCTGAACGAGGCGGGCCGGCGGCTTTCGAGCGCGCGCCAGCGTGCCGATACGCTCGCGCGGCAGATGGCGACGGCCGAGCGCATGGCCGCGATCGGCCGCGTGGCGGCGGGCGTCGCGCACGAGATCCGCAATCCGATTGCGGCCATGCGCCTGAAAGCCGAAAGCGCCGTGGCGGCCGGCCCCGAACGCCAGCCGCAGGCGCTCCAGGTGATACTCGGCCAGATCGAGCGGCTCGACGCGCTGGTGCGGCGCCTCCTCAGCATTACCGAGCACGACGAGCCGCGGCGCGAGCAGGTGGCCATCGGCGCGTTCCTCGACGCGTGCCTCGCACGCCACGCCGATCGCGCGGCGGCGAAGCAGGTTACGATGACGCGCACGGGCGAGGGCGGCGAAGCCCGCTTCGATCCCGATCAGCTGGAGCGCGCGCTCGACAACCTGATCCTCAACGCGATCGAAGCAGCGCCGCCCGGCAGCCGTATCGAAGTGGCGGCGCGGCGCGAGCGCAGCGCCACCGTCTTTGCGGTTCACGACGAAGGCGCGGGGCCGCCCGCCGCGATCCTCGAACATCTGTTCGAGCCGTTCGTTACCGGCCGGCCCGACGGCACGGGGCTCGGCCTTTCGATTGTGCGCGAAGTGGCGGAGGCGCACGGCGGCACGGCTCGCTTCGTGCGGCTCGCGCAGGGAACGACTTTTGAAATGGTATTGCCATGGCTCACATCCTGATCGTCGACGACGACGAGACCATGCGCGACGCGCTCGCCGAAGTCGTGCGCGACCTCGGCCACAGCGTGTGCCTTGCGGCGAACGGATCGGCGGCGCTCGAACTTCTGGAGCGCGAGGCGGTGAGCGCCATGTTCCTCGACCTGCGCATGCCGGGCATCGACGGGCTCGAAGTGCTGCGCCGGCTGCGCGAGCGGCCGGCCGCGCCGGCCGTGACCGTGCTGACCGCGCACGCAACGGCCTCGAACACCATCGAGGCCATGCGCCTCGGCGCGTTCGACCACCTCACGAAGCCGATCGGCCGCAACGATCTTGCCCAGGTGCTGGAGCGCATGCTCGCGAGCATCGTGGAGCCGCAGCCGCTTTCGGCGAGCGCCGAGCCGGAAGCGCTGATCGGTTCGAGCGAGGCGATGCGCGCCGTGCAGAAGGCCATCGGCGTGCTGGCGGATAGCGACGCCACCGTGCTCATCACCGGCGAAACGGGTTCGGGCAAGGAGGTGGTGGCGCGGGCGATCCACGAGCATGGCCAGCACAATCGCGGGCCGTTCGTAGCGGTGAACTGCGCAGCGATCCCGGCCGATCTTCTGGAGAGCGAACTATTTGGCCATGCACGCGGCGCGTTCACGGGCGCGAGCGCCGACCGCGAGGGCGCCTTCCGCCAGGCGGAGCACGGCACGCTCTTTCTCGATGAGATCGGCGACATGGGCATGGCGATGCAGGCCAAGATCCTGCGTGCCTTGCAGGAACGGGTGGTGACTCCGGTGGGCGGGCGGCCCGTGCCCGTGCAGGTGCGCGTGATCGCGGCGACTCACCGCGACCTGATGCGCGGCGTGCGCGAGGGCAGCTTTCGCGAAGACCTGTATTACCGGCTGCATGTCGTGCCAATCCATCTGCCGCCGCTTTCCGCGCGCATTGCCGACATCGTGCCGCTCGCCGAGCACTTTCTTGCCCGCGCGGGCACGCGCAAGCGTCTTTCCGCCGATGCGGCGGCGCACCTGATCCGCTATGGCTGGCCCGGCAACGTGCGCGAGCTGAAGAACGCGATGGAACGGGTGGCCGTGATGGTGCGCGGCGAGTATATCCACGCGATCGATCTGGCTTTCCTGCAGGGCGAGCGCGCAGGCGCGGACGCGGTCCTCGACTGGCCCGACGAGGACTTGCCCTCCGCGCTCGCGCGCCTTGAAGAGATGCTGATACGCCGCGCGCTGCGACACAGCGCCAACAACCGCACCGACGCCGCGCGCCGGCTGAACATCAACCGGCAGCTGCTTTACGCGAAGCTCAAGCGCTACGGTATCGAGGTGTCGGAGGACAAGGGCGCCGAGGGCGAGGAAGCGCAGGGCGCGGCGAGCTGAGCGGCACGCTGCGCTACCCTGGCGAGCGTGCCGGGGTCGACGGCCGGCGCAGGGGCCGAATGTGACGCATCGGCAAGGATTTCACGCGCGCGCTCGCGCGCGGCTTCGCTCGATGCGACGACCTCCATCGCCACGGAGAACGCCCGCGAAGCGAGGGCCGATTGCGCCTTCAGGGCGGCGCGCTTCACCGCATCCGGTTCGATGGCGATAACGGCCCGGCAGATGTTCCCGAGCAGCGCCTTGTTGTGCTTGAGCCAGAGACCGCGGTTCTTGCGGTCTTCGTGCGATTCTTCCGGCTGCCCTTCTTCGAAAACGATGACGAACGGTTCCGCCCGCGCCAGCAGCGCGTCCATCTCCTGCGTCCACTGCATCGCGTAACCAGGCACGATGGCGCGGCGGCGCGACCAGATCAGAGGGAAGGCGTGCAGGTCGTGCACGATGAAGGTGTCGTTGCCTGTCATGGCGGCTCCTGGGTCAGTGATAAAGCGTGGTGCGGCCGGAAAGCAGGCGCGTACCGCTTTCCGAAGCGCGGATCGCGGCTGCGGCCCAGTCGCGCATGGCGTGCTCGTAGCGGGCCACGCCTTCGCGCAAGGAGGCCGGGCGGCGTTCATCGGCAAATGCGGCGACGAATGTAGCGGCGAGCGCGGCGGCGTCCCGCAGCGCCGTGTTGGCCCCGGCGCCCGCTGCGGGACTCATGGCGTGGATGGCATCGCCCAGCAGTGTCACGTGGCCTGGTTGCCAGTGGGCGATCGCGGGCGTCGCGCTGCGCACGGGCATTATCGAAATGGCTTCGGCGTCCGCGCGCGAGAACAGGGCGCGCAGTTGCGGGTGCCAGGTGCTCACGATTGCGGCGACGTGCGTGGCCAGGTGGTCGGGGAGGTGCGCGGCCGCCGCGCCGGCGGCAATGCCGAGGTTGGCTCGCGGACCGATGAAGGCCCAGTAGAGGTAATCGTCCACGGTGGTGAGGCGGCATTGCGGCGCAAGACGGGCCGCGAGCGAAGGCAGCGGCTCGGGAAACAGCATGGGGTCCACGATCGTCGTGAAGCCGTCGGCGAAGATCACAGCCGTGCCCTCGTACAGCGTCGCGCCGACGTCGGCTTTCAACGCCGGTGTGGCGATGCTCTTGCCGTAGAGGCATACGGCGCCGGTGTCGGCCGGATCGGCGTCGGGTGCGAGTTGTTTGCGCACCATGGAGTTCACGCCGTCCGCACCGACCAGCAAGGTCGAATGGCGCGTTTCTCCATTGGAGAAATCGATGCGCACGGTTTCATTATTAAGGATATCGAATCGTTGCAAAGGCATGCCGAAGTGCACCCGGTCTTCGATTCCGCACATCAGGATTTCGCGCAGCGTCTGCCGGTTCGTGGCGAGTTCGGGCACCGGGGCGGCTTCCACTGCCGGTGCGTGAGGGGCAGAGGTGTCCCCCGATGTCCGCCAGCGCTCGGGCACGCGGCCGGCCACAGGCGAGAGGTCGCAATCGAAAAAGCGCGCGCCTGAAGACACGATGGCGCTTTGCCGGAACAGGGCATAGAGGTCGGCGGGCAGGCATTGCGCGAGCGCGCGCTGACCGTCGGCATCGATCCTGATCCGATAGCCCTGATGGCGGCTCGACAAGGCGGGATCGCGCTCGTAGACATCGAAGTCGATGCCGGCCCGCCTGAGACCTTGGGCAAGGCACAGGCCGCCGGGTCCGGCGCCCGCAATCGAAACATGAATCGGGACATGCGTAGGCGACATTCATTCTCCTTCCGGGGCACTGGCTGCACCCGCGACGCAATCAAGACTAAGGGTGGAACGCCTATGCTTGATAATGACAGTTGGACCAGAAATAATGAAATCCGGCCAAAGTGAGAAAGGAGCGGCAGCGTGGAAGATTTCAGCGAGCGTACGGACGGCCCGGCGCTGCTCGCGTTCTGGGGCGGCGACGAACCGGAAAACGCGTTTCGCCTCGGCACGCGCGAATACGGCTGGCACCGCCACGCCCGCGGCCAGTTGTTCTGCATCGAGCAGGGTCTGGTGCGTGTGCGCACCGCGCAAGGGGCGTGGCTGCTGCCGCCGCATCGCGCCGGCTGGATTCCACCTGGCCTCGACCATCAGGCGAGCGTAAGCGGCGCTCTGAGCGGCTGGGGCGTGATGCTTACGCCAGACGTGAGCACGGTGCTGCCGGACCGGCCCTGCGTGATGGGGGTGAGCGAACTCTTGCGCGCGCTCGTGCGGCGCGCGGCGAGCTGGCCTCAAGGCGCCGGGGCGCTGGAGCCCGAACAGGCGCGCATCGTGGCCGTGCTGCTCGACGAAATCCGCTGCGCGCGCGAGGAGGTCCTGCATTTGCCGATGCCGGCGGAGCGCCGGTTGCTCGCGATCGCCAACCGCCTGATCGAGCATCCCGACGACACGCGAACGCTGGACGAACTGGCCGCGTGGGCCGGCCTTTCCGCGCGCACGGCGCGACGCCATTTCGTCGCGCAGACCGGCATGAGCTTCGTGCAATGGCGCCAGCAGGCGCGGCTTACGCTGGCGCTGGAGCGGCTTGCGAGCGGGGAGGGCGTCGCTCAGGTGGCGGATGCTCTGGGCTACGCCACGCCGAGCAATTTCATCGCGATGTTTCGCAAGGCCTTTGGCGAATCGCCGGGGCGTTACTTTTCGCGCGAGCAACGCTCCGCCAGCAACGCCGCACATACGCGATAATCGCGCCGCCACCCCGGAGAACTACCATGCAGCGCCTGATCCTCGCCATGCTCACCGCCGTGCTGTGTGCGACTTCGGCTTTTGCCGACGACGAGGCCGATCCGCCTCTGCGCTACGAGCATGTGATGGTGCCCGTGAAGCACGGCATCTTCACCGTCCACCTTTCGACTTACCTCTATGCGCCGCCCGGCCCCGGGCCGTTCCCGCTCGTCGTGCTGAATCATGGCAAGGCGCCTGGCGGCACGCATCAGCCCGACACGAAGTTCATCTGGCAGGCGAAGAAGTTCATCGCGCGAGGCTACGCGGTGCTGGTGCCGAACCGCGAAGGCATCGCGAACTCCGGCGGCGTCTATTTTCACGGCTGCGATGTGGAATCGGCTGCGCGGCACTGGGCCGACAGCGTGGAGGTGGCGATCGATTACGCACGCACGCTGCCTTTTATCGACGCCACGCGCATCGTCGTGATCGGCCAGTCGCAGGGTGGGATTACGACGGTCGCGCTCGGCGAGCGCAACCTGCCCGGCGTGCTGGGCATCGTCAACTTCGCGGGCGGCAGCCGCGACGAAAAATGCGGCGGCTGGCAGGACGGCCTGGTCGACGACTACAAGGCATTCGGCGCCGACTCGAAGGTGCCGGCGCTGTTCGTCTACGGCGACAACGACAGCTACTGGGGCGACGGCACGCTCTCGAAACGCTTCTTCGAGGCCTACCACGCGGGCAATCCGAACTCGGCCTACTTCGACGAAGGGGCGTTTGCCGAAGGCGACTCGCACATGTTCTTCCATCATGCGAGCGGCTACGAAACCTGGGCGCCGACGCTATGGCAGTTCTTCGACAGCCTCGGCCTGAACAGCCAGGTCTTGCCGGAAGACGAGAAAGCGATCGAAGCGGCCAACGTGCAACAGGTGTTCGAGAAACCGGTCGAGAAATAAGCGGCTCGCGAGGAGGCAAGCCGACCGATCAGCTTTGCCCGGAATGCCGGATGCGCTTGAGCACGAGCACGCAGAGCGCCGGCACGTGAACGATGCCCGCGCCGCTTGCGATCACGGCCCACGGCGGCGCGGCCGGCCCGGCGAGCATCGCGCAGATCACGCCGAATGCGAGGCCGACGATCAGCAGCACCGCGTGCGCGATGATCCGCTTGCGGCCCGGCGTCGTGTAGCGGGGCAGGCTGGTATGGACATAGCCGATGATGAGCAAAGCGAGGGTGGCGATGGCGGGAAACATGGGGTACCTGTGCTTACAGCAAGCTTGTTGACGGCCTGACGAAATGTACCGCAACCGACGCGCCCGGAACGCACGCGCCTTATCGGCGGTCAGATTGCGGGCGCGTTGTAAATCCGTCAACTGTTCGCGCGACAATACAGCCAGAGGCGCACGCTATGCCACAACGCGGCGCGCGCCTGATCGTCGAACGTATTTTCACGCATCATCCCGGTTCATCCCGATTGGCACATGTACAACCACGACTCACCGGCAGGCAAAACTCAGGCGGCCGTCGTCACGACGGCGATGAATCGGCTCTACGAACGTTGCACGGGGCTCATGCGCCGCATTTACGACCGGCGGCTGCACGATGCGCCGGTGCTCGATGCGAGCCGCCATTTTCCCGACGCCGAGCGCTTTCTCGCGAACTGGCAGGCGATCCGCGCGGAGGCGCTCGAGGTTGCGGCCGGTCTTGGCCGCGTGCCGCGCTTTCACGAAATCATGCGCGAGCAGGCCGAGATCTCCGACAACGACGGACGCGACTGGCGCATGTACATCATGCAGGCTTACGGCGTGCAATTTCCGCGTAATCTTTCGCGCTGCCCGACGCTTGCCTCGATCGTCGAAGCTTCGCCTGACGTGCTTTCGGCTTCGTTCTCGTTTCTCGCGCCAGGCAAGCATGTGCCGCCGCATCGCGGGCCGTTTCGCGGCATCCTGCGCGGCTATCTCGTCCTCTCGATGCCGCTCGACGCCAACGGCCGGCCTGCCGCGACGCTCACTGTCGATGGCCACGAACATCGGCTGCACAACGGGGAATTCATGCTGTGGGACGACACGTTCGAACATGAAGTGCGCAACGCGAGCGACGAGGTGCGTGTCGTGCTGCTGCTCGATGTGCGCCGCCGCAATATGCCGCGCGACATGCGGTTGTTGTCGAATGCCGTGATTGCGCTCGTGCGGCTGGGCATCTATCTGCGCGGGCCGAAGATCGCGGTTTAGGCCGCATCCGGGCGCCAATCGAACCGCACGCAGAACCGCATGCAGCGGTTTTACACTCGTTTAACAGGTGTTTCCGGCTTACAGCCGGTTCATTACGCACCGTTACTTCATCGGCTGCCAGGGCGGGTCGGGTAAGGCGCCGAGCCCCGCCAACCGCCTCGTTCGGGCACGGCGCCGCACGATTGCGGCACCGATTTTTACTTACACTCCGCAAAAACTTTTCATCGGCCGAGTCGTTAGTCTTGCACCACCTTATCCACCGGTTGCACGACACGACATGAAACACGCTCTCTCTCGCGAACGCGCCCGTAGCCCGCACCGTCTCGTCATCGGCCTCGCGGCCGGCGCGGCGTTTGCCGCCGCCTGCTTTGCCGGCATCTCGCCGGCTTCGGCACAGGTGGTGGTGCTCGCGCCGCCCACTCCCATGGTGGAAGTCGCGCCCGCACCGCGCGTGGGTTACGCATGGGCGCGCGGCTACTGGGCCTGGCAGTATGGGCGCTATGTCTGGGTGCCGGGGCATTGGGTCACGGTCGCGCGCGGCGTGGCGGTTCCGCCGCCTCCGCCGCCCGCGCCGGTCGCGCAGGTGATGCGCCTTTCGGCGGATGCGCTGTTTGCGTTCGACCGCGGCGATCTCTCCGACGTGCTGCCGGGCGGCCGCGCGGATATCCGCGATATTGCGGCGAAGCTCAGGGGCACGCGTTTCGGCCATATCGAAGTGCGGGGCTATACGGATCGTCTTGGATCCTCGGCCTATAACCTGCAACTGTCGCAACGCCGCGCGGATGCGGTGAAGGCACTGCTTGTCCAGCAGGGCATTCCGGCCGAGCGTATCGACGCGCGCGGCATGGGTTCGCAGGACCCGATCACGCACTGCGCGGACAATCAGTCGCAGGACCGTCTCGTCGCTTGCCTGCAACCGGACCGCCGCGTGGAGATCGTCACGTTCGCGCGCCCGGATAACGCGGGTTATATGGGCAATTCTGGCAATCCGGGCTACGCGGGTAATCGTTATGCGCCGCCGTCCCCGCCGCCCGGCGCGCCGATGTACACGCAGTAATCGTGTCGGTCCGCCCGGTTCATGGAGCGGACAGCACGTGGTTTGGGCAAAAAATGCGGCTTGACATGTATATGCCTCAACAAGTATATATTTGTCATGGAATCCACTTTCGCCATCATCGCGGAGCCGAACCGCCGCGCGATCCTGACCTTGCTCGCCGACGCCGAGCGATCCGTGGGCGATATCGAGGAGCAGTTGAATTTGTCGCAGCCCTCGGTCTCGAAGCACCTCCGCGTGCTTCGGGAAGCCGGTTTCGTGGAGTCGCGCGTCGATGCGCAGCGGCGCCTCTATCGCATCAGGCCGGAGCCGCTCATGGAGATCGACGCGTGGCTCGCCCAGTTTCGCCGCTACTGGTCGGCGCACGTCGATGCGCTCGAACGTCATCTCGACCAGATCGATCCTCCAGCACGCCGCAAAGGGAAGAAACGATGAGTCACCGCAACGACTACAGGCCGGGCCCCGCCGCGGGCGCCGAGGTTCGCAAGGACGGAGAAAAGTGGACGCTGATTCTGGTCCGCGATCTGCGGCATGCACCGGAGAAAGTCTGGCAGGGGTTGACCGATCCCGCCAGCCTGCGCGAGTGGGCGCCGTTCGATGCGGACAGAAGTCTCGCTGCCGTTGGCCCGGTCAAGCTATCGACGGTTGGCACGCCGGCGCCGCACGTTTCGGAAACGCAGGTGACGCGCGCCGAGGCACCGCATCTGCTCGAATACCGTTGGGGCGACAACGATCTGCGCTGGGAACTCGAGCCGCTTGGAGACGGCACGCGCCTCACGCTGTGGCACAACATCGACCGCAATTTCATCGCCATGGGCGCCGCCGGCTGGCATATCTGCCTCGATGTGCTCGACCGCCTGCTTGGCGATCACCCGATCGGGCGCATCGTGGGCGGCGAGGCAATGAAATTCGAATGGCCGCGCCTGAACGACGAATATACCAAGCGTTTCGGACTCTGAATCATCCTGCGGGAGAGCGGCATGAAGAAGTCGGCAACGTCCGAAAGCGAATCGGCATCCGCGCTGATCGACAACCGGATCGCGGAACTGGGAGACTGGCGCGGCGAGACTCTGAGCCGGATGCGTCAGCTCATCCGCGAGACCGATCCCGATGTCGTGGAGGAATGGAAGTGGATGGGGACGCCCGTGTGGTCGCACGAGGGCATTCTTTGCACCGGTGAATCGTACAAGGCGGTAGTGAAGCTGACCTTTGCCAAGGGCGCTTCGCTGGCGGATCCAGCCGGGCTTTTCAATTCGAGTCTCGATGGAAAGGTCAGGCGCGCAATCGACATCCGCGAAGGCGAGGAGATCGATGCGAAGGCATTCAAGGCGCTCGTGCGCGCTGCCATCGAACTCAATGCTTCGGGTGCAAAGTCGAAAGCCAGGCGAGCAACCACAAAATAGGACGTGCGCCGCGATGGGGGCGAACCACCGGCGCACGCTATACGCGCGCGCCGGCGCGCCGGCGGGTCGGGACAAGGCTGGCGGTATCAGCCCGCCAGATGCTTGCGTTTGGCGAGTTCCTGCGCCTGGGCGTAGTCGGCCTGGATCACCGGCAGCGCTGCTGTCGCTGCCTTCTTCAAACCGGCGTCGCGGCCCGAAGCCATTTCCGCCTGGAATGCCGAAAGCGTTTTCTGCTGGCCGTCCAGCGCCACCTGTTCGATGTACGTCTTGTCGAAATCGGCTCCGCGCAAGTTCTTGATGCCGTCCAGCACGGCAGTGTCGGCGTCGTTGGCCGGCACGTCCACGCCGCGCGGGCTGGCCGCACGCATCGAGTCCGAGAGCTTCGTGTAGTCGGCCACCAGCTTTTCGGCGAAGGCCTTCACGTCGCGATCGCTCGAACGCGAATCGGCGATGCGTGCGGCATCGCGCTGGGTGGCCACGGTCTGGGTGCCGTCGGTGATGAAGGTCTTGTCGGCGGCATGGAGCTCTTGAGCACCGGCCGCGGAAGGTGCCGAAGGAGTCTGGGCATGCGCGCCCAGTGCAACGGCGCAGAGGCCGAAGGCGGATGTGGTGACGATCGAGGCCAGCGAGAGGCGAGTCATACGAGCTCCTTTCTACGTGATTGGTATCGAATGCACCGGCAGAGCCATGGGCGGCGCGGCTCTGCGCGGGACCGTCCTGCCAAGCGCGACATCGCGCAACGGTCTGACGAATTCTAGAAAGGCCGCCCGGCGAGAGGTGAAACGACGGCGTCGCTTCTGTAACGGTTGGTAACGATGACGACGGTTGTCGTCGATGTCGCGGGGCGCACCGTGGGTTGTCGCAGGGTATCGGGGGGTGTCGCGGGTTGTCGTATACCCGACAGATTTCACCCGCCAATCCGCCGATCATGAGGGCTCGCAACACAAGGCGTCAGGCAAGAACGCACGCCCGTTGCCCGCATCGCAACCTCACACCCGGAGACACGCCGTGAACGCATCGCAACCCACCCTCAAGCCGATGGTTTCCCCCGCCGAATGGACCGCGCGAGTCGATCTCGCCGCCGCCTACCGGCTCACCGCGCTGTTCGGCTGGGACGATCTGGTCTTCACGCATATCTCGGCGCGCGTGCCGGGCCCCGAGCATCACTTCCTCATCAACCCGTACGGAATGATGTTCGACGAAATCACGGCCTCGTCGCTCGTGAAGGTCGATCTGCACGGCAACAAGGTCGTGGACTCGCCCTATGACATCAACCCGGCCGGCTTCACGATTCACAGCGCCGTGCATGCCGCGCGCGAGGACGCGCTGTGCGTCATGCATACGCATTCGGTGAACGGCGTGGCCGTTTCGGCGCAGGACAAGGGCTTGCTGCCCATCTCGCAGCAGTCGCTGGGCGTGCTGGCGGCGCTGGGCTATCACGACTACGAGGGCATTGCGCTGAACGAGGACGAGAAGCCGCGCCTCGTTGCCGACCTCGGCGCCAATACGTATCTGATGCTGCGCAATCACGGTTTGCTGACGGTGGGCAAGTCGGCTGCCGATGCGTTCGTCGCGATGTACTTCTTCGAAGCCGCCTGCATGATCCAGGTGCGCGCGCAGTCCGGCGGCGGTGTGCTGCGCCAGATTCCGCAACCGATCTTGGCCGGCATCAAGAAGCAGATCGCGGAGGTGACGCGCGGCATGAGCCCGGGTGCGCTCGTGTGGCCGGGCTTGCTGCGTCGTCTGGACCGGGCCAATCCCGGTTACGCGGAGTAAGCGAAAACACGCAGAAAAAGCGGCGAGATACACGGGGCGGCGTTTGCATGCCGCCCGGTGGCTCGCCAGGATTGGTGAGCAGGAATGCAGCTCGCATGCCCTGCGAAGATTCGCGGCACATTTGTGGCAAAAACGCCCGACGCGCCGCATCGAGGTAGGGAAATGGCAAGGATCTGTGTGTATGGTGCCGGCTCGATCGGCGTGTATCTGGGCGGCCGGCTGCTCGCGGGCGGCAGCGAAATCGCGTTCGTCGGTCGCGCGCGCATGGGCGGGCTGTTGCGCGAGCATGGCGTCGTGCTCACGCATTACGACGGCGGCCGCTGGGAAGCGGCGGCGCACCGGATCGACTATGCAACCGAGGCTGCCGCAGCCGCAACGGCGGACCTCGTGCTCGTGAGCGTGAAATCGGCGGCCACCGCCGAAGCGGGCGCCGAGCTTGCCGCGGTGCTGCCGGCCGGCGTGCCCGTCATCAGCTTCCAGAACGGCGTGCGCAATGCCGAGGTGCTGCGCGCCGCGCTGCCGGACAATCCGGTGCTGGCGGGCATGGTTCCCTTCAACGTGGTCGAGCGTGGCTTGGGCGTGTTCCATCAGGGCACGGGCGGTGAGCTCGAAGTTCAGCGTTCCGCGGTCTTGCAGCCTTTTCTTGCCGATTTCAGCCGCGCGGGCCTGCCGCTCGTCGAGCACGACGACATGCTGCCCGTGCAATGGGCCAAGTGTGAACCGACAATAGAGTTCGACACAAAGCAATAAACTTTGACACAGAACAATAGAGTTTGACACAAACGAATACGTCGCTATATTGCACGGTTTTGTTCGGCTGTCCGAGGCAGAAATTACGCCGAATTGGGAGGGACCGCCCGCGTTGCAAGGCAGAGCAATCGGTGGGCGTGCGTATCGGCGTAGCGTGTAAGGCGAGGCGTACACGACACTTCTCTGCTGGACCACGGTATTTCCGACGATGCGAGCGGGGACAGGCGGGTGGGACAACGAGGCCAGTACGTTAATTGAGCGCATCATTGATGCATATCGGGGCGAGCGCCCGACCCAGGGCGTTGTGGACTCATCGTTCTGGGCATATTTCCGCCCAAGGATGGGTAACCGCCTCGCAAGCCGGTTCTATCACCCACCCGCAAACCGGCCTCAAAAGAGATGCCGGAAACGGTCACTATGTGACGTTTAATTCATCACGCATTGACGGCAGTCAATCACATTATCAAATATTGTTAAATTGACATTGGTTCAGACTTACCTGATGTTCATTTCCCGATCTGCCTGATAGCCTCGTCAGCCACACGCTTAAATCGAATCAAAAAGCGGCGCGTGCCTGCCGTCGTGGTATTGCGCCGTAAGTCGTTCGGAAAACACTCCGCAACCAGCGGGGTTTCATTCAGCACTACAGATAAAAGCAATGAATAACCGTTGTTACCGGCTTGTCTTCAGCAAGCTTCGGGGAATGCTCGTCGCCGTCGCGGAAACGGCCATCGGACATACGACAGGTCAAGGCGAAACCGGGCCGTCGCGCGCACTTCGCCCGATTACGCTTTTCGCCATGCGCCACGCGGCCTTTGCCGCGCTGGCACTCTTCGGGCTCGCCCCCGTCCTCGCGGATGCGCAGATCGTACCGTCGGGCGCACATGCACCCCGCGCCATTACCACGGCAAATGGCCTGCCTCAAGTGAACGTGAACAAGCCGTCGGGCGCGGGCGTTTCACTTAACACCTATTCACAATTCGACGTAAACCCGAGCGGCGCGATTTTGAACAATTCGCCCGTTAATGTGAATACGCAACTCGCGGGCATGATATCCGGCAATCCGAATTACGGGTCCAACGACGCTGCGAAAATCATTGTCAACCAGGTTAATAGCAACAATCCAAGCCAGTTGCGTGGTTATGTCGAGGTCGCGGGCCAGAAGGCCGCTGTCGTCATCGCAAATGGTTCAGGCATTGTGGTCGATGGCGGCGGTTTTATCAATACGTCCCGGGGTATTCTCACTACGGGCAATCCGCTGATCGACGGTAACGGCAACCTGACCGGTTTTAACGTAACTGGCGGGACGATTACCGTTCAGGGCGCGGGTCTCAATGCCTCAAATATTGATGAGGTTGATCTTCTGGCGCGTGCCGTCCAGGTCAACGCGGCGATTTATGCCAATACCCTGAACGTGGCTACGGGCGCGAACAATATCGACTACGCGAGCCTGACGCCGACACCGGTCGCAGGGAGCGGAGCGCCCCCCGCCGTCTCGATCGACGTGTCGCAGCTCGGCGGCATGTACGCGAACCGCATCGTTCTGACGAGCAACGAGAATGGTGTCGGGGTTGCGAATGCCGGGACGATTTCCGCGCAGGCGGGCGACCTCACCCTTACGGCCTCGGGCCAGCTCGTCCAGTTGGGCACGATGACCGCAACCGGCAACGTCGGCATCAACGTGGCGAGCCTGGCCAATACGGGGACTGTCTACGGGCAGCAGAATACTGCTATCGCCGCGACGGGCGCGGTGACCAATAGCGGGACCCTTGCGGCGCAGCAAAACACGACCGTCAATGCCGGGTCCCTCGACTCGACCGGTATTCTCGGCGCGGGCGTGAATAACGACGGCTCGCTCGGTGGCGCGGGCAACCTCAACGTTTCGACGACGGGCCAGCTCACGGCGACCGGCAGGAACGTGGCGGGCGGCAATGCAATACTCTCTGGCAGCGGCGTCAATCTCGCCGGGAGCGAGACGGCGGCAAACGGTAACGTCTCGCTGACGGCGAGCGCGGGCGACCTCCACCTCGCAAGCGCGACGACGAGCGCGGGCGGCTCGGTCGTCGCGAATGCGGCGGGTACCCTCGACAATGATAACGGCTCGCTGACGGCGGCCAGTAGCGCAACGCTGACCGCCGGTAACCTCTCGAACCAGAACGGCGATATCTCGTCGCAAGGCGCGCTCGTCGCACAGGCATCCGGCCAGATCAGCAATCAGGCCGGTTCGATGGTCTCGCAGGGCGCGATGCTGGTTCAAGGTGGCGCCATTGCGAACAACGCCGGGACCATGCAGAGCGCTGCCGGTTTGCAGGTCGCCGGAACGTCCATAGACAATACCGCCGGTCGCATCACGTCGCTCAACGGCGACGGCCTGTCGGTCACGGCGACGGGCGCGATTACGAACGCGGCAGGTACGACCGCAACCGGCGCACAGGGCGGCGTCATCGGCGGCAATGGCGCGGTTACGCTGCAAGGCGGCACTATTGCGAACCATGGCACGGTATCGGCACAGACGAACCTTCAGGTCATCGGGCAATCCGTCGACAACAGCAGAGGTTCGCTCGCCGCATCGGGCAACACGACGGTCAATGCCGGTTCGCAGCTGACAAACAGCGGTGGCTCGATTACGGCAGGCCAGACGGTAAGTGAGAGCGCGACGACGCTCGACAACAGCTCGGGCACGACGCAGGCCGCGCAGATCGCGCTCAACGCGACGAACCTCGTCAATCACGCGGGCACGATTACCCAGACGGGAAGCGGTTCGATGAACGTCGCGGTATCGAATACGCTCGACAACTCGGCGGGCGGCACGATCCAGACGAACAGCACGGATCTCTCGCTGACGCCCGCTACGCTCGACAACGACGGCGGGACTCTTGTTCACGCCGGGACCGGTACGTTGACACTGGATGCCGGCAGCGGCGCGGGGACCCTCTCGAACGAGAACGGGACCATCAAGAGCAACGGCAACATCGTCGCCGGGGCCAGTGCGTTCGACAATGCGGAGGGCCTCGTTCTCGGCCAGACGGGCGTGACCGCAACAGTTGGCGGCGCGCTGAACAATACGAACGGCAAACTGCTCTCGAACGCCAACCTGAGCCTTGCGAGCGGCACGCTGAACAACAACGGCGGCGAGGTCGGTGCGGCCTCGAACGGGACGATCCAGAGCGGATCGATGACCAATAGCGGTGGCTCGATTGTCGCGCCGGATCTCACGCTCTCGATCGGCTCCACGCTCGACAATTCGAACGGCGATATCGAGGCGAACCAGCTCACGCTCGGCGCGACGGATCTCCTCAATCACGGCGGGACGATCACGCAGTATGGCTCCTCGCCGATGAACCTTAACGTCAGCAATACGCTCGATAACTCGGCGGGCGGCACGATCCAGACGAACAGTACTGATCTCTCGCTCACGCCTGCGACCCTCGACAATGATGGGGGCAAGATTATCGATGCGGGAACGGGTACGCTGACGATCACGCCGGGCAACGGCTCGGGGTCCCTCTCGAACGTCGGCGGGCAGATCATCACGGCCGGGCAGATCGCGGCGCAGGCCGGGAGCCTCAACAACGCAGGTGGCGTATTCGCTGCGCAGGGCAATATTGCGGCAAACGTCGCGGGCAATATCGACAATACGCAGGGCTCGGTACGCTCGCTCGGGTCTCTCTCGCTCGTGAGCGGTGGCGCGCTGACGAATACGAACGGTCAGATCCAGTCCGGCACGGGTACGTCGGGTGATGCGAGCACGCTCGGCATTCAGGCCGCGTCCATCGACAATACGGCCGGTCTCGTCGGCAACCTCGGGAAGGGAAATACCACCGTTCAGGGCGGAAGCCAGATTATCAACAGCGGGGGCGTCGTGACGGGCAACGGAAACGTCGCCGTCAGTACCTCGGCACTCTCGAACGCGCAGGGCGGTCAGATCAGCGGCGGGAGCGTTGGTATCCAGGCGAATACCGTCGACAACACCAACGGCGAAATCGGCAGTTTCACCGGTTCGACCGGCGATGTCGCGATCACGACGTCCGGCGCGATTACAAATACGAACGGGCAGATCGGCGCGACCCACGATCTCACCGTGAACGCAGCAACGCTGACAGGTGGTGGGACTTACAGCGCGGCGAATGACGTCGTGGTCAGCGTACAGGGCGACTTCGCGCCGACCTCCGCTTTCTCGTTCAACGCCGGTCACGACCTCTCCTTTACGCTACCCGGTACGTTCGCGAATGGCGGGGCGCTTGAGGCGACGGACAACCTCGACATTAACGCGAGCGATATCCAGAACAGCGGCTCGATGATGGCAGGCGGCACGCTCACCACGCACTCGAACACGCTGGAGAATACGGGCGCTATCGTCGGCGGCAGTGTTTCGCTCAATGCGACGCAATCCATCACCAACAGCGGCCCGACTGCACTGATCGGCGCGACGGACAGTAACGGCCTGCTCGAACTGCTCGCGCCCGACATTGAGAACATCGACAACGTCACGGCGACCGATACGCAGGCAACGACCGCGATTTACGGGCTGGGCGCGGTCGTGCTGGCAGGCGGCAAGGATGCGAACGGCAACTATACGAATGCGAACCTGATCGACAACTCGTCCGCGCTGATCCAGTCGGCCGGCAACATGACGCTCGACGCGAATCAGGTTACCAACACGCGTACGACGATGACGACGACCGGCCTGAACCAGCCGGTCTCGTCGGCCCTGCTGACGCAGCTCGGCATCAGCCTCTCCGGCTGTACCGCTGTCGACATGACCGCCTGCTCCGCAGGTAATCCCTACGTTGGCTGGACTACCCCGGATAATCCGGCGTTCCTGACCATGATTGGTGGGGTGTACACCGTGCCGCCCAACGGGGGCCAGTGGAACAGTGGCTATCAGTACACGACCTATACGGGCGTAGCGGTGGCGAACCTGATCGCCTCCATCAGCCCGCAGGCACAGATCATCGTAGGCGGCAACCTCGACGCGTCGAAGGTCGGCCTGTTCCAGAACTACTGGAGCGCGGTCGCGGCGGCCGGCAATATCGCGATGCCGGGCACGCTCGACCAGGATAGCTGGCAGGGGCAGACCGCACCTCAAGTGCAGGTGACGTACTCCGGGTATTACCACTACACGAACTATGACCACAGCATTGCGGACTGGACCTTGCCGTTCGGCAACGTGCCGTTTGCCGGCTCCAATCCGGGCGGTTACCAGGTGGCTCCGGCGGATATCGTCACCTACGCATTGCCCAGCTACGAATCGACCTTTGTCGCGGGCGGTACGATCACCGGTACGGGCGTCAATATCAACAATACGGCGGGCAATGCGGGTATTCCGTCGCTCGGTCTTGTCCCGGGGCAGTCGCTCGGCGGCGTGACCGTTGGCGGCGTCGCCGGTAACGCGGGCGGCTCGAAAGGCGCAGCCGCTTCGGTCAACGGCAGCCCGGGGCTGGTGAATTCCGTCATCGCGAGCGCCACAGCGGTCAATGTCCTGAGCAACCTGACGATTCCCCAGGGTGGCCTGTTCAGGCCGGATATCGCGCCGAACGCACCGTACCTGATCGAGACAAACCCGGCTTTTACGAGCGCGACGTCGTTCATCTCCAGCAACTACTATCTCCAGCAGCTTGGCCTGAATCCGCAGAGCGTGGAGAAGCGTCTCGGAGACGGCCTGTACGAGGAGCAGCTCGTCCAGAACCAGCTTACCTCGCTGACCGGCAAGGCCGTGCTCGGCCCGTATACCGACGTCCAGTCGATGTACGAAGCGCTCATGGCAGCGGGCGCGTCGCTTGCCGAATCGCTGAACCTGCCGCTTGGTATGGCGCTTTCGCCTGAGCAGGTCGCGGCGCTGACGACGAACGTCGTCATCATGCAGACCGAAGTGGTCGACGGGCAGTCCGTCCTCGTTCCGGTCGTCTATCTCGCGAAGGCGAGCCAGCAGGACATGAACGGACCGCTGATCGCGGCGACCAATATCGACCTGCAGAACGCGCAGACCTTCAATAACAGCGGGACGGTGCAGGCGAGCAATACGCTCTCGATTCAGGGCCAGCAGATCGACAACGCGTTCGGCAAGCTGCAAAGCGGCGGCCTGATGTCGCTGTCGACGACGGGCAATATCGACTTCACCTCGGCCACCGTGAACGCGGGAAGCCTCGCGCTGAACGCGGGCGGCAACCTGATCCTGAATACGGCAGCGAATACCGTCAACCAGGTCAGCGCTACCGGGGCGACCCGGACCGTCACGACGCTCGGGCCCATCGCGAACCTCAACGTCACGGACGATGCATCGATCGTGACGGGCGGCAACTTCGAACAGAACGCGGGCAACCTGAGCGTTGGCGGCAACCTCGGCATGGCCGTAGGCGGCAACTACGACATCGGCTCGGTGCAGACTGGCGAGCATAAGGTCGTCGCGGGCGCGAACGGCATCTCGAACACCGATATCAACCAGACGACGGGCAGCAATATAACGGTCGGCGGCGTGTCCGAAATCGGCGTGGGCGGCAACCTTACGGCGACGGGCGCGAATATCGATCTTGGCGGCGGCGGTACGATTGCGGCGAAGGGCGACGTGACGCTCCAGGCGGCAACCGCGACCTCCACCGTTGACAGCAACAGTTCGGGCAGCGATCACCACGGCAGCTATTCGTCGTCGTACCACACCTCTGACGATACGCTGAGTGCGACGACGCTCAATTCGGGTAATTCGCTGACCGTCGCATCGGGCAACGATATCAACGTTATCGGCAGTACGGTCAACCTCGACAAGGGGACGGCAACGCTCGCGGCGACGAACAACGTCAATATCGGTGCGGCCACCGCGACCTATGTCGACAACTCGCAGGAGCAGCACAGCCACAGCAACGTGGTCAGCGGTAAGGAGGTGAAGAGTTCGAGCGATACGACGACGACGGTCGCTCAGAGTAGTACGGTTTCTGCCGATGCCGTGACGATTTCAGGCGGGAACGATATCAACGTTGCGGGCAGTACGGTCGTCGGGACGAACGACGTCAGTTTGAGCGCGGGGCACGACGTCAATATCACGACGACGCAAAATACGCAGCAGTCGTCGAGTACGTATCAGGAGAAGGATTCCGGGCTGGGAACGAGCGGCCTGAGCGTCACCGTCGGGACCAGCAAGCTCGCGACGACTGACCAGGAGTCGAGCGTCACGAACAACGGTAGTGTCGTCGGTTCGCTGAACGGGAACCTCTCGATTCAGGCCGGCAATACCCTGCATGTCACCGGTAGCGACCTCATCGCGGCGCAGAACATGACTGGTACAGCAGCGAACGTCATCATCGATTCCGCGACCGATACGAGCCATACCAGCCAGACCCAGCAGACGAGCAGTAGCGGCGTAACCATCGGCCTCTCGGGCAGCGTCGGCGACGCGATCAACGGCGCCTATACACAGAGCCAGGCGCTCGCGAGCGGCAACAGCAACGGTCGTGCCGAGGCGCTGCATGCAATCGCGGCGGCTGGCGACGCGGCGATTGCAACGGCCAGTGTGCTGGGCGGATCGCTGGGTGGGCCGAATCCGAGTATCGGCGTTCAGGTCAGTGTTGGTTCGAGTCATAGCCAGAGCCAGTCGTCGGAGGATCAGGCGACTCAGGTCGGCTCGAATGTTCAGGCGGGCGGAACCGCGGCATTCGTGGCAACGGGTAACGGGACGGCGGGTAGCGGCAACCTGACTATCGCCGGTTCGAACGTCAGCGCGAACGACGTTGTTCTCGCCGCAAAGAACCAGGTAAACATCGTCAATACGACGAATACCGATGTCACGCAAAGCTCAAATTCGTCGTCGAGTTCGAGCGTCGGTGTCTCGTTCGGTACGAATGGCTTCGGCGTTTCGGCCTCCATGCAGAACGCCCACGGCGACGGCAATAGTAGTGCGGCGATCCAGAACGCCTCGAACATCAACGGCGCGAACAGCGTGACCGTCGTTTCGGGCGGCGACACGAATATCATCGGCTCGCAGGTCAACGGTAACCAGGTCACCGCGCAAGTCGGCGGCAACCTGAATATCCAGAGCGTCCAGGATACGACGGTCAGCACCGCGCACCAGAGCAGTTCGGGTGGCGGTTTCAGCATCAGCGAAGCTGGGGGCACCGCGAGTTTCAGCGCACAGAACGGTCATGCCGATGGCAATTACGCCCAGGTCAACGAACAGGCGGGCATCAACGCCGGTAGCGGCGGCTTTGATATCGACGTCAAGGGCAATACGGGTCTGACCGGCGCAGTCATTTCGAGTACCGCCGATCCATCGCAGAACAACCTGACGACGGGTACGCTGACGTATAGCGATATTCAGAACCAGTCGCATTACGACGCGACGAGCAATGGGATCAGCGCGGGTGTGGGCGTCGGAACGACCGGCAAGGCGCTCGGGCCGGGTTCGGTTGGCGGCACCGGTGGCGTATCGCCAATGATGTCGCAGAACGATAGCGGCGACCAGAGCTCGACGACACGTAGCGCGATCAGCGCGGGCTCGATCGACATTACGAATCAGTCCGCGCAGACGCAGGACGTCGCGAGCCTGAGCCGCGACACGACAAACACGAACGGTACGGTTTCGAATACGCCAAATGTCAGTAACATTCTCTCGCAGCAGGCCGACACGATGCAGGCCGCGCAGGCGGCAGGCCAGGTGGTGGCGCAAGGGATTGGGGCGTATGCCGACGCGAAGCGCCAGGCAGCGGTCGATCAGGCCAAGATCGATGCTGCAAACGGCGACTGGAGCGCTTACGCGGCGGATGTGGCCCAGGCGCAAACGTGGGACGAAGGTGGGAACAGCCGCGCGATAGCACAGGCGGCCGGTGGAGCGCTTATCGGTGGTCTCGGTGGCGGCAGCGTTTTTACGGCAGTGGGCGGCGGGCTCGGTGCGGGTTTGACCTCGAAATACGCGCCTGAACTGGCAAGCTTGGGGAATGATGTCGCGTCTGGGACTGGTTCGACCTTGCTCGGCAATCTGGCGGCGAACGTAGCGGCGGGAGTCGGTGGTGCGCTGGTTGGCGGCACGGCAGGCGCTGCAACTGGGACGAGCGTAGACCTCTATAATCGTCAACTAGATCCGAAGGAGAAAACCCTCGCGCAGCAGTTAGCTGATGCAAGCGGTGGACAATATACCGTGGCACAGATTGAGAACCAGTTGCGTCAGATGGATATGAGCAACAGCGGAACAACGGTGTCGGGGGCACCCGCTACCTTGGTCGGTCAGACGCCGACCGACTCCGGCGCGCAGTGGATATCTGGCGGAACCACGGCAAACGGTCAACCGATCCTGACTCAGATCACGGCGCCATCCAGTTCCGCATTGCAGAGCTATATCCTAGCGAACTACAACAGTGTTTCGCCTGGACAGGTTCCCAGTGAATTTACGTATCCATCGAGCGGCACTGGCGGCTCAATCAACGTGACTGGCCCGTTTACCAATTTCGATCAATCAGATCTTAACTACGTGCGGACCACCGCAGCAAACGCGAGTTCGATGGTTTCCAATACTGCCGGATGGGTCGGTTCCGCTGCGGCTACGGGAGCCGCAACTCCGTCTCCTCTCGCTCCTGCATTTGGTGAAATTGCCTTTGGCGCTACTGTCGTTGGCACTGCTGCTGACGCAGTGACGCAATTGGCACAACCAAATGTCGGTCAATACACATATCAGGGAGCGGTATCCCTCGGTGGGCTAGTCGCCGGGAACTTAAATCCAGCGGGATCATTGGTCGTTAACGGGGCTACTTCCGTTATTAACAATGTTCCAGTTGCGACCACAATTCAAAATTGGATAACTCAGAAATCAAATTCGATTTTTAATCCGAGTGGGGAAAAACAATGAAGCTGATTGAAGAGGGCAATTTCTCCGGTTGGGTACGTGTAACCTTGTTCGTACTAGGGCTTGTAGTCTTTGGAGGTAGCCTAGCGTCCGATTGGTTGCCACGATGGACAAGGATGGTCGGTTTCGTGCTGGGATTCGGAATGATGGCTCTGGGTGGTTTTTCTAGCCGTGCCCATATGCTGCATATTAAACCCTTCGACAACAGCTACAAAAAGGCCCGCGAGAGCTACGAAACGAAGGGTGACGAAGAAGATAAATAACGAAATGACCGTGGAAAGACAAACGAGACGTAAGTTCGTTATCCGTTACGCGAAGGCCTATTTTTCCGTCTTTGCTGTAGTGGCGGTCGTAGTTGCGATTTCAGAGCTACGCGGTGCCGGTTGGCACCCAGCGTTGGCTGGAATGCCGATGTATGTCTCGCTCTTTGTCTTGGTTACCTATGCGATGCTGCGGGAGCTTCGTCAACTTAGGAAAAACGGTGACACAGATAAGAGGGGCAATAGATGATCGAAGCGCTTGAACATGCAGTCGCGGGAGCCTCTAGAAGGAGACGGTTCTTTTTCTACATAGCTATTTTCCTCGTTGCAGTGTCACTTTTTCGTGATGAGGGATGGAGGGCTATTTTCATAAAGATAGCTTTTGTGGCAATAGGTCTTCTCTTTGTATTTTTTTCGAGATTTACAAAGGATGGCGAGTTGTTACGGGTAGGAAGAATTTGGATAGCAGTCAATTGTGGAAACGATTTCTTATTGCCGTTGGAATGGTGTTCATTGCCTACATTTTGTCGGCTGTGTACCTTGCAATGCGCTTAAGAAATCCCGATGGGTTGGCTTTATTTTTCCCGTTTTTTATTTGCATTCTGATTTCAATAGCCTTGCCCTTCTTTTGGGAAATTCGTGAGTTGCAATCCATAAGGCACGAAGATAAATAAATCTGATAGATCTGCGAGAAAATATAGGGTGACTTTCGATCGCCCTAATTACGACCATACGTGCATTCATGGAAATCCGAAAGAGGCTGGCGGCTCTACCGCTTGCAGCCCTAGTATCTCTCGCGCACTCGCAGCAGTCGTCGCCCGACTTTGCGGCCCGTACGAATGCCGAGCAGCAACAGCAAATCGAGCAAAGACGCACCACGGAGCAGCGCGCGGCAGCGGTCGCCGCGCCCGTTGTGCGCTCGGCGGCGCCCGCGCCCGGGGAATGGCCGGTATTGCCGGTCGAGACGCCTTGTTTCCGTATCGACTCGTTCGACGTCGAGGTGCCGGAAACGTTGCCCGACGCCGTCCGCGTCAAAGGCGCGTCGGCGCTCCCGATGGACCCGTTCGCATTCCTGCATGACTGGCTGCTGCATTACCAGGGCCAATGCGTCGGCAAACAGGGCCTCGACCTCCTGACCAGGGGTTTGCAAGGCGTCATTCTAAGCCGGGGCTATATCACGACGCGCGTCCTCCTGCCGGCGCAGGACCTCTCAAAAGGGACACTCCGGTTCGCCCTCATACCGGGCACTATCCGCAATCTGAAGTTCGCCGACGCCAATACGCGCGGTACGCTCAAATCTGCCTTTCCGGCGCGGGACGGCGATGTTCTCCAGTTGCGTGACCTTGAGCAGGGTCTCGAACAGATGAAGCGCGTACCGAACCAGGACGCGACGATGCAGATTGAACCCGGTACGTCGCCCGGCGAGAGCGACGTCGTTGTAACCGTCAAGCGGACAAAGCCGTGGTCGCTTGTCCTCTCGACAGACAACTCGGGTACTGACGAGACGGGCCGCTATATCGGTAACGCATCGCTCGCGCTATACAACGTCCTCGGCCTGAATGACGTCCTCTCCGGCGGCTTCAATCAGGATCTCCAGTTCGGTAATCACGACCTCGGTACGCATGGCTGGAATGCCTCGTATGCGGTGCCATGGGGCTACTGGACCGGTACGCTCTACGGCTACACGAATACGTACTACCAGCAGGTCGCGCAGGCCAGCCAGATTTTCGTCGCGAGCGGCAACTCGGAGACGGCGGGCCTCAAGCTGGAGCGGGTCATTTACCGTAGCCAGAGCGACGTATCGGGCGTCGAGTTCCAGCTCATCAAGCGGTGGGGCGAGAGCTTTATTGCGGATACCTCCATACCGCAGCAGTACCGCGACAATACGTTTATCGAGGCGGGCCTGACCAATCGCCATTACTTCGGCGCGGCGCAGTTCGACGGAACGCTCGCTTATCGACAGGGCATTGGCGCGCTCGGCGCGATGCCGGATACGTCCGGTGGCCCGACCTACTACTTTCACATGGCGACGCTCGACGCGAACCTCTCGGTCCCGTTCGCGGTCGCCGGTCAGACGCTGCGTTACGTCGGTACGTTTCACGGCCAGTTCACCAATGACGAGCTGAACTATATCGACGACCTCAGTATCGGGAGCCGCTATACGGTGCGCGGCTTTAGCGGTCAGACGATGCTTGCGGCGGAAAAGGGTTTCTACTGGCGTAACGAACTCCAGTATCCGCTTGGCCAGTCGGGGCAGGTTCTTTATGCGGGTATCGACTACGGCCACCTGTGGGGACCGTCAGCCGCTTACCTCGCCGGTACGCAGCTCGCGGGCGCGGCTATCGGCGTAAAGGGCTCGATACCGTCGCGTCTCGGTACCTATAGCTACGATGTGTTTGCGGGGACGCCGATCTATGCGCCATCCGGGTTTCCCGCGCCGAGTGTGACGCTGGGCTTTCAGGTAACGGCACAATTCTGAGGATGCAAACACAACTCCGCACGCAGTCCTCTGCCGGAAAGCGCGGCGCCGGCGAAGACCCTGAACTGACCGCCTTCCTGAGCGCGCAGGTCGCCGCGCTGCTGTCCGGGAGTCACGAACCGAGGCCTTGCTGCCCACGCTGTGGCGGCGATCACATCACGAGTGCCGGATTCAAAAAGCGCCAGAGCGGCCGGTTGCCGATGTTCGAGTGCCAGACGTGCGGGCGCTACTTCGGCCGTACTGTTGACACGCCGCTGAGCGAAAACCACCTCAAGAAGCTCTGTTTTTTCATCTCGCTGCTGTCGCACTTGAAGCGGGAGAACGAATGGGCAGCCGCGCAGCGGCACGCCGTTCGTGAACACGAAGATGAGCACATTCGGGCGCATGACGGAATTCACCCGCTATCTGGGGCTACCACTGTCGCTCATGCAGGTGTCGGAAATCGTGGGTGTCGAACCGTACCGTCGCGCCGATGTGGCGCTGGATTAGTGCATTACGCGCACGGAGTGATGGAGCCACGCATCTAAACGTTGTGGGAATCACTGGGACCCCAAACCGCTTGAATCAATCGGTGAGCTTGGGTGTCGATTTGCTGGTTTAATGGCCTGATGAACATTTGAACAAGATGAAGCTAAAGAGCAGTTTCTACGGGGTAGTGCTGTTTTTCACAGTAGCAAGTGCATACGCACTGGATATGCGCAGTAGCCAGCCTGCCGCACCCGCATCGGTAGCCCAGCCTGCCGCGACGTTCAATCCCGCGGCTGTGACCAATGAGCGTATCCGCCAATTCCTCAGCCAGTCGGGACTCGATCCCGATTCGGACAACGGGCGTTTGCTGGTGGAGTTGTTCACGCGGGTTGCAACCGACGCTGAGTTCCGCAACAAGTTCATCAAGTTTTCGCAATCGCGAGGGGTGTTCGACGAGCAGCTATCGCCCGACGATCGCATGCGAATGCTGCACTTGTTCAAAGACCTGGCGCAAGGGCCGAAGGACGACTGCACCGCGCTCTCCGCCCACGGGAGCGACTTCGTTCTGATGGCAAAAACGCTTTCCACGCCAGGCTACAAGGATGTGCTGGAAATCACGGAGATTTTGGTCGGGAACAGCATGCCCGACTCGTATGACGAGCGATACACCACCGCAGAACTGCTCGACGCCGAAGCACAGCTCGAATCGGCGCTCGAATCAAAACTGACGCCGCAATTGAACGCGAAGGGTGCGCCGAACCTCTGCGAAATCATGAGCGCCAGTGTGGACGCGATCGATGCCATGCCACCGGCATCGCGCCAGCGCGCGACCTACGAATTTTTTCAGACCATGGCCAACAGGCCGTCGGCGCGCGCGAAGGTGCTGGCCGACCCGTCCGCCTACCTCGACGACATGTTCGACGAACGGCGCCTGCCCGATTCGATTCGCCGGAAGTTGCCGGAGAACGGCAGCCACCCTTTGCCGTACTCGCGTCTCGTGATCGACGCCGAATGGCGGCATCAGTCGAAGCCGGACAAACCGTCGCCGTTCAAGGACACGTTCGTCAACCGCCGCAATAACGGCGTGGTCGCCGAACTGATCATGCCGGGCGGGGATTCCACGAAGCCGGACTGGTCCGGCTTCTATTTGAGCTACGGCTTCGCGGACCTGCTGACACAAAACGTCGGAGGTGAACTGACCCAGCTCGGCACGCTGAAGGACGGCACGGCCGTCGACGTCGCGAGTCAGCCGCTTCTCGAAGGGAACCACATCGAATTCCCCGTTCCTCTGCCGTCGGAGGAGGGCGAGACCTCCAAAACATGCGAGGTGGGCAAGGTGGTTCCCGCATCGACGGTGTTCAAGTCGCTCGATGGGAATGCGGTTGAGCTGCACTGCCAATTCGTGAAGAAAGACGGCAACACGGAGCGCGTCAACGTCGCGTTGCTCGTGAACTATGGCATCCCGTGGTGGACTTCGTATGACGACGAGGACGGCCACACCGACGTCGTCATGAAGAATGTGACGATCCAGCAGCCATGAAGGTGCGATACATGACGCGCGAAGGCGCGCCTCGCCATGCCGGCGCATGGCTGCTTGCCGCGCTTGCAGGGCTGCCCGTCGCGGCCAACGCATTGCCCGCGTCGCTGCATGCGGACCCCACCGTGCTGCTTTCCAGCGCCCGGTTTCATGCCGTGGCGCCCCGGTTGGTGACCGAGGACCCGACGACGCCTTGCGCTCTGATATTCGACTATCGCTACTGGAGCGTGTCGCCGCTCGACAAGCCGAAAGACGAGCGCGCGCGCTGCGAGAACGAGGCAGCGGACGGCAATCTCTACGCGCGGGCCATTTACGGCCAGATGGTGACGTACGGCTACGGCGGTCGGCCTGACACCCGTCGAGGCGTCGTGATCCTCAAGTCGGCGGCGCTCGACGGCTCGCTGCTCGCGCGCCGCATACTCGGAAACGTCTATCGCGACGGCACCGCGACTCCTCAGGACTACCAGGCGGCGCGCCAGTGGTTCGAGTCGGCGGCGGCGCAAGGCGATGCCATATCGTTCGACGTGCTCGGCGCCATGAGCGCAAACGGAGAGGGCCAACCGGTCGATAACGCCGCCGCTTACCGGTACTTCGTCCAGGCCGCGGAGGGTGGCTCCGCAAACGGTGCGGCCAACGCCGCGCAATTTGCTGCGTTCGGGCGCGGCGTGCCGCGAGATCCGGCGGTCGCCGCTTCGTGGATGATCCGCGGCGCAACCGGCGGCGACGCGGGCGCGCAATTCCTGTTCGGCGTCGCGTTGTTGCGCGGCGAAGGTGTGCCGCGCGATCCGGAAAACGGTGTCGCTTGGTTGCGCGTAGCCATGCGCCAGGGCAACACTGCTGCCGGGGCGGTGCTGGGCGATGCGTATCTGGAGGGCGTGGGTGTACAGCGTGACGAGCGCCGCGGATTCGTTCTGATGTCGCGCGCGGCAACGGCAGGCCTGGTCTACGCGCAGCGCAGGCTGGGCGACCTTTATGCAAGCGGCACGGGTGTCGCGAGGAACGATGTCGAGGCGCGCGCGTGGTACCGGAAGGCGGCGCTCGAAGACGATGCTATTGCGCGCGCAGCGCTTTCCAACCTGTATCGCACCGGCCGCGGCGGTCCGGTCGATCTGGAGGCGGCCATCGGCTGGACGCGCGGCGCGGCGGATGCCGGCCTGGCGACGGCGCAGAACGACCTCGGCGTGATGTACCGCGAAGGCTGGGGCACGCACAAGGATTCCGCCGAAGCGTACAAGTGGTTCGCGAAAGCGCAGGCGCAGGGGCTCGGTGTCGCCTCGCTCAATCTCGCGATGTATGCCTTGCGCGGAGAAAGCGAGCCGGTCGATCTCGCCAAGGCGTTCAAGCTGGCCAGCGAGGGGGCCGAGCGCGGCAGCGACGCCGCGGCGCTCACCGCTGCCGCGATGGCGTGGCAGGGTCAAGGCACGCCCGTCGACAGGGTCCGGGCGCTGCGCTGGTACCGCTTCGCTGCGGACCACGGCAACGTCGAGGCCGCGCGCTGGATCGGCAATCAATATCTCGCGGGCACCGCGATACCGCGTGACGAGTTGCTCGGCCTGCACTACCTGACGCTCGCGACAAACGCGGGCGATTCCACGAGCAGCGTGTCGCTCGGCGCTTATCTGACTGAGCATCATCAGTCTTTGGCGGGCAAGACGGGCGTCGAGTGGCTCGAGGCCGCTGCGAAACGCCGTGTTCCCGCCGCTTATGGCGCGCTCGGCTATACGTACGCGCGCGGCGTCGCGGGCAAGCAGGATGCGGGCGTCGCGCTGAACTGGTTCTCGCAGGGCGCGCAACTCGGCGATCCGGCGTCGCAAGCATGGCTTTGCGGCGCCTACGCCTATGGAAGTTCGGGTGTGCAACGTCGTTCCGATTACGCGGCGCGCTGGTGCCAGGCTGCTTCGCGCGGCGGCAACGTGCTTGCGATGAAAATTCTCGCCGACTCAGGCAACGGCATCGCCAGCGACACGAGCCGGGTCTACTGGCAGTGGAAGGTCGCGAACCAGGGCGATCCGAAATACCAGTCCATGCTCGGCGACAGCTACGATCTCGGCGACGGCGTCGCCCCCGATCTGTCGGCGGCGACGTACTGGTTCCGGCGCGCGGCGGAGCAAGGCAACGCCTACGCTCAAGCCTCGCTGGCATGGCACCTGTTCACGGGCCTGGGTGGCCGCGTCGACGACTACGAGGCGCTCACGTGGGCATCGAAGGCGGCGCCGGTCGAAGCGGAAGCCAGCCGGATGGTGGGCGTTGCCTACGCCTATGGGAGCGGCGTTGGGCGCGATCCGGATGCGGGCCGCGTCTGGCTCGAAAAGGCGATGGCCGCGGGCGACGACTGGGCCGCCAGCGATCTCGCTACCCTGTACGAAATCGGGCCGCTCGCAATGCGCGACCCCACGCGGGCGATGCAGTTGCATCGGCAAGGCGCGCGAGGCGGAGCCGAGCAGTCGCAGATTGCACTCGCCTTGCATGCGTTGGCCACCGGCATGGAAACGGGGCTGGGCGGCAACGAGCAACGTTGGTTGATTCCAGCCGATGCGGCTTCGAACCCTTGGCGCGACGATTCGCTCGCGCCCGTGGCCGAACTGCGCCAGCGCTGGGATGGCTTGTCATGCCTGAACGAGGCATTGCTGGGCAATCCGCTCATGCAATACGACATCGGCATGCGTTTTCTGACCGGTAACGGCGTGCCGCGCGACCGTGCGCTCGGCGCCGCATGGATCGCGCGCGCACGGGCAGGTTTCGAGGCGCGTGGCGGCGTGCCGGCGTACGCCGCTGCAATCCGGATCGTCGAGTCGAGACTGTCCGAACGCATGGGCGACGACGAGAAACAGCGCGCCCGCGAGATCGCCGCGAATCTGAGCGCGACGGTGACCGAATTGCGCTGAAGCGACGGCAATGCTGGTATTCCGGGTTCTGATGGCACAGGCAAGTGCCGACATCGAACTACGTCAGCCCCATGATGTTCGAGAAGAATTGGACAGCCGCTCAGCGAGGGCAAGCGGCCTGACTACCTCGGCTATGGGATTCGTGAGCCAGGTGCAAGGCCAGTTCTCGATGCGGCACGAGGTGGTCGAACGGAACGGTTGGTTGCATATCGTAAGTGGCGAGGCGTAAGGCGCCCGAAGCATCCAACGACGTCAGGCTGCATCCAGACATGAAAAGTTTCGACGAATGAAAAAGCAGACCTTGTCCCGGCCGATACGGCCGACACGCACGAAGGACATGCTGTTGCCGCTGCCGGCGGCCAGGGTACGTGCGCTCTCGCTGGAAAACCATCTCGCGCTGGCGACGGTGCGCGCGGGGCACGGCAATCTTGACCAGATGTGCTGCCTGCTGCGCGTGGCGTATCTCGCGTATTACCTGCGCGGGGAGATGGGCGGTGGCGGCGGTGTCGAGCCGTACCGTCGCGCCGAGGCGGCGCTGGACGCGTGCATTACCCGCATGGAGCGGCACGAGCCCTGCCTGATGCTGGATCACGAACTGGGGGTCGTCGAACAGGTGCTGGTGCTGCACGACCAGCAGCTGGGCGGAATGCCGAAGCACCGCTACCTGCAGGCGTGGGAGCGGCTGCAACGGTTCATCGCTAGTCAGCAACGCTCGCCGATCCCGCTGAACTCCCCCGGTCACTAAGAGTAGGCAAAGGGTCACGTTGGGATCCCCCCCCGGGTGGCTAACCGGCGGAGGACGGCGGCAGTGCATGAGCCTCATCTTGTGTCAAACTCTATTGTCGCAAGATAGGGGCGCGAATTCGGCCACGGGCCATTTGTGTCAAACATTAATAGTGCGCCGTGCGATCATAGGTGCCGCTAAGCGCATGATTCCATTGTGCGTGTTGTGTCAAACTGTATTGTTTGTTCACACCAAGCTGCTGCTGAACCTGAACAACGCCATCAATGCGCTTGCCAACCGGCCGCTGAAAGAGGAGCTTTCGCAGCGTGCCTACCGGCGCTGCCTCGCCATGGCGCAGCGCGAGTTGCTTGGGCTGCTGGACGCTGCGGGCATTCGCCCCGCGCAGCTCACGCCGTTTCCGCCGCACTGGATTCCACGGCTGCTCGCACTGCCGGATGCCTGGTTCGAGCGGCTCGGCCGCCGCATGCTGAAGATCGATCCGCTTGCGCGTTCCTCGATGTCCGACGATCTGGGCGCCGGTCGCAAGACCGAGATCGACTGGATCAACGGCGAGGTGCCGCGCCTTGCCGAGCGGCTGGGGCGCAAGGCGCCGGTCAACGCGCGTTTGTGCGCGCTGGTGCGCGAGGCCGAGCAGGCGAAAACGCGCCCCTCCTGGTCGGGCGATGCGCTGCTCGCGCAATTGCGCGAGGCGGTGGCGGGTGCAAGGTCGGGCGTGCTGGCGCGGGTCTGAGGCCGGCTCGTCAGTAAAGGCCGGGATCGCGGCGATTCGCACTCACCCGGTAGATTGCCGGCACCCGCCTGCACCTTCCGCCCCACCTGGCCTGCCGCGCCCAGCGAGAGCCGGCTGGCTAATGGCTGGCCAATGGCTGGCCAATGGCTGGCCAATGGCTGGCGAATCCCGCGAAGCGTGCCCGTCTCACGTCATGCCCGCCGTACCGCGTTGGTGCGCGCCACCGGTTTTTCGCACCGAACGGGTGCGCGCTATCGCCCATCGGCCCCCATAGACGCCTTCCACCGCGAACTGTCATATTTCGGCACGAAGATTGCTGCTACCTCGCCGTTTTCGGCCAGGTGGCCGCGCCACGCACGCTACGCCGGAGGCGGGAAGGCCAGGGTCCGTTCCTGCCGTGAACAGGCCTTGGGGCAGTACGCCGGTTCACGATCTGATCAGGAGCCCTGTGTGTCTATTCGAGTCGCGCTGAATCACGTCACGCACTACCGCTATGACCGGTTGGTGCAGCTTTCGCCTCAAGTCGTGAGGCTGCGGCCCGCACCGCATTGCCGCACGCCGATCCTTTCGTATTCGCTGCGGATCGAGCCTGCCGATCACTTCATCAACTGGCAGCAGGACGCCTTTGCGAACTGGCAGGCGCGGCTCGTGTTTCCGCAGCCGACGCGCGAGTTCAAGGTGACGGTCGATCTGGTGGCCGAAATGGCCGTCTACAACCCGTTCGACTTTTTTCTCGAACCGGATGCCGAGCAGTTCCCGTTCGTCTATTCCGCCGAATTGCAGCGCGAGCTGGCGCCCTACCTCGTGAAGCGCGAGCCCACGCCGCGCTTCGCGCGCTTCGTCGAGAGCATCGACCTCACGCCGCGCGTGACCATCGATTTCCTCGTCGAGCTCAACCAGCGGCTGCAACGCGAGATCCGCTACCTGATCCGCATGGAGCCCGGCGTGCAGACGCCCGAGGAAACACTCGCACTGGCTTCGGGGTCGTGCCGCGACACCGGCTGGCTGCTGGTGGAAACGCTGCGTCAGCTCGGTCTTGCGGCGCGTTTCGTGTCGGGCTATCTGCTGCAGCTCGCGCCCGACGTGAAGGCGTTGGACGGCCCGAGCGGCACTGAGATCGATTTCACCGACCTGCACGCATGGTGCGAGGTCTATCTGCCGGGCGCGGGCTGGATCGGCCTCGATCCCACGTCCGGGCTGCTGGCGGGCGAAGGCCACATTCCCGTGGCGTGCACGCCCGAGCCCGGCAGCGCGGCGCCCATCTCGGGCGCCGTGGACGAATGCGAGGTGGAGTTCGGCCACACCATGGCGATCACGCGCGTACTGGAAACGCCGCGAGTGACGAGGCCTTATACCGAGGAGCAGTGGGCGGCCGTACTGAGCATGGGCGAGCAGGTGGACGCGCAGCTCGAGCAGATGGACGTGCGGCTCACGATGGGTGGCGAGCCGACCTTCGTGGCGGTGCGCGACCGCGACGCGCCCGAATGGAACACGGATGCACTCGGGCCCACCAAGCGTGGCTATGCGGCGGCGCTGATGAGCAAGCTGCGCGCGCGCTACGGCGCGAACGGCTTTCTCCACGTGGGGCAGGGCAAGTGGTATCCGGGCGAACAGTTGCCGCGCTGGGCCATGTCGCTCTACTGGCGCGCGGATGGCGAGCCGTGCTGGCACGACCCGTCGCTCTTCGCCGACGAACGCGACCCCGCCACCTGCACGGCCGACGACGCGAGCCGTTTCGTCCGCCATCTCGCGGGCAAGCTGGGGCTGGACGATCAATACGTTCAGGCGGGCTACGAGGACACCTGGTACTACTTATGGCGTGAGCGCCGCCTGCCCGTAAACGTCGATCCGTTCGACTCTCGCCTCGACGACGAACTCGAACGCGTGCGGTTGCGCCGCGTGTTCGACGCGGGCCTTTCCGCGGTGACGGGCTACGTGCTGCCGCTCGCGCGCGAGCAGGCCGGCGCGCTGGCTGGTGCGCGCTGGGTGACGGGCCCGTGGTTCTTCCGCGACGAGCGCATGTACCTGATTCCCGGCGATTCGCCCATGGGCTATCGGCTGCCGCTCGACTCGCTACCGTGGGTTTCGTCGAACGACTACCCGTGGCAGCACGCACACGATCCGTTCGCGCCGCCCGTGCCGCTGCGCAGTGCGGCCGAACTGCGCATGCAGTATCGCGAGGAAGGGCGGCCCGCAACGGCCTATGCGTCGACGTCGGATAGCGGTCAGGGCGAAGGCGCGGGGCACACGCAAGGTGCGGGGGCTCGCGCCACATCGGGTGATGACTCCGATGTGAATCGTCTGCCCGCACGCGGCGAGTCGGCCTCCTGGATCACGCGCACGGCGCTGTGCGTGGAAGCGCGCAATCCCGCGCGGGCCGCCGGGCCGAAGGTCGAAAATGAATCGATCGGCACCGAATGCCAGCTGCTGTACGTCTTCATGCCGCCGCTCGCCGCGCTCGACGATTACCTCGATCTGCTCGCGGCCGTCGAAGCCACTGCGGCCGAACTCGGTTTGAAGATCGTCATCGAAGGTTATCCGCCGCCGCGCGACCCGCGCCTGAAGATGCTCCAGGTCACGCCGGACCCGGGCGTGATCGAAGTGAACATTCATCCTGCATCGAACTGGGATGAACTCGTCGATCACACGGAATATCTTTACCAGGCCGCGCACGAGTCGTACCTGTGCACCGAGAAGTTCATGCTCGACGGCCGCCATACCGGCACGGGCGGCGGCAATCACCTCGTGCTGGGCGGCGCGACCGCGCAGGCGAGTCCTTTCCTGCGCCGCCCGGACCTGCTCGCGAGCCTGATTGCCTACTGGCACAACCATCCCTCGCTCTCCTACCTGTTTTCCGGGCTTTTCATCGGCCCGACGAGCCAGGCGCCGCGCGTGGACGAAGCGCGCAACGATCAGGTGTACGAACTGGAGATCGCGTTCCGGGAGTTGCAGCGCCAGCTCGACCTGCTCGCCGGGATCGGCGCCGACGGCCGCGTGCCGCCCTGGCTCATCGACCGCACGCTGCGCAACATCCTGATCGACGTGACCGGCAATACGCACCGCGCCGAATTCTGCATCGACAAGCTCTATTCGCCGGACGGTCCCACCGGCCGCCTCGGCCTGCTGGAGCTGCGCGGCTTCGAAATGCCGCCGCATGCGCGCATGAGCCTCGTCCAGCAACTGCTGCTGCGCGCGCTCGTGGCGCACTTCTGGCACACGCCGTACACCACGCGTCTCACGCGCTGGGGCACCGAACTGCACGACCGTTTCATGCTCGGCACCTTCGTGCAGGCGGATTTCGACGACGTGCTGGCGGACCTGCGCGAAGCCGGCTATGCCTTCGACCGCGAATGGTTCGCGCCGCACTTCGAATTCCGCTTCCCGCTGGTGGGCGAAATGCAGGCAAGCGGCCTCTCGCTGGTGGTGCGCAACGCGCTGGAGCCGTGGCACGTCATGGGCGAGGAGGGTGCCCAGGGCGGCACGGTGCGTTATGTCGATTCTTCCGTGGAACGCCTGGAAATTCGCGTGCTGGGCATGAACGACAACCGCCACGTCGTGACGGTCAACGGCGAGCCGCTGCCGCTGCAGCCCACGGGCCGCGCGAGCGAGTACGTGGCGGGCGTGCGCTATCGCGCGTGGGCCCAGGCATCCGCCTTGCATCCCACCATTGGCGTGCACGCGCCGCTCACGATCGACGTGATCGACAGCTGGACGGGCCGCTCGGTCGGCGGATGCCAGTATCATGTGGCTCATCCGGGTGGCCGCAATTATCAGATGTTTCCGGTCAACGCCTACGAAGCTGAAAGCCGCCGCCGGGCGCGCTTCTTCACGATCGGCCACACACCGGGGCCGGTCGCGATCGCGCCGCTCGAACGCAGCCTGGAGTTTCCTTTTACGCTGGACTTGCGCGGCTGAACCCGACCGACTCTTGATTCCAACACCGATACGATCTTGTCTTTTCAGTCGATTCTGCCCCTCGACGCCACGGCGTCCCATGCGCACGCCCTCTCGCGTTTGCGTCTCCTGCCGCCGCGCGCCGGACACTGGGACGAACTGCGCGACGAGAGCGGCGCGCTGCGCGAGCCGTGGCGGCAGTTCTTCGAGCTGCTCGGCGAGGAGGGCGCGGCGGCCCTCGAACAGTCGCGGGAAACCGTGGCGCGCCAGGTACGCGACAACGACATCAGCTACAACGTCTATGCCGACAAGGGCGAGTCGCGGCCCTGGGCGCTCGACCTGCTGCCGTTTCTGATCGACGACACCGAATGGGCGCAGATCGAGCAGGGCGTGATCCAGCGCGCGCGGCTGCTCGAAGCGATCGTCGCCGATACCTATGGCGCCCAGACGCTGCTCGCGCGCGGCCTGGTGCCGCCCGCGCTGGTGTTCGGGCATCCGGGCTATCTGCGGCCGGTGAAGGGCTACACGCCGCCGGGCGGCGGTTATCTGCAGCTCGTCGCCATCGACCTTGCGCGCTCGCCCGAGGGCGCATGGACCGTGATGTCGCATCGCACCGAGGCGCCTTCGGGCCTCGGCTACGCGCTCGAAAACCGCCTGATCGTCTCCAGCCTCTTTGCCGATGCATTTCGCACGATGCGCGTGCGGCGGCTCGCCCCGGCCTACTCGCAACTGATCGCCACGCTGGCCGACGCCGCGCGCACGACGCTGCACGGCGACGAAGCCGGTGCCGCGCCGCATCTCGCGCTCCTCACGCCGGGGCCCTTCAGCGAGACCTATTTCGAGCATGCTTTCCTCGCGCGCTACCTGGGCGTGACGCTGGTGGAGGGCAAGGACCTCACGGTGCGCGACGACATGCTCTACCTGAAGACGTTCAAGGGACTCGAGCGCGTGCATGCGGTGCTGCGCCGTCTCGACGACGTGTTCTGCGATCCGGTGGAGCTGCGCGCCGATTCGACCATCGGCGTGCCGGGTCTCCTGCAGGTGATGCGCGCGGGCAACGTGATCGTCTCGAACGTGCCGGGCTCCGGCTTCGTCGAATCGCCCGCGCTGCATGGCTTCATGCCCGAACTCGCGCGCGCGCTGCTGGGTGAAACGCTCGCATTGCTGAGCGTGCCGACCTGGTGGTGCGGCGAGGCAGCCGCCTGCGAGGCGGCATTCGGTCAGCTGGACGAAGCGTTCCTGGTGCCGACCTGGCCGTCCGTCCGGACGGGCCCCGCGCCGGGTCTCGCGGCGGGACGCCAGCCGCTGCCCGCATGGCGCGAGCGCATCGAGCATGCCGCGGATGCGTTCACGATCCAGGCGCCGCTCTCGTATTCCTGCACACCGCGTTACGAGGACGGCACGCTGGCGGGCCGCCCTTCGGTGCTGCGCGTGTACGCCATCGCCGACCTCACCGGCAACTGGCGCGTGGTGCCGGGCGGCTTCACGCGCCTCGCGGCCGAACGGCAGACCACGGAGTCGATGCAACTGGGCGGCAGCAGCGTGGATACGTGGGTGCTTTCGAAGCAGCCGAGCCCGCCGTTCTCGCTTTTGCCTTCGCCGATGAAACCCGGCGACCTCGCCACGCGCACGCGCCGCACGGTGTCGAGCCGCGCGGCCGAAAACCTGTTCTGGTCGGGCCGCTATGGCGAGCGCGCCGAGAACGGCGTGCGCCTGTGCCGGCTGATCCTCGGCTCGCTGGAAAGCAACGACGTCGATACGACGTTCACGACCTTCGTCGAACTCGCTTCGCTATGCGGCCTGATTACGGGCACGGATACGGTGGCGAGCGGCTCGCCGTACGCGTTCGAGCACGCGCTCGTGGCGAGCCTCGGCGAACAGGCGAGCGTGCCGGGCATCGGCCATTGCCTCGCGAGCCAGGCGCGCGCTTGCGGCGAAGTGCGCGGGCGGCTTTCGAGCGACCACTGGCGCACGATCCTCGCGGCGCGCAACGACTTTCGCGACGCCCTCGTGCACATCGCCCCTCCCGCCGCGGGCGAACGCTACGACCGCGTTGCGCTGATGGATGCGCTCGAACATCTCGCGACGCAACTCCTGGCGATCAGCGGCGCACAAGGCGACCGCATGACGCGCGACGAAACCTGGCGGCTCCTGTTCGCGGGCCGCCATATCGAGCGCATGTGGGCCATGGCTACGTTCCTGCGGACAGTGGCGGCGAACGGGCTGCTCGCGAGTCCCGAAGGCTTCGATCTGCTGCTGCAACTGTTCGATTCGACGCTCACCTATCGCTCGATGTATCCGGGGCGCCTGGAGGTGCCCGCCCTGCTGGACCTCCTGGTGATCGACGAAATGAATCCTCGCGGTCTCTACGGCGTCTATGCACGGCTGCGCCAGAAACTCGCGGAGATCGAAGAGGCGGCGGGCGGCGCGCCGCGCCAGCCGTTCGCGGCGCTCATGCCCGATATCGCGACGATGCCGACGCTCGAACAGCTTTGCACAACGGATCAATCCGGCGGCTATCCCGCACTCGTGGAACTGTGCGACCGCCTCTGCGCGATCGTGATGACCGCTTCCACCGAAATCAGCGCGCGCTATTTCAGCCATGCGGCCGCGCACGCGGCACCGGGAGGCGCATGAGCGGCCCCACGATACTAAGCGTCTCGCATAAGACGACTTACCATTATTCGATGACGGTGGCCACGGCGCAGCATCTCGCGACCATTCGTCCGCAGGCGTGTGTGTGGCAAAAAATTGTGTCGCACACCGAAAACATTGATCCTTATCCTGCCTATAGGACGAGTCGGATAGACGCCTTCGGTAATGATGTGCTTTACTTCTCGCTCGATACCCCGCACGAGACGTTATGCATGACGAGTGAGACTGTCGTAGAGCTGTCACCGCGCTGGGATACACTCGACGCCTCCACGACGCCCGCATGGGAGCAGGTGGCCGAGCGTCTGCGTTATCGCGTGGGCGCGCCTTTTTATCCGGAGTCCGAATTTTGTTTCGCATCGCCGAACGTCGTTCCGAGTCCCGAGTTGCGCGCTTACGCCTTGCCGAGCTTCACGCCCGGCACCCCGATTGCACTGGGCGCGATCGACCTGATGCACCGCATCCACGCGGACTTCGAGTACGAGACCTCGGCCACGGATTTCGACACGCCCGCCGCGCGGGCCTTCGAGATGCGCAACGGCGTATGCCAGGACTTCGCGCAGGTGATGATCGGCTGTCTGCGCTCGCTCGGCCTGCCCGCCCGCTACGTGAGCGGGTATCTCCGCAACGACCCCCCGCCGGGCCAGCCGCGCCTCATCGGCGCGGATGCCTCGCACGCGTGGGTTTCCGTTCACTGCCCGGCAAGCGGCTGGATCGACCTCGATCCGACCAACGACGTCCTTGCCGACCTTGATCACGTGACGCTCGCCACCGGCCGCGACTATAGCGACGTGTCGCTCTTGCGCGGCTCGCTTCTCGGCGGCGGCGAGCATCAGGTTGAGGTGGCGGTCAGCGTGCTGCCGGTCTGAACGACGGGCCTGCCGCGCACCTGACACCGGGCGTCTTTCGCGTTTTCACTTAGGGGTTTATGCCCATCGTGCGGCGCGCGCGCGGTCGTCAAACTGACTTCCATCCTCCCTGGCTTTTGTCGACTGGCTTATACCCCTCAATAAATGAAAGGAGGATTTTATGGCGAAGCGCATTGCCTACGTAACCGGTGGTATGGGCGGCATTGGAACCTCGATCTGCCAGCGGCTGTTCAAGGACGGCTATACGGTGGTCGCCGGTTGTGGGCCGAACTCGCAGCGTCGCGTGAAATGGCTCGAAGACCAGAAGGCGGCCGGTTATGAGTTCATCGCCTCGGAAGGCAACGTGGCCGACTGGGATTCCACGGCCGCTGCTTTCGCGAAGGTCAAGAAGGACGTCGGCGAAATCGACGTGCTCGTCAACAACGCAGGCATCACGCGCGACGTGGTGTTCCGCAAGATGACGCACGAAGACTGGACCACCGTCATCGACACCAATCTTACGAGCCTCTTCAACGTCACCAAACAAGTGATCGACGGCATGGTCGAGCGCGGCTTTGGCCGTATCGTCAACATCTCGTCGGTGAACGGACAGAAAGGCCAGTTCGGGCAGACCAACTACTCGACGGCCAAAGCCGGCATTCACGGTTTTACGATGGCGCTCGCGCAGGAAGTGGCCACCAAGGGCGTGACGGTCAACACCGTTTCGCCGGGCTACATCGGTACGGACATGGTGAAGGCGGTGAAGCCCGAGGTGCTGGAGAAGATCGTGGCGAGCATTCCGGTGCGGCGCCTGGGTGCCCCCGAGGAAATCGCCTCGATCGTCGCGTGGCTCGCATCGGATGAATCGGGCTTCTCGACCGGTGCGGACTTCTCGCTGAACGGCGGCCTGCACATGAGTTAAACGACGGGGTCCGTCTGCCGGGTCGGCCCAGCGGACGGATGCCATGCAGGAATGCAATGCGGGAGCGGGTGCGAACCGGCTTCCGCATTTTGCGTTTACGCATGGACGGAGCGGTCCACCGGAGTCTGCCGCGAAGTTGACGCGCGTGAGTCTTCGCCTTCAGAATGCGCCCTGTCCCTATTCCCGCTCAGGTGAGTTCATGTCTCACGCCAGGCACGCCCCGCATGCCCTGCCATTTGCGCTGCACCTGCACGCCTTCGCTTTTATTCTGTTTCTCGTTTGCCTGCTGCCGGGCGTGCGCTCTTACGCGGCATGCTCGGTCGCGCTGCTGTTCGTCTGGCTGGTGGTCGCGCTCAGGCGCGTTTATGGCGGACGCTGGCGGCCGCAACTGGGACGGGCGGTTATCCTGGCGGGTGCTTATGCGCTGATGTGCGCGGTGGCGCTGGGCCTCGTGACGTCGATGTCGTCGAGCTTATTCTTGCAGGTGCACTGAGCGCCGGCCATTGCTGTATTAGGGCAGCAGCGTGCCGCCGCGCGAGACGAACCGGCCATGCTCGTCGCCGATGAAGGTAGCGCGGCCGGTCAGCAGATGCGCGCGTATCGTCTCGGCGCCCCGGTCGCCATCGATCTCCAGGCGATCAAGCAGATCGCGCAGCGCAAACGCCATGATCTCGCCGAACCTGGGTGGATCGAAAGGGTTGAAGACCGGCTGCGGATCGACCTCCGCCCAGAGCCGCACCTTGTGCGGCGCTTTGAGCGATAGCGCGGTTCCGAACACGGGACGGTTCTGCAGATCCATATTGGCCACCGCCATGCGGGCGGCCAACTCGCGAAGCTGGGTGCTGGTCAATGGCCCGTCGATGCTGTACAGAATGTGGGCAATTGCCTGTTGGGCCATCTTCGCGTCGTCGAGCACCGCGACGATGCCGACTTCACCCACGCGTATGGCCACGGTCTTTCCCGCTGTGAGATCGATCCAGTCGAAGGTTTCACCAGCTCGCGGGTCGTTGACCGGAAAGATTGCAATCGAACCGATGACTGCGGGGTCCACTTCGGCGCCCACGAAAGGTGCCCGCGCAACCGCGTGGATGTGATGAAGATCGGGCCAGTCGTAGGCGTCTGCAATCTTGCCGCTTCCTTTGCGCGAGTCCCGGTGAACCGGCAACGACCGGTCTTTCAGGTGAGTCTTGATGAAGAGAAGATTGAACCAGATGAAAAGCAGCAGCATGGCCTTGTCGTCGAGCCGTGCGGCGACCTGATCGAAACGCCCCTTCAACAGGCGCGAAACGGGAGTTTCCACGTTGTCGCCCAGAAAGCTGTTGCAGTCCTTGCAGCAGGGCACGCCGTAACTGTCGTAGTGGTGAAATTCGCCGTTGGGCAGCGTCATGTCTGCGTCGAAGAGTTTGTAATGCCGAAGCACCCAGCGCGGCACGACGTGCTCGTTATTGAACTCCCGGGTTCCCGGCGCGGCGCCGCAGATAAAACAGGAATCGCCGATGCAGATGTCGTTGACGAAGTCGTCGCAACTGAAGAGCAACACGCGCCCGTTGCTGTCGCGGATCGTGTGGTCGGGTACCTGTGCCTGCGTCATGGCGGAAGACCTCGTGGCTGAACAGCCCCTAACGATGCCGGCGAACGCCGTTTTCGTATTTAATCTAGTTCAGGAACGGGAAGATGTCAGGTGGCGGGAAGACTCACGGGGAGCAGGGCATGGAGCCATCTCCAGATACGGCTGCGCCGACGGGCGGCAGCGGCGAAGCGCAGGCGCGGGCGATGACCGGCGACGGGCGGCGCATCCGCCAGGCCGTGGTGGTGATCCACGGCATAGGCGAGCAGCGCCCCATGGACACGCTGCGCGGCTTCGTCGATGCGGTGCTCCCCGATAGCCCGGACTACGACACCAAGTACCGCAGCAAACCCGACGCCATGGGCGACCTGCTGGAAACGCGGCGCCTGCAGGCCCCGGCGAAAGAAAGGCAAGGGCGCCCCCAGACGGACTTTTACGAGTACTACTGGGCGCACCACATGGAAGGCTCGAAATACAGCCATGTGTTCAGATGGATGCTGTGGCTTCTGTTTCGGCGCCCCTCGGCCATTCCGGGCGCGCTGCGGCCAGCGTGGTTCACGAGTTGGGGCTTGCTGGTGTTTGCGATCGTTCTGCTCGTTGCGGGGTCCTGGGTCGATGCCACGTCGGGCTCGCATCTGTTCGACTGGGTGGGCAAGTGGATTTTCGCGGGTGGCGTGCTCACGTTCATTCTGCAGTCGATTGCCTCTTACATCGTGCTCGGTTATGTGGCGGACGCCGCGCGTTACCTCACGCCCAATCCGGGCAACATCGAGGCGAGAAACAAGATCCGCAGCGAAGGCATCAAGCTCGTTCGCTCGCTGCACGAGTCGGGCAAATATAGTCGCATCGTCATCGTGGGGCATAGTCTTGGTTCGGTGATCGGCTTCGATATCATCCGCAACCTGTGGGGCGACCTGCGGCAGCCGGAAACGCCCCATCCGCAAAAGCAGCCTGAGTTGAAGTCCTTCGAAGAGGCGGCTGGGCGGCTCGATGCAGCGCAGCCTACGCCCACGGAGATCGAGGCGTTTCAGCAAGCGCAGCACCGGTTATGGTCGGAGTTTCGCGCGGTTGGCGTGCCGTGGCTCGTGACCGATTTCGTCACGCTCGGCTCGCCATTGACGCATGCCCAGCTCCTCATGGCCGACAACGAAGCGGACTTCCTGCGCAGGAAGGCGCAGCACGAATATCCGTGCTGCCCGCCGGGCGACAACGACACGCTGGGCTACGAAACGCGCTACCGTATCCAGCAGGGCGGCGAAACGCTCATACGCAGCGTGCGGGTCGCGCATCATGGCGCTCCGTTCTGCTGTACCCGCTGGACGAATCTGTATTTTCCCTATCGGCGTTTGATCTTTGGGGATCTGATCGGCGGGCCGCTCAATGGCGTGCTGGGCAACGGTATCCGCGATATTAGCGTGGTGCCGTCAACGGGCAGGCGTCTCGACGGCACGCTGCTTTCGCACGTGCGCTACTGGACCCCAGGCGAGACGGTCCAGCGCGCGGCAGCGCGCAGCGACAGCAAGCCGTCGCTGGAAGCGCTGCGCTCGGCATTGAGACTGGAATTTCTGCGCCGCAAGCGTGCGCGTGCGAACACTGACGCTGCGCCATGATTGCGGTATTACGCAACCCGATATCCGTCGTCCGCCGGCAACACCGCGCCTGTGATGAACGATGCCGCTGGCGAGCCGCCACGCCAGATGATCAGACGCATGGTTAGCCGTTTCGCTGGTGGTGTCGAGCGCGGACGGGACCGGTGTGCGGCCTTGCCAGGCACGATGGAGGCAAACGGTAAACCTGATTGAGTAGTATTGCGAAGTATCCGTTCGAAGACCGCGTGAACGGTGTGGCGAGCCGAGGTCGATATGGAACATGACGTGCCGGTTGCGTTTCGCTGCGCCCGCAGCCAGTCGGCTGTGCTGGTTTTATGGCTCGTCGCCCGGCGAAGCGGCGTCATCGTCGGGCGAGGGGAAGTGAATCGTGCGCCGTATCGCGTTTGGCAGGCACAAAAGAAAAGCGCGCCGGAGGACAGCCTCCGGCGCTGAAGGTTGGCTCTGCGTGTGGTCCCTGACTGCAATTACATGGGACAGGGTATGGCCCGTGGCCGCGGGGGCAAGTCGATCGTCCCGTTGCCTCGTTCCATGACTGCTATAACGGCACATGCTGCTCAAGGTTGAGTGCGGAAAATACGGATTCTTTTCTGCACGCCGATGCCGCGTTGTTGGCGCTGTACTGCCGGTCGAGGCGGTATTGGTCCCCTCTTTCACGATGGCGGCGATCGTCATTGAGGCGCCACTCTCCAACGGAATTCGTGGCAGGAAATCTAAAGCGCGCGTAGTGCGGGCGTGTCCGTCCCATCTAACGGATCTTCATCGGCTGCGATTGACCGCTTTATCGGCGGGTACGGCTGCTTTCGTTGCCAGCCGTTCGGGACCGCCGCCACGCGTGACCGACTCAAGATGCGAACTGCATATGCCGTAATTGAGAGTATGGGTTGAGAGAATTTTCCGGACGGCATTGACCAGGGCTTCGAAAGGACTTTGTATGACAATCAGGTTAAAACTCCGAATTTTGATATTCGTTACGTTGATCGCTATCGGGGGTGGCATCGTTGTGACGGCATTCGGATTCGACTCTGTGAACGAGGCGCAGGCGGCCTCGCATCGCCGGGAGAAGCAAGTGCGCGGGCTGACGGAAATCAAGGCGAGCGCGCTATCGACGATCGAGCTTGATCCCACTTCCGGCGATACGCAAAAGATCTTTTCCGACGCGGAACGCAATATCGACAAATGGTCGGAGATCATTGCACCGCTGTTCAATTCCGCCGAACAACAGGCACGACTCGCATCATTGCGCGCCCGCTGGAATGCGTATGACCAGAAGTCACGCCAGTTGATGGAACTGGCCGCCCGGGATCCCAAGGCAGCCAACGATCAGGTTGCCGTTCTTTACCATTCCGACTTTCAGCCGCTTGATGCGTCGATCGAGACGATCATCGCGGAAGCGGGGAGTCGCGGCGAGCAAGCTGCGCAACGCGCCGATCGCATCAGCACGAATGCGGTCACGACGGTGATCACGGTGTTGGTGGTTGCGGTGGCAATCGTCGTCGCATGGACTCTCCTGCTGTCCCGCTCGATCCAGAGGGCACTGGCCGGCATTCAGGGTACGCTGCAGCAGGCGAGCGAATCACTCGACCTGACGAGTCGTGCGCCGGTTCAGGGAAAGGACGAGGTCAGCCAGGCGGCGGGTGCCTTCAATCATCTGATGGGGCGGATTACCGAGGCTATGATCGCTGTGCGGGACTCGGCTGAAGCGGTGAGCACGGCTTCGAGGCAGATTGCCGCGGGTAATATCGATCTGTCGAGCCGCACGGAAGAGCAGGCCGCTTCGCTTCAGCAGACGGCTGCCAGTATGGAGGAGCTCACCGGTACGGTGCGGCAGAATGCGGAGAACGCCCGGCAAGCCAATGGACTGGCGCAATCGTCCGCCGCAATCGCAGTCAGAGGGGGCGATGTGGTGGGCGAAGTCGTCGCGACCATGGGGGAAATCAATGCGAGCTCGGGAAAGATTGCCGACATCATCAGCGTGATCGACGGTATTGCTTTTCAGACCAATATTCTCGCGCTCAATGCCGCGGTGGAAGCCGCACGCGCAGGAGAACAAGGTCGAGGTTTCGCGGTGGTCGCGACCGAAGTGCGTACGTTGGCGCAACGCTCGGCCGCAGCCGCAAAGGAAATCAAAATACTGATTGAAAATTCCGTGGTCAAGATCGAAACAGGGAAGGCCTTGGTCGATCGGGCAGGCAGCACCATAGCGGAGGTCGTGACCAGTATCAAACGGGTGACGGACATCGTAGGCGAGATCTCGGCGGCGTCGGACGAGCAGAGCAAGGGAATCGATCAGGTTGGGCAAGCGGTCGCCCAGATGGACGAAGTGACCCAGAAAAATGCAGCTCTAGTGGAGCAGGCCGCAGCCGCGGCGCAGTCGCTGGACGATCAGGCGAAGAAGCTGCATACCGGCGTTGGCATTTTCAGGCTGTAAGTTCGACGCGCTCCTGGCGCATCGAAACCGATAGCGTCGTCACAGAAAAGTTGTGCAAGCCACTGATCTATTTGGGTGAGGCGACAACTTTTCTGAGGGACCGCAAGCGCAGCGACTGTGGGTCGCTACCCCAAGTTGTCAATCGAAGCGTCAACGCGTCTTCCGAAATTATTTATCTTCCGCGAATTGGCTACGCCGATCGAGCACTAGCCCCCCCGTCGTTACGATGCGCGCCGTTTCCTCGAGGTGATGGCGCAACAGCGCCACGGCCCGTTCGGTATCGCGCGCGAGCGTGGCCTCGAGCAGTTCGCGGTGCTCTTCTTCGATGTCCCGCTTCCCGTCGATGACCGCCGACGCAGCCCAGCGGCGGTACAGGTCCGTCGATTGCGCGAGCATTGCCGCAACGCGCAGCATCGCATCGCAGCCGCAGCCGGCCAGGAGGGTCTGATGGAACGACCAGTGCGCCACGCGCCATTCTTCGTTGAATTCAAGCTTGCCGGGTTTCGACTCACGCGGAGTGCGCAGCATGCGGTGATGGGCTGCAAGGAGTGACTCCTCCCAGAGCAGGTCGCCGCGCTCGATTGCAAGGCGGAGTGCGAGTGTCTCCGTTGCGATCCGTAATTGAGTGAGATCGCTGAATTCACGCAGATCCAGGCGCGGAATGAAGAAACCGCGGTTCGTACGCGATTCCACCAGATGCTCACCGGTCAGGCGGGTAAGCGCCTCCCGCACCACGGTCGTGCTGGTGTCGAAGCGCGTCGCGAGCGCCGCCGGCGCGAGGCGATGCTCCGGCGGCCACTCGCCATCGAGGATGGCGTGGCGAATGCGCTGGAGCACGGCCGATTGCGCGGCCGATTCTTGGGTAGGGTTAGCCATGCCGGAAATTATATCACTCTCAAAAGAATATATTCTTTGTTGACATGTGCATTGTCGCGGGGATAGTATTCGCCCATCTCGCCGGAGCCGGCTGCGCTCTCTGCCGCAGCTGCCGCTTAACCGGAGCGAGTCCAAAAAGGAGACGCCTACGTGACACTCGCCCTTTGCTGTCTTTCCCACTCGCCGCTCTACGGGGTGATCGATCCGGGCAAGGCGGTCTTCGATGAAATCAACCGGTCGCTCGGGACGTTACGTGATTTCGCCACACGTTTCGACCCCGAACTTGCGATCGTGTTCGGGCCAGATCACTTCAACGGCGTCTTCTACGACATGATGCCGGCTTTTTGTATCGGCGCCTCCGCACACTCGATCGGTGATTGGGGCACAACGCCCGGCCCGCTCAACGTGGACGCCGATGCCGCGCACCGGCTGACTGGTGCTGTGCTGGAAGCCGGCGTCGACGTGGCGCAATCCGAACGGTTCTCCATCGATCATGGCATCGCGCAGCCACTCGAATTTCTGTTCGGCGATCTCACGCGCGTGCCGGTCGTGCCTGTGTTTATCAACGCGGTGGGGCTGCCGCTAGGGCCGATGCAGCGCATACGACTGTTGGGCGAAGCCATCGGACGAGAGGTGGCGCGTTGGAACAAGCGCGTGCTGCTGATCGGTTCGGGCGGACTTTCGCACGATCCGCCGGTGCCGCGCCTCGCCGAGTCGTCGAGCGAGGTGCGAGAGCGGCTGCTGGGCGGCGGCCGCGTCCTGAGTCCCGAGGCGCGCGAGGCACGGCAGCGCCGCGTGATTGACTCGGCCCGTGCGTACGCGCTCGGCGAGGCGACCCAACTGCCTGTCAACCCCGAGTTCGATCGGCTCACGCTCGACACGCTTGCCTCGCGCCGACTGAATGAGATGGACGGCTGGAAGAACGATTGGATCGAGCAGACTGGTGGCCACTCGGCGCATGAGATCCGGACCTGGCTCGCGTCGTTTGCGGCACTGGGCGCGTGCGGGCCCTACGAACTGTTCCATCGCGAATACTGGGCGATCAAAGAGTGGAACACCGGTTTCGCCACCGTTGGCGCGGTGCTTCAGTCTTGAATACAAGAGGAATCACGTCCCGCAGCGAGACGAATTTACCCGCCCATTTCTTCGGCAACGGCTTGTTACTCATGGCGTGGTCAATTGCCATGCCCGGCCCGTCGCGATGAGGCAAGGGCGCCACACAGCGCTCGCGGTCATCTAGCGAAGCACGCTTTTCTCACTTTTTTAATGCGGCAGCGGTTCGCAGGGGCGTGCTCCGCCATCGCACTCGGAGCGCTCCGCCCAAATCGAAGGGAAATCATGAAGCTCATCAGTTATGAAGTGTCAGGCCAGCCGACGTTTGGCGCCGTCGTCGGCGATGGTGTGGTCGATCTGCGAGTCGCGCTGGAAAACCGCTATGCGGATCTGCGCGATCTCCTGGAACAAAACGGCGTCGAAGCGGCGCGCCGCGCCGTCAAAGATAGCAAGCCCACTCATCGCCTCGCGGACATCCGCTTTCTGCCCGTGATTCCAAACCCCGGCAAGATCTGGTGCTGCGGCCTGAACTATCATGATCATGTAGTCGAAACGCAGCGCGAAGTGCCGGAAAAGCCGATGTTTTTCCTGCGCGTGGCGGACTCGCAGGTCGGCCACGGCGAGCCGATGCTGCGTCCGCCGGAGTCCACGCAATTCGACTATGAGGCGGAAATCGCCGTGGTGATCGGCAAGCCGGGGCGCCGGATTGCCCGGGCCGACGCGGCCGCGCATATTGCAGGTTATACCTGCTACAACGACGGCAGTCTGCGCGACTGGCAACGTCACACAAGCCAATGGGCGCCGGGCAAGAACTTCGCGCGGACGGGAGCGTTCGGCCCCTGGCTCGTCACCGCCGACGAGATCCCCTTCGACAGCGATCTCACGCTCACGACGCGCCTGAACGGCGTGGAACTTCAGCGCGCGACCACCTCGATGATGATTCACAGCATCGCGAGCCAGATCGAATATCTCTCGACCATCGTGCCGTTGTGCGCTGGCGACGTGATAGTGACAGGGACACCCGGCGGTGTGGGCGCGAAGCGCAATCCGCCAGTGTGGATGAAGCCGGGCGACGTCTGCGAGGTCGAGATCGAACGCATTGGCACGCTGAGTAATCCGATCGCCGATGAGGTCTGAGCGCCTTCGTTCGTAGCCGGTTCTAAGCGTGACGATCGAAAAAGGAGGAGACATTCTTAAATGAAAAGTTCAACTAAAGAAAAGACGATAGACGGTCCCAAGGACATGGCGAGCGCATCGCTGCGTCGCGGTCCGCTTATCGGCGCGATCACAAACCCGAGATGGGTTCTTCTGGTTCCTTTCCTGCTATTTGTCGGAGCCATTACTGCGGTATCGCCTTCGTTTCTGGGTATCGACAACATTCTGCAGGTGTTGCGGCAGATCTCCGTACCAGGCCTTATCGCGCTGGGCGTTACCTTCGTGGTGATTTGCGGTCGCCTCGATCTTTCAGTCGGTGCGCTGCTGTCACTGACCACCGTCACCGTGATCGGGTTGCATGACCGTTTCGGCCCGCTCGGGGCGATCGCCGCATGCATGGGCGTGGGGCTGGCGGTTGGCGCCGTCAACGGCATTCTGGTTGCCTATTGGCGTCTGAATTCGCTGCTCGTCACGCTTGCGATGATGTCGATCATCATGAGCGTGACCCGGATTGTTACCGGCGGCAAGAGCGCATCGATGAGCACCGACACGGGATGGTTCTCGCAACTCGGGGGAGGGTATGTCTTCGGGATTCCGATCCCGGTCTACATCTTCCTCGGTGCAGCCGTGGTGCTTTCCGTGTTTCTCACCCGCACGACATTCGGGCGTCGTGTCTTCGCTGTCGGGGGCAACGAAACGGCCAGCGAATTTTCGGGCTTTCGTTCAAAGGCAGTCATTTTTGGCGCTTACCTGCTGTCGGGCGCCATGACGGGCGTTGCCGCCGTCATTCTCGGTTCCCGCACTATGGCGGCCCAGCTTGAGATCGGCAGCGGATACGAGATGAACGTGTTTGCGGCGATCATCCTGGGCGGGACAAGCCTCCTCGGCGGCGCCGGCGGCATTTGGCGGACCGTCTGCGGCGTTGCCGTGCTGGGGCTGCTTCAGAACGGCTTGCTGCAGGTTGGTTTGCCTTACTACACGCAATGGCTGGTGACCTGGGCGATCTTGATCGTTGCCGTCTGGGTGGATCTTGCTTCTGGTCGAGGAAGGGTATGGGCATGAATGCGACTTCATTGAGCAATAAAACGTCACCCATGACGAGCACGGCTATCCGGGCTCCCCGTGGCCAGTTCGCTTCTCAGGTGATGCGCCACGCGGTGTGGGTGTTCCTGATCCTCGAAACCGTGGTCTTCAGTGCGTCGTCGCCGCATTTTCTGTCGGTTGCCAACCTGTCCAATATTCTTCTGCAGGGCTCTTTCGTCGGGTTCATTGCGATCGGGCTGACCTTGGTGCTGATCAATGGCACGATCGATCTGACCGTAGGGTCCGTGATCGGTCTGTGCGGCTGCCTTGCTGCAGGGCTCCAGTGGCTTGGCCTGATCCCGGCGCTGGTGCTGACGCTGGGCGCGGGCGCCGGACTGGGCCTGCTCAATGGTCTCATCATTGAGCGAACCGGCGTGAATTCGTTCGTCGTGACGCTGGCGGGCATGATCGGCATCCGGGGCCTTGTGTTTCTTTACGCCGGCAACGACGCGCTGGTGGCCAGGTACGACGTGTTCAGCGAAATCGGGACCATGATGGTCGGGCCGGTCGCGCTCGTGTCCATCGTCTTTCTGGTTCTTCTGGTGGCGTTGCAATGGGTGCTTGCCAAGACCGTGCATGGACGCGAAGCCTATGCGATCGGCGGGAATCGTTCCGCGGCGATCAACGCGGGCGTCCGGGTGTCTCGCCACATCGTCGTCAACTTTGTCATCTCCGGGCTATTGGCCGCTATCTGCGGAATCGCGATGGCCTCGCAACTGGGAGGCGCGACGCCGACCCTGGGTGAGGGTTATGAAATGTGGGCGGTGATCGCCGTAGTGGTTGGCGGTACCCGATTTCAAGGCGGCTCCGGCGATCTATGGGGAACCCTTGGTGGCGTGCTGGCCTTCTCAGTACTGCGAAATGGTATGGATCTGCTTCACGTTCAGCCCTTTTACGTGTCGCTGATCATCGGTTCGAGCCTGATTGTCGTCCTTCTCCTGGACAGGAAAGTCAGTCGCGCATGAAGCCACGGAACCATGGCCTATAGACGATTATCAGGAGACGAAAATGAAATTCTTGCTCGAGTATAGAAGGTGGGCCGCAGCAGCCATTGTTTTGGGAGCCATGGGAATGGCCTCGGTCGCTCAGGCCGATGAACTGCCGGATTGGCTGCAAGGACCGCTAAAAAAGCCGATCAACCAGATCACGATTGGCGTAACCCAGCGGTTCGTCGGCAACAGCAGCTACACATCGATTTATCAGGACGCCTTTCTCGCCGAGGCGAAAGCACTGGGCGTGAAAGTCGTGTATCTCGATGCACAGAACGACGCAATGCGGCAATGGGCGCAGGTGCAGGACTTGATGACCGAAAAGGTGGACGTGATCGTTGTGTGGAACGTCCAGGCCAAGCTCATCGTCCCTTCGCTAAGGGTGGCTTATAAGGCACATATTCCCGTCCTGACTGCCAACAGCCGGGTGGATCCGTCGGGTGAACAATATACCGTCGCGTTCACGGGTCCTGACGACTATTCGCAGGCTCGCCTGGCGGCCGAAAACCTCATCAAGTGCATGGGCGGCAAGGGCAATGTGGTGGGACTCGAGGGCAATCCCGGCAACGGTACGTCGATCGCCCGGCAGAAGGGATTCCTCGATGCCGTGAAGTCTCATCCGGCCATCAAGCTACTCGATGACCAGCCTTACGACTGGGATCTGGCAAAGGCGCAAAACCTGATGGAAGCGTATATCACGCGCTTCGGCGGCAAGATCGACGGCGTCTTCGGTGCGGATGACAACGGCTCGATGGGTGCGCTTTCAACCATTCGCGCGGCGGTGTCGCAAGGGAAGATCAAGCCGCATTCGATTGAGTTGACGAGCGCGACGCTTTACAACTCCGGTTACGAGGCGATCGCACAGGGCGACTATTGCGGTGCAGTGATGCAGTCGCCCATCGACGATGGCAAGAACGCGCTCAAGGTAGCAGTGCAGATTGCCGAGGGCCGACCGGTACCGAAGACAGTCACGCTGAATGCGCCTTTTGTCGGCCGCGACAATTATAAGGAATACCCTGCGCCGGGTTTCTAGCCGGGCAACCCCAGGGCCGCTCGAGCAACGCGGCGGCCACTGGTCAAAATAACTGGATCGACCCGGAGGAGGACAACATGACAGATCAAATCGGCTCGATGGCCACCATCAATGAAGCGGAACTGCTCGAACTGCGTAGCATCGGCAAGAGCTTTCCCGGAGTGCGGGTCCTGAATGGCGTTGATTTCACGCTCCGGGCGGGCGAGGTGCATGCGCTGTGCGGCGAGAATGGAGCAGGGAAATCCACTCTCGTGAAAATTATTGCCGGGTCGCAGCGCCCCGATTCCGGCAAGATGTTTTTTCGTGGCAGCGAAGTGGACTTCTCGGGTCCTCTGGATGCTAAAAACAAGGGCATTCTGCTTATCCATCAGGAGTTGTCCCTGGTTCCGGGACTCAGCGTCGCAGAGAACATCTACCTCGGCAGCATGCCGCGGCATGGTTTCGGTCATGTCGATCGCAAAGCGCTGATGGAGAATACGAACCGGCTGCTGGACGATCTCCGTTGCGATTTTCGGGCATCCGATCCTGTTGGCGAGCTCTCGATTGCGAGGCAGCAACTGGTCGAGATCGCACGCGCCCAGGCCTTCTCCAGCTCCATCGTGATCTTCGACGAGCCTACGGCATCGTTATCGGACCGGGAAACAGAGGCCTTGTTCGAAGTCATCGCGAAGTTGCGCTCTGCCGGGACCGCCATCATCTACATCTCCCACCGTCTGGACGAAGTGTTCGCGCTGTCCGATCGCGTCACCGTCCTGCGAGACGGACGCCTTGGCGGATCCTATCGAACGGCCGACACCAATCGCGACGAGGTTACGCGCGCCATGATAGGGCGATCCGTCGAGAAGTATTTTCCGAAAGTCGACGCGACGCCCGGTTCCGAGGTGCTGCGCGTGGAGGGGCTCGAGGTTGGCGGCTACGTTCGGGACGCAAGTTTTTCGGTGCACCAGAGAGAGATAGTCGGGCTTTACGGTCTCGTCGGTGCAGGGCGCTCGGAGATGATGGAGGCCATCTTTGGGATGCGCAAGCTGTCAGCGGGCCAGATATTCTGGCACCGGGGACCGGTTACGATCGACAGTTGCCGGACCGCCATGGAACTCGGCATCGGCCTTGTCCCGGAGGACCGCAAGCGGCAGGGCCTGGTGCTCGGGATGACCGCGGCCGAGAATCTTTCCCTGACCGTCCTCAACAAGATCCAGTCCTTCTCTTTCATCAGGAAAGACGAGGAAATGTCGCTGTTCGAGCGGTATCGCAAGCGTCTGTCCATCAAGGTTTCGAGCCCGCAGCAGCAGGCATTGACGCTGAGCGGCGGCAATCAGCAGAAGATCGTCATTGCGAAATGGCTGGCGACGGACGCCAGGCTACTCATCCTCGACGAGCCAACGCGGGGCATCGATGTGGGCGCCAAGGCCGAAGTGCACGCGCTCATAGCCGAGCTTGCACAGTCAGGCCTTGCAGTCGTTGTGATCTCCTCCGACATGGAGGAGGTAATCGGCATCAGCCATCGCGTACTCACCATGTATGAAGGCCGGATCAGTGGAGAGTTCGCGGGCGACGACGTTACCGAACAAAACCTGATTGCCGCAATCACAGGCCACGTCTGGTCTGATCGGCCGAACGTAATAGAACCCACCTCGGAGATTTCCCATCATGCAAACGCAAAGTGACAGTCGTTTTCGCACCGTCGCCATCCTGAAAACACGCCCTGAAAATGCGGCTGAGCTGCGCGAGCATCTTCTCGCGCTCGTCGACCCATCGCGTCAGGACGAAGGATGCATTACCTACATTCTTCATGAAGCAATCAATCGTCCCGGCGTTTTTGTGTTCTATGAAGGCTGGGAAGACGAGGCGGCGATCGATGCTCACATTGCAACCGATAAGCTGCAGCGCTTGAAGGAAATTACCGACCGCCTGCTCATCGAGCCGGAGGATATCTACTACATGAACATTCTCAAATGACGTTCATGGCAATGAGTCGATCGAATTTACCGAACCGGAGTTTATAAATGGGTACAGTTGAAGATAAAGTCATCATCGTCACCGGCGCGGCTCGTGGTCTTGGCGCTGCGATCGCGAAGGATCTCGCTGCCGAGGGCGGCAAGCTGGTGATTGCCGATGTAAAGGCCGATCAGGCCGAGCGCGTTGCCGGGGCGATCCGCGACGCGGGCGGCCAGGCGATCGCCGTCGAGGTCGACGTTTCGCGGCGGGATAGCGTTCGAAGCATGATCGAAAAGACCGTCGCGGAGTTCGGGAAACTGGATGTGATTTTCAACAATGCGGGCGTGTCAAAGGTCGTACCGTTCCTTGAAATCGACGACGCCGAGTGGGACCGGACGATGAAGATCAACGCTTTCGGTGTGCTTCTCTGCATGCAGGAAGCCGCTCAGCAGATGATCAAGCAGGGCCATGGCGGCAAGATCATCAACACCAGCTCGATCGGCGGGAAGCAAGGCTATCCCCTCTTCGCGACCTACAACGCGAGCAAGTTCGCGGTCGCAGCATTGACCCAGGCGGGCGCGCGCGCACTTGGCGAGCACAAGATCACCGTCAATTGCTTCGGGCCGGGCATCGTCGCCACGGAAATGTGGGAAGAGCTTGACGTCGAGTTTCGCGAAAAGGGCGTCTTCTCCGAGCCCAACGCCGCCATCAAGGATTACTCCTCGACCATCATCCTCGGGCGCCCGGCCACTCCCACCGATGTCGTCGGCACCACGCGCTTCCTTGCGTCGGCTGCGTCCGACTACATGACCGGCCAGACGGTCATGATTGACGGCGGCATGGTTCTGATCTGACCGGAGCATGGAGTTCCCGCCGTCGTTATCCACCGGTTGCCGGCGTGCGGGCATTCGAGCGTGCCTGACCTGAAAAGACTCAAATGTCATGACCATTGGTGATCTTGTTCCGAACAATATCGCCGTGATTGTTGGAGCCGTGGAGGGCGTCGGCCCGGCGGTTTTACGGAAGACTCATGACGCCCAGGCCGTCGTTCCTGCATTTGAACCCGATCGCTGATGATGTCGAGAAGGAGCGTAGCGCAGTTGAGGTTGGGCTGAAGACTGCTTCATTTTAAATATCGATTCGAGAGGCGCGCAGGAAGCACAAATCTATTGAAAGTTGTTTACCGGGCGGCGTGGAAGACAATTATAGGGTGGAGATAAAAGTAAGGAAAAAATAGCCGCCGGGCTAAATCGCAGCCACAACGCATCTGGATAGACCTGACTGTTTTGCTGGATATGTGATGTCCGTTCGGTATCTTTGGCTACCGAACATAATTAGTAGTATTTATTAATTTACTGAGGTATGGAGGAGACGATGAAAAAATATTTACTCGCCGCTGCGCTGATGTCAACTGGCGTCATTTCGCATGCTCAAAGCAGCGTGACGCTTTATGGTCGCCAGGACGTCGGCGTCGCATATATGAGTGGAATACCTGGCACGACTGGCGGTGGCTCCACGTCTCGAATCAGTCTGGAAAGTGGCGACTGGGGTACCAGCTTCTGGGGCTTGAAGGGCACGGAAGACCTCGGAGGTGGTTTGTCTGCCGTATTTCGTCTGGAAGGTTCGTTCAGCACAGCGACAGGCGCTCTCGGCGCCAATGGCGATATCTGGAATCGGTATGCCACGGTTGGGTTCTCGAGCAACCAGTTTGGTACCTTGTTGTTCGGTCGTGAGCTGACCCTCGACGGCGACGATCTGTGGGCATATGACCCGTTCGCCCAGTCTTCGTGGTCGTCCGGGTCGCTGGTACGTGGCCGAAACTGGCAGGATTCGAGCAACAATATTTCGTATGATTCCCAGAACTACGGGGGCTTCTCGGTGCGCGGCCAGTACTCACTGGGTAACCAGACGAGCTTTAACAATGGCGCGACGGGCAACGGTGGTCAGTTGAACGACGAAGGCCGTTCGGATGCTGTGGAATTGAAGTACAACAACAGCTTCGTCCAGCTCCGTGTCTTGTATGACGAAGTTCGTAATGTGAATGGTGGCCTCGGCGACACGACGAACGGTGTGTGGGGTTCCTCGCGCGAATATATGGCGGGTGGTAACCTGATCCTGGGACCCGTCACCTTGAATGCCATGTATGACGGCCTGCGTAGTTCGGGTATCAACGGCGCCCCGACAGGCATTCCGACGACAGCGAATCAGGAATACGGTGGTGTGACATGGCATGCAACGCCGGCCGCACAGCTGATCGCAGCCGTGTATCACGTCAATGCGAACAACGGCGCCGGCAATGCGACGATCTACACCGTAGGCGGTTCGTACAACCTCTCGAAGCGCACTTTGCTCGACATTCAGGTTGCTACCGTGCGTAACAGCAAAAATGCTGACTTTAGCCTTGAAGCCAACCTGCCGGGCAATGCGGACAATCCGCTTCCGGGCCACAGTCAGAGTGGTGTGTATGCCGGTATTGAACACTCGTTCTGATCGAACCTTGTCGGTATAAGACTCAAGAGAAACTGTGACGATTCATGACAACAGGAGATAATTCAATGAAAGCATTCCAGGCAGTCAAGATCATCAGTGGCACGCTCATCGTACTGGCCTCTCTCAATGCCTATGCACAAAGCAACGATGCGGCGGCGGCTCCCGATGCGACGGCGGCTCCGAGCGCCAAGGCGGTCAGGGCTGCCAACCGGGCGCTGCAACGCAAGGTGCTCAAAGCACTGGCCCGGGCAAAGGGCTTGACCGCTGGCAACATCACGGTCCGTGCACGCGGCGGTGCAGTGACGCTGGAAGGTCGTGTGTCCGATCAGGGGCAAAGCGATATCGCTGGAAAAACCGCTCAAGGCGTACCAGGCGTGACGTCGGTGAAAAATGCACTGGAGATTCGCGAGCAGTAAGCGGGCTATCGGACCGGGCATAGCCCCTGCACGGCAGAGGGTTGTGCCCGCTTAGGGAAACACCGATCAATTCGCGGGCATCGATCTGACGCGCGAGAACGTACCGGATGCCACCACGCTGGTGAAGTTCCGGTGCCTGCTGGCAATTCGACGTCTGATGGTCCCGATGTAGGGATGGCTGGGACACAGAGTGCCGGCGCAGTCGTTCAGCACTTCTCCGGCGCCAGGGTAATAACCTCTTTTGAAAGAGCGAAACATGAAACCATTACGACTGGGTCTCGTCGGTGTGACCCACCCCCATACATCGGGTCGTCTGCTCGCCATGCTCCGGACCGGGCTATTCGAAGCCGTGGGCGGCGCAGATGAATCGGCGGCAGGCGCGGCCTTCTTAAGGCACTTCAATATTCCCCGCAAAACCGCCGACGAGATTCTCGACGACCCGGAGATCGACGTCGTACTCGTTTGCGGATCAAGCCATCGGATGAGCGGCGATTCAGTTCGAGCACTGAAAAGCGGGAAACATGTTCTCGTCGAGAAGCCAGCGGGTCAAACAGTCCTTGATTTGCTCGCGCTTCGCGATGCTGCCGAGCAGTCGGGAAAAGTTTGCCAGGTCGGCTATGGTAAGCGGGTTTCGACTATCGTCGCCACGGCCATCGACATCATCAAATCCGGCATATTGGGTCGAGTGATCAACGCGAGGTTCCACAGTGGATGCTCGTTCGACGAAGCTGCATCGGATTTCGCCAATGCACCAGGCGAGCTTGGCGGGGCTTTCTGGATCATCGGCGGTCATTTTGTGGACGTGGTGCTATGCGCGTTCGGTGTCCCTGTCGCGGTCAACGCACGAGCACCTAAATTCCAGGGCTTCAAGGAGGCGAGGTTCCGGGAAGACGCCGTCAGTGCGACTCTCAGTTATGAGGACTATGTCGTGTCCCTCGACTTCAATTCGTGGGATCCGTTCCCCTGGAACGAAAGCTGGACAATTTCTGCATATGGGACTAACGGCGAACTGCACGCGTCATTGCTGCCCGCGAAGCTGGAGATCAACCTTGTGGAAGGTCGTGCCGGCTATCCAGCCGGGCGGCATGTGCCGTTCGAGGCAAAGACCAACGTGGCATGGTCTGGTGAGAGAACGGAGTATTCCCCAGAGATTCGGGTGGTTAATAACACCGAACAATTCGATATCGAGATTAAAGGATTTATCGATTCCATTCGGGGAGACCAGACATGCACGGCAAAGGCGGGCGACGCGCTGAACGTCGCGCGTGTCATCCAGGCGTGTTTCGATTCTTCAAGTCGGCATGGCGCGGAGGTCTGTATTACCCCGTGTGAACGTTGAAGGGGCTTCAATGCCTGTCGCTTACGTCGTGAAAGTCGAACGGGTCCTCGTCGACTTTTGGGCCGCTCTTGAAGAAGCCCCGGCGAATCGTAAGCAAATATAGGGAGTCCTCCATAAAAGCAATGCGTGCCGTCACGTCGTGATGATTCGATGCCGGTGCGCCTTGTGCAGCGATATTGTCTGAGCCCGGCCAACTTCACCTGTCTGTGATTGTCCTCGGTGGGCGAGGCAGATTTCCCCATGCTCTCGAAATCCTCATTGCGACCCGCGCGGATCGTTCGCTGAGTCTCGTGACCGACTCATGCCGTCCCGGGCTTTCGGGAGCCGATTCCTGAAATATCGCTAAGACAAAAAATACGCGATAATTTTCAGATTGTCGATAGCGTATTGCACGGATGGTCGACCTCTTCAGCTATTGGCAATCTTCAACCTGCGGCCTCATCAAGAGGATTCAGCCTGCCCGAATGGTTCTGCGGATGTTGGGCTGGTCGCGAATGGAATCATGAATGCGCCGACGCCTATCCTCTACAGGTCTATCGGACACGCAAGCACGCTGGGACGTTACGGCCACCGGGCCGGAGCCCGGGTTGGGTGCCTGGCGATATGTTTCTGACGTTTTGACGGGAATAGGTGGAATGAGAAATGCGGGCTGAAACAGCTTGTCAGTTTCGGCAATGCTTCGCTCAAAAAACGGCTATCCAAGGTCGGATGACAGGCGGTAACACAACGAGGAGCAAGACATGTTTTCCGGACAGCAGCTGGACATGGTGAGGCCGGCTCAGCGGCCTCGCGAGCTAAGAAAAGTGCTTTTCTCCTGCTTCCTGGGAAGCACGGTCGAATATTATGATCTGCTCCTCTATTACGCGGCGGCGGCACTCATTCTCGGCAAGATATTCTTTTCGGGTCTCTCACCCGCCGAGGCTTCCCTCGCCGCCATGGCGACGCTGACACTGGGCTATCTCGGTCGCCCGATCGGAGGGGTGTTTTTTGGTCACTTCGGCGACAAATATGGCCGCAAAAAAGTGCTGGTCGTTACGCTCGCTACGATGGGTGCAGCCACAGGCCTGATTGGCTGCATTCCCGAACCTGCCCATATCGGTATCTGGGCACCCGTCACGCTGATTTTCCTGCGCGTGGTGCAAGGCTTCTCCGCAGGCGGAGAATGGGGCGGGGCCGCTCTCATGGCCTATGAGCATGCTCCGAAGAAGCACCGGGTATTTGCAGCCAGTTTCTCGTCCGCAGGCGCTCCCGCCGGAACGATGGTGGCCACCGGCGTATTGGGAGCTTGCGCGCTCATGCCCACGCCCCAGTTTGAAAGCTGGGGCTGGCGTATCCCCTTTCTCATGAGTTTTCTTCTTATCGGCCTGGGTCTCTGGGTCAGGCTATCGGTTCACGAGTCTCCGCTTTTCCTGATGGAGCGCGAGCGCCAGGAGAAGAGCAAGACCGAGGTGAAGACGCCTTTGGTCGAGATCTTGAAGCATCCTCGCAATCTGATCCTTTCGACAATCGCCTTGGCTTCTTTCCTGACCTATTCGACGTTGTCGAACGCGATCGGGCTGTCCTATGCGCATTCGTTGAATATTTCGGTTTCGACGATCCTGTCGATCCAGTCGGTCAGCGCGTTGTCCTCGATGATCGCCCAACTCGTGTCGGGGTCTCTCTCCGACAGGATCGGCTATCGCAAGGTCATGGGCTTCGGTTTGATCCTGGGCGCCTTATTTGCCTATCCGTTCATGCTATTGATCGGGACCGGGAATACGACCTGCATTCTCGTTGCCTATCTGATCATGTACATTTTCGTTCTTTCGCCGCTCAATGGCCCAGCGCCAGGTTATCTCGCGCAGCTGTTCCAGACCGGGTCGCGCTACACCGGCTCATCATTGGGGTTTCAGCTCGGCACGATGATTGGTGCCGGCCTCGCGCCGATCGCGCTTGCGTCGATGATGCACCTCACAGGCAACGGCGTTCTGTATGTCTCGACCATCGTGGCGGTTTTCGGGCTCGCCGGTTTTATCTGTTTCGTCGTCTCCTCGCGGCCAGGTGTGACGGAAGCCGTTAGCGTCCAGATGGATTCCGACCTTGAAGCGTTCAGTGCCCGCAATTCTTCCAGTGTGCCGTCGGACTCTGCATCGACCTTTGGCTCGGAGACGACCGAGCGCTCGCCGCGGCCCTCCGCATCGACTTAATCGATTCAATGAATAGGTTAACTAAGCTTTTCGCCAGTCAGGTAACGTAATGCTGCCGTCGATGAAGGTTCAACGGGAGATAGTGGTTCGTGAACGCGATCAAGATGGGGCTTCTCGGTGCTGCCCACCCTCATACCTTCGGACGGCTCGGTTCGCTGCTTCGCACGGCGAAGGTCGAGCTGATCTCGGGTGCGGACGACTCGGGTCGCCCAGGCGCGGGCGCGTTCTTCCGTCATTTCAGGCTACAGCGCATGACGGAGAGCGATATTCTCGATGATCCGTCGATCGAAGCTGTGCTGATCTGCAGCGCGAGCGATTGCGCGACGCGCCTCGCCGTTCGCGCCTTGCAGGCCGGCAGGCTTGCTTCACCTCCTCGAACAAGCGAGGAGCTGAAGTTCTCATCTAGGCATCTTGTCTCGGCTTGCGGCGTCGTGGGTCGCTTCATCGCGAGGCAGGAGCAGATCAACCATCAAAAGGAACGATCATGGTGTTACGTACATACGAGAGCGCGCGCCCGTCATCCGGAACCAGTCCGCTCTGTGAGTCGATGCATGACGGGTGCAGCCATTTCACATCTACCGAAAATAGGGGGTGCGCTCGATGAGCCGATCTCCAGGCCTGGCCGGTAAAACGGCTCTCGTCACCGGCGGTGCCAGCGGCATCGGGTTGGCAACGGCTACGCGGCTCTCGGGCGAGGGTACCCACGTCATCATTGCCGATATCAACATCGACCTTGCCAGGGAAGCGGCGGATCGGCTGGGGGGTACCGCGATCGGACTCGACGTGGCGTCCGAGGCTTCCTGGCTCGATCTTGTCGAGACAGTCCGGACTCGCTTTGGCGGCATCGACTTTCTGGCAAATTGCGCCGGCATCGCGAAAATGCGGAACCTGCGGGATGTCCGGCTCGAAGAATATCGCCAGGTCATCGACGTCAACCAGGTCGGAACCTTTCTCGGACTCAAGGCCGCAATCGCGCTGATGGGCGATCGCAAGGGCTCAATCGTCAATCTTTCGTCCATCAATTCTCTTCGTGGCTCAGCCGACAGCACGGCCTATGCCGCGTCGAAAGCTGCGGTCATTTCGATGACCATGACGGCTGCGCGAGATCTCGTTCAGCAGATTCGGGTGAACGTGGTTCTCCCGGGGATCATCGCAACGACCATGCAGACGCGCAACAGCGCACAACAGCGGGCGGGTATCGACCGCCTGCTCCAGATCCCCGGCCGCATGGGCGAAGCGGAAGAGGTCGCCGAGGTCATTCTCTTTTTGCTCTCCGACTTGAGCTCTTATATCACCGGCGCGCAAATCGTCGTGGATGGCGGTCTTACCTTGGGGAGTCCGAAATGACCGAAGCCGTCCGGCCGCCGAGCCTTTGCCAGATCGGGATGTCGACACGAAATATGCCGCGGACCATTCGCAGGTTTCTGGAGGTGTTCAAGTTTGCCGACGGGCACGGCGACCTGCTTTGGGGACCGAAACTCGCGGCGCTCCAGGCACTCGGTCAGGACGATGCCTGCGCAACCATCTGGTGGCTTTGTTCTCGCCAGTCCCTGTTCCAGCTCGAACTCTTTCAGCATACCGATCCGGTGCCTCGCTCGCAGCCGGAGGACTGGACGCCGGCCGATCATGGTTGGGTGCGATTTGGGTTTGCCGTTCCCGATTTCGATGCCACGTTAGCGAGGCTCGAGGCGGTGGGAATCGAGACCCTTGCCGGCCCGTTGGTTCACAAGGGCGTTCGCCGCTTCGTGTTCCGGGATCCGGATATGGGATGCGTGATCGAGGTCATGGAGGAAAGCGCAGATCTTCCCGGAGGTTATCGGGACCGGATGTTCAACGTCGATCCGAGCGTCGTCTATGTCGCTGCGAGCGTGCATGATCTGGATGCGGTTCTCAAGTTCTTCGAAGGGACCATGAACCTGCCGCGTGCCGCTGAAGACATCATCCACGACGAGGATGCCGACGCCATGTGGGGTCTCGAAGGCGCGAAGTCCAGGCGGGCGATCCTGCAGGCAGGGACGATGTTCATCGAGCTTCGCGAGTACCAGTCACCCAGTCCGCGCGAATGGAATCGACGCGTTTCCGATCTCGGGCTGAGCCATATCGCCGTGGGCTACCGTGATCGTCGCGACTTTCTGCGCCTGGCGAGCGCTCTGCAGATGGATGGATATCGATTCACGCGGCCCGTCGTGGACGGCATTAACTCGACCTATGCGATTGGGCCGGAGAAGCTGATTGTCGAGATCATCGGGCTCAGCCAGGAGCGTGACCACCTTGTTGGCTTTGAACCGCATAAATCGGCTCTCAGGTAAATGCCCATCGTTTGCGGTCTTTGGTCAGCCAGCATGGCCCGTTGCAATCCGTTATCGGCTTGCGCCATATCATCTCGCCGCGGTGCTCTGCTGAGCAGCTTCAGTCAATGCTGGTAAGCTATTGGGATTCTGTATCCACAGTTCTCACGGCCATGCCAGCAAAACTCTTGAAAATTCAGGCACGTACAGACTACGTAGACGAAGTCTATCGAGTGCTGCTCGATGCCATCAGCGAGGGCTCCATCGCGCCCGGGACCCGAATCGTTCAAGAGGAGATCGCCGAGCAACTGGCGGTGTCTCGCTCGCCCGTTCTGCAGGCGTTCCGTCTTCTGAAGAAAGACGGGCTAGTGGAAGACGCGCCTGGCCGCGGTTTGCAGGTCACGCCGCTGGATGCGACGCGTATCGGCCATCTCTACGAACTGCGCGGCGCGCTGGATAGCCTCGCCGCCCGTCTGGCCGCCCGGAAGAAAATCAAGATTGACAAGGCACTCGTCGCGAACGGACGCAAGGTCTCAAAGGGTGACGACGTCCGGGCGATGATTGAGGCCGACATGGCGTTCCACACTGCCATTTACACCGCCTCGGGCAATCCGCTTATCGTCGACAGCGCCCGCCTGCACTGGATGCACCTGCGCCGTGTTATGGGCGCGGTTCACCAGGTGGTGGGCCAACGCAAATCCGTCTGGGACGAACATGCGGCAATTGCCGACGCGATCGCACAGGGCGACGAAGAACTCGCCGCAAAACTCAGCCTCAAGCACACGGAATTCGCTCGGGAAAACCTCGTACGCCACATGAGCGAGGCCATCGTGGAAGCAGATACTCCGACGCGCTCGGCCCGCTAGAATCTGACACGCTGGAGAAACCGAGCTACAGCAGGCCGCCGAACCTGCTGTAGCTCAACAAGCGCTGAGCTAGCGACGGCGATTCACGAGTGTTGCAGGCACAAACAACACCAGCGCGCCTGCAACGACGAGGCTCACTGAAAGCACCAGTACGCCGACGCCTGCCGAGCCTGTTGCTGTCTTGACAAGACCAATCAGCGAAGGGCTGACCACGCCCGAGATACTACCCACAGAGTTGGCGAACGCCAGGCCAGCGGCAGCCGCGGCGCCTCCCAGGAATGCAGGCGGGAGCACCCAGAACTGCGAGATGGTGGTCATCACGCCCATGGTTCCAATGGTCAGCGCAATCATTGCCGGCACTGTCGCGTTCGAACACCAGACGCTCATCGCAAGTCCCAAAGCGCCCACAAGCCCCGGCACTATCAGGTGCCAGCGACGCTCGCCCAAGCGGTCCGAACTCTGACTGACGAGAATCATGGCAATCGCGCCGACAGCATACGGAATGGCCGTCAGCAAACCAACGTGCAAGGGATCGGATACCCCGCTCGACTTGATGAGCGATGGCAACCAGAAACTCACCCCGTACAGACCCATGGTGTAGAAAAAGTAGATGGCGCTGACGAGGAGGATCTTGGGATTCAGTAGACCGTCCTTGACCGAATGCAGGAGACTCTCGGGTTTCTCCTCGACGAGCTTGCGCTCGATGATGGATTTTTGCGCGTCCGTCAACCAGCTTGCGTCCTGCACTCTGTCATCGAGATAGAAGTATGCAATCACGCCCAGGAGAATCGTCGGCAGACCTTCCACAAGAAACAGCCATTGCCAACCCGCCAGGCCGTGGGTGCCCCCCAGTGCCGTCATCAGCCAACCCGACAAGGGACCACCGATGACCCCGGACATCGGAATACCCGTCATGAACAGCGCGGTAACCTTTGAGCGCCGCGAGGGCGGAAACCAGTAGGTCAGGTACAGGACAATTGCGGGGAAAAATCCAGCTTCGGCGACACCGAGCAGAAAGCGCATGACGTAGAAGGTGGCGGGTGTCCTCACGAACATCATGCCGACAGAAACGATGCCCCATGTGACCATGATGCGAGCGATCCACCGCCGTGGACCTACCCGCATGAGTATCAGATTACTCGGTACCTCAAAGAGCAGGTAGCCAACGAAAAACACGCTTGCGCCAAATCCGTAAACCGCCTCGCTCAGTCCGAGATCGTTGAGCATCTGCAGCTTGGCAAAGGCAACGTTGATACGGTCGAGGTAAGCGGATAGATAGCACAGAAAGAGGAACGGAATAAGGCGCCATGCGGCTTTGGCAAATGCCGATGACTCGCTTTCTTCCAGATAGACGGCCGGGCTGTGAGAACTCATTGTTGTCTCCTGAGGGGCCTACCGATGACGGTGGTTGTTTTTTATGCCCACCGTTTATGGCCTGTGGTGGTATCCGAAGGGGTACCGCCACAGGTAAGCTTTGTGTCCGCGCTCAGTCGAACATGTCCGGCTGCGTGGCGACGAGGTCATTCCAGATGGTCTGGAAGTGCAGCCAACCAATGTAGTCGCTGCCCACGTGCTCGCGGCTATAACGCGCACGTTCCGGCGTGACTTCCTTCGGCGTGATGCCCGTGGCTTCGATCATGAGTTGCTGCTGGCAGCAGCGCTCGAGAGCGATGAACCAGAAGGCGGCCGAATCGATGCTGTGCCGGCTGGCAGTCAACAGGCCGTGATTCTGGTGGATGGCCGCCTTGACACCGGCGAACGCGTTGGCAACCTTGTTGCCGCCCTTTACTTCAACCGCCACCTTGCCCGCTTCATCGCCGATAACCACGTGGTCTTCGTAGAACGCAGCTGCGTCCTGAGAGATGGGCGCGAGCGGCTTGCCCAGCGAGGAGAACGCCGTCCCGTAGGTCGTGTGGGCATGGCACATCGCAACGATGTCCTGATGCTGCTCGTGCACTGCGGCGTGCAGCACGAAACCGGCACGATTGATGGCGTATTTTCCTTCGACTACGTTGCCCTTGTGGTCCGCACAGATAAGATTCGATACCTTGACCTGTGCGAAATGCACACACATCGGGTTCGTCCAGTAGAGGCCCGGATCCTCAGGATCGCGGACGGTCAGGTGACCAGCAAAACCGTAGTCGAAGCCCTCCAGTGCGAATGCGCGGCACGCAGCGACCAGGCGCTCCTTCAAGTGCTGGCGATGAGCCTGTACCGACGTGAACGCGGGTAGTTCCGGGAAAATCACGCCCTCCTGGTCCGGCTGGTAAATCGAGACTTTTCCTGCCTTAACAATCGATTCTTCTTTCAGTTCAGCTACAGCTTCAGACATGATTCATTCTCCTAAATATTGAATGAGAACCTGCGAAGTACGTGGGTGGGAGCCGCGTTGCTTACAGCGCCGCTCCCTGAAACCCGGCAATGCAATAATCACCGCCGGCATGACCTGCAATACAAACTTCAGCCGATCGGCTCACCAGCTTCTGCTGGTAAATTGAGGGCGCCGAGCAGCGCGTCGAACTGACCAGCGACCAGCTGACTCGCATGTTTCGCATGCTCTCCGGCGAGACGCTCCGCAAGTGAGCCATCCCCCGCCGCTATAGCTTGAGCGATTGCTGCATGCTCGTCCCAGATTGACGAGCGCTGACTCGGTGCCTGTAATACGGCACCCATGACACGCCTGATATGCACCCAGTGGCCATGAGCCGTTTGAGCAATCAGGCGGTTGCCGGAGGCGGCGTAGATGGCAAAATGAAATTCCATGTCCGCGTCGATCATCGCGTGGACGTTGCCCGTCTGCGCCGCCGTACGGCCCCGCTCAATGAGCCGTGGATCAAGCCGGGCGAGAGCGACGGCAGCAAGCCTCGCTGCAAGCATATCGAGCGCTCCACGAATTTCGTAGAGATCGGCAAGCGCCGAGGCTTCGAGGGGCGCGACAAGTAGTCCGCGGCCGGGAGCATCCTGAACCAGTCCGTCCTTCTTGAGCAGTCGTAGCGCCTGCAATACTGGCGAGCGCGACACCGAAAGCTGCTCCGCGATGTCTTCCTGCGTCAAACGTGTTCCCGGTGCGAGAGAGCCATCACAGATTGCGTCAAGGAGTAACTCATAGACCTCCTCTACGTAATCCGGCCTCGGTCGAATCTTGAGCAATTTCGACGTCATGGTTTCCCCCTCCTTGTCGACCGCACGGACATGTCTCCCGAGACCGCCATGCATGCTTTGCTAGAGCCTCAATTCTTCGAGCGATCAACCAGAGCGCCCTTGGTAATCCAGGGCATCATTGCCCGAAGTTTTGCTCCAACAATCTCGATTTCGTGGTTGGCAGTCAGGCGGCGGTGTGCCTGCAGCGTCGGTGCACCAGCCTTGTTTTCGAGGATGAAGCGCTTTGCGTATTGGCCAGTCTGAATGTCATGCAAGACCGACTTCATCGCCTGCCTGGTCGATTCGGTGATAATCCGCGGACCGACCTGGTATTCCCCGAACTCGGCGTTGTTCGAGATGCCGTAGTTCATATTTGCAATACCGCCCTCGTAAATGAGGTCCACAATCAACTTCACTTCATGCAGGCACTCGAAGTAGGCCATTTCCGGGGCGTAACCCGCTTCGACCAACACCTCGAAACCCGTCTTGATGAGGTCGACCAGTCCACCACAAAGCACAGCCTGCTCACCGAAGAGGTCCGTCTCTGTCTCCTCGAGAAAGCTCGTTTCGATGATGCCGGCACGCCCTCCGCCAATCGCTGCGGCATATGCAAGTGCGATTTCACGAGCCGAGCCTGATGGATTCTGCGCAACTGCGATGAGGTGCGGAACGCCACCGCCTGAAACAAAAGTGCTGCGCACTGTATGGCCTGGTGCCTTCGGAGCAACCATGATCACGTCGAGGTCTGCGCGCGGGGCAATCTGCCCGTAGTGAATATTGAAGCCGTGCGCAAAACCCAGGACCGCACCCTGCCGGGCATTGGGTTCCACGTCTTCGCGATACACATCTGCGATACGTTCGTCGGGGAGCAGCATCATGATGACGTCTGCTTCTTTCACTGCATCCGCTATTGTCTGGACGCGAAGCCCGGCATTCTCCGCCTTGTTCCATGAATTGCCCCTGCGCAGACCGACGCTGACGTTAATGCCACTGTCTTTCAGGTTCAGAGCGTGCGCGTGACCCTGCGAGCCGTAACCGATAACCGCCACGCTTTTGTTCTTTAAAAGCGAGAGGTCGGCATCCTTATCGTAAAAAACTTTCATGCTGTTTCCAGAGGTTTGCGCCACAGGCGCTTCTGCGTACTTACGCGAAGAGGGGGCGTCTTGATGCGGTCGACGGCCCCGTTGAGGCGATTCGTTGATGTGTTTCTTAAAGATCGAGCACCAGCGTTTTGCTGACTGGCCTTGATACGCATGCAGTCAGGTATTCCTGCCGCTCTTCGTCGCTGAGAATGTAGTCGTTGTGCTCGACCTCTCCATCTCGATATCGGACCTTGCAGGTCGCGCAAAGTCCGGCGCAGCATGACGTGGGGATTTCGACCCCAGCCGCATTCAGCGCTTCAGCCAGATTCTGGTCTGCCCCAAGGTGTACAACCTGCCCCGTGCTCGCGATGGTGATATCGCATCCGCCGCCTGCGAATTCCGTGCTGGCAGGTGCGCGCCTGGGCTGCTCCGGGGCCTTGAAGTGCTCGAAATGCACTGTGCCTTTCGGCCAATGGCTTGCGGCATCAGCACAGGCCTTCATGAAACCAGCAGGCCCGCAGTAGTAGACATGCGTTCCGGGGGACGGCTGTGCCAGCAACTTTGCCAGATCTAACTGATGACTTCTTTCACCATCGTCGAAGTGGTAATGCAACCTTCCGGCGCTCAGCATCGCTGCGAATTCTTCGCTAAACGCTGCCGACTCGCGGCTTCGGGCGCAATAGTGCAGCTCGAAATTGACGCGGTGCGCTTCCAGCTCATGTGCCATCGCTTTCAGCGGCGTTACTCCAATACCACCAGCAATAAGAATGACCTTCTTCGCGTTACCATCCAGCGCAAAGTGATTGCGCGGCTTGCTGATGGTGACAACGTCGCCCGGTGCCACGTCATCGTGCATGGAACGAGAACCGCCGCGCCCACCCTCGTCTTTTAGAACCGCAATGACGTAGCGGTGACGCTCGGAAGGCGGATTGCATAACGAATACTGGCGGATAATCCCGTTCTTCAGATGGATGTCAATGTGCGATCCGGCTTCGAAAGGCGGAAGCTTTTCTCCCCCCAGGCTGGTCAACTCGTATGAGTTGATACCCCTTCCTTCGTACCGTATCTGCTTCACCCGGACGTCCAGCGTGCCGGCTTCGATATCCTGAACGGCCTCTTCCGTTTCCAGTGAGGTTTCCATCTTCATCTCCCTTCCTGGCTGGGGCCAGCCTCTCAACGGCGGAGCGGCCGGCGCAGCTAGTGTCTAATCAATCCCGTGCGAGTGACGCGATGCTTCAGCTCTTCAGCGACTGTTCGAGCTCTTCGAACTTCTCGCGAACAAATTCGGCTCGCGTAGCACCCTTGAGGGTGTCGCTTTCGGTGAGAATCGCGACAACAGATTTCAGGACTTTGCGTCGACGGGCGACTTCTTCTTCGACAGTTTCACCTTCGGCGATTTCAAACACGTTGCCCGTGCAATAGCTGTTAGGCGCGCCGCCGAGTTGCTGGAACCATTCGGCGAATCCTTGTGCGGATGCCGCGGCGTTAGTGCCGCGCACGGCATCGCGCAGCATCTTGCGGAACTGATAAAGGCCGGCGTCAAACCTGGTGGGGTTTTCAAGCGAATGAACAGCGATCGGCCGCTGGCTGATGATCGCCTCATAGTCGCCCGGTGCGTACTGGGCTTCCTTATAGTTCGCCCGCTCACGGTGATTCGGCGGGATCGGCGGCAGATCTTCGAGCTTGTATTTGCCAAAGCGCTCAGGACGACGCATCGCCACCTGGCCTTCAAGAAAATCGATCGTCTCGTATCCAACCATTTCCTTGTTGCCTACACCGCGCGTATCAATACCCGGTCCCATAACGCGCCAGCCGATCATCTTGCTATTTTCGTCGTCAACCGGAACCGTCCAGCGGATGATGTGGAATCGGCTAAAGAGCTTTTTCTTCGAACCGTCTTCGGAGGTGTAAGCGTGCAGACTCAGGTTCGGCAGCACCTGATGCTGAACGCGTACGAACAGCTTGTCCTTGTCGACACGACGAGCGCCCGCGCATGCAAGACTGCGACCGCCTTGTACCGGGACGAAATTCATGTCGGGCGCGACCTCCATCGACGCAGCTCCGACTTCATCGAATGTCGTACCCTGGTAGTGCCCACCTACGACGTTCTTGCCTGCATGAAGCGCAGTCGGGTGGTAGTTGTCAGCCGCGTTGTCCTGCACTTGCAGCCAGTTACAGTGCTGGAAGTTGCTGTATGCGACCAGCTCGTCACCTTCCGCCACCGTAAAATCGCCTTCCCATTCGGGGAACGGCGGCTCCTCGTCCGGCGGTCCCATATACGCGAATACCAGGCCGTTCCGTTCGACCGCCTTGTAAGCACCTTGGCGAATCGAGCACGCGAATCTCTCTGCTTCCTTTTCCTCGCCCTTGGGGAACGGAACGTGAAGGCAGGTGCCGTCGACGTCAAATACCATACCGTGATAGCAGCACATGATGCCGTGCTCCTGGATGGCACCATATTCAAGCGACGCGCCACGGTGTACACAGTGTGCATGCAGGACACCAACGCGTCCGCTTTTGTCCCGAAACGCCACGAGCTCCTCGCAGAGAATTTTGAGGAAACGCGGCGTATCCGTCAGTTCTATCGACATGCACACCGGATGCCAGAAGCGGCGCATGAATTCGCCCATCGGCGTGCCCGGACCGACTTCGGTGAGTTCGGGGTCGTGGTCAGGCACCTTGTTCGTGTAGTACCCGCCGAAAGGGATCAGCTTCTTTGCGACCGGGGTTGAGCCACCCGCGTGCTTTTGCTCATCGAGCTTGTCTGACTTGACGCTCATGTCTGGTTTCCTCCAGTGATTGACAGGGACACCTGGTAAGGCTGCTCACCGCTGAGTGCCGTACTCTGAGTTTCGTGTTCCGAACTCTGTATACAAAGAATAGGAGAAAAATCCCACCTTTGTCTTGATAGGGTTAACGCCAGTCGGCGATTGTCGGGAGGTGATGCAGGCGGTCAGCTAATTTTGCACCGCAGCAATCTGGCATCGAAGTGCAGTCGTGACACCGCCATTCCTGCTGCCTCTGGGCATCCAGGATGCTCTTGCTCAGTTACCGATAGGGGGTATTGGGGCAGAAACTTTCAGTCGCATGTCGCCGGCTGAAAAGGACTTATCGATTCCACGCACAAATCGCAAGCCGGCTACACAGGGGATGCGCCCGCGGCTTGCGCGCTGGCGGCGGCCGGCGTAGTCATCGAATGTGGGAGTTGGCTGAATCTGCCACCGCCAGCATGGCTGGACGATAGCCGCCGATTCCCCGGCTATGCAAAGTTATTTCTGGAACGGAATCCCGGGGAGCTATGGCGTGGCATAGGCACTTCTTCGGCATGCGAATCATCCGCGCCGACTATCTTCCCATTGCGGTTCCCGGATAGTGATATCCAACCGAAATGGCGCAATCGGTTTGTGCGACCGGACGCCAGTTGCGAGCGCCGTTGCAGGTAGCTCAGTCGTAGCCAGCCTTTTTTGCAAAGGACAGGAGTTTGTCGGTTGTCTCGGTAATGTGGTTCGTCAGAATCTTTACCGCGAGATCCGCATTGCGATCCAATACGGCGTCCAATAGTTCGCGATGTTCGCGCTCGACGTTGCGGCGCTTGCGTGACGAACTACCGCTGGTTTCTCCAGCCAGGGATTGCGACCATATCCGGTAGAGCTCGAAACTATCGCGAAGTTGCGCAACCACCTTTTCCAGGCGGGGACTGCCGCTGCCGGAGCAAAGCGCCTGATGAAAATCACGGTGTAGCTGCCGCCACGTCGCTGCATTCTGTGGCGCCTCGGTGACGAAGGGCGTGCGCTCGAGAACGTAATGCGCGGCCACAATATCTTTCTCCCACGCGAGCGTACCGTTCGCGATGCTGTCACGAAGAAGCATGCTCTCAAGTCGCACCCGCACACTTGTGAGATCGATGAGATCTTTGGTGGAGAGCTGTGTAACGGTGAATCCGCGCTTGGGATGATTCTCGACCAGTCCCTGTTCGCACAGGCGTGTGAGTGCCTCCCGGACGACGGTTTGACTCAGACCGAACCGGTTTGCCAACTCGACAAACTTTAGCCGCTCACCGGGACGAAGGCGACTCTCTAGGAGATCGAAGCGCAACGCTTCGAAAACATGCTTGGTTCGCAGCTCGCCACTCGGAATGCTGGCCTTTTCGACTTTTGTGTTCATTGGAGATCCGGAGTTCGATACAGCAGATCATCGGGAAAAATGCCCGCATCCCGACGATAGGATGCGTAATTATCGATCATTGATATTCTAACGATAATTCATCCGATTTCAAAGACTGAATATTCTGTGCGCAGGGTTGGACCTCGCGAGGTAGCGTTGGGCCGTGGTGAAGATTATCGACAATCGTAAAATTGTCGCGTATATTGAAATGTATCGATCATGAGAAATTGAGTTGGGTTCGGGCGGGCGTGACTCGTCTCACTCAAGGAGGCATGGTAGGAGGCGGTGCGGCGAATGGGGGAGAGGGGTAATCCGCGGGTTCGCGGATTACGTGGGCCAGTGTCCCATTTGCCTCAACAGGCATATCGAGTAACGGGGGAATCTTGACTTCTGGAGAAGCCAGGCAATGAACAAAACCGTCGTGGACCCGGTCGAGGCTGTGGCGAGTATTGGAGACGGTGCAACCGTGATGATCGGCGGCTTTGGCGGATCTGGGGCGCCTGTCGAACTCGTGCATGCGCTGATTGACCACGGGCCAAGAAACCTCACGGTCATCAACAACAACGCAGGCGCCGGCCGCATTGGCATCGCCGCCATGATCGACGCCGGGATGGTCAGAAAGATGATCTGCTCGTTCCCGCGCTCTTCCGATCCGCGGGCTTTCAATGAGCGATATGCGGCGGGAGAACTCGAGCTTGAACTGGTCCCGCAAGGCACGCTGGCTGAGCGTATCCGCGCCGGCGGGGCCGGAATTCCTGCCTTTTACACGCCTGCTGCCTACGGCACCGAACTCGCGGAGGGGAAGCCGGTAGCCGAATTCGATGGGCGCTTCTATGTCCAGGAGCGTTGGCTCAAAGCCGACTTCGCGCTAGTGAAGGCGCGAGTCGCAGATGTTCATGGCAACCTTCTCTACAATAAGGCAGGCCGAAACTTCGGCCCGCTAATGTGCATGGCGGCCGGGACAACAATCGTTCAGGTATCCAAAATAGTGCCTTTGGGCGATATCGATCCCGAACATGTCGTGACCCCCGGCATCTTTGTCGATCATATTGTCGAGGTTCAGGATCCTGCTCAGGAGGAGCAACTCATTCGCACCGGAGCCTCCTTTCGATGACCACAGACACCAAAATCCTGAACATGCGGGACGATATCAAGCTTTCCAGCGCACAGATTGCCTGGCGCGCTGCGCAGGACATCGCGGACGGTGCCTATGTCAACCTGGGCATCGGCTTCCCCGAGATGGTGGCGCGCTATCAGCCCCCGGGCCGGCGCGCGATCTTCCACACCGAAAACGGCATCCTCGATTTCGGCCCGGCACCCGCGCCGGGCGAAGAGGATTGGGATCTTGTCAATGCTGGCAAGAAGGCTGTGACGATCAGACCGGGTACCTCTTTTTTTCATCACGCAGATAGCTTTGCGATGGTGCGGGGCGGTCATCTCGATGTGGCGATCCTCGGCGCGTTTCAGGTTGCGCAGACCGGAGACCTGGCGAACTGGCGGGTCGGCGAGAAGGGCGTGCCGGCTGTTGGCGGCGCGATGGACCTCGTTCATGGCGCAAAGCGGGTCTGCGTGGTGACGGAGCACGTGACAAAAAATGGCGAACCCAAGCTGGTTGAGCGTTGCACGTTTCCGCTCACCGGTATCGGGTGCACAAACCGGATCTATACAAGCCACGCCGTTATCGACGTGAAAGATAATCGCTTCGTCCTTCGCGAGAAGTTGCCCGCCATGTCGTTTGCTGAACTCCAGGCCATGACTGGCGCTACGCTTTATATCGAAGATCCGGTCGTAGAACTCGTTGTTCCCAACCTCTGAAGGATTGTTGCGGGCCGAAACCGACGTTCTGTGAATCCGCGCTGACAGTCCGTGGAATGTGTGACGTGTTGTGGCTGTATGTGCGTCAATCGAACAGGCGCGCCGGACTACTGTGCCATAGGCACGCCTTGCGCCACAGCCGGCAGCGCGGCGCTCGTGCTGCCACCCGATGCCGTCGCGGCGTCGATCTGGAAGTCGCGTCTTTTGCGAGCCGAATACGGCCGCTTCCCCCGCAGGACCCCGCAACGGATTATCGACATCGCACGCAACTTCAAAGCTGTACCCCGCCAGCCGGGAGTCAAGGCGCGTGAAGTTAGTGCATACCCGACGGATAAGGGCGTCGCCCCGTTGATCCAGCGTGCGTTCATGCGCGTCGGCAGCGCATCGCGCATTTGCACCGAAAACGGCAGATATCTTCTTCGCTATGAGCGCTTGAGCCATTGAATGGCACGATGGATGTCGCCGCCGATGCGTTTCGAGAGGGACTCAAGGCCCTGCCTCGGGTATTCCCCTATGGTTGCCAAAATTGTTAACAGTAAAGTTAACGTCAAGACGGATGGCTATTGTGCTGACATGAGTGTGTACGAGCGGGAAGCCGTCGCCCTTGGCGCCGGGCCGATTGATGGGGTATTTCGGGAATTCGGACGCGTCGTCAGCCGTTCCGTACAAGGCGCAAGGCGCTTACCAACTTTTTTCCATTCATGAATACCACTGAAATTGAAGCGATCCTGAGGGAGCGGATTAGTAGCTGGCAGTTGCAGCCGGGCACGAAGCTCCGGGAGTTGCCTCTGGCGACTGAATTTGGTGTTGATCGAGCGAAGATACGGTCGGCCTTCATCGCTCTCGAGCGGCGTGGACTCATTGATCGGGTACCAAACCAGGGTGCGGTTGTGAAGACCTTCACCGCGTCGGATTACATGCAACTCTACGATGTATTCGAGATGCTGGAGGGGCTGTGCGCGCGCCTGGCGGCCCAAAATGCCCCAGCTGGTGCATGGACGCATCTCATTGATCTGTTCGGCGATGAACTGGAGGCAGCAGTAAAAAACAATGATTGCGAGAGTTTGTTTAATGCGATTCTGGAATATCGTGCCAGCACGATAGCTGCTGCAAACAACCCCACCTTGACGGGATTTCTCGAAAGCATTTACGAGAAAACGCAATTTATAATAAAAAGAACGCTGATCTTGCCGGGCCGCGCGGCGCAGAGCTTTCAGGAACACAAGGAAATTATCCGTGCGCTGGCCGCACGGGACCCTGTTCGAGCGGAGGAGCTTAAGCGGGAAAATATGAAAAGTGCCCGGCTAACGCTCGAAAAATATATCAGTTTTGTGTTTTAAGTTGCGGATTGGCGCGTATGGCCCTCATCTCGGCGATCTGAGAAATATTTTTTAACTTAAAAATGAGGTTCCTTGTATCGGATATCGATATGAGGATATGGTTATTTTTATAAATTTAGGAATGTTAAATAATATACATGATTTCGCTCGCCGAGGGTGGGAAGGGTAGTGTTTTCGTTATCGTAATCTTACAGGGCAACTCATGAACAACAGAAAGACCAGCCAATTCAAGGAGTACCTCCACAACGGCAAGGCGACGCTTATTCCAGGAGCCTACGATGCGCTGAGCACGAAGCTCGTCGATCAAGCCGGGTTCGAAGGGGTATATATCGGTAGCTATGCGACAGCAGCATCGGGTTTTGGGCTTCCCGATGTAGGTTTGCTCAATCTCACCGACATTGCAGATTATGCAGCTCGGCTCGCTGCGGCTACGGATCTTCCCGTGTTGGCGGATGGGGAAGCAGGATTTTCCGATGCCCCCAATATCTGGCGCACTATCCGCGCGTTTGAAAAGGCCGGTGTTGCCGGGATTCACATCGAGGATAACCTGGGGGGAAAGCATACTGACGCACCCGTAGGCCTGATCGACGCGAAAACGATGGCGACAAAGATCCGTGCTGCGGTGGATGCCAAAACCGATCCTGACTTCACCGTGATCGCCCGTTCCGACGCGGTATGGGTAAATCACGACCTCGAGGACTGCGTGTCGCGGCTGCAGCGTTATCAGGACGCTGGCGCCGACGCGGTGTTTGCTCCCGGATTGACTGCGAAGCAGCTATCGGAGATCCGTCACCGTCTCTCGGTGCCGGTCATGGTACTGGGTGATCTTCCCGATCGTCCTGGCGAGGACGTGCCTTCCAGTAATTTGTCCGACTATGCCGAGTCCGGCGCCGACCTGATCGTGTTGTTCTATCTGACGCTGGGCGCAGCAGCCAAGGGCGTCCGCGGCCTACTCGAAGATTTGAGCCAGAACAGGGATATTCGCACTGCCATTCGCCACACCGAAAGTACAACCCAGTTTGAGTCTGGTATGGGCTATGCCGAATATGTGCAGCGAGCCAGGCAATATCGAGGTTAGTGATCGACAGGCGGCGTCGAAAAAAACGCTTCTCTATCCTTGTCTGGATGAGCGGCGCTCCGGTTTGTTTGCAGGGGATGCTAAATTGTCGAATTTTTTATCCTATATAAATAGGATAACTTATCGATATGATCAATTAGGTATTGATGCGTCGCGCACTGTATTAGAACGGAAAAATATTCATCATAAAAAACGGGCTTCAGGACGACTGAGCTGACGAATCACACAATTTGTCGGCGAGCGTAATTATTAAGAGAAGGTGGAGATCAATGGAAGCGACAATGGATGAATCACAAGACGTCGTATCAAAGGGACGCCTCGACGGATACTACGCCCGTTCGTGGCGGATTCTCGCCATTGCATGGCTGGCCTACTGCGTCGACGTTTTTATGCGCTACAACATTCCAACGGTTATGCCAATTCTTCGGCAAACCTATCATTGGAGCGCATCCACGATGGGCTGGGTCGACTCTGCCTATCTTTGGGCCTATGCATTGACACAAATACCATGGGGCTACGTCAGCGAGAAATGGATCGGAGCTCGTTGGACAGTCAGCCTCGGTACGGCAATGATCGCACTGGCCAGTGTTGCGTTTGCTTTTCATGTAAGCAGCCTCTGGCTCGGTATTACCGCACGCGCAATCATCGGAGCCGGCGCGGCTGCAATATGGGTGCCGTTGAATCCGGCGTTGGCACGCTGGTTTGCGCCTCGCCATCGTGGACTGCAGACAGGAATTCTGGGTACCGCCAGCCCGGTGGGGACACTTCTTGGCGGGGGCGCGATGCCCTTTCTCCTGACGGGATCTGTCGCGCTGTTCGGCTTATCGACTCTTCAGAGCGGCTTTCTCTGGTCTGCCATTCCCGGGCTCATCATAACGGTGCTCGTTCCGCTCGTGATTCGCAACCGGCCCGAAGATCTCGGCCTCGCCTCGCTCGACAACAACCAGACGGTTACGGGCAAGCCAATGAAAGAGCCGGGATTCGGTCATATCATGTCCCACTCCTGGTACCCGTATATTCTCGCGCTGGTCTACGCCGGTTACCTCGGGTCACTCTATTTCGTATGGACGTGGTTTGCTGCGTTTCTCAATAGCGCGTACGGCATCGACGTCCGGTCCGCGGGTCTTCTTTGGGCCTTCGCTGCGACCGTTCCGGCCGTGGTGAGTCAACCCGTCGGCGGATATCTTTCCGACCGGCTGGGGCGTAGCCGCACGGTCAGGGCTGCACTGGTGGCCACTACGATATGTTCGCTGCTTTTCGTCGTCTTCGCGCTGTTGGGCCCTCGCATCGTTCCATGGTGGGCGGTGATCTCGCTCACGATCGTATTTACGCTCTTTGTCAACATGTGGGTGCTTGTCTGGCCGTTCACGACGCTCATGTTCCCGACCAAAGCGGGTGGCGCCGTCGGGGGTTTCATGAATACGGTGGGGCAACTCGTGGGGGCATCCGCGCCCGTTGTATCGGGCTATCTTCTCGATGCCACTGGCTCTTATGTCCTGATTTTCCTCGCAGGAGCCGTGTGTGCGCTGATTGGCTTCTTTGCCTCTTTCTGGCTGAAGGAGTATCGGGTCATCTAATCGAGCATGTCGAGCGGGCGCAGGACGAGTGGGGTGGTCGGCATGCTCAGGTCGTGGCGATCAGGAACGATTCGCCGCTGGCCGGTTTCATGCCGTCGCTGCGGCCTTCGAAGTAGCGCTGCGTGAGTTCACCGGTGCCGACATGACGCGCTTCGCGAAATCCGGCTTCGCGGGCGAGCGCCAGCATTTCGTCGGGGCGGAAGAAGCTCACGAACGGCGTGCCGGCCGCGCGGGCGCGCGCGTAGACCGCTTCGTGCTGCGCGCGCTCGGCGGGGTCGGGAATCAGATCGAGCGGCAGGAGGAAGGTCATCGCGAGCGTGGAGCCAGGCGCGAGTTGCGCGATCTGGCGCAGCGTCGCGAGATTGGCTTCGCGCGTGAGGTACATCGAAACCCCGGTCGAGGCGATCACGGCGGGCTTGCCGGTCGCGAAGCCTTCGTCGACGAGCCGCGTCCACCACGACTCGCCTGCTTCGAAGTTCACGGGCACGAGGCGCAAGGTGTCGGGCACACCATAACCGAGCGCGTTCAGCCGCTCGCGCTTCCACGCCTGCGGGCCGGGTTGATCCACTTCGAATACCGTGAGCCGTGCGGCCACTTCGGGCCGGCGCTGCGCGAACGTATCAAGGCCCGCGCCGAGAATGACGTACTGCGCGACGCCGCGCGCCGCTTCGTCGGCCACCAGGTCTTCGATCAGGCGCGCGCGCCCGACGATCGACGCACGATAGCCGCGCGTGCCGGCGAGGTTCATGTCCGGGCGTTCGCGCCAGCCTTCGGGCGGCGCGGCGAGACGCAGGCCGAGCGTGTCGTCGAGCACGTGCGGCGCGGGATCGGCTTCGGCGTGCAGGGCGCGCCAGAGCGCGACGCGTACGGCGGTGCTCTCCGGTTCGGCGCGCGGGGTGTCGGTCATGCAGGGCTCCCTGGACGATGGGTGGGCTAATTTTCCACTAACCCAGCCCCGCGATGATACGGCCATGGATCACGGAGCGCACAGCGCGGCTCTCGTGGCTCACTCCCTTCACTACGCGAGGCACCCGTCATGTACACGAAGATTCTCGTTGCGGTTGGCGCCAGTCAGGACAACGCCGTGCTGGCGTCGGCCATCGAAACCGCACGCAAATACGACGCGCAGCTTTACGCGCTGCACGTGGTCGATCCCACCCCTTGTTTTCTCGGCCCGGCCGATAGCGATTACGGCTTGATCGTCGAGGCGATGGAGGCGCACGGCCGTGAAATCGCCGCACGTGTGTCGCGGAAGCTGGACGAAGAAGCGTTGGGAGGCGAAACCCATCTGGTCACGATGCCGCTGACCGGCTCCATGATCGGCCGCGAGATTGCCGCATTCGCCGCAGAAAAAAGCGTCGATCTGATCGTGCTCGGCAAGCGCCGGCCCGGCTGGTGGCGCTGGCTCGACGAGGACGTCGCCGCCGCCGTGCGCCGGCATACCGAGGCCCCGGTGCAGATCGCTTCGGGCCAGCGCGAACTGGCTTCGGCTCATCGTGCGGGCACCGGCTGGAGCACGGTGCCTTCGGTGCGCGCGCGGTAACGGGTGCGGTAAAGGGCGCGGTACGGGCGCGCGCCCGCGCTGGGCCGAGCCGCGAACGGTTCGGCTCAGCGCGGATCGTTCAGGCCGATTCCAGCGCAGGTGCGTTGTTCAGCGCGGCGCTGATTTTCGCGGCGTCCGCGGGCGTGGCGGGGTTGTACACCACGAGGGTGAGATCCGGCCGGCCATCGACTGCGAACCCCGAATACTCGAACGAGAATGGGCCGAACACGGGATGGCGGATGCGTTTCACGGCTTCGTGGCGCGTAGGGATCGCCGTGTCGCGCCACATGGCCTCGAACTCGGGGCTTTCGCGGCAGAGCTCGTCCACGAGGTCGCTCACCGCCGCGGTGGCGCCGGCGCGGACCACGTCCACGCGAAAGGCGCCCACCACGAATCGCGCCACGCTCTCCCAGTCGTATTGCAGCGTCCGTGCGCGAGGATCGAGGAACATGTGGCGCAGCACGTTGCGCTGCGCGGGCGGCACCGCGCCATAGTCCACCAGCAGCACGGTGGCCGCGCGATTCCAGGCGACCACGGACCACGTTGCCGTGCGGATGAGCGCGGGACACGGATTCATCGCGTCGAGCACGTGCTGCAGCCGCGGCGTGACGCCTTCGTCGTTCTGGTAATGCGCTTCGGGCGGATGGCCGAGGCCGAGCAGAAAGAGATGCTCGCGCTCGACGCTCGTGAGCATGAGGGCGTTGGCGATGCGGTCCAGCACGTCGACGGACGGCGCGCCGCCGCGGCCCTGTTCGAGCCACGTGTACCAGGCCGGGCTGATATTGGCGCGCTGCGCCACTTCCTCGCGGCGCAGCCCCGGCGTGCGGCGGCGCTTCGAGGAAAAGCCGAACGCCGCCGGGTCGAGTTTCGACCGGCGGTCTTTCAGATAGTCACCGAACTGGCGGGGATTGCCGCTGGAATCGCTCATCCTGTTATTTTTTATAACACGATAACGCCACTACTTTACCACGATAAGCCACGCATCGATATTAGCCTCACGCTAACCTTGGAGGACTTCATCATGCGTGTATTCGTAACCGGTGCCACGGGCTGGGTAGGCTCGGCCGTGGTCAAGGATCTGATCGCGGCGGGACATCGCGTGGCCGGTCTCGCGCGTTCGGAGCAAGGCGCCAAGGCGCTCGCGGCGGCGGGGGCCGAGGTCTGCCGCGGCACGCTCGACGACCTCGACGTGCTGCGCGAGGCCGCGGCGCAGTCGGATGGTGTGATCCACACGGCCTTCAATCACGACTTCTCGAAGTTCGCCGAGAACTGCGAGCAGGAGCGACGCGCCATCGAGGCGCTGGGCGGCGCGCTGGCGGGCTCGGGTCGGCCGTTCATCGTTTCGTCGGGCATTGCGTTGCTGGCGCCTGGGCGCGTCACGACGGAGGAGGATCCGCCCCACGCCATCATTCCCGCGTTTCCGCGCGCCCCCGAAACGCTTGCCGGCGCATTCGCCGAGCGTGGCGTGAACGTGAGCGCCGTTCGCCTCGCGCCGACGGTGCACGGCCTCGGCGACCACGGCTTCGTGCCGCGACTCATTGCGATTGCGCGGGAAAAGGGTGTGGCGGCGTATGTGGGCGAAGGAGAGAACCGCTGGCCGGCGGTGCATCGGTTCGATGCGGCGCGCGTGTATCGGCTCGCGCTCGAGCATGGCGCACGCGGCGGCCCTTTCCATGCGATTGCCGAGCAGGGCGTGCCGTTCCGGGAGATTGCCGGGGTGATCGGGCGTCGCCTGAACATCCCGGTCGTGGCGATCCAGCCCGAAGAAGCCGAGGCGCATTTCGGCTGGTTCGCACGCTTCGCCAGCATCGACTGCCCGAGTTCCAGCCAGCGCACCCGCGCCTTGCTGGGCTGGCAACCGACGCACCCGACGCTGCTGGAGGATCTGGACCAGCCGGGCTATTTCGCTGCCGGCGCCTGACGCAAGGCGGGCCGCCCGTGCGCGGCGAGGCGAAGAAGGCAGATCGATCAGGACTGCGATACAAAACGGGTGGGTTCGGCGCGACGCATCACTCCTCGCCGAACCACTTGTCGTAGATCCGCTGATACGTGCCGTCCTCGCGCATGGCCAGCAGGGCGCCGTCCACGCGGCGGCGCAGCGCGCTGTTGACCGGGAAGACGAAGCCCACGTCGTTCGGGTTGAACTCCGGTCCCACCAGCTTGACGCGGCCTTTGCCCTCGTGCGAGGCGACGTAGCCGAGCCCTGCCGAGCCGAGCACCACGGCGTCCACGTCGCCGTTCGCGAGCGCCAAAAAGATGTCGCGGTTGCGCACGTACTCGCGCACCTGCGCGCCGTGGTCCTGCAGCCACGGCACGGCCGAGCTGCCGCCCAGCGTGGCGACGGTCTTGTTGGCGAGATCGTTGGGCCCGTCGATCGCGCCGCGAATGTGCTGCACGGTCAGGTTCGTCGTGAGTTCCGCGGTGTACGACGCGACGAACACGATCCCGACGAACATCCAGATCAGCGCCATGCCGCGGGAGATCCACAGTCGGCGCGGCTCGTCGGCCTGGGTCAGCAACGTGGAGCCTGACCAGTAGAGCGCACGGAAGATGGCCGGGAAATAGGGCTCGCGCTCGCCACGGCGGCGCGCGTGCAGATAGTCCACGATCCAGACCGCATGAGCGGCAATCGCGGTCAGCGCGACGGCCGCGGCGAACCACAGCAGCGTGGTGCGGGACACCAGCAATGCGCCGAGACTGCGCAACGGCGTGACTTCTTCGGTTTCGCCCGTGTCGCGCACCATCACCCGAAGGCCGGCTTCCATGATCGGATAGGAGAAGTCGAACTCGCGGTCGCGCTCGACGCTATAGAAAAGCCCCGAGACGGCCACGTCGTCCTGGCCGGTGCGCAGTGTCTGGAACAGGGCGTTGACGCTGGGGGCGATGTCGTAGCGGGTTTGCAGATGCAGGCGCGCGGCGATTTCGGTCCACAGATCGATCGAGAAGCCGGTGAGCTGGCCGTTTTGCTGCATCACGAACGGCGCAATGAGGAAGGTGCCCACCCGCACGGTCGCGCCGGACTGCTGCGCGTGGGCGTAGGGAAGACTGACGAGCGCGCCCAGCAGCAGGAGCCCGGTGTGTATGAGCGTGCGCCAGCGAGTCGCGACGCCAGGACGCCGTGCTCCATGCACGGCTTGCTTCGAATCCGCCGAACCGCATGCTTTCATGAACGCCGATCCGTCCTTTTCGTGTTGTTGTTCTGCATGGGGGAAACGTCTGATGCTGCGACTTTAGCGGGCCGGTGTCGCGCTGTCGAGACGTCGCTTTCGCCGAAAGGCTTGCGCCACCGGGCGGGGTGGACTAACATGGACTTAGTCCACATGGGGGCAGCTATGCAGATGGTCAATATTCACGAAGCGAAGACCCAGTTTTCCCGGCTTGTCGATGCGGCGGCCGCGGGCGAGGAAATCGTCATTGCGAAGGCCGGCGTACCGACCGCGCGTCTTGTCGCGATGGAGAAGGAGAAGGTTGTTCGGCGCTTTGGCGGGCTGAAGGGCAAGGTGCGCATTGCCGCCGATTTCGACGCCCCGTTGCCGGATGACGTGCTTGCCGGGTTCGAGGGGCGTTGATGCGTCTGCTACTCGATACGCACGTATTTCTCTGGGCAGTGACGGACGACCGGAGGTTGACGAAGGAGGCGAGGAAGATCATTCTCGACGCCGACGATGTGTTCGTCAGCAGCGCCAGTATCTGGGAAGCGTCGATCAAGTCGGGCCTCGGCAAGCTCGATGTCGATGTCAATCTGCTCGTTGCGGAGATCGGGAGAAGCGGCTTTCTCGAACTGCCGGTACGCGCAGTCCATGCGGCGAGGGTTCGCGATCTCCCCGAGATTCATCGCGATCCGTTCGACAGAATTCTCGTGGCACAGGCGATGTACGAACCGCTTCGGCTAGTGAGTGCGGATGCTCATTTGTCGAAGTACACCGATCTGGTTGTGGCAGTCTAGCCAATCGCCCCATTCGAACCCGGAACCCGCCATGAACCCTTCCTGCAAGCTGGCCATCGCCGGCGTCGGCAAGATCGCGCGCGACCAGCATCTGCCCGCGGTCGCCGCGAATCCCGGCTTCACGCTCGTTGCCTGCTCGAGCCGCAATGCGCAGGTCGATGGCGTGCGCAACTACACCGATCTCGATGCGCTGCTCGCTGCCGAGCCCGGTCTCGACGCGGTTTCGCTCTGCGCTCCGCCGCAGGTGCGTTATGCGCAGGCGCGTGCGGCGCTGCTGGCAGGCCGGCACGTCATGCTGGAAAAGCCGCCGGGCGCGAGCGTGAGCGAGGTGGAGGCGCTGCGTGGCCTCGCGCGTGCGCAGGGGCGCACGCTCTTCGCGACCTGGCACTCGCGCTGCGCGAGTGCCGTCGAACCCGCGCGCGCGTGGCTCGCGAACCGCGCGATCCGCTCGGTCCACGTGCGCTGGAAAGAGGACGTGCGCCGCTGGCACCCGGGCCAGCAATGGATCTGGGAGCCGGGCGGGCTGGGCGTATTCGACCCGGGCATCAACGCGCTTTCCATCGTCACGCGCATGCTGCCGCGCGAAGTGCTGTTGCGCGCGGCTACGCTGCACGTTCCCGCCGATTGCGCGACGCCCATCGCCGCGGAACTGGATTGCCTCGATACGGATGGCGTGCCCGTGCGCGCCGAATTCGACTGGCGGCACGGTCCCGTGGAGCAATGGGAAATCGACGTGGAGACCGCGGACGGGCTGCTTGCGATCAGCGAAGGCGGCAAGCGCATGACGATAGCGGGCGAGCCCGTCGCGCTCGAAGCGGAGCGCGAATATCCCGCACTCTACGAACGCTTCCGCTGGCTGATCGAACACGGCGCCGAAGACGTGGACGTGCGCCCGCTGCAACTCGTGGCCGATGCGTTCCTACTGGGCCGTCACGTCGAAGTGGAGCCGTTCGGACATTGACAGAGGGCGACGCCGCTTCGTACGAGCGGCCGGACCCGGCTTTCAGTCGCGCCTCGGCGGCTCGGGTTCGAGCGCCGCGCCGCCGAGAATCGAGTTGGCGTCGGCGCGCGCATTGTCGAGTTGCACGACGCTTGCCTGGCGCGCGGCCAGCGCGTCGCGATTCTGGATGGCCGTATAGATCGCCTTGTGACGCGGCAGCGAGAGCGCGTGCGTGTTCGGGTGGCGGCTCGTGAGCTTGATCGATTCCGTGAGCGCGAGCGTGAGCATGTTGCCGATATAGGCGAGCATGTCGTTGTGCGTGGCCGCCATGATGGCGCGGTGGAACTCCAGGTCGGGCTCGAGCAGTTCGGCGGCCGACTGGGCCGCCTCCATGTGTGCATAGGCCGCGCCGATGCGCGCGACATCCGCATCGCTCGCGGAGATGGCGGCGAGCGCGGCGGCCGCGGGCTCGATGATCTGGCGCACGGTCATGAGCGACTGGAAGAACGCGCCTTCGGGAAGGCTGTTGACGGTCCAGTAGAGCACGTCGGGGTCGAGCATGTGCCAGTCTTCGCGCGCGCGCACCACGCTGCCCACGCGCGGCTTCGAGACGACGAGCCCCTTCGCCACCAGCACGCGCGTGGCCTCGCGCAGCACCGGGCGGCTCACGCCATAGGTTTCGCACAGCGTGGGTTCGGGCGGCAGGCGCTGGCCGGGCTGGAATCGTCCGCCGACGATTTGCATGCCCAGTTCCTGCACGATGCGCCCGTGCATGCTTTTGCGATTCTGCAGATTGCGGTAATCCATGGTTCCCCGGCGGGTGCGCCCCGGCAGGCGCGCGCCCCTCTTCTCGTCAATGCGCGTTCGTGGAGCGCATCGCGCGGTATTCCCGCCGCACGATATCCATCAGCTCCGTCACCGAGGTCTGCGCGCTGCGCTGCTCGAACGTCACGCGGCCCCGTTGCATCAGCATGATACGGTCCGCAATGTCGAGCGTCTGTGCATAATTGTGCATGATCATGATGATCGACAGGCCGCCCTTCTCCTTCAGGCGCAGAACGAGGTCGATGATCAGGCCGGCCTCGCGTGCGCCCATGGCCGCAAGCGGTTCGTCCAGCAGCAGGATCTTCGCGTTCGAATGCACCGCGCGCGCCACGGCGATGGCCTGGCGCTGGCCGCCCGAAAGCCGCTCCACGGGCAGATCGACCGAAGGCACGTGCACGCCGATATCGTCGAGACACTGCGCCGCGCGCTCGCGCATCTGCCGGTGATCGAGCAGGCGGAACGGGCCGCGCCGCACGATCTCGCGGTTCAGGAACATGTTGTGATAGATGCTGAGCGAGTTCGCGAGCGCGAGATCCTGATAAACGCATTCGATACCGAGGGCGCGCGCGTGGTCGACGGATCGTAGCTGCGTTGCCTGACCGTCCACGTAGAGCGTGCCTTCGGTCTGCGGGTGGAACCCCGTGAGGATCTTGACGAGCGTGGACTTGCCCGCGCCGTTGTCGCCGAGGATGCCCAGGATCTCGCCCTGGCCGAGCGTGAACGACACGCCGTCGAGTGCCGTCACCGCGCCGAAGCGCTTGACGAGCTTGTCGCCGCGCAGGGCGAGCGCCGCGTCGGCGGCGGTGGCCGGGAGCGAAGCGGCGGTAGCGGCTCCGGCGGGCGTCGCTTGCGCATGCGGTTGCGGCTCGTTCATCGCCGTGCTCCTTTGCGCCGTATGCGGCCGATGTGGATATTGAAGATCATCGCGGCCAGAATCGCGGCGCCGAGGATGATGTTGAACGTGAACGCGTTGATGCCGATGAGCGTGAAGCCGTCGTTGAGGATGCCGAGCACGGCCGCGCCGATCAGTCCGCCCACGATCGTGCCCGAGCCGCCCGTGAGCGGCGTGCCGCCGATCACCGCTGCGGCGACGGCGAGGAACATGATCTGGTTGCCGCCCGCCTGCGGGTCGATCGAGGTGATGCGAAAGCCTTCGAGAATGCCGGTGAGGCCCGCGAGCACGGCGGCGAGTATGAAGTTGCCGAGCCGCAGCCGGCTCACGTGGATGCCGGCCTCGCTCGCGCCCAGCGGATTCGCGCCCGCCGCCTGGGTATGCAGGCCCCAGCGCGTATGGCGCAACAGCACGTGCATGACGAACGCGAGCCCCGCGGTCCAGAGAATCTCGCTGTAGCCCCACGCGCCCATGACGTTCGCGAACTCGGGCGAGCCGGGCGTGGCGACCGGCGTGCCGCGCGAGATCGTGAGCGTGATGCCGTTGATGAGAAAGAGCGTGCCGAGCGTGGTCACGAACGAGGGCAGCCGCAGCCATACCGTGACCGCACCGTTCACGAAGCCGATCAGCGCCGCCGCCACGAGCCCGGCGATCACGGCGAGCCCCATGGGTGCCCCGGCGTCGTTGGCGAACACCATCATGAAGGGCGCGAAGGCGAATACCATGCCGGCCGAAAGATCGATGTCGCCGCCGATCATCAGCATGATTTCGCCGAATGCGATGATGGCGACCGGCGCGACGAATTGCGACAGATTGACGAGACTCGCGTTCGTCAGCAGAAAGTCGTGGTTGGCGAACTCGAAGTAGGCGGCGAGCAGTACCGCTACGAGGAGGATGCGCAGCTCCGCGGACCATGCGGCAAGAAGCGTCCCGCGCGCCCGGCTGGCGCGCGCGGTGACTTCATTTCTCGCCGCATTGCGGGATTCGTCCGCCGTACCCATCACGACTTGATTGCGCCGCTCATCGGGACGATTTGCGGTTTGGTGCTCTTGCCTTCATAGCGCGTCGAGGTGTTCAGGTACGGCTCGACCGTGCCCTTCGTGACGAACTTGAGGCCGGAGTTGATGTCCGCGGGTCCGACGAGGCCGCCGGAGGCGAGGAACACGAACGCCTCCATCACAGTATAGAAGCCCTGCACGTAGGGCTGCTGGTCGATCGTGAAGTCGAGGAAGCCTTCGTGGATCAACTGCACCGTGGTGGGCAGCAGGTCGAAGCCGCCGCCGTGCACGCCCTTCGAAGGTAGATTGGACTCCTTCATGACCTGCGCGACGCCCTGGGTGCTGCCCGCATCGACGGCGAACATGCCTTTGAGGTCCTGGTGTCCCAGATAGAAGGATTTGATCTTCGAAAGCTCTTCGTTGACGGTCGCGCCCGTGGCGACGCTCTGGATCTCGATGTTCTTGCCCGACTTCTTGATCGCGTCGCTCGCGCCGTCCAGACGCGGCTGGATGTTGAGTTGGCCGGGCGTTGCGATGAAGAGCGCCACGAGCCCGCTGTCGATCAGCGAGGCAATGCGCTCGCCCATCTGGTAGCCGGAGAGATAGAGGTCCTGACCAATGTAGGCCAGACGCGGATTCGGTTTGCCGCGCGGCGCATCGGCGTTGTAGGCGAACACGGGGATGCTTGCGTCGAGCGCGGCCTGGATCGGCTTGTCGAAGGCGGTGGGATCCACGATCGGCACGGCGATCGCGTCGGCCTTCGCGGCGATGGCGGCGTTCACGGCGCGCACCATTTCGCCCGCGTCCGAGGTGGCCGATCCGGTCCACTGATAGTCCATGCCGAACATCGAGCATGCGTCCTGAATGCCGTACTGCGTGGGCACGAAGAAGGGATTCGTGGTGACGTGATTGACGAACACGATCTTCCACCGCTTGTGCCCGGGGAATGCCGCTTCGGCCGCCTGCGCGGTCGAAATCAGGCCGCCCGTGCCGCCGCCCAGCGCACCGAGCAGCGACAGCGCCGCGCCGAGTCCCGCGCCTTGCAGCAGGCCGCGCCGGCCTGAATGGATCTGGTCTTGCTCTGCTTCCCGTTCCTGCGCCATGTCTTCCTCCGGTTTTTTTCGTGGGTCGAGTGCAGCGTGGTTTCGTGCACATTCACGACGGCACCGGGCGGCGCGGCAGCGTCCCTCGGGACGTTGCGGTGGGTGATGCGGAAGAACCGTGCCGGACGGTACGACGAAGATGGTAGTGCAGCGTTTTGTCGGGGCCTAATCCATGTATACCCGTAATAAGTCCGACTATTCAGGCGGCCGGCGGACCGTCCTGGCCGGCGAAATACTCGAACATCTGTGTGACGGTGCGCATCAGGCGCGCGGCAAGCGGAGTGGCCTTCGAACCCGCGCGCGTCACGATGCCGAAGCGTCCTCCGCGGCCGTCTTCCGGGGGCGTGAGTGTGATCTCCCGAAGCGTGCCGCAGCGTAACTCCTCCCACACCACGGGGCGGCTTGCCAGCAGCACCGCATCGCTTTGCAGGGTGGCTTGCAGGAGGTCCTCGATACTGTCGCTGTCCATCGCAATCCGCGTGGCGAAGTTCTCGGTCAATCCGGCAAAGCGCTGGAGGCGCGCGAGCGCGAACGGCGAAAGGCTCGTGCTGGCGAGCGGGTACTGGACCACTGCCGCGAGCGGCACAGCCGTTGCGTGCGCCAGCGGATGATCGGCCCGGCAGAAGAATCCAATCGGCCAGCGCGGGAGATGCTGGATTTCAAGCGTGCTGCGATCGGCCAGTTCATCGAGCGGCGCGATGTCCGCGCAGAAGAAGTCGAGTTTGCCGTCGTTGAGCAGGCTCAGCAGGCGCTCCGTTGCGCCGCGCCGGATCCGGACGTGCGAGCCGCTCATGAGCTTGCTGCCTTCCACGAGAAGCCGCACGGCAAGCAGGCGTGCCGGGGTTGCGCCAAGGCCGATCGTTGCTTCCCCGTAGCCGCCGAGCGTCATGTGATGGATTTCGTCGCGCATTTGCACCGCGTCGAACATCATGCGCCGCGAACGATCCACGACGATCTGCCCATAGGGCGTGATCTGGACGCCGTGAGCGTCGCGCTCGAAGAGCGGCACGCCCAGCTCTTCTTCCAGCGAGCGAATGCTGCGCGAAAACGCGGGCTGGCTCAGGTTGACCAGTTCGCATGCCTTACCGAAATGAAGCGTGTCCGCGAGGGCAATCGCATGCTGAAGTTTCCGGATATCCATACAGACTCTCCCGCTCGCTAACCGGATTGACGATGCAACATTTGCATTGCAGATGGCGATATTAGCATTGGATTGCATGATATCGGCTGAGTAACATCGTCCCGCTTATCAAGACAAGACGAGGATCCCGACGTGAATGGAAACCCACAATCCCTGGTTGTCGAGCCGCTGGCCGCCGCGCCGGCCCGCTCGCGGCGGCAACCCTTGCGCGCCGGTCTGGGCGCGCTGGTCGGCACCACCGTCGAGTGGTATGACTTCTATATCTTCGCCACTGGGGCATCGCTGATATTCGGTCAGATCTTCTTTCCGCCGGGCGACCGCTTTCTTGCGACACTGGGCGCATTGGGCACGTTCGCGGTCGGATTCTTCGCGCGGCCGCTGGGGGCGATCCTGTTTGGCTCGCTGGGCGACCGCGTCGGCCGGCGCAACGTGCTGGTCATGACGCTGCTGCTGATGGGCGTGTCCACGATATCGATAGGATTCCTGCCTTCGTACCGCCAGGCCGGCATCGCGGCGCCGATCCTGCTCGTCCTCCTGCGCATCGCACAGGGTATTGCCGTGGGGGGCGAATGGGGCGGTGCCGTGCTCATCGCGTCCGAGCATGGCACGGCTGCCCACAAGGGCTTTCTCGCGTCTTTGCCGCAGATGGGCAGTCCCGCCGGCATGATTCTGAGCATTCTGGTGTTTCGCGCCATCTCGTCCTTGCCGTCGGACGCGCTCATGAACTGGGGCTGGCGGTTGCCGTTCATCGCCAGCGCGCTGCTGATGATCGTCGGACTGCTCATCCGTCACGGTGTTGACGAGACGCCGGAGTTTGAAGCGGCGCGGGCTCGCGCGTCGGACACCAACCCGGCGCTAGGCGTGGTCCGCAGGATGCCCGCCACGCTGCTGCTTGCTGCCGGCGCGAACACGCTCGGCATATCGTCCGTGTACTTCTGCTCGGTGTTCATGCTCACCTACGCGACGCAGTACCTGCACCTGCCGCGCACCATGATTCTCGACTGCGTGTTCATTGCCACGCTCGTGCAGTTCTGCGTGTCGCCCATCGGGGCCTGGCTGGCAGACCGCGTGGGCGCCGTGCGTGTGCTGCTCGTCACCAGCCTTTCCACGGTAGCCACCGCTTACCTGCTTTACGCGCTCGTCAATATGGGCACGATGCAGGCCATCGTCATCGGCCTGTGCATCAACGTGCTCTTTGGCGCGACGTTCTATGCCGTGGTCTCCGGTTTCTGCGCGTCGCTGTTTCCTGCCGACGTGCGTTACTCGGCGATCTCGATTGCCTACCAGGGCTGCGCGGCGATCGCAGGCGGACTGACGCCGCTGCTGGGCACCCTCCTCGCGCAACGATTCCAGGGCAACTGGGTGCCGCTCGCGACCGCGTATGCCGGCGCCGCGCTGATTTCGGCAGCGTGCATCGGCGCTCTGGCGATGCGCCGGCGCCGCGCGGCAGGCTAAATCGTTCGCACCACTATTTTTTGCCAACCCTTCATGTGGAGCCCGCTCAATGAGCACTATGCCGTCGCTCGAACCCGCCACGCTGACTGTCGATGCGCTCAAGAATCGGATCGAGTCTTCGCAGGACGAAATCGTCGCCATGCTTGCGCGCCTCGTCGAATTTCCGTCGTTGCTGGGCGAGGAGAGGCCCGCGCAGATTTATATGCGTTCGATATTCGAGTCGCTTGGCCTCGAAATCGACGAGTTCGAGGTCGACATCGAAACGCTGTCGAAGCATCCCGCCTGTTCGCCGCCCATTCAGTCGTATTCGGGACGCCAGAATGTCGTAGGCATACATCGGCCCAAACAGGGTCTCGGAGGGCGCTCGCTAATCCTGAACGGACACATCGACGTGGTGCCCGTGGGCGATGCTTCGCTCTGGGCGCGCGACCCGTTTCTCCCGGTCGTCGTCGATGGCCGGTTGTATGGCCGCGGCGCCGCCGACATGAAGGCCGGCATCGTGGCGTACACGATGGCTTTCAAGGTGCTGCGGGATATGGGTTATGAACCCGCGGCTCCGGTTTATCTGCAATCGGTCATCGAGGAGGAATGCACGGGCAATGGTGCGCTCAGCTGCCTCGTGCGCGGTTACGAAGCCGATGCCGCCATCATTCCCGAGCCGACGGGCAAGGAGATCCGGGATACCCAGGCCGGCGTCGCCTGGGTCGAACTCGACGTGAGCGGATTGCCGGCACATGCCGCACGGGCGACCGAGGGATGCAGCGCGATCGAATTCGTATGGTATTTGTACGGCGCGATCAAGCAGCTGGAGGCGAAATGGAACGAGCCTTGCTGCCGCCATCCCCGGTTTGCGGATCTGCATCATCCGATCAACTTCAATCTGGGCGTCATCCACGGCGGCGAATGGGCTTCGTCGGTGGCGACCCACTGCCATGCCCAGATCCGGATCGGCTATTACCCCGGCATGAGCGCCGAGGCTGCCATCGAGGCCGTGCGCGACGTAATCAGTCAGGCCTTCGATGCGCATCCGAACAAGAGCGTGTTTCGCTGGACATTGACCAATCGGGGCTTCAGGTCCGAAGGATTCGCGCTCGATCGCAACCTCCCTTTCATCGCGACCCTGGGCGAATGTCATGCAGACGTGATGGAGGCGCCGGTATTGCATGGCGCCTTTGCCGGCACGACCGATGCAAAGTTCTTCAACCTGTACGGGAGTACGCCTGCCCTGTGTTATGGCCCGGGAGGCGACAATATTCACGGTATCGACGAATCGGTCGCCATTCGCGACGTGTTGCAGGTGACGGCCGTGATTGCCTGGTTTATCGCGCGCTGGTGCGGCCTGAACCGCATCGCATGATGTAACGCTCGCTAGTGCTCTCTGGCCGCCTGCCGTCAACCCGGCAGGTGGCACACGCCATCGAGATACGCCTTGCGCCAGCGCACGATGCTCACACGCTCGAAGAGGCCGGCATGCGTGAACGGATCGTCGGCAATGAAACGCTCGGCGGCCTCGCGCGTGTCCACGTCGACGATATAGATGCCGCCGCCCGCGTCGCTGCCGTCGTCGTTGAGCTTCGCGCCGCTCGCGAGCAGCAGTGCCTTGTGCTGTTCGAGAAATGCCAGATGCACGCTACGCTCGCGTGCGCGCACGTGGGCGTGGCCCGGTTTGTCGAAGGTTTCGATCAGGTAAGGCATGGCGGCTTGCGCTCGTTTCAGTGGCCAGTTCGGTGGTCAGTTGAGTGCAATCGCCGAAGGATGCTGCGCGAGCGGCGTCACGCTGATCTTCATGTACGGAAAGAGTGGAAGCGAGCTGAGCATCGTGTGCAGTTCGTCGTTCGATTCCACGTCGAACACGCTGTAGTTCGCGTATTCGCCCACCACGCGCCACAGGTGGCGCCACTTGCCTTCGTGTTGCAACTGCTGCGAAAAGGCCTTTTCCTGCGCCTTGAGCGCATCGGCGTGGGCCGGATCGGTATCGGGCGGAATCTGCACCTGCATGTGCACGATAAACAGCATGAGAAAGTCTCCTTGACGAACGGAAAGCGGTTCGGCGCGCGGGCATCAACCCCAGACGAGAATCGCGACCGTATAAACGATGCCGATCCAGAACATCATGATGACCGTGTAGCCCATGATGTCCTTGAGCTTGAGCTTCGAAAGCGCCAGCGCGGGCAGGATCCAGAACGGCTGGACGAGATCGTTCCACGCGTTGCCGAGCATGACGGCCATCGACGTATGCGGCACCGAAGCGCCGATCGACTTCGCGGCCTCGATCATGAACGGGCCTTGCACGACCCAATGGCCGCCGCCCGAAGGCGCGAAGAAGTTGATGAAGAACGAGCTGACGAGACCCCAGAACGGCAGCGTGGCCGGCGTTGCGACGTTCACGAAGGCGTGCGAGAAGGTGTTGACGAGACCCGAAGACGCCATGATGGCCATGATGCCCGCGTAGAACGGATATTGCAGGATGATGCCGCTGATAGTGCGAATGCCTTCGTTGAGCTTTTCCACGTAGCGGATCGGCGTGCCGAGCAGGATGATGCCGAGAAACAAAATGAAAAAGTTGATGAGGTTCAGGTCGATCGAACCGCCCTCGTAGAAGTGCAGTCCCACGTAGCCCATGCCGATCAGGCCGATCACGTAGCTCAGCAGGCGGCTATGGTTGAGCCGGTTCGCAAAGGTATTGCCTTCGTCGATATCGAGCGCGAGCGGGCCTGGCTTCGGCGCGGCTTCGGCATCGCGGTCGATCTCCTTGACGCTCTGGCCGGCTTTCGGGTGCAGCCACGCATTGAGCAGCGGCAGCGTAACGATGACCACGAGACTCGTCACGAGCATGACGGGCGAGAAGATTGTTTCGGAGAGCGAAACGACGCCCATCTGCGCTTCGAGCGGATGCCCCCGGGTGGAGATCAGCACTGGAATGCTCGCGGAGAGGCCGAGGCCGTAGAGCGTGAAGCCGCTATAGGCGGAGGCGATGATGAGCGGGTAGTGCACGCCCTTCACGCGCAGGGCGAGCTTGCGCGCGACGATGCCGCCCACCACGAGGCCGAAACCCCAGTTCAGATAGCTGCCGATGCCGCCCACGAGCGTGGCGACGATCACAGCCATGCGCGGATCGTTCACGCGGGCGACGAGCCGGTCGAGAAAGCGGTCGGTGAGGGGCGCCGTGGCGAGCACGTAGCCCATGGCGAGAATCACCGCCATCTGCGTGGTGAAGGCGAGCAGCGCCCAGAAGCCCTTGCCCCAGCTCGTGGTGAGCGCCGTGATGGCCTGGCCTTGCACGAGCACAGCCAGCACCATGGTGAGCAGCGTGAGGCCGATGGCGAAAACGAAGGGATCGGGCAGATAGCGGCGCATCAGCTCCGTGAAGAAGGCGGTGGTCTTTTGCATGCGAATGTCTCTGTTATGGTCGTAATCGTTATGGTGTTGCGCCCGGGTCTCGTTCGCGCGGGTAAGGGCTTTCTTCAGCCTGCCTCGCTGTCTTGCTGTTGTTGTTCCTGCTCCTTGCGGTGGCGTGCGAGACGCATGAGCTGGCGGTCGCGCCAGGCCACGCGCGCGTCCCACTGGTCGAGCGGCAGCGCGCGACGCCGCCCGGCTTCCACGCATGCGACGAGTTCGGGCGTCCACGGATCGTGCTGGCCACGTTCCGCGCCCATGCGGGCATACGAGGGTCCCATCTTTTGCGCGTGCGAGGCGATGCCGCCGCGCGTATTCAGGTCGACGGTTTCGAACGGGCCGATCACGGACCAGCGCGGGCCGAGCCCTTCGCGCATCACCCTGTCGATGTCCTCCACGGAAGCCACGCCGTCGCGCACGAGGCAATACGCCTCGCGCAGCACGGCGCCTTGCAGCCGGTTGAAGACGAAGCCCTCCACTTCCTTGTGCACGGTGACGGGGCGCAGTCCGGCTTCGCTGAAGAGGCCGATAGCGCGGGCCGTGGCCGCGTCGGAGGTGAACGGTGCCGGCACGATTTCGACCACGGGGATCAGGTACGGCGGATTCCCCGGATGCGCGACGAGGCAGCGCGCGCGTCCGGGCAACGCATCATCGACGAACTTCGAGGCGGCGAGAAACGACGATGCGCTCGCAAGTATTGCGTGGGCCGGTGCGGCACGATCCATCTGCTCGAAGAGTTCGCGCTTGATGTCCACGCGTTCGGGCGCGCACTCCTGAACGAGGTCGGCATCGGCCGCGGCATCGGCCAGGGTATCGACGACTTCCACGCGCGCCGCGATATCGCTCGTCGCTTCGTCGAGCAGGTCGTAGTGCGCGAGATCGGAGAGGCGCAGCGCGATCTCGCCCGGCACGGCGGTGCGGCTTGCGGCATCGGGATCGTAGAGCCGCACGCGCCAGCCCGCGCGCGCGAACACCACGGCGAAGGCAACGCCGATGCTGCCCGCGCCGACAATCCCGGCGCGGCGGGTGGCAGGGGCCGTCATCGCTACACTCCCGCGACGCCGACCGTCATGCCGCCGCACACGTACAGCACCTGCCCGGTGACGAAGCCGCTGCGCGCGTCGAGCAGATACGAGGCGGCATGGGCGACGTCGTCGGGCGTGCCCACGCGCTTGACCGGCACGGCGTCGATGATGGCCTGGGTGCGCGGCGCGCCCGGCGGGTTTGCGCGGTCGAACAGTTCCGTGCGGATGGGGCCGGGGCCGATGGCGTTCGCGGTGATGCCGAAGGCGCCCAGTTCGAGCGCCCACACGCGCGTCATGCCGATCAGCGCGGCTTTCGTCGCCGAGTACGCGGTGCGCAGTTCCTTGCCGAGCGCCGCACGCGAGGACATATTGACGATGCGCCCGAAGCCCGCCGCTTTCATGCCGGGCAAGAGCGCCTGCATGCATTGCTGTGCGCAGCGCACGTTGAGCGCCCACGCGCGTTCGAGCTCGTCGAGCGTCTGGTGTTCCGCATCGGCGGGCAGCACGACACCGACGTTATTGACGAGGCGCGTGATCGGGCCGTCTTCCAGCGCGCGGGCGAGCGCGGCGGCGGTGGCTTCGACGTCGGCGAGATCGGCGATCAGACCGTTACCCACGCGGTCGATGACGACGGCTTCATAGCCGTCGGCTTCGCAGCGCGCGGCGCATGCGGCGCCGATGCCGGCCGCGCCGCCGGTAATCAAGACTCGTTCTTTTGCCATGGTGGAGAGGCGTCGGTGCAGGAGGGAATCGATAGCGAGCGAATGAAATGCGCCGGGCCGTTCAGACAGTGGCGACCGGCGTGACCGGCGAGCCCATCGCGCCGGGCAGGCGCAGCGGCGGGGCGGTCAGCATGAAGCGCGAGCGGCCGTGCGCGCGCAGCCACCCGGCCAGTTCGCGCAGATACCAGAGCTCGCCCAGCGGCAAGCCGAGCTTGAACAGGCAGTGGTGGTGCAGCGGCATCAGCGGATGCTCGCCGGGCGTGGCCGGCGCACGCGCCGGGTAGCGTTCCACCGCGTAGTTGTCGGCGGCGAGCGCGGCGATGCCCGAATCGCTGATCCATTGCAGCAGGCGCTCGTCGCGGCCATCGAGTGCGCTGCAGTGATTCGCGAGGACCGCTTCGTCGGGCTGGCGGTTCATCTCGAGGATCATTTCCGCGAAGCCGGTGCGCAGCAGGAGCATGTCGCCGGGCTCCACCACGATGTTGTCCTTCCCGATCACGTCCATCAGATCGTCGTAGCCGACGGTGCGCAGCGCGCGCCCATAGTGCGCGACGAAGTCGATCAGCACGCCGCGGCCCTGCATGCCCTTCACGGCCAGGTTTTCGATGCCCAGCACGTCGGCATGGCTGTGCTCGCCGCCGCAGGCGTGCGGCGCATAGCCGTCTTCGGCGCGATACGCCATCGGGCCGACGATGTCCTCGTTCGCGCGATAGCCGTTGTAGTAGACGCTTTCGGCCACGCCGTCGCCATTGGCGTCGAAGCGTGCGCCCACGTGCGCGAGCGAGTCCCACTGCGTCGAATACTGGAGCGAGAGCAGCACCTGATCGTCGCTCACGACGTCGGTTGCGCTGGCCTCGTTGCGCGCGAACGGAAAGTTCACATAGGGCAGGCCGTCGCGAAAGGTCGGACGCAGCACGGGCGGGTGGCGCCGCACGTTGAGCTTGCTTTCGCCCGGAAAGTCGAGCGGCAGCGAGAGCGAGAAACTCAGGCCCGCGCGGATCTCGCGCGCGCCCTTGAGCACCTGCTCCGCGCCGATCAGATTCGGGCGGCCAAGCTGATCGTCGGGCCCGAAGTCGCCCCAGTTGGACCCTTCGGGCCGGTTCTTCCAACGCATCGTCTGTCTCCTGCCATGCGGTCCGCTACGGACCCGGGCCACGTCACTTTTCGTTCATGCGAGCAGTGAGGGCGGAATCTGCGCATAGACCTCGAGCAGCGCCTTCACCGCGTTCTGCTCGTTCTTCAAAAGCCGCGCCTTGGGCGCGCCGATGACGAGTGCGAACGCTTCGCCGTGAATCCGGAAACCGCGCGCGAGACCCGCCACGTCCTCCACGCTCTCGCCCGTCGAGCGATGCCAGCCGTCGATCACGCCTTGCCCGATCTCGCGCTCGAACGTTGCGCGATCCACCACCGTGCCGCCGGGGGCGACGCAGAGCGGCTCGCAACTGTCCAGCAGCTTGCGGCGCGCCGCCGGATCGAGCGCGCCGAGCAATGCCTTGCCCGCCGCGCTCGCGACGGTCATGAAACCGCCCGGCTCGTCGCTGTAGCGGATCTTCTGGCGCGACTCCATCACGTCCAGATAGACCACGCGATTGCCCGCGAGCGTGGCGAGCGCGGCGGTTTCGCCGGTTGCGTCGCGCAGCGCGGAGAGGAGCGGCTGGAAGGCCAGCGTGAGCGGGTCCTCGCTGCAGATGTCGCGCGCCACGTGCAGCAGCCGCTGCGTGGGGTAGTAGCCGGCCTTCACGCCCGGCGCGTACAGATAGCCCTTCGCCACCATCGTCTGCAACAGCGCGTGGCAGCTCGACAGCGGGATTTCGGTTCGACGCGCGATCTCGCTGTAGATCATGGGTTGCCGGACTTCGGCAAAGAGGTTGATCACGTCGAAGACGCGCACTGCAGTTTTCACATCCATGAGAATATTATCGACATACCGATAGCGTGGTGACAATAGCCTTTCGGGTAAACACCTGGCGGGGTTGGGGCGGATGTTCCCTTTTGGGGGCGTATTCCTCACCGCAAGTCAGTCCTCGTGCGGCAGCCACGCACCATGAAACCCCGCGGGAATCCGCGTCGGTAAATGCACGGTCGCCACCGGTCCGGCGGCCATGTCGCTCGCGTCGAGCACCACCACGTCGCTCGTATCCGTCGCGGCCCGATAGACGCAAGTGAGGATCCAGCCTTCGTCCTCCGCTCGACCTCCACGCTTCGGCACGAACACAGGCTCGCTGTTCTGATCGCCAGGCGGCACGGCGTAGCGTTCGCGTGTCCCGGTGTGCCAGTCGTACCGCACGATCCCTCGCATTTCGAAGGGCGTGGGCTGTTCGACGGCATAGCCATACCGGTACGGCAGGCCGGTGCGCCGCTCGTCGATCCGCGGCAGTTCCATACCGTCATCACCGGCCTGCATTTCGTGCACGACCCCCGAGGCGAGATCGATCCGATATCGCCACAGCATCCCCAAAGGGTTGTTCTCGAACGCGCGCCCATCCGGCGCGAGCCTGAAATACCACGGGTAGCGGACGACATCGACTACAAGGGTCGTTGCGTCGACATCGTAGGCATTGACCACGTGCTGAATGAAGCACGGCGCGATCTCGAACCAGCGCACTTCGCCGCCGTGGCGCGGGATCACGCCGAGCCTTGCGCTGCGCTCGTCGTGCCAGCGCAAGGGCATGCGGTGGCCGCGCGCGAGCATCGAAAAGTCGTAGCCGACGTTCAGGTCGAGCAGGATGCTGTGCGTTGCGGTGATCGCGATGTCGTGCATCATCGACGGCGCCGGCAGCGCGATCTCGACATCGACGACCGGCTGGCCCCTCGCGTCGTTCACGCCATAGCACAGGTACGGCGCCTTCCAGTCGGCGCGAAAGGTGATGAGTTCGCCGGTGCGCGGATCGATCCTGGGATGCGCGCTCATGCCCTGCGCGAAACCCGCCAGATGCTGCGCCGGGCCGATCGTATCGAGTGCCGCGGTGATCGCGAGCGGTGCGCCGCCTTCGGCAAGGGCGAGCGTTTCGCCGGCATGGCGGATCACGTTTACGTTCGGATTGGTGTCGGGCCACGCCGACACGCTCTCCGGCGCATGCACGCGCGCCCATCGTTGCGTCCGCAACCAGCGGTTGCGATAACCCGTCGCGCGGCCGCGCTCGAAGGCAACGGCGTGCAGCATCGCGTCTTCCGGCCACCACGACAGCACGCCATCCCCCTCGAAACGCCCCGAGAGCGGGTTCGGACCGTTGCGCACGAGCACGCCGTGGAGATCGTCCGGCAGCGTGCCCGTCACGCGCAGCGCGACGTGATCCGCTTCGTGGGTCACCGGGGCGATGGCGCCGGCGTTCAGGTCGAGGGTAGTCATCGGCGGGTTCCTTGTTGAGATAACGAAGGTGCCAATTTATACCCGGGTATAAATATGTGTCAATAATATCCGGGTAAAAATAAGAGGCAGAGATTATCGGGAGCCCGCAGCCGTGGCTTGCAAAGGACCTCGCTTCGTTTTATGATTGAGCAATCACTCAATTAAAGATTCGTCGATCCGTCCCATGGCCCGCCCGAAAAGCGAAGACAAACGCAACGCCATCCTTGCCGCCGCCGTTCAGGTGATTGCGGAGCAGGGCATTGGCGCGCCCACGGCGAAGATCGCGAAACTGGCCGGGGTGGCCGAAGGCACGTTGTTCACGTACTTCGAGAACAAGGACGAACTGCTCAACGCGCTCTATCTCACGATCAAGGGCGAACTGCGCGATGCGCTCGTTCCCGATTTCCCGCATGCCGCGACCGTGCGCGAGCGCGTGCTGCATCTGTGGCGCAGTTATGTGGACTGGGGCGTGGCGAATCCGGGCAAGCGCAAGATCATGCTTGTGCTGAGCGCATCGGACCGCATTACCGATCAGTCCCGCGCGACCGGCATGCAGGCCTTCGCCGAGGCCGGCGCGCTGATCTCGGACTGCATCGCGCACGGGCACCTGTGCGGTCAGCCGCCGGCTTTTGCCGCGGCCATCATGGGCGCGCTGGCCGAAACGACGATGGACTTCATCGTCCGCGAGCCTGCGCAGCGCGAGACCTATCTGGAAGCCGGCTTCAATGCGTTCTGGAATGCCGTCGCCCATGTTTGAGGGCGTTTTTTTGTCTTTTTAATGAGTGATTACGCATTCATATTCGTCAAAGGAAGGAGTTCATCATGTCCAAAGTCTGGCTTGTCACCGGTAGCTCCCGCGGCCTCGGCCGCCATATCGTCGAAGCCGCGCTGGCCGCCGGCGAGCGTGTGCTCGCCACGGCGCGCAAGCCGAAAGATCTCGACGATCTCGTCGAGCGCTACGGCGAGCGCGTGAAAACCGCGGCGCTCGACGTGGTCGATCCGGCCGCGGCGCGCGCTGCCGTACAGGTCGCGCTCGATGCGTTCGGGCGCGTGGACGTGCTCGTCAACAACGCGGGTTTCGGCCATATCGCGCCGCTGGAGCAGATGCCGGAAGACGACTTCCGCGCGCAGATCGACACGAACTTCCACGGCGTCGTCAACGTGACGCGTGCCGTGCTGCCCGTCATGCGCGCCCAGAAGTCCGGGCATATCCTCAATGTGTCGTCGGTGGGCGGGCGCCTCGGCATGGCGGGTTTCTCCGCCTATCAGTCGGCGAAGTGGGCGGTGGGCGGCTTTACGGAAGTGATGCGTCATGAGCTGGCGCCTATCGGCATCCATATGACCGCGCTCGAACCGGGTGGCATGGCAACGAACTGGGGCAACGAAGCGGCCAGCCAGATTCCCGCGCTGCTGCCCGAATACGAACCGTCGATCGGTGCGCTGCTGAAACTCCTGGGAGAGCACGTGGGCAAGGAGCACGGCGATCCGCAACGCGTGGCGCAGGTCGCGCTCAAGCTCGCGTATCACGACAATCCGCCCGCGCACCTGCTGCTCGGCAGCGACGCGCTTTACTTCGCGGGCCAGGCCGAAACCGAACGCAATGCGGCCGGCGAGCGCTGGCAAGCCGTCACGCTTTCGACCGACTTCGGCACCGAGGGCGACATACCCGCCATGCCGCAGGCGTGAGCAAAGGCGTGCAACATGAGGGCTGGCGTGTGCCGGTTTCCCGCCGGGGCATGCGGCCGGTTGTCGTGACCGGCCGATGCGCCGCTGCGACGACGCGAGAATCCGCGAAGCGGTCCTGGACCCCAACCCTCCTCTCAAGAGAGCAACGATGAAAGTCCTGATCTACGGTGCGACCGGCATGGTCGGCCAGGGCGTCTTGCGCGAATGCCTGCGTGCGGCCGACGTGGAACTCGTGCAGATCGTGGTGCGCCGCCCGACCGGCATCCAGCACCCCCGGCTACGCGAGACGGTGCTGCCGGATCTCGCCGATAGCCGCACGATCGAAGGTGATCTGACCGGCTTCGACGCATGCTTCTTCTGCCTCGGTGTTTCGTCGGCCGGCATGTCGGAAGCGGATTACTCGCGCGTGACCTACGACCTGACGATGGCGGTGGCCGGCACGCTCGCGCGCCTCAATCCACCGATGACTTTTGTTTATGTCTCGGGTGCCGGCACGGACAGCAGCGAGCAAGGCCGCACGATGTGGGCGCGCGTGAAGGGGCGAACCGAGAACGCGCTCCAGCGCCTGAATTTCCGAGCCGTTTATCTCTTCCGGCCGGGCGCGATCGAGCCGCTGGAAGGCATCCGTTCGAAAACGCGCATGTACGATTTTGCTTATCGGCTGATGCGGCCGCTCTGGCCGCTGTTGCGCGCGGTGCTGGGCGACCGGCTGGTGACGACAGCCGATATCGGACAGGCGATGCTGGCCGTCGCGCGGCACGGCGCCCCCACGCCCGTACTCGAGGCGCGCGACCTGCACGCGATTGCGGCGGCCGAAGCGGAGCGTACCGCCGTGGCCGGCGCTGCATGACGGTGGCAGACGGCAGGTCAGCACACCTCGACATCGCGTAGGCGCGCCGCCGGAGTACCATTGCGCCATCGCGCAAGATGGGCGATGAGACGACCCGGAGGGGAGGTGCGCCATGTTCATGATTCGTTGCCTGAAGCTTTTCGCGGTCATTGGCCTGTGTGCCGGGGCCGCAGCGTGTGTGCATGTGGAAGGATCGTCGGCGCCGCCGGCCCAGAGCGTGGTCGTCAAGCCGGCTGGTTCGTGCCTGACCTCGAATAACGACATCGTCGCCGACAGCACCGTCGTTCATCGATGCGCCATCCCGGGCCAGAGTGTCACGGAGTGCCCGCAGTACCTCTGCCAGCGATGCACTAACGGCACCTGGAGCAACGAGTACGGCTGCGCGTTGCGATGAGGCGCGGCGACCGGAGTGAACGGGCGTGATCCATGAACACGAGCTACGTATTGGAAAAAACCGGCGAAAGATCCGGCGAAGGACCGGGCGAGCCGCGCAGCGAAGAACCCAAACCGCTATGGCGGCACCTCGCGTGGCTGTGGGCGGCGTTCTGGCTGATCATGCTGCTCGTCGGCATACAGGAGTCCTTGTGGACCGGGCGGCTGCAGTTCTGGCGTCCGCTCGTCAACGTCACGTCCTCCGCGCTCGCGGCGACGGTGCTGGCCGCCGTGCAGATCCGGCGCGCCAACCGCTTCGACCGCTTTCTCAAGCAGCCGGTACAGTGGTTCCTGCGCCAATGGGCGTGGATGCCGCTGCAACTGGTGAGCTACATCGTGGCCATGTACGCGGTGAGAATCGGCGTGTTCGCGCTTGCCGGCCACCGGTACGAACACGGGCCGTGGGACGAGGTGATGGCCTACGAGACGACGAACTTCGTGCTGTTCTACACGTTGTTCGGCGGCATCCATTTTGGCCTGAGATCGTACCGCGCCTGGGTTGAGGAGCGCCTCACCGCGGAGCGGCAGGTGAGCCTCGCGCGGCAGATGCAGATTGCCCAACTGACGCAGCAGTTGCAGCCGCATTTCCTCTTCAACGCGCTGAACACGATCTCATCGCTGATCCACACCGATCCCGATTGCGCCGACACCCTGCTCACGCGCCTCGCCACCCTGCTGCGCGCCACGACCGACGCGAGCCAGCGTCTGGAGCAGCCGCTCGCCGACGAGTTGACGCTGCTGCGCGCCTACGCCGCGATCATGGCCCAGCGTTTTGGCGAGCGCGTGCAGATTGCCTGGGAGATCGATCCGGCTGCGCACGCTTGCCGCGTGCCCACGCTCGGGCTGCAACCGCTGCTCGAAAACTGCTTTCGTCATGGGGTCGAGCGGCGCAGCGCAGTGACGCATATCGCCGTGCGCGCCACGTGCCGCGCGGGGCGGCTGGAGCTCGAGATCGAAGACGACGGCGATCTTCAGCAACTTCCCGTGCGGCGCGGCGTGGGCCTCGGCAATCTCGAGCGCCGCATGCAGTCGCTGTATGGCAGGCAAGCGCGCCTCGCCTTGCGCCTGCGCGCGGGCGGCGGCCTGATCGTGGGAGTGAGCTTGCCGTGCGCGCATTGATCGTCGACGACGAAGCGCCGGCGCGCAGCAAGCTGCGCCATATGCTGCGCATGTTTCCCGAGGTCGAGGTAGTAGGCGAAGCCGCGGACGGCGCGGCAGCGCTGTTGCTGGCCGGGGAGCTCCGGCCGGACGTGATTTTCCTCGACGTGCAGATGCCCGAGGTGGACGGCTTCGACGTCGCCGCGTCGCTGCCCGACGACGCCCCCGCGCTCGTTTTCGTGACTGCGTTCGACCAGTACGCTTTGCGTGCATTCGACGCCCAGGCCGTCGACTATCTGCTGAAGCCGGTCGAGCCGGAGCGCCTCGCGCGCACCGTGCAGCGCCTGAGCAACCCGGGGCGGGGCACGGCCGGCAATTCGTCGACTGCACGCCCGAGCGTGGGCAGGCCCGCGAACCTGATGATCGTGGACCGGGGGATCACGCACGTGGTGCGATGCGCGGAAATCGAATGGCTCGAAGCCGCCGACAACTACGTCAACATCCATCTGCCGCATCGCAGCCTGCTGCTGCGGCGCACGCTCACGGCTTTGCTCGACGACCTCGCGCCTGCGTTCGTGCGCACGCACCGCAGTTTCGCGGTGGCGCTGGGCGCGGTGCTTGCCGTGCAGCCGCGGGCGAAGGGCGATGCCGTGGTCGTGCTGAAGGGCGGCGGCGAGGTGCCGTGCAGCCGGCAGTATCGTGAAGCGCTGATGGCGCGCCTGCGCCAGTAGCGCGAATCATCCCGTTCGCCCCATGGCCGGCCCGGTTCGTCCCAGGCCGATAGCGGCCCCGGGGCCGCGGATTTACGCTGGCCGGCATCCTCCCCCTGACTGCCCGGCCATGGCTCTTCTGCTCACATACCTTCAATACGCCAATGCTGTCGTACTTGCCGCCTCGCTGGTCGAGGCGCTAACGCTCGCTATCCGGCACGGCTGGCGCCGCTACGACTGGAAGGCTTCGGCCGTGTCGGCGACCGATTTCCTGATCCGCGAATATCCCTTGCGCTCGCTGCTGCCGCTGGCGTTCTGGGGCCACACGATGAACTGGTTCTGGCAGCACCGTCTCTGGACCCTGCCCATGAACCACTGGAGCGGCTGGCTGGCGTGCTTCGTCGGTCAGGAGTTCTGCTATTACTGGTACCACCGCACCGCGCATCGCATGCGCTGGTTCTGGTGCACGCACGCCGTTCATCATTCGCCCAATCAGCTGAATCTTTCGGCAGCCTATCGACTGGGCTGGACCGGCCGCCTCACGGGATCGACGGCGTTTTTCGTGCTCGCGCCATGGTTCGGCATGCCGCCCCTGATCGTGATGACGCTGCTCTCGATCAATCTGCTTTATCAATTCTGGTTGCACGTCACGTGGATTCCGCGTCTCGGGCCGCTCGAATGGATATTCAACACGCCTTCCTCTCATCGCGTGCATCACGCCGCCAACCTCGATTATCTCGATGGAAACTATGGTGGTGTACTGATCGTTTTCGACCGGCTCTTCGGCACCTATATTGCGGAAAAGCCTCAGGTGCCGTGCCGCTTCGGCCTCGTGGAGCCTGTGACGACCTATAACCTGCTCACGATCGAATTCGGGCACTGGCGTGCGTTGTGGCGCGATCTGCGTTCGTCGCGCTCGATCCGCGAGGCGTTGGGCTATCTGACGAAACCGCCTGGCTGGCGGCCCGAGGGCAATGGCGAAACCACGGAGGATCTCAGGCGTCGTAGCGAGGCAGGCATCCTGTGCGTCGAGAAGCCATAGCACGGGCTCCGCCTCCGGGCAACATAGTGGGCGTTCGCAAACGGTTGCCCGTGCCTCGCCGGGATGCCCCAAAACAAACTTGTGCGGTTATCTTGATATTCATCAAGTGCAAAGAAATGACCTGGCCTGCCGCACGGGCATACTGGCGTTCGTTTTCCGCGGCCGGGGTCGAAGGTTCGATCGGGCCGTGAATTTCAGGGGTAAGCGCGGCTCGGCCCGAGCGCGCGCGAAAACGACGAACCGATCACCACGATGCGTATCAACGTACCGATCAACGACCACGAATACGTGCTGCCGCAGGACGAGGTCATCATTACCCGGACGGACGGCAACGGCGTTATCGAATACGCCAACGACGCCTTTCTCCGTGCGAGCGGTTTCTCTCGCGACGAAGTGATGGGCCAGCCGCAAAATATCGTTCGGCATCCGGACATGCCCTCGGCGGCCTTCGAAGACCTGTGGCGCACGATCCAGAGCGGCCGGCCCTGGTCGGGCATCGTCAAGAACCGGCGCAAGGACGGCGGTTTTTACTGGGTGCTCGCGAACGTCACGCCTGCCGTGCATGACGGCGAAATTACCGGGTACATGTCCGTGCGCACGCGGCCGACCGGGACCGAAATCGAAGCGGCGGAACGTCTCTACGACGACCTGCGGCGCGAAGAGGATTCCCGCTGGCGCTTGAAAGGCGGGCGCGCCATCCGCAGGGGCGTGTTCGGCATACCTGATCGTTTGCTGGGGCTATCCGCCGTTGGGCGCCTCGACGCGATCATGGCGGCGCAGGCTCTGATGATCCTGCTCGTGCCCGCCTGTATGGCCACCGGTTTTCTCTCGCACGCAATCGGGCAGCGGCTCGGCTGGTCGATTGCAGTGGCGGCCGCCTTGTCGTGCGCGCTGATGGCGGCTTATTTGACGCGCAACGTGTTTGCCCCGCTTGCGCAGATGAACGCCAGCGCGCTCGTCGTCCTGGCGGGCGAGTTGCAGCATCGCTTTCGCGAGTGTGGGGATACGCATACGCGACTGCTCGGGCGGTTGCTCAATCAGATGAACGGCAAGCTCATCGGCGTGTTGATGGATGCGCGCGGCTCCATCGACAAGGTGCGCGACGCGTCCTCGGGGCTGGCCGAAGGCAATGCGAATCTCTCGGCCCGCACGGAACAGCAGGCGAGCGCCATCGAACAGACCACGGCCACGCTCGGCCAGATCACGGAAACCGCGCGGCACAATGCCGATTCGGCCAACGCAGCCCGCGGCGAGGGGCAGCGCACGGCCGAAGCGGCATCGGCCGCGGCAGAAGCCGCACGCCGCTCGGCGCAACTCACCGAGGATCTGGCGGGCCACTCGCGACGCATTTCGGACATCACGGCCACCATCGACGGCATTGCATTCCAGACCAACCTGCTGGCCTTGAACGCGGCCGTCGAAGCCGCGCGGGCTGGGCAGAACGGTCGGGGTTTTGCTGTCGTGGCCGGCGAGGTGCGCACGCTCGCCAAGCGCTCCGAAGCTGCGGCGCGCGAAATCAAGTCCCTGATCGACAGTTCGCTCGACATGATGAAGGTCAGCGCCGAGGCTGCCGCCGGGGCGGGTGCGGAGATGAGCAAGGTAGAGCACTCCGTGGCGCAACTCACGCGCGCCATTTCGGAGATCGCCGAAGCCAGCGGTGGCCAGAGCGTGGAAATCGAGGAATCGCAGCTTGCCGTGGAGCAGCTTGCGCAGATTACGCAGATGAACGCCACCCTGGTGGAAGAGTCTGCTGCGGCTTCGGCTGCGCTCAATCAGCAGGCTCAGGCGCTGGAGAATGCGGTGATCGTGTTGATGGGTTAGCCGATATCCTGAGGATAGCGAAAGGTCTTCACGCTGAGCTCGAGGCCGTGGGCAGGTCAGCCTGAAGCAGTTCCGCAATCTGCCCGGCAGGCTGGGGTCTTGCCAGCAGGTAGCCCTGTGCATGGTGGCAGCCCACGTCGCGCAGGAAAGCGAGTTGCTCCGGCGTTTCCACGCCCTCCATCACCACGTCCAGACCCAGCGCACGCCCCATCGCGACGACAGCCCGGATGATCGCGCGGTCCGGCTTGTGCGCCTCGCTGCCCGCGAGGAACGAGCGGTCGATCTTGAGCGTATCCACCGGCAGATCCTTCAGGTAGGCGAGCGACGAGTACCCGGTGCCGAAGTCGTCGATGGCAAGGCTTACGCGCCGCGCCATCAGCTCGCGCAGCAGCGAGCCGATTTCCTCGCGCGTATTCATCGCCATGCTTTCGAGCAGTTCGAGTTGGAGCCGACCGGCCGGCAGCGCGGTTTCGCTGAGGATGGCGCTCAGGTCGGCGAGAAAGTCGTCGGTCACGCACTGGCGCGCCGAGAGGTTGACCGCGATACGGCCGAATTCGAAGCCCGCGTCAAGCCACGCGCGCGCCTGGCGGCATGCCTCGCGCAGCACCCAGCGGCCAATCGGCACGATCAAGGCCGATTGTTCTGCAATGCCGATGAATTCGCCCGGCGCCACGATTCCGCGCTGCGGATGCTGCCAGCGCAGCAGCGCTTCGATGCCCACGATCCGGTTCGTCGAAATATCGTACTGTGGCTGGTAGAAGAGGCAGAATTCGTTCTGCTCCAGCGCGCGGTGCAACTCGCCTAGCGTCTCGAGTTGCGCGAGCGCCGACGAGGTCATGGTGCTTTCGAAGAACTGGAATACGTTGCGGCCGCGGCTTTTCGCGCCGTACATTGCCTGGTCGGCGCGCATCATCAGGGGTTCGGCCTCGCTGCCGTCGTCGGGATAGATGCTGATGCCGATGCTGGGCGTCGTGAAAATTTCGCGCCCGTCGATCACCATGGCCTCGCCCACGGAGTCGAGCAGCGTGCGCGCGAGCCGGCCCACGTCGCGCACGTCGCTCACGTCTTCGAGCACGAAGGCGAATTCGTCGCCTCCCAGCCGCGCCACCGTGTCGCTGGCGCGCAGCCGGGATCGCAGCCGCTCGGCCACGACCTTGAGCACTTCGTCGCCGGTGTTGTGGCCAAGCGTGTCGTTCACGAGCTTGAAGCGGTCGAGATCGAGATACATCACGGCGAACTTGCGTTGACCCCGCTGCGCATGGAGGATGGCGCGCTCCAGCCGCTCCTCGAAGAGCACGCGGTTCGCGAGTCCGGTCAGCACGTCGTGCGTCGCGAGAAAACGCAGGCGCTCTTCGGTCTGACGCCGCTGGGTGATGTCCGAGAAGATGCCCGCGTAGTGCGAGATAGCGCCTTCGTTGTCCCGTATGCTCGTGATCGTGAGGTATTCGAGGTAGAGCTCGCCGTTCTTGCGGCGATTCCAGATCTCGCCCTGCCAGTGGCCGTTGGTTTTGAGCGCGTGCCAGAGCCCGTCGTAGAACGCGGCGTCCTGGTGGCCCGAGTTCAGCAGGCTCGGATTGTGGCCCACCACTTCGTCCTGGGTATAGCCGGTGAGGCGCGTGAACGCCTGATTCACGCGCTCGATCTTCGCATTGCGGTCCGTCACCATGATGCCTTCTAGCGCCGATTCGAACACACGGTCCGCCATGCGCAGGCTGAAGCGCGCGCGGCCCAACGCTTCGTCGCGCTCGCGCAGCGCGCTGTGCAGCTCGTTCACGTATTCGTCTTCGATGTTCTGCAGGATGTCCGCGAAGCTCAGCAAGCCGGCAAGACGCCCGGACGCGTCGCTCACCCCCACGTGGCGGATATGGTGGCGCAACATGAAATGCTGCGCGGCGTAGAGGCTCTGGGTGGCGGCGAGCGTTTGCAGCGGACGGCTCGCGTGCTCGCCCACCGTGCCGCCGATGGCGTCGCTCGCGATCAGGCGCACCACGTCGCGCTCGGTCAGGATGCCGTGCTCGACGCGATCGCCCTGCGCATATTCGACGACGATCGCGTCGAGCTTTTGCGCGCGCATCTGCGCGAGGGCGCCGAGAAGCGGCTCGCCGGCGGCCACGAGGGCGAGCGGCTGCACGTGAATGGCTTCGATGGGCTTCAGGTGCAGGAAAAATTCGGCGCCCTGGTTCAGCACGACGTCGGTTTGCGTGAGCACGCCGATGCACGCGCCGTCGCGCATCACGCCAAAGTGACGGATGCCGGACTGTTTGAAGCGTACCGCCGCTTCGCCCAGCGAGATATGTGCGTCGAGCGTGAGAAGCGGCGCGCTCATGACCGCGCTGATCGGCCGTTCGAGCGCGAGAACGTCGTCGCCCACGGCGAGCGCGTCCTGCTCGGTCCAGATACCGACTGCCGTGGCTCCCTCCATCACCACGATCGAACTGCAGCGCTCGGCGAAGATGCGCCGCGCCACTTCGCGCACCGGTGTCGCAGGGGAGCACGTCAGCATGGGGCGCGCGATCAGGCGGGAAACGGGGATAGCGTAGCTGCTCGTATCGATCATGCTCGAACCGGGGCGGAGGAACGTTGCGCGGGGCGCGTGCCCGGCGCGAGCGTGGCGGCTGGGTCGGTGCGCCGTAACTCGATACGGCTTAGCGGCTGGGGAGGTCGCGGGCTTGAGTGTCAAAACGCCGCATGGGGTGGCCAGAGGCGCCGGTTTTGCTGCGGCTCCAGTACGGTGTGGCGGCGAAGTCAAATATCGAGATAATCTTGGGCGTGTCGAACCCAGCCAGCGAACCACGGGAGACTTGATGAATCTTCGCCAGCTCGAACACGTCATTGCCCTGGCGGAGGAGGGCAGCTTTGCGCGTGCGGCGCAGCGCGTTCATTTGAGCCAGCCCGCACTCACGCGCAGCATCCAGACGATCGAAGAGGAGCTCGACGTCGTGCTGTTCGACCGGACCACGCGCGAGGTGCAGATCACGCCCGCCGGCCAGATCGTCATGCAGCGCGCGAAGAAGGTTCTCTTCGAAACACGCTGTTTGCGGCGCGACGTCGACCTGCTGAAGAATCACGAACTCGGCTCGGTCACCTTCGGCGCCGGGCCGTATCCCGCGGCGATGCTGCTGCCCGCGGCGCTGGGAGAGCTGGCCGGCACGCACCCGAGGCTGCGCATCAATGCGGTGGTCGATAGCTGGAAAAACGTGCTTGCGGCGCTCTACGACGAAACGCTCGACTTTCTCGTCATGGACATACGCGGGGCGCAGGTCACGAGCGAAGTCAACGTGATCACGCTGCCGAAATACGAGGCCGCATGGTTCGTGCGCGAAGGACATCCGCTCGCGCGTCGCGCCGGGCTCGAACGCCGCGACCTGCAGGCCTATCCGATCGTCTCGGTGCCCCTCACCGACCCGATGCGCGAGGCGCTGCGCCGGTGGCTGCGCTTCGCGCCGAATCAGGAGATGGAATTCCAGGTGGTCTGCAACGACGTGAACGTGCTGGAGGAGTACGCGCGCAAGACCGATTCGCTATTGCTTCTCAGCACGCAGCCCGTCTGGAATCCCGCGCACATGAAGGGCCTCGTGCCGCTGGCGGTGCCCACCGGCTCGCCGCTCTGGATCCAGTTCGGCATTGTCTATCTGGCGGGGCGCACGCTCTCGCCGGCGGCCGAGCAGGCGATTCTCGCCATTCAGCGCGTGAGCGGCGTCGCACCGCCCAGTCCCGATTAATTTGTCAAACGCATCAATGTCATGCAAATAATGCAATTGAATTATTGGTGGCGCCGTCGTTCAATGTCCCGAACGCAGCAACCTTGACCGCCCGGTCTCCTCCCGGCGGCATAGCGTATAGCCGCGACGGAGACAGGAGACACAATGGCGCCAGAGACCCGTGGCACGGGCCGCCGATGGCTGATCGTCATCGGGCTGTTCAGCTTCCTTGCGATCAATTTCGCCGATAAGGCACTCATCGGTCTTGCTGCCGAGCCGATCATGCGCGAGCTTCATCTGACGCACGGCCAGTTCGGGCGCATTGCCGCCAGCTTCTATCTCTTCTTCTCGCTCTCGTCGCTGCTGGTGGGCTTCATTGCCGACCGCGCGGGGTCGCGCTGGCTGCTGTTCGGCATGGCGGTGATCTGGTCGATCTCGCAGGTTCCGCTGCTGCTCTACGCTGCACCCATCACGCTGATCGTTTCGCGCCTGGTGCTGGGTGCGAGCGAAGGGCCGGCGTATCCCGTGGCCGTCCATGCGCTCTACCAGTGGTTTTTCGATCACGAGCGCGCGTTGCCTTCGGCCATCCTCACGGTCGGCTCCGCTTTCGGCATGGGTTTCGTCGCCCCTCTCATCACGAAGATCATTACCACCTGGGGATGGCATGCGGCGTTTCTCGCGCTCGCCGTGGCGGGACTCGTCTGGAGCGCGCTGTGGCTCGCGATCGGCAAGGATGGGCCGCTGAAGCAGGCGCATGCGGCACAAGGGGCGGTCTCCCCGGCGGCCTCGGCCGATGCGCTGCCCGAGCGCGTGCCGCTCGGCGTGCTGCTCTTCTCGCGGACCTGCGTGGGCGGCGATCTGAACGGCTTTGCGGCCTACGTGCTGCTCACCATGGCCACCATCTGGCTGCCCAGCTATCTCGTGCGGGTAGCGGGTTATTCGCTGATTCAGGTCGGCTGGATCGTGGTGCTGCCGGCGTTCGGGCTCATGGTCTCCTCGCCGCTGCTCGGCTGGTACTCGCAGCGCCTCATGGCACGCGGCGTCTCGAGCCGACATGCGCGCGGCACGCTGGGCGCGGCCGCAGTCGTGATCTCCGGCGCCGCACTCGTGGCGATGCCCATGCTTCCGGCGGGTCCACTGCTCATTGCCATGGTCACCGTGGCGTTTTCGGTGGCGTCGTTTGCGTTCGTGAGCGGGGTGCTGCTGGCGGGCGAGGTGGTGCCGCACGCCCAGCGCGGCGGCGTGCTGGGCATCAACGTGTGCATCTCGACGCTCGCGGGCTTCGCCACGCCCGCCGTGATGGGGCAGATCATCGATCATGCCGCCGATCCGCTCGCGGGCTACCGGCTCGGCATGATGCTCGCCGGCGCGTTCGCGGTGGTCGCCGGCATGGCCGGCGGATGCCTCATCCATCCCGAGGCGGACCGGCGCCGCTTCATCGCCCGGGCCGCGCGCAAGGCGCAAGGCTATGGGGCCGCGTCGCTGGCTTCGGGCCAGCGGTGAGCGCAGCGCCCTTACCGCATCGATTGCATCTATCGCACCTATCGTACCCATCGCATGTCATGCAGGTCTTGTTGAAGGAGCAATGTCAGTGACGAGAATGATCGATCTTTCGCCCCTGTTACGGCCGGCTTCGATTGCCGTGATCGGCGCCTCCGCGGATGCCGCGAAGGTGGGCGGAATGCCGTTGAGGCTGCTGCGCGAGTATGGCTATGCGGGCCGTATCCATGCGGTCAACCCGAAGGCGCAGGAGGTACAGGGCGTGCGGGCGGTGCCCTCGCTCGATGCATTGGACGAGCCTGTGGACCTGGCGATCGTGGCGGTGCCGGCGCAGGCCGCGCCCGATGCGATCGCGCAGATGGCCCGCAACCGCACGCGCGCGGCGGTGCTTTTCACGGCGGGATTCGCCGAAACCGGCGATGCCGGCAGCGCGCTCCAGCAGAGCGTGACCCGCATGGCGGGAGAGGCCGGCATCACGTTGCTCGGCCCCAACTGCCTTGGCTTGATGAACTTGCGCGAGCGGGTTTATGCGACCTTTTCTCCGGTGGCGTTGATGGGCACGCCGCCCGTGGGCAGCGTGGCGCTCGTGAGCCAGAGCGGCGCGTTCGGTGCCTACGCTTTCGCACTCGCGCGCGAAGCGGGCCTCGGCCTGAGCCACTGGATCACCACGGGCAACGAGGCGGGCGTGCAGGTGGCCGACGCCATCGCCTGGCTCGCCGGCGATCCGCAGACCCATGTGATCCTCGCGTATCTGGAAGGCTGTACCGATGGCGCGAACATGCGCCGCGCGCTGGCCGCCGCGCGCGCGGCCGGCAAACCCGTGGTGGTGACGAAGGTGGGCACGACGGCCACGGGCGCGCGCGCCGCCCAGTCGCATACGGCGAGTCTGGCAGGCGAGGACGCCGTGTATCAGGCGGTATTCGACGAATACGGCGTGCACCGCGCCCGGACGCTGGAGGAGTTTTTCCGGCTCGGCCACGCGCTGTCGAAGGGGCGTAGGCCGTGCTCGCGCGCGACGGCCATCGTCACGGTATCCGGCGGCGTGGGCATCATGATGGCCGACCGGGCCGAAGCGCTCGCGCTCACCTTGCCGCCCCTGCCGGTGGAGCACGGCGAGCGCATTCTCGCGCGCATTCCCTTCGCTTCGACTGCGAACCCCATCGACGTGACGGGGCAGGTGGTTGCGCAGCCCGACGTGCTCGCGGACGCACTCGCGGGCGCTGCGCAATGCGGCGCATATGGCAGCGTCGTTGCTTTCGTCGCCGGAGGCGGCAATGTCCCGGCGGCGTGGGAGGCGATCCAGCGCGCGGTGGAGCGCGTAGCAGCGTCGCCCGATCCGGTGCCGCTATTGTTCTCGGGCCTCGTCGACGAGACGAAGCGCCACTGGCTGGAGGCGCACGGCGCGCTGGTGTTCCGCGAGCCCGTGCATGCGATGGAGTGCATCGCGACGCTGCTGCGCGCGGAGGAAACGGCAAATGTACGGCATGCCGAAGCCGGGGCCGGGGCGTTGCCGGTCGCTCCGGCCGTTTCGGTCCCGCTGCCCGCAAGCGTGCCCGACGGTGTGGCGTCGCTCGACGAGGCCGAGGCCATGGGCCTTCTCGCCGATGCCGGGATTGCGGTCGCTCCGTTGCGCGTTGCCGCAATGGCCGAGGAAGCCGTGCAGGCCGCGGCGCAGTTGGGCTATCCGGTTGCGCTCAAGCTGCGTTCGCGCCATGTGCTGCACAAGAGCGATATTGGCGGCGTGCATCTGCGGCTTTCCGATGCCGACGCCGTGCGGCAAGCCTTTGGTGCGATTGCCGATGCGGCGAGGCGCGCAATGCTGCCCGGCGGCTTAGAAGGGGTCGTGGTGGCGAAGATGCTGGACGGCTGGGGCGAGGTGATCGTCGGCCTGCGCCGCGACCCTGTGTTCGGGCCGGTGATGATGACCGGGCTCGGCGGCACCGGCGTCGAACTGGGCCGCACCATGGCCTTCGGTGTCACACCGCTTTCGCACGAACGCGCCCGCACGATGCTCGAAGAGAGCGGCGTTGCGCGGCTCTTGAATGGCCACCGCGGCAAGCCCGTCTTGTCGCTCGACGCGGCTGCATCGACGCTCGTGGCGGTTTCGCGCCTGGGGACCGGTTTGGGCGACGCACTCGACACGCTCGAAATCAATCCGTTCATCGTCACCGCCGAGGGCCTCGTGGCCGCCGACGCGGTGATCACGCTAGACCCACGCGCGGACACGCCGGGCGGCTGAGCCCAGGGCTTCGTTCTTCTGTGCCAGCAGGCTTTGCCGGATGCCCGGCAAAGCGGCCCCGCTCGCCCCTGCGAACGCAGCATGAAGTTTCCGGATTTTCCCCTTTATGGAAAATTTACTATGTACAACCAAACAATGAGCATCATGGAAAAAATGATGGGATCCGACGAAGATCCCCGCGTGGCACTTGTGCGTATGGCCGCGGGCGCGGTGGCGCTTTCGCGCTATCCGGTCGTCGAGTCGGTGAGGACGTGCGCCTTGCATACGCTGCCGCATTCGCGCAGCCCCATGCGCATGCCGTTCAACACGATTCACGCCAGCACGCGGTGCTGGACTCACGAGGATCGCGACGTCGTGACGCCCGCCAACGACTTTCTCTACCTCAACGGCTGGGTCGATCTCTCGAACGGCCCGGTGCAACTCGACATTCCGCCCGTCGACGGCGACCGCTATTTCGTGATCGAACTGCTCGACGCGTTCACCAATAACTTCGTGAACCTGAGTGCTCGCAGTATCGGCCGCCAGGGCGGGCATTTCGTGCTTCACCTCGAAGGCGAGGCGCCCGAGCCGCGGGCCGGCAAGCCGGTGGCCTGCCCCACGCGGCTCGTCTGGCTGCTCGGGCGCGTGCTCGTGCATGGCGAGCGCGATCTCGAAGCGGCACGTCAAGTGGCGAACGCCTTTCGGCTGAGCGGCGAGCCGGTCAGCGGGCCCGCGAGCGTGAGCCGCTGGCACGAGAGCGGCGATGCGGCGCTGGACTTCTTCCAGAACGTTTTCAATTCGCTCGCCGATTTTCCCGTGTGCGAGGACGAAGCGCCGATGTTCGCGCTGCTGCGGCGCGCCGGCGTGAAGTGGCACGCGCAGGTGGACGTGGCCACCTTGCCGGAAACCGTGCAGGAAGGGCTTCGTCTCGGCTACGCTGTGGCTCACCGCCTGATTACGGCCTTCACGGAAAGCCGCACGGGGCGTAGCTGGGTGTACAGCCTCGGCCTTGGCCGCTATGGCCACGATCATCTGTTGCGCGCCTGCACGGCCATGAAGGGGCTGGGCGCGCTGGCCGCAGACGAAGCGGTCTACGCCTCCGCCGACTTCGACGATACCGGTGCGCACCTGGACGGGCGCAACCGTTACGAGCTGTACTTTCCGCCGGGCCAGTTGCCGCCCGTCGATGCCATGTGGTCGCTGTCGCTCTACGGCATGGATCGTTTCTTCGTCGGCAATCCCATCCGTCGCTATGCGATTGGCGACCGCACCCCCGGGCTGCAATACGACGCGGATGGCGGCCTGCGCCTCGTTATCCAGCACGAAATCGACCGCGATTCGCCGCAATCGACGGCGAACTGGCTGCCGGCCCCCGCCGGGGGCTTCTATCTGATCCTGCGTTTCTACCACCCGCAGGCGGCCTTCCTCGAAGGGCGCTACGCGATTCCCGCGATCCACGCGGTCCAGAAGAACGTTTGAGGCCGGAAACCATGTCATCTCTTTCTATCGTCACGCGCACGGCATCGGACGATTTGTTCGACATCGCCCTGGAGGCGGTGCAGTTCACGCTGCCGCTCTACGAAATGGCGCGCATGCGCGCCGCCACTTGCCCGCGCCGCGATCGGGCCGGTCGCGCGGCGGGCACCACGCCGGAATCCACCCAGCGCTGGGCCAATCACTGGGTGCACGCGCGCAAGCTGCTTGGCCCGGCAGACCGGCAGGTCGTCACGCCCAACAACGACACGCTTTATTCGAGTGCCTGGCTCGATCTGGGCGCCGGGCCGCTCGTGATTCGCGTGCCCGATATGGGCACGCGTTACTACGTGCTCGGGCTGCTCGACATGTACACGAACCCGTTCGGTTATATCGGCACGCGGGTGACGGGCAACGCACGAGGCGAGTTTCTGCTGCATGGGCCGCGCTGGCAGGGCGAAGTGCCGGAGGGCGTTCACGTGGTGCGCTGCCCGACCGATACCGTCTGGTTGATCGGACGCCTGCTGGTGGAGGGCGCGGACGACGTGGCCGCCGTCAACGCGTTGCAGGATCAACTGGAATTCGTCTCGCCGCCGGGTAGCGGCGCGCAGGTGCCGAACCTCGTCGATGCCGGTATCGAGCCGCATGAGAAAGTCGGCGATCCGCTGCGTTACGCGAGCGTTGTCAATCGCGTGCTGGCGGAAGCGCCACCGCCATCGGAAGCGTCGGCTGCGCTCGCGCGCTTCGCCGCGTGCGGGATCGGGCCGGGTCTGCCGGGGGAGCGGCTGAGCGTCGCGCAACAGGCGGCGCTTGCGCGGGCGATCGACGAAGTCACGCGGGCGCTTTCTCGGGCGTTGCCCTCCGAGCTGGGCGGCGGATGGTGTCTGCCCGTGGAGTTGCACGAGTCGTTCGGCACCGACTACGTCGCGCGGGCCCAGGTCGCGCTCAGCTATATCGGCGCACTCGGCATCGAGGAGGCGATGTACGTGATGGCGGATCGCGATGCCGATGGCGCGTTGCTCGACGGCGAGGCGCAGTACGTGCTGCGTTTCGTACCGGGCGGCGCGCCGCAGGTCGATGCCTTCTGGTCGCTCACTGCCTACGAGAAAGCGAGTTGCATGCTGGCGGAGAACGCGATTGGGCGCTACTCGATAGGCGACCGCACGCAAGGGCTGTGCTACGACGCCGACGGGGGTTTGCGCATTGCCATTTCCGCCCGCGAGCCTGACGATGCCACGCTGCGGCGCAACTGGCTACCGGCGCCGCAAGGGCAGTTCTATCTGGCGCTGCGGCTGTATATGCCGCGAGCGGCGCATCTTTCGCGGACGTTCGCTTATCCGCCGATCGAGCGAAGGATCGCGTAGGTTTCGCGGTCCGATTCCGCCGGCAAGCGCTCGGCGGTGCCACAGTGCAGTATCGATAGTTTGCCGGGAAGTTATCAATATAAGTAGTCATCCCTATTAATTAAACGAAGACCCGGGCGCATCGCGTGTCGTGGTCGAGGCGATCTGGAGGAGACCGGATGAAACTGAGGTGGAGTGTGATGGCCGTGCTGGGCAGCCTTGCGAGCGTGGCGCAGGCCCAATCGTCGGTGACGCTGTACGGTGCCATAGACGGCGGCGTGCTGTATCAGAACACGTCGGCGGCGACGCTCTCGCCGACCGCGAAGAATACGGGATCGGTCTTCGAGTACAAGGACGGCGGCATTTTCGCGAGCCTGTGGGGCATACGCGGTACTGAAGATCTGGGCGGAGGCTACCGGGTCAACTTCGAACTGCAGGGCGTGTTCAATAGCGGCACCGGCAAGCTGGGTCTCGGCGATACGGCGGGCGTCGGCACTCTGTTCAACCAGCAGGCCTCGGTGGGGATTTCCGGTCCGTTCGGCCGGTTCGACGCGGGGCGCCAGTACGCACCGATCATCTACGCGATGGCGGACACGGACGTTCGAGCGGCGCAGTATTTCGGCAGTATTCTCAGCGCGTGGCTGGGGGTAAACCAGGCGGCGGGCTGGCCGGGCACGAGTTCGAATGCACCGTTGGGCGCCGTCTATGACAGCAACGCGCTCGTCTATCAGTCGCCGAAATTCTACGGCGCCTCGGTGTCGCTCGAGTACGCGCCCGGTGGCGTGGCCGGGCAGATTCAGGGCGGCACGCGAGAATCGGCCGTGCTGAAGTATTCGAACTATGGTCTCAATTTCGCCGCGGTCTACTACAACGCGCACGACACGAACCCGACGGCCACCAGCGTGGCTACCGGACTCGACAACAATCGTTACTACTACCTGGGCGCGCAGTACACGTTTCGCGGACTCTCGGTTTCCGGTTCGTACAGCCTTGCCAGGGATCCCTCGGATACGAGCCGGGTGAACTACGAGATTCTCTCCGCCGGCTTCGGCTACCGCTTCAATCCGTTCTTCAAGATTACTTCGGGCTACTACTACCTGAAAGACCGCAACATTGCGGAGAACCATTCGGGCCTGTTTGCCGTGGGTGCGGAATACAACCTGTCGAAGCGGACGCTGCTCTACGCGCAGCTCGGCTATGTGGACAACAAGGGGACCATGAACCAGGGAATCGTATTCGGGACTCCGGTTGCACCGGGTGCCGCGACGACTGCGGCGATGATCGGCATGCGCCAGAACTTCTGATCGGCGTTTCTTCACATGCATTCGGAGAGGGCAATGAAAAAGAGCAGGGTATTCGGGGCAAGGGCGGCGGCCGTGGCGATGCTGGCCGCGAGCTTCGCAGCGGGCGCATGGGCGGACGATCCGGCCAGTGTGCCGGAGAGCGCAACGGCGTCGGTCACGGCGGCCATGGCGTCGGACGGTACGAGCCCGAAAGCGGCGCGGCAGGCCAATCGCGCGTTGCGCAGAAAGATCTATGCAGCGCTCGCGAAGCACAAGGAGATCGATGCGGGCACCCTCAGCATCACGCCCAAGGGCGGCGCCGTGACGATCAACGGCACGGTGAGCGAAGCGGCGCAGGTCGATGAGGTGGCGGCCATCGTCAGCCAGGTGCCCGGGGTGACTTCGGTGAGCAACCGGTTGATGGTTCAGAGACCCTTCGGTCGATAACCGGGCCGCGTCATACGAGATCGCTTCGGGCCTGCCCGAACGCCGATCGCAAGTAATCGCCGAGAAAATCCACGAAGGTGCGCAACTTGGCGGAGAGCTGGTTGCGCTCCAGATAGATCGCGTGGATATCGGCGTTCGGAAGTGCCCACTCGGCGAGCAGCGGCACGAGTTCGCCGCGCTCGATATACCCCTCTACCTCCCACTGCGAACGGACGACGATCCCGCGTCCGTCGAGCGCCCAGCCTAGCGCGATGCTGCCGTCGTTGCTGGAGAGCGCGCCATCCACTTTCACCGTTTCCGCGCGCTTGCCCCGCGAGAAGTGCCACGTGCCGTAGGCCGAATCGTTCTCGCGCAGCACGATGCACGCGTGACGGGCGAGGTCGTGCGGCGCCGCCGGTTTGCCGTGCTGTTTCAGATAAGCGGGGGAAGCGCACACGATGCGCCGGTTTTTCACCAGCAGCCGTGCATTGATGCGCGCGTCGGGCACCTCGCCGAAGCGGATGCCGACGTCGAACCCTTCTTCCTGAAGGCTCAGCGGCCGGTCGGTCAGATGCAGCTGGATTTTCATCGCCGGAAAGCGCCCGGCGAATTCGGATACGGCCGGCGCGACATGCGTGCGTCCGAAACCAAACGAGGCATTCACGCGCAGCAGCCCGGTGGGTTCGCCGCGGCTGCGTGTCACCCGTTGCTCCAGCTCCGATAGCTCGTCGAGGATGCGCGAGCCGTTCGCCAGATACAGCTCGCCTTCGGGCGTGAGAGAGAGCCGCCGCGTCGTGCGGTTCATCAGCCGCACGCCCAGGCGCCGCTCGAGCTGCGCGAGCCGCTTGCTGACCGCGGGGGGCGTCACGCCGATCTCGCGCGCCGCGGCGGCCAGATTGCGATGCCGCGCGACGAGTGCGAACAGATTCAGATCGGAAAAGGCGTCCATTGCCATGTTCTTCGGACCTTTTGATTCGTTCCTGAAAGTTACGACCGGATTGCTTTTGAGGAAACCCAATCGTGCATGGCATCAATTAGACTGCAAACAACCTTGGGAGACAACGATGTTCGAAGGATTCTCCGATGTTTCGACGCAAGTCGACGGCATCCGGATTCGCGCCCTCCGGAGCGGCCGCGGCCCGGCGCTCCTGCTGCTGCACGGCCACCCGCAAACGCACGCGATCTGGCACAAGGTCGCGCCCGCGCTGGCCGAACACTACACGGTGATTGCCGCCGATCTGCGCGGCTATGGCGACAGCGGCAAGCCCACAGGCGACGCGGATCATGCCAACTACTCGAAGCGCCGCATGGCGCTCGACCAGGTGGCGCTCATGCAACGCCTCGGCTACGGGGCGTTCGCGGTGATCGGGCACGACCGGGGCGGCCGCGTGGCGGCGCGCATGGCGCTCGATCACCCGCAAGCGGTCACGCAACTCGTGACGCTCGACGTCGCCCCTACCGTGGCGATGTACGAGCAGACCTCGTTCGAATTCGCGCGGGCCTATTGGCACTGGTTTTTCCTCGTGCGCCCGGCGCCGTTCCCGGAAACGCTGATTCGCGCCGACCCCGACCTGTATCTGAAGCAGACTATCGGCGCGCGCAGCGCCGGGCTTGCACCGTTCACGCCCGAGGCTTACGCGGAATATCTGCGCTGCCTTTCGGACCCGGCAACGGCGCACGGGATCTGCGAAGACTATCGCGCGTCGATCACCATCGACCTCGAACACGACCGCGCGGATCTTGCCGAAGGCAAGCGCATTGCCTGCCCGTTTCTTGCGCTGTGGGGCGAGGAAGGCGTGGTGGGCCGCTGCTTCGATCCGCTCGCGGAATGGCGCAACTGGAGCGCGGGCGTGACGGGCGAGGCGCTGCCGTGCGGCCATTACATTCCCGAAGAAGCGCCGGCAGCGTTTCTCGACCGCGTGTTGTCGTTTCTGCAGCGTTGATGCGCTCGCCTGATTCTCCTCAGCCGGAATTTTTCGCCATGTCCTCACCCACGCTTTATCGCAAACTGGTCGATTCGCATACCGTATCGATCCTCGACGCGGAGCACGTTCTGCTCTACGCCGACCTGCACATCATGAACGAGTACACGAGCCCGCAAGCCTTCGCAGGGTTGCACGAAAAAGGCCTGCGCGTGCGGCGCCCGCGCCAGCAGATGGGCGTGGTCGATCATGTGATTCCCACGCGGCCCGTGCCGGTTCGTGCCCGCACGATCGAGATCGTCGACGCCGCAAAGCAGGCCGCCAACTTCACGCGAAACTGCGTGGAGCAAGGCATCCATCTGTTCGATATCGACGACCCCATGCAGGGCATCGAGCATGTGGTGGCGCCCGAGATCGGCTTGATCCGCCCCGGCATGGTCGTGCTGTGCGGCGACAGCCACACCACCACATACGGCGCACTCGGCGCACTGGGGTTCGGTATCGGCACGTCGGAAGTCGAGCACGTGCTGGCCACGCAAACGCTTGTCTATCGCGTGGCGAAGGACATGCGCATCGTCGTGGACGGGACGCTGCCGCCGGGCACCACCTCCAAGGATCTCGTGCTGCATATCATCGCGCGCATCGGCGCGCAGGGCGCGCGCGGCTATGCGGTCGAATATGCGGGCGAAGCGATTGCCGCGCTTTCCGCCGAGGCGCGCATGACCCTGTGCAACATGACGGTGGAGGCGGGCGCTCGCGCCGCGCTCATCGCGCCCGATCGCACGACGCTCGACTACGTGCGCAGCAAGGTGCGCGATCTCGATGCGAAAACGCTCGAGGCGGCTTGCGAGGCGTGGTCGCAATTGCATTCCGACGCAGCTGCCGCGTTCGATGTCGAGCACCGCTTCGATGCGACCCTGGTGGCGCCCTATGTCACGTGGGGCACGAGCCCCGACCAGGCGGTGCCCGTGGATGGCCGCATTCCCGACGCGGCAGACGAAAAGGGCCTCGACGGCGCGACGCTGCGCAAGGCGCTCGACTACATCGCCCTGCCGGGTGGCGCGCCGATCGAGGGCACGCCTGTCGACCGCGTCTTCATCGGCTCGTGCACGAATGCGCGGATCGAGGACCTGCGCGCCGTGGCCGAGGTCGTGCGCGGCCGCAAGGTCGCGTCGACGGTGCGGGCGATGGTGGTGCCGGGCTCGGGTCTTGTGCGCGATCAGGCCGAACGCGAAGGCATTGCGCAGCAGTTGATCGACGCGGGCTTCGAATGGCGCCAGCCCGGCTGCTCGATGTGTCTCGCGATGAACGACGACGTGCTCGCGCCGGGCGAGCGCTGCGCTTCGACCACGAACCGCAATTTCGAAGGGCGCCAGGGGCGCGACAGCAAAACCCATCTGATGAGCCCGGCGATGGCCGCCGCTGCCGCGATCGCGGGCCGTATCGTCGATATTCGCAAGGAGTTCGCTCATGACTGAGCCGTTCGTGATCGAGGGCATTGCCGCCCCGTTGCCGGTCAACAACCTGGACACCGACCAGATCATGCCCAAGCAGTTTCTGCTCGGCATCGACCGCTCGGGGCTCGCCCGCGGGCTGCTGCACGACTTGCGTTTCGACGCGGATGGCCGCACCCGCGAAGCTTTCATGCTGAATCGCCCGGAGTACCGCGGCGCGAAGATCCTGCTGGGCGGCACCAACTTCGGCTGCGGATCGAGCCGCGAACATGCCGTGTGGGGCTTGCAGCAGGCCGGTTTCGAAGCCGTGATCGCGCCCAGCTACGGCGAGATCTTCTACTTCAATTCGGCGAACAACCGGCTGCTGCTCGTCACGCTGCCGCAGGCGCAGATCGAAGCGCTGGTGGCCGAAGTGGAGAGCGGCAGTGACAAGCAGTTGTCAATCGACGTCGAAAACGAAGTGGTGGTGACGCCTTCGGGACAGCGCTATCCGTTCGCATTGCCGGCGCGCCAGAAGCGAATGCTGGTGGAGCGGCTCGACATGATCGGCATGACGTTGCGCGAGGCGGCGGCCATCGACGCCTTCGAGGCGCACCATTGGGCCGCGCAGCCCTGGTGCCGTATCGATCTGCCCGCGCAGCAACAGGGCGTTTAGGGCGACATCGATGGCCCCTCACAATACAATAAACAGGAGACAACCATGAGCACTACACCGGTTCCCGGCGCGGACGCCGCATTGGAAACCAGCGTCGTCCGCAAGATTTCGCGGCGCATCACGCCCTTCATCATCGTCCTGTATTTCCTGAGCTTTCTGAATCGCGTGAACGTGGGTTTTGCGGGCCTCACGATGAACCACGACATCGGGCTCAGCCAGGCCATGTTCGGCGTGGGCGCCGGGATTTTCTTCGTCGGCTATATCGCCGCCGGCATGCCTTCGAACCTCGCGCTGCAACGCGTGGGCGCGCGCCGCTGGATCGCACTCCTTATGGTCTTGTGGGGGATTCTTTCTGCCTGCACGGCGTTCGTGACCGGGTCATCCAGCTTCTATACGCTGCGTTTCCTGCTGGGTCTCGCGGAAGCGGGCTTTTTTCCCGGCATCATCCTGTATCTGAGCTTCTGGTTTCCGGCACGCCATCGCGCGTTCGTCACCGCGATGTTCATGACGGCCGCGCCGCTTTCCAACATGATCGGCTCGCCCATTTCCGGCGCACTGATGAACCTGAACGGCGTGGCCGGCCTGCACGGCTGGCAGTGGTTGTTTCTCGTGGAAGGCGCGCCTACCGTGCTGCTCGGCATCGTCTCGTTCTTCTTTCTGACCGACAGGCCCGAGGACGCCCAATGGCTCGCGCCGGCCGAACGCCGGTGGCTTTCCGCCGAGATGCAGCGCGAGCGCGACGCCAAAGCCGCACAAAGTCGGACGAGCGTCTGGGCCGCGGTCAAGGATCCGCGCGTGCTGCTGCTCGCACTCGTCTATGCGGGAACCTCGACGGGGCTGTACGCGATCGGCATCTGGGCGCCGATGATCATTCACCGCTTCGGCTTCGGTTATTTCGAACTCGGTCTCGTGAATGCGATTCCGAACCTGTTCGCCGTCGTCACGATGGTGCTGTGGGCGCGCAATTCCGATCGGACGAACGAACGCCGGCTGCATGTGGCCATTGCGTGTCTTGCGGCCGGCATCGGCATGTTGCTGGCGGGGCACGCGGCGAGTGCCGTCGTGATGATCGTCGGGCTCTCTATCGCCAACTTCGGCATCAACGCGGCCAAGCCGCCGCTCTGGAGCATGCCCACGCAGTTCCTTTCCGGCTCCGCGGCGGCGGCGGGCATCGCGTTGATCAATGCGATGGGCAGCCTGATAGGCGGCACGATCGGTCCGATGGTGATCGGGCGGCTGCGCGACGTCAGCGGCGACTATTCGCTGGGCCTGTATTTCGTGAGTGCGACCCTGCTGGTTTCGGCGGTGCTGTCGTATCTATTCGGGTTGCGGGCACGGCGAGGCGGTGTGCATCCGGCAGGCGACACGGCACCTACCCGTTGAGGGCCGCGGTCAGGCGATACGGTCCAGTTCGGCGCGCACCCGTGCGATGACGCTGTGCCAGTCGCCGGGCGCGGGCTGCCGGAAGATCTTCACGGTGGGGTACCAGGGGCTGTCTTCGCGTGCGAGCAGCCAGCGCCAGCACGTGTCGAAGCGGTTGAGCAGCCACACCGGCTTGCCGAGCGCGCCCGCCAGGTGTGCCACCGATGTATCGACCGAGATGACCAGATCGAGTTGCTCGACGAGCGCGGCGGTTTCGTCGAAGTCGGCGAGCAGGGCGGTGTGGTCGACGAGGTTCGGGCCGTCCCAGCCGCGGGCTTCGAGGTCGCGCAGTTGGGCGGTGGCTGCGGCGCCTTTCTGCAGGCTGTAGAACGTCACGTTGTGGTGCTTCAGTGGGGCGAGCTGCGAGAGAGGCAGCGAACGGCGCTCGTCGAACGGGCGCCGGGGCCCGTTCCCGGCGTGCGTAGCGCCCGCCCATACCAGGCCGACGCGCAGTCCCTCGCGCGGCGCGAGGCGCGTAGCCCATGCCTGCGATGTTTCAGCGGATGGCGCGAGATAGCGGTGCGCCGAAGGCACGGTGTCCAGCGTCGTGCCGAATGCCAGCGGCAGGCTCATCATCGCGCAATGGAAATCGAACTCGGGTAGCGCATCGCCTTGCGCGATCGTCTGGGCGACGCCGGGCATCGCGCGGATCAGCGGGACGAGGGGCGCCTGGACTTGGGCCAGAACGGTGGCGCCGCGTGCGGCGAGCATCGGCAAGTAACGGCAGAACTGCAGCGTGTCGCCCAGGCCCTGCTCGGCATACACCACGATTCGCTTGCCGGCCAGCGCGGCGTCGCCCCGCCATTCGGGCTTGCCCGAGACAAGCTTCGATGTCCTGAGGTTTGGCGTTTTCCAGCGCCATTCGTATTCGCGCCAGCCTTCGCCGTAGTGGCCGAGCGTGAGTTGACACAGCGATCGGTTGAACCGGGCGGAGACATGGTTTGGCGATATCGAAATCGCTTTGTCGTAACACGTCAGTGCGGTGTCGTGATTGCCGCCTGCTTCCAGTGTCATGCCACGATTGCACCACGCATCCGCGTGGTGCGGGTCCAGCGCGATGGCCTTGTCGAATCCGGCCAGGGCTTCTTCGTGACGTTCCGTGAAAAGCAGCAGAATCGCGCGGTTGTTATGGATCTCCGCAAGCGTGGCGTCCAGCGCGAGCGCCTCGTCGTAGTCGTGCAAGGCGGCGTCATGCTGGCCCAGCGCGCGCAATGCGTCGGCCCGCGCGCAGCGAACCAGGGCGTGGCTGCCTGGCAGCCGCAGCGCTTCGTCGTAGCTGGCGAGTGCCTGCGCGTGCTGGCCCGCGTCGGCGAGCGCAAGGCCAAGGTTGAAGTGGGTCGTGCCCTCGCCGGCATTCTGCGCGAGCGCTTCGCGCAAAGCCGCGATGGCTTCTGCGTGACGGCCCAGCTCCCTCAGGGCGACGCCGCGATTGCCCTGAAAGAGGGCATTGCCGGGCACAAGGCGTACCGCGGCGTCATAGTCCGCGAGGGCAAGGTCTGCGTGACCGAGACGGCGGCGGGCGTTGCCGCGGTCGTTCAGGGCTGGCGCATGGTCGGGCTGGAGCCTCAGCGCTTCCGTGTAGCAACCGATGGCCGCTTCGTATTGGCCGGCGGCCTGCTGCGCCTGGCCCATCAGGTTATGCGCGGCTGCCAGATCCCGGTTGGCGGCAATCGCCCGGCCGATCCAGTCGATCGCCTCTGCCACGGCGCCGGAGTCGAGTGCGATGAACCCGAGAAAGAGCGGCGCCTCGCACGATTGCGGCGCGAGTTCGTGTGCGCGCAGGCATAGCTCCCGTGCTTCGGTTGCATTGCCGCCTTGGTAGAGTGCAGCGCCGCGCAGCACCAACTGGTGCGCCTCGGCTTCGGCGTCGATGTTCGAAGAGGTCACGTGAATCCGGCTAACGGGCGCGAACCTGGCGAGGGGCCTTGGTTACGCCGGCTCCTCTGGTTCTGGATGCCGCAGTTTACCGCCTGTCTGGCCCGCTCGACCATTCGCGCGCGATCAACCGGTATCCGCCTCAGCGCCCCTGCGCGCGTTCTCCGCGCAAGGTCATCACCGCGCTCGTTATCGTCGCGGCAAGTTTGCCGTCGTCGCGCTCCACGTCGCACCGGTAATGGCTGATCGTTCTGCCGCGATGCTCGGCCCATGCACGGGCCCGCAGGCGCGATTGCCACACGGGGCGCAGAAAGGTCGCCTTGAGGTCGATGCTGGTGAAGCTCTCGCCGGGTTCCATCAGCGTCGAATGCGCCGTGCCGATGGCGGCGTCGGCCAGTTCGCAGAGCAGGCCGCCATGCACCGTGCCTTGCTGATTGCCGTGCAGCGCGGCATCGGCATCGATTTCGATCACGGCCAGCGCCTCGCCGATTTCGGCAATGCGCAATTTCAGCAGCGCGGAGATCGCGGTGGGATAACGCATGTGCGTTACGGTGCCCTCGGCGAGATCGCCCGCCAACTGGCGCTGCAGATACTCCAGCACGGTAACGTGGCGCGGCAGGTTTTCCATCGTGGTCATATCGGCTCCGGCATGAGCAGAAGATGTTTCGGGCGGCGCAAGCGACGCGCCTCGCCTGCCACCCTAATTCGATAGACTAGGACGATCAAACAATTGTCCTGGAGACAATCCCATGACCCCGACCCGGGTGGACGCCGTCGCCGAGGCACTGGAAGCCGATATTCGCCGCGGCCGGCTGCCGCCGGGCACGCTGCTGCCCACGCACCGGCAACTCGCCGCGCGCCACGGCATTGCCATCGCGTCGGCCACGAAGATCTATGCGCGGCTGCAGGCATTGGGTCTGGTCGTGGGCGAAACCGGCCGCGGCACGTTCGTGCGCGATCGTCCGCACGAGCGCGAGTGGGATGCGGGCGACGAAGCGCGCAGCCCCGGTGCGGTCGATCTGTCGTTCAATCACCCGTACTGGCCCGGGCAGGCGGACCTGCTGCGCGCGACGCTGCGCGACCTGGCGACGAGCGGCGATCTCGCTTCGCTCATGCATCAGCAGCCGCCCGGCGGGCGGTTGCACGAGCGCGGCATCGTCGCGGATTTTCTGGCGAAGTCGCGTGGCATTCGCGTTGGCGCGGAACAGGTCTTTCTGGTGCTGGGCGCGCAGCAAGGTCTCGACATTGCGACGCGTGCGCTGTTGCAGCCGCACGATGCCGTTCTTGTCGATGCGTTGACCTATCCAGGCTTCCGGATGCTCGCGAAGGCGCAGAAGCTGGCAATACGTCCGGTGCCGGCACTCGCGGGCGGTTCCGATCTCGATGCGCTCGATGCACTGTGCGCCCGCTACAAATCACGCGCGATCTATACGATGCCCACCTTGCACAATCCGCTGGGCTGGGTCCTTTCGACGAAGCAGCGCCGGCGCCTCGTTGAGATTGCGCGCTGCTACGATTGCCTGCTGATCGAAGACGCCGCCTATGCGTGGCTCGTGGCCGATGCGCCGCCGCCTTTGGCGGCACTGGCGCCCGAGCGTACCGTGTACGTCTCCAGCCTCTCCAAGAGTCTCGCGAGCGGACTGCGCTTCGGCTACGTCACCGTGCCGGTGGACTGCACGGCGCGCATCAAGGCGACGATACGCGCGAGCTACTGGAGCCTGCCGAGCCTCGTTACGGCCATCGCCACGCGCTGGATCGGCGACGGCACGGTGACGCGACAGGAAGCGCTGCTGCGCCGGGAGGCGCGCCGCAGGCAAGGCGTGGCGCGCGCCGTGTTCGCGGGGATGGACGTGGTGGCGCATCCGGATTCGATGTTCGTCTGGTTGCGCTTGCCCGACGATCTGCGCGCGGACCGCATTGCCACCGCACTCGCTGCGAACGGCATTGCCGTGTCGAAAGCGGAGTCCTATGCGACGACCCGTCAGGTGCCTCGCGCGCTGCGTCTCGGCCTGAGCTCCGTTCCGCTGGAGACACTCGAAACCGTGCTCAAGCAAGTGCGCGACACCATTGCACGGTTCCCTGTCTGAAGCCTCGCGGCGGCCCATGCGGGTCCGGTTCGTGTCAACGGAAAATTAGTAATAATTTTCGGGATTCATGCCGCACTGCACGATATTTTTCCCGCATACAAGGCTTTTCCAGCTGTACAAGGGAATCTACCAAGATGGCCAGCCAGTAATAATGAATAATATTATTAGCGCCGACGCCTTCTGACTTCACCCGAGGCGAGGTGCCTGCGCCCGACGATTCTCGTATCTCCGGTCAGTAATTGGCACATAGTCGCTCTGTGCTTGCGGTGCGCACAGAGCGAGCATCCCGGGAATGTCGTGGAGTTGATAGTAGTTCGAAGAACTGCAAGGCGGTTTAGCGGCTGTTCACGACGACTCCTGACCTTGAGGGCGCGGCGGCGCCCGGTTGACGTAAGGATGGGGTTGCCGCTGCCCCCTGCCTGGCCCCCCTGAGAGGGGGCTGCATGCGCGCCCGCAGGCTGCGCGTTGGCACGGCACGAACATAGCCGGTTAGCGAAGAAGCGGGCGCCAGGCGACAAGACGGGTTATCTCGCCGGATGACTGCCCGCTTGCGTTGGGACTGGCCGTGACGTGTTGCGGTTCGCGCTCAGAAGTCAGCGTGAAGCGTCACGAAAGCACTGAGTGATTCGCCGACATACGCGCCAGCGGCATTTGCAGCGACAAAATAACGGCGAGCGGTGAGATTGTGCACATTGACGTCGATACCCCAGCGGTGCGCATCATAACCAGCCGCAGCATTGACGATCACATAAGCAGGAATGGAATTGACATTCGTGATGTCGCTGAAGGTCCGGCTGACGTAGTTCACGCCCGCACCAACATGGAAGCCCGGAATTCCCGAAATCGAAAAATCATAGGTACTCCAGAGGTTTGCCATATAGGCAGGCGCGCCCTGCGGATGATTGCCGATCGAAGTCACGCCCTGCGGGTTATCGGTGATCTTGGCATCCTGTGCCGTGAAGTTTGCAATGACGTGCCATTGCGGCAGGATTGACGCATCAAGCGAGGCCTCGGCGCCTTTCGTCCGCTGGCTGTCGAACACGACGCTCTCCACCCCATTGATGGTCGTGAGCGTGGCGACGTTATCGCGAGAAACATCGAACAGGGCGGCATTTGCCACGTACCGGTCATCGAGAAACGAGAACTTCACGCCCGCTTCATATTGCAAGGCCGATTCAGGCGCACCGATGCCGTTCTGGGTATTTTCCGAGTTGAAGTTAGCCAGATGGCTTTTCGAAACGCCGACATACGGCGACATCCAGGGCAGGACTTTATACAGCATGCCCACATTCCAGCTAACCGGCGCATCGTTGCGCGTGTCCGTCACGCCGGCGACCAGCGGTTGCCCTTGCGTATCGAAGCGGCCTGGCACCGTGATATTCGGCGTGAGCGACGTATCCCACCAGTCCTTCCGTACGCCGGCGCGCACCTTGAGTTTGTCCGTCACGTCGATCTGGTCCGTTGCGTAGAGGCTGTAGTAGTTCGCCACCAGATGATCGTTGTCGCACGAATGTTTCGAATCGCAGAGGAAGGTCAGACCCGCGAGCGACGTTTCGGGCGGCACCGGCGCGAAAGCATCGGGAATGTTCGGCAGATCGGCCGTGGTGCGCTCGGTATCGATAACCTGATGCTGATACTCGAAGCCCGTGAGCAACGTGTGATTGACGCTCCCCGTGCCGAACCGCCAGACCGGTTCGAGTTGATAGTCGAAGCTGTTGTCCGAATCGTCCTGCTGGCGCAACTGCCTGCCGACGACCTCATCGCCGCTGACTTTCGTGCTGGTGCTGTCACCGTTGCCGAGCACGTCGAGGCTGCGATGGAGATACGAAAAGCGATTATTGATCGTCAGTATGTCGCTGATCTTCCATTCATCGCTCAGCGTCGGGCGCAAGTAAGTCCCACGTGCGAAAGCGAACGGCGTCGAATATTTCGCGTCGATCGGCACGTTTGTGATCGGGGAGCCATGAAAATAGATCAGGCCGTACGAATCGGGCGTTTCGTGGATGTCGCGCGCGTCCAGTGAAAAATTGATCTTGTGGTTATCCAGCTTCCATTCGAACGCCGGGCGGATTTCCCGGTCGCGGCTCGCGAGATCGCGAAATCCGTCCGTGCGCGAAAGGGTTGCGTCTACCCGATAGTTCAATCCGGCAATGCCTGTTGGGCCGGTCACGTACCCACTGCCCGAAACCGTGCCGAACGAACCTGCCTGTACATTGCCGCCATAGTGAAACTGGTCGGACGGCGTGTAGTGGACGATATTGATCGAACCGCCCGGCGGCCCGCTGCCAAGCAGCGCGGAGCCGGGACCTTCCAGCACTTCGACGCGCTCCACGCCATTCAGCGAATGCGAAATGCCGCCCAGCAGATCGCCGTCGGAGAATCCGTCGTTATAGATCTGTGCATTCAGGCCGCGAATCAGGAAATGGTCGTAATAACCTTTGGTATCCTGACCACCGACATTCACGCCGCTGGCATTGCTCACGCTCTGGCGCAGCATCGTGGCGCCTTGCTCGGCCATCAGCGCGCGTGGAATCGTCTGCACGCTGGCAGGCAAATCCTTGAGCGCCGTTCCCGTTTTGCTCACGCTGGCGGTCTGATCCGGGTCATCGACATTGTCGTTGCGGACGCCCGGACCGGGTGTTGCTGCGCGCACCTGTATTGGCGGCAGGGTGGGTGTGTCTGTCGCCGTTGCGCTTACCGGTTGCTGCGCAGCGGCGGGGCGGGCTAGCGACATCGCAACAAGCATGCTGCCGAGGGCAATATTCTTTCGCTGCGCCGACTTCCTCGCGTTGATTTTCCTCACTTCCCGTGCTCCTTAAACTGTTGTTCGTTCTGGAATCGCAGCGGCTACATGCGATGCTGCGGTGGCTTGTCAGCTCGCCACTTTTATTGTCGTAAATGAAAACAATAATCATTAACGACTCCATTAAACGAACCTGCTCGCGACTTATTCCTCGCGTCGAGGCGCGTTGTTGTTACGGTGTGTTACAGCGGAATTCAGGGCCTGTTCACACTATCCGAGCCCATCCACGACGAGCGCGAAATTGGTGAAGGCGAGGAACATCACGTCCAGTTTTTCGAACCGGGAAAAGATACGACGGAAGCCTTTGAGGCGGCGACACAGGCGCTCAACTTCCATTAAGAGGTGCAATGGCCGACTGGGCGGTCCCGGGCTTTGCAGCAGGGCGCGTCCTTCCGGCGCGTCGCCAGCCTGGCCGGGCGACAGCGCGAACGTTACGGCTGTTCGAGCATCCGCGGCAACCCTATGAATCCTGGTAGTCCATCCGCCACGGGATTTTCCAATGGACTGTGGTCCGTTTTTTTTTAATGCGCCGGTACCATCAGGATGAACCTTGACCACCGTGCTATCCAGCGAGACCGCTTCAATCCTGATGCGAACGATCTGCTCACGCTGCAATTCCAGGAGAGCGATTGAAGTTTGCTTATCTCAAATTGAGACTTGACTGATTTTCGGCGCTAGTCCCGCTCCGTATGCTGACGGTTCCTGTTGCGGGATTGTCTAGTGCGAGGGGGTAACCTGACTATTGGGTTTTCGGTCCATTCGGTTTCCATCCTCTGTCGTGTGTTTCGAGCGCCGTCATCCAAGCCTGCAGCCTGTATCCCGACTGTGAGGTTTTGACATGATGTCGTTGCACTCTCTCCGCAATGCTTGTAAGGGCACGCAAGCTATGGTTGACAAAGCGAGCCATGCGCTGCGTTCCCGATATAGATTTTTGGCGGACGCCGTTGCGGGGGCAGCCGTGCTGTGCGGCGTAGTTGCCATGCTGGGCGTCTCGGCCTCGGCTACGGTGCCGGAAGCATTCGGTCCCGTAAAAGCATCCCGTGCCATCCCGCTTGTCCAGGGCGGAGGCGCGCCGGCTCCGCAACCCATCGAATGGATCGGGCAGGTTTTCACAGGCTGGGCCGGTATTTCCAGCCAGTCCAGCGAGGGAATCCGCGTAGCTCCTGAGCGTTCGCTATCGGATACGGCGCCGCTTGTCATGCCGCAAGCCGATGGTGGTTCATACGCTGGGCAAACCGAGGGCACCTTGCTCGACTCCCTGGCGCGGGCCGGTGTGCCTGAAGAGATGCAGCAGCAGATCGTGCGTATCTTTTCGGCGCGCGTCGACTTCGCCGCACCCGCGCGGACGGGCGACAGCTTCCGCGTTATCTACGAGCGCGACGACACGGCGGCACAGCACAAGCGTGTGGCAGCCGTCGAACTCCATTCGGGCGGGGAGGTTTATCGTGCCTTGTGGTTTGTCGCGCCGGGGCACGCCAGTGGCGACTATTACTCATTCGACGGACAACGATTGGCCGCCGAACCCTTTTCGATGCCGGTCGATAACGCGCGGATCAGTTCGTCCTTCGGTTACCGGAACCATCCGGTCAAGGGCAAGCGCCATATGCATACCGGTGTCGATCTCGCCGCGGCGAAGGGGGCGCCCGTTTTCGCAGCCGCCTCAGGCGTCGTGCAGTTCATCGGCTCCGAAAAAGGATATGGCAAGTATGTTGTGCTTCGCCATTCGCAGGGTTACACGACGTACTATGCGCATCTGTCGGCCTTTGCCCAGGATTTGCGGGTCGGCGCACCGGTGACGGAAGGACAACGGCTTGGCGCGGTAGGTCGCTCCGGCACGGCCACGGGGCCCCATCTGCATTTCGAAGTGCGTCTGCACAATCAACCCACCGATCCGCTGACGCTGACGGGCCGAACCCGTGCTCTGCCGCTCACGGCCAGTGAGCGCGTCGCGTTCGAGGACGCGGCCACGGCCATGCAAACTCAGCTCGCGGCGTTGCCGGTTGATTCCCCGGTTGTCCGGACGGCGTCGCATGCGGGGGCGCACTAATGCGGCGAACGGCGTCGGCCGCGCGCCCGGGTGCCCTTTATATGTTGGCTCGATAGTGGGTAAGTTATCGCCCCACGGGAAACGCAATGCCCCCAGGGCTGGGCAATCCGCGCATTTGCCGGCGCGATGCCTTCTGGGGATAATCGGCTTTTCCCGCGCGAGGTCTCGATCCGTGACTACGCTCATCAATCGCCCCCATACCGCACTTCTCGTGATCGATCTTCAGAACGGCGTAATCGCGCAAGCCTGGCGGCGCCAGGAGGTGCTCGGCGCCGTTGCCGGTCTCATCGAGCGGGCACGCGCTGCGCAGGTGCCCGTGGTCTGGGTCCGGCACTCGGACGAAGATTTGCCGCGCGGCAGCGAAGCATGGCAGATCGTCGAGGAGCTCGCTCCCGCGCCCAATGAGGCGATCGTCGAAAAGAACTGGCGCGACGCGTTCGAAGCGACCGAGCTCGAAGCGGTGCTCTCGGCGCTGGGCGTCGGCAAGCTCATCGTGACAGGCGCGCAGACGGACATGTGCATCCGCTCGACGCTGCACGGCGCCCTCGCGCGCGGCTACGACGCCCTCCTCGTAGGCGACGCGCACACCACCGAAGACCTGACGCAATGGGGCGCGCCGCCGCCGGAAGGCGTGATCCGCCACACCAATCTTTACTGGGCGAATCAGCGAGCGCCGGGACGCTCGGGCGGCGTTGCCGAAAGCCAGGACGTGAGCTTCGCGCGCTAGCTTTTTGCTTGCCGCTCAGTTGGCCGGCCTTCTGCCCGAGAACATCAGGAAACTGGCCGTCGCAAGTACCCACGCGGCAATGCCGCCGTACAGCATGACCCATCCAAACCCGTGAGCGAGCGCGGCGCGGCTGATCGTCGCCACGGCTTCGGCGGGCATGTTGCCCCATGCGCCCGCATCGGCGTCCTGGAGTTTGCCCGATGCAATGCCGTTGGCGAGCGCACGCCAGGGCGCGGCGCCGGGCAGGCCGGTCGAGGCCGTCTCCAGATAGTGCTGCACCCCCTGCACCAGCAGAAAACCCATCACGGCGATGTTGATGGCGAGCGAAATCATCCGCGCGCTCATGTCGATGCCCGAGGCCATGCCGGCACGCGCGCTCGATACCGAACCCGTGGTGGTGTTGGTGACGGGCGTATTGGTGATGCCCAGCCCCGCACCGGCGAGCACACAGCCCGGCAAAACGGTGAGCCAGCTGGCATGCGCCGCGCTGCTGCCGAACCTCATCGCAAAGAATCCCAGCCCGATCACGAACAGCCCTGTTGGGATCACCACGCCTGGCCGATACCGCAACGCGAGCCGCTCGCCGATGGGCGGAAACACGAGCGTCGGCAGGGTATAGGCGAGCAGCGAAACGCCGGCCGCGACCGCGTCATAGCCCAGCGCACTCTGAAAATAGATGGGCAAATAGATGATGAACGGCCAGAAGCTGAAATTCATGCCCGCCGAGCCGAACAGCGCGCCCGAGAAATTGCGCACCCGAAAGACCGAGAAGTCGAACATGGGATGCGCGATGCGCGTTTCCACGAAAAGAAACGCCAGGAAGCTGACCACGCTCGCGCCGACCACGGCCAGCGCCGGCGCGCTGAGAAAACCGGCTTCCGCCCCTTGCGTCACGAACCACGCGAGACCCAGCACGGAGAGCGACAAGGTGACGGTGCCCGCGAGATCGAGCTTTCGCGCCTGCGGATCGCGCGACTCCTGCACGCCCGCGAGGGCGAGCCCGAACGTGACGAGGGCGATGAAGACATGCGCCCAGAAGACCCACCGCCAGTTGGACGCCGCGACGATCAGACCGCCGATCAGCGGCCCGAAGCCCAGTCCGATACCGAAGATGATGCCCCACATGCCGAACGCTCTGGCGCGTTCGCGGCCTTCGGGAAACTGATGCGATAACACCGAAACGAGGCCAATGAGCATGGCGCCGCCGCTCGCGCCTTGCACGAAGCGGGCTGCGATCAGCACGGGCGCATTCCACGCGAGGCCGCACAGCAGCGAAGCGAGGCCGAACAGCACGATCGTCACGAGGAACACGCGCCGGCGGCCGAAGCGGTCCGCGAGGGTTCCGGTGGCCATGAGCACCGATGTGCACGCAATCGTGTAGGCATTCATGATCCATTGAAGGGCCCTGAAATCGCCATGCAGCACGCGCTCCAGCGTGGGCAGGATCACGGGCACGCTGGAGATTTCGAGGCCGAACATCAGCGCGGCAAGACACACGGCGAGTAACGCAACGGTGTTCCGGGTAGCCGTGGAGCGGGCCGCGGGAGACACGGCCGCTGGTTCGATTTCGCATACCTGCATGGTGGACTGACTCCGCGAAGTGGGTCGGGGCGCTTCGTGCGCCGGAATGCGGCTGCGCGAGCCGCCGTCGTCACCATCCAGCTTATGGGAATATGATTCCCGTATTGACGCATCTCCTTCCCGCTTCGCGATCCCGGTGGGAACCAATCCGAGACCAGGCGGAAACCAGGCAAAAGCCAGGTAGAAGCCAGGCAGGAATCAATCGAGGTAGCCGATGAGTGAGGCATGGAAAGACCGGCTCGATGGCGTAACGACCTTCGTGCAGGTTGTCGAAGCGGGGGGCTTCGCCCCGGCGGCCGAAAGACTGAACCTCACGCGTTCGGCGGTGGGCAAGGCGATTGCGCGCCTTGAAGCGCGGCTAGGCGTGCGCCTCATTCATCGGAGCACGCGCAGCCAGACGCTCACCGCGGAGGGGCAGGCCTACTACGAGCGATGCCTGCGCGCCCTCGCGGAGCTGGATGCCGCGGAAGCGGATCTGGATAGCGGCCGCATCGAACCCAGCGGACGATTGCGCGTGAGCGTGCCCGAAGCCTTCGGGCATTTCTGCGTGGCGCCGGTCCTGCTCGATCTCGTGCGGCGCCATCCGGGCTTGCAGATCGACCTGTCGTTCAGCGACCGTTATGTGGATCTGATCGAAGAAGGCTTCGACCTCGCCATTCGCATTGGCGAACTGCACGACAGCGGAACGCTGGTGGCGCGACGGCTCGGCACCCAGCACACGGCTATCGGCGCTTCGCCCGCTTATCTTGCGAGGCACGGCACGCCTTCCTCGCTGGAAGAACTCGAAGGCCACGTCGGCATTGCCTACTCGCGCGCGGGGCACCCGGCGCCGTGGGACGCATCGGCCACCGACACGCGGGTGCGGCCGGTGAATCTCCGTTCGCAGGTGAGCATGGACGACATTCAGGCGATTGCCGCGGCTGCCGTGGATGGCTTCGGCCTGGCGTGGCTGCCGTGCTGGCTGCTGACGCGCTACGTGAAAAGCGGCGAACTTGTTGCCGTGCTGGACAGCCATCGCGTGCGTTCACAGGACATCCATGCGGTGTGGCCGCAGGTACGGCATCTACGCGGCAGAACCCGCGTTGCCATCGATGCGCTCGTGGCGCAGATTCCGGCGCTGATTGGCGATTGAAGGCGGTGTGCCGAGGTGTTGCCCGAAGAGCGCGATGACCGCGCGCGTTTTGGGCGGCACGGGCCGCGCGGGAGGGAACAGGGCGTGCAGGTCGAAGCCCGGCACCGAATAGCCGGGCAGAAGACGCACCAGCCTGCCGTCCGCGAGGGCTTCGGCGCAGGCGGGCGCCTGCAATACGCCGATGCCCATGCCCGCGACCAGCCACTCGTACACCGGGCGCCAGTGGGTTGCGCTCATCGCCGGGGTGATGGGCGTGTGAAGCAGCGTGTGCTGCGCGTCGAGCAAGGCGAGCCGGCCGTCGCCGAACAGGCCTTTCACATGAATGAACGGATGGCGCGCGAGGTCCTGAACGGCCGCAATGGCATCGTGGCGCTCCAGATACGCAGGAGCGGCAACCAGTGCGCGCGCAACGTGACCTAAACGTTGCGCCACGAAATTGCCTTCCCCCGGCGAGCCGAGGCGAAGCGAAATATCCACGCCTTCGGTCACGGGATCGACGATGCGGTCGTTGAGGATCAGGTCGATGCGCAACTGCGGAAACTGTTCGCGCGCTTGCGCCAGGATTTTCGGCAAGACCAGCTCGCCGAAACTCTGGGGAGTGGCAATGCTCAGGACGCCGCGCACGGCCTGTTCGTTTTCGACTACCGATGCGCGCGCATCGTCTGCCGCCTCGATCACGGCCTTGCTGCGCACATAGAACACGCTGCCCTGATCCGTGCAGCTCAGAACGCGCGTATTGCGCAACAACAGCCGCACGCCAAGCTCGCGCTCCAGCCGGTCGATGCGCTCGCTCACGGCGGGCTGACCCATGCCGAGATCGCGCGCTGCCGCAGACATGCTGCCGCGCTCGACGACACGAACGAAAATACGCATGGCGGCGAGGAGATCCATGCCCGGCATCCTATCAGTTTCTCCGATGAGTGTATTCGGACGCTCCTGCCTACCGGACTCATGGCGTGCGGCGCTACGCTGGGTCCCCGTTCTTCTTCGACAGGCTTCCCGATGTCCCGCATCGCACTCCCCTCACTCGGGCCGTATCTGCTTGCCATTGCCATCGACGCAATGGGTTTCGGCCTGGTTTATCCCATGATGTCGGCCATTTTCGGCGACCCGCACGCGGGCGTGCTCTCGCCCGCGGCGGGCCCCGTGCTGCGCAACTTCTATCTGGGCCTGGGTTATGGCATCTACCCGCTCTGCATGTTTTTCGGTTCGTCGCTGATGGGCGAGCTATCGGATGCGTTCGGGCGCCGCAAGATCATGCTGCTGTGCGTGCTCGGCCTCGCCGTGAGCTATGGGCTCATGGCGTGCGGTGCGTGGTGGCAGAGCGTGATGCTGTTGCTGCTCGGGCGCGGCCTGAGCGGTCTGATGGCCGGTTGCCAGGGGATCGCGCAAGCGGCCATTGCCGATCTGAGCACGCCGCAGAACAAGGCGCACAACATGAGCATCATGTCGCTTGCGTTCAGCGCGGGCGTGATTGTCGGGCCGGTGCTGGGCGGCGTGACGTCCGACCGGACGCTCTCGCCGTTCTTCGGCTACGGGACGCCTTTCGTGCTGGTGAGCGCCTTGTCGTTGCTGTGCGGAATCTGGACCGCGCTGGCTTGCGAGGAAACGGGCGGCAGCGCCGAGGCGCGCAGGATCGACGTGTGGCTGCCCTTGCGCGTGGTGGCGCAGGCAGCGCTGCACAGACGCATTGCCGTACTTTCGGGCGTCTTTTTCCTCATGCAGGTGGGCTACGGCCTGTACCTGCAGACGATCATGCTGCTGCTGCAAACGCAGTTTCACTATCGCAGCATGCAGCTCGGCCTGTTCAGCGGCCTGATTGGCGTGTGTTTCGTTCTGGGCCTGCTGTTCGTGGTGCGCATCATGCTGCGTTTCTATTCGACCATCGCCATTGCGAAGACGGGCTTGCTGATCGCCGGCGTTTGCGAGGTACTGTCCGCGTTGTATCCGCGCGAGAGCGTGCTATGGGGGCTCGCGACGCTGATCGGCTGCTTCGACATGGTGGCCTATACGACGATGTACACGGCCTTTTCCGACGCGGTGAGCGCAGACCGTCAAGGCTGGGCGCTCGGCGTGGCGGGAAGCGTGATGGCGCTCGCATGGGTTGCCACAGGACTGCTCAATAATCTGCTGCCTGTTTTGGGAGAAAGCATGGGCGAAAGCGCGGGTGAACGCGGATTGCTGCTGGTGGGCGGTTGCGCGTTTTTGCTGAGCTTCGTGGTGCTGGCGGTTTATTCCCGTGGCAGTCGCGGTGTGCTTGACGTTCCAGTGTCGTGTGGGTTGCGCAGCGAGGCTAGTGATAGTTGACGAGATCGATGATGTCGTTCAGAAACCACGGCAGGATGAGCTGCGTATCCGGATAGCTGGTGCCGACTGTGAGCCTGGGCGGCCTTGACGCCGGCGCGTTGGCGGAGTGCAGCAGATAGGTGTCCGTGTCCGCCGGACTGGTGTTCGCGGCCTGGCCGTTCGCGGGCGGCCATGAGGAGGCGCATCCGGCGAGGAACACGACGAGGAACACGACAAGGACCGCTGCGAAGCGCGACGGCTTCATGATGGTGGACTCCTGCTGCGTGAGTGGCGGGCGGCACGCAAGAAGGCGGTCGCCATCCTGAACGTGAGTTGCCATGCAGGGAGATTGTCTGCGATTCGCACCGGGAAGTCGATTGGTCGCTTTGGGCCGAGGCATGGGGTGCCCAGGCATGGGGTGCCCCATGCGGCTAGAAGAGGGCGGCCATTGTTCGGAAATTTTTTTTCGGTTAGGCTCGCAGCGCCTCGTTTCCGGTCAACTATGCCCATGCAAAGACGCCGATTCTTCGCTTCGCTCGCGTATCTGAGCGCCGCCCTCAGCGCGCGGAACGCGCCCGCCGCGAACCTGCCTGCTGCGCCCGCCCTCGGCAACGCCGATCCTGAAGATTCCCTCTCGGCCAGCGCGACGCTGGCGCATTATCTGAGGCGTGTCGAAGCGCTGGATCGAAAAGGCCCGCAACTGCGCAGCATCATCGAACTGAATCCGGACGCGCATCGCATCGCCGCGACGCTCGACGCCGAACGGCAGGCCGGCAAGGTGCGCGGCCCGCTGCACGGCGCGGCGCTCGTGGTGAAGGACAACATTGCGACGGGCGACCGGATGTCGACAACGGCGGGTTCGCTCGCGCTCGACGGTATCCGTGCCACGCGCGACGCGTTCCTCGTTTCGCGCCTGCGGGATTCGGGCGCGGTCGTCATGGGCAAGGCGAATCTCAGCGAGTGGGCGAACATCCGTTCCACCCGGGCGACAAGCGGCTGGAGCGGACGCGGCGGTCTCACGCGCAATCCTCACGCACTCGACCGCAATCCGAGCGGGTCGAGCTCCGGCGCGGCGGCAGCCGTGGCGGCCGGACTTGCCGCGATGGCGATCGGCACGGAGACCGACGGTTCGATTACGTCGCCTGCTTCGATCAACGGCATTGTCGGCCTCAAGCCGACCGTGGGGCGCGTGAGCCGCGACGGCATCGTGCCGATTTCGAGCACGCAGGATACGGCCGGGCCGATGACGCGCACGGTTGCCGACGCGGCCCGGCTGCTGGCGGCGATTGCGGGCACGGACAGCAACGATCCCGCGACGCTGAACGCGCCGCCCCCCGACGACTACGTGGCGGCGCTCGACAAAAACGCATTGCGCGGCGCACGCATTGGTGTGGCGCGCGAGTACTTCACGGGGCACGACGAAGTCGATGGTGAGATCGAACGCGCCATCGCGCAGCTTATCGCGCTGGGCGCCACTATCGTCGACCCGATCGAGTTGCCGAAGGTCGACTATGGCAACGAAGAGCAGAGCGTCTTGTTGTACGAGTTCAAGCACGGATTGCCGGTGTGGCTCGCGACATTCGCGCCTCACGCGCCAGTGAAAAATCTCGCCGATGTGATTGCGTTCAATGAGAAGCATCGCGAAAGCGAAATGCCGTTCTTTGGTCAGGAATTGTTCGTTCAGGCGCAGGCGCTTGGGGGGCTGGATAGCGATGCTTACCGCCAGGCGCTCGCCACCTGTGCGAAGCACGCGCGCGAAGAGGGTCTCGATCATGCGTTCCGGCAGCACGGCCTCGATGCCATCATTGCGCCCACGGGCGGCACGGCATGGCTCACGGATTTCGTCAACGGCGATAGCGCCGGGGATGGCTTTTCGACACCCGCTGCGGTGGCCGGGTATCCGCATCTGACCGTTCCGGCGGGGCTGGTGCGGGGTTTGCCGGTGGGGCTGTCGTTCGTCGGGGCGGCGTGGAGCGAGGCGAAATTGCTCGCATACGGTTATGCGTTCGAGCAGGCGGGGCAGTGGCGGCGGGAACCGCAATTTCTCGCGCAATCGAGTATGCCGCCGCTGGCGGAATCGGTTTGAGGAATGCAGTCCAATTCACGGGTCATTGAGGGGCAATCCGCACCTCAGTGACTTGAATGTATTGGCGGTATGCACCTTCCGCGCCGTTACTTCTACTGGAAGTCGAAAGATCAGGGGGAGGCGGTTCGAGGATTCAACTTGCCGCCGAACGCCATCGTTTTGTTGCATCCGCATGCCTTGATTAGTTTGCACGATGGCGTTCAGGAGAGAATCTACGTCGATCCCGACCGCTCTCCGGTAATACAGGATCAGTTGTCACCAGCGGGTTTGACATGAAGTCAAATCTCTCCTGCGCTATCTCCCGGTTCTAAATATATCAACATGCGATCGGAGCGGCCTGCGTGGGCGACGGATCTCCAGGCATGCCCTGCACAAACCCGAATCGAGCGAACTGGACCATTTAATGGCGGCCAGAGGGCGTCCTAATGCCAACCTGGATGGTCGCGTCGTCCAGTTATCCAATTCCCAATTTACGGTACAGCGGAACGTCGTGAAGTTCCCTATTAAAACCCACGTCCACCTAATATGGACGCCACGCTACCGTCAATTTAAATGATATGGATTAAGATGCTGCGAGCGTAATCCCTGCTTCGAAAATCGATGTCCTGGCGGCGTCTTGCGATGTAATGGAATAGCTTGATTCCGCCGATTTACCGTTAAATATCAAAAACAGCGGAGCCTGGTATGTCCGATTATTAACGGCGATATCCCCCATGTGGCGGGTATTTTCTGACGAGCGTGACGGGGATTATTCCGTCGCGGATTGATGTGGCATGGAGAGGTCCAGCCAGGGTGGTGCATGGCAGTGCGTCGCTTTCGCGGATGATTGCACGGCCCGACGCGACGGACCGGGAACCCACGGAGTGAGGAAACGGGCATGACATTCCTCGATAACGGTCTGTCCACCCTGATTGGCCAGCTTTACGACGCCTCCCTCGACAGCGCTCAATGGGCGGGGATGGCATCGACGATCGCCGCTGCTTTCGACGGGAACAGTGCTGTCGTGAAGCTCCATAACGGCGTAAACGTGCAACTGCTCGAGTGCACCGACAACCTGCAGGTATCGCAAGCACGCGAGGATTGGGCGACCCACTGGCACCAGAACGATCTTTGGGTCGATCGCGCGGTGGCCCGGAGCGTTGAAACCGTTTTTACCGATCGCGATCTCGTGACGCCGCGCGAGCAGCGCGAGAGCGGCTTCTATCAGGAATGGCTGCGCGAACTCGACATTTATCATGTCGTCGGCACGCTATTTCCGGTCGGTGATGGAGTTCTTGGCGTGCTGGGTATTCACCGGCCCAAAGCCGCGCGCCATTTCGGTCCCAAGGACCGCCGGCGTGCCGAGTTTCTCCTTCCGCATCTACAACGCGCTTTCCAGTTGAGCCAGCGCCTGTCCTCGATCCAGCATGAAGCCGCATTGGAGGCACTGAACCGCGTCGATACAGGGGTGTTGGTCACGAATCAATCGTGTCATGTGCTGTATGCGAATGCGACGGCGGAGTATCTGCTTCGCTCGGGTCGCACGATTCGTAGCCAGGCGGGACGCGTACGCCTTGACGACGGTGCTTTGCATGAGCGGCTTGTCCAGTTGATCCAGTTCGCAGTGTCGACGGCTTCCGGTCGGGTCAGACCGTCAGGTCCTACGTTGAAGGTGCCGCGTGCCGGTCGGTTGCCTCTGACGCTGAGCGTCAGTCCGTTAAGGCCGAGCGGTCTGATCAAGACGATTACGCCGCTTGCGCTCATCATGCTGCGCGATCCGGAATATCCGACGGCGAGTGTGCGCTATCTGCAGGAGTTGTTCGGCCTTACCCCGACCGAATCAGCCATTGCCGCTGACCTCGGCATGGGGCTTTCGCTCGAGGAGATTGCCCTGCGCAAGCGTATCGGTATGGGCACGGTGCGGTCCCATCTGAAGCGAATCCTCTTCAAGACAGGCACGAACCGGCAGGCTGAGGTGGCAGTGCTCGTGGCGCGAAGCGTTGCATTGGTGCGGGCGCATGGGGAGGAGATCTCTCCCAAATGAGAGGCGACAAGTGTCTCTATCGTCGGTAATCTTTTGTCCGGAAACCAGAGCGATTTTTGTCCTGTTGCCTGCGCGGCGGCAAGGCTTCTGACGTCAATGGACTAGCCGGTAATTGTTGTGCCCGGTGATTTTTCGAATAAATAGAAAGGATTACTGATGAAATATCGCGGTGGCCATGCAACGTGGCGTACCGGGTGCACCTGGAATCGGTTGATGCAGAGAGTCGGAAAGAGACGCGGGGCGACGGACGATCCCGCAGCTCGATAGCGCGTGTTTGAGGGTTGGAGAGCAGGGAAGCGCCAGTTGGCGATCGAACAAAAAAAGGACTTTTATGAAGCCCATTGCAGGGATGGTCATGGCTGCCTGTTTAACGCTTGCTGCGTGTGGAGGCGACCATGTCTCGACGGGGAGCAGTTCCGCATCGTCGCCTTCGGGACCGTCGTCGCCCGGTGGTGGCGCCACCACGGGTAGCCCCACCACCGGTACCCCCACCGGAGGCGCGACGCCGACACAGGCGAACTGGTCGGCGGTCGCGGCGCTCGACGGGCAACCCGGTGAAGGCGAACCCGCCGTGACCCTGGACGCGAAGGGCAATGCGCTCGCCACGTGGTTGACCGCCGGGAACAGCAGCGTCGATACCAACGAGATCTGGGGCAATCGTTATGTGCCCGGGCAGGGGTGGGGTACGCCCGCGCGGCTCGATACGACGGACGGCTCGGTCAACATGACAGGCCCGAGCGTGAGCCCGCCGCAGGTGGTCGGTAATGCGAACGGCCAGGCGCTGGCGCTGTGGGTGCAATGGACGCCGGGCCCGAACGTCTACGCGCTGTGGGCGCGCCCGTTCGATCCGTCGTCGGGATGGGGGACGCCGGTTCAGGTCGCACTGAATGTCGCGAGTACGACGTCGAACGACACGAGCGCCTCCTATAGCGCGGGGATCGACGCAAGCGGCAATGCGCTTGTCGTGTGGACGGAGCAGACGCCGCCCAGTTCGTCGTCGATCGCATGGCGTCGCTACACAACGAACGGTCAGTGGTCGACTGCCGCGGTCGTTCCCGAGCCGGCCCAGACCGGCCCTGGCGCCATCACCGGTTCGGCGATCCAGAACATCTCGCCGAATCTCGCGGTGACGTCCGACGGCAACGCCGTGCTCGCCTGGCAGCAAACGGACAACATCCAGTCGGCGTTGTGGACCGCGACCTACGATCCGGCCAGCGGCTGGAGCAACTCGAATCCGCAGGTGAGCGTGGCGGACCGGACCTCCGGAGCGGTATTTTCACCGGTCGTCGGGATGGATGACAGCGGGAATATCACGCTCGTCTGGGGCGAGACCGATATCGTTTCGGGCGCTGTCCACACCACGACGATGTCACAGCGCTACGCCGCCGGGACGGGTTGGCAAGGCGTGCAACCGGTCGCGCCGGCGATCGCGCTGGCGGATGGGGGTTACTTCCCGGTGCTGACCGTCAACTCGCAGGGGAGCGCGCTAGTGGCGTGGTACGGACCGGACGGCGCGCTGTACGCGAACGTCTCCGACACGAAAGGCACGTGGGGCACCGCGCAGCAACTGTCGACCAAGCCCAATCTCGGCGAGAACCATCCACCGCAACTTGCCCTCGACGATGCCGGGAATGCCGCAGTGGCGTGGAGCGATTCCGCCACCTCGGGGTCGACGCACATCCTCGCGAGCCGCTACGCCAACGGCACATGGGCCGCGCCGACGTTGTTCGGCACCGATCCGCAGGGCGCGTTCGGGGCCGCGATGGCAGGCAACTCGTCGGGAGATCTCGCGCTGCTCTACGTACTCGATGTGACGGTGCAGGGATCGACGGTTACCGAGGTACAGACGAGTTTCTTTACCCCCGGGTCGTGAGGCGGTAATCGAGCCTCCCTCATCGAGCTTGTAGCGCAGGCCGCTGCACCGTGTGGCGGTGGCGGCCGGTCCCGGTCGTCCGGCCGGCAGTTCAACTGTGCAGCGTATTTTCAGATCACGCGCCGCAACACATCTTTTTTCAGGAATTCAACATGTTTCGCAAATTCATGTGTCTCGGACTTTGTGCCGGAATGACCGCTTGTGCTGGTATGGGCGGTGAGGACGCCAGTCGTCCTTCCCCGTTCGACAGCGCCTATCTGAAGGCACATGTCGTTCCGGGCAAGACTACCGAAAGCGACATCGCGCAGATGTTCGGTGATCCCTTCCAGAAGAAGAGCTTCCCCCAGATGAATAAGGACATGTGGGTGTACTCCAACGTCCATATGCCCGGCCAGGGGAACAAGCTGCTGTCGATGGCCGGCATGGCTGTGGGTTTTATTCCCGGAGCGGGGCTTCTCGCCCAGGCGGCCAACGCCGGACAGATGGTGGATGCGCAGTCTGGGCCGACCGCGGCCAAGACGATGGAGTTCGAATTCAACAGCGGCGACGGCACGGTCAAGGACTGGTTCGGCGATGTGCAGTAAGACGAGCCTCAAGGGCGGACAGATCGGGGCAACGCTTTGGCGTGTCGCGGCGCATGCCCTACCCGGGCTACAAGGACTGGCATGTACGCCGGCGGGTTGATGGTGTCGATAAAAGCGAAATATCCAGCCTGGCCATTGTCGATGGCACGCGCGGGCCATGCCCGTCGCCGCTGGTTCCGCGATCGTGGCCCCGCGGTTGCGCCCGGGTGCGGGTGATTCACGATGGTCGACCATTCGCCTCTGGATACCTATCGGTTCACAACGCTCGGCTTGCCGGAAAGCGAACGTTTCGATGCGTGGGCCGCGGCGATGTCGCTCTGCGACTACGATTCGCCGACCGACGCAGCCGTGCCCTTCGACGCGGAATTTCACGCGATGCGCTTTGGGCCGTTCGTGCTGACATCGCAACGCTGGATTCAGCCGGCGCGTCCCGTGTCTTATCGGGCCGTTCGAAGCGCCCGAAAGATCGTGGCCGATGGTCTCGATTACTTTTACCTGATGTTTCAACTCACGGGCAGCGCTGTGGGTGAATTCGGACCTCGGCGAATCAAGGCCAGGGTGGGTGAGCTTTATGTGTGCGACATGAGCCTGCCGTTTGATTGTGTCGTGACGACCGGTGACATCATCGGCCTGCTGGTTCGTCGAGATATGCTCCGGGCACTGGATCTGAATCGACGTGGCGACATCATTGATCCTGTCATGGGCGCCGTTCTCGCCGAGCACTTGCTGACCCTGCGAGGTAACATGGAAAAACTGGTGGGCGGCGACATCCCGTACATTGTGCGTGCCACCAACACGCTTTTACGTGCGGGGCTGATGCGTTCCAGCGAGCTATTGCACGATCGCATTTCGGAAGCGGATCTCGCACTGGTTCGTCATGCCAGGCAATTCATCGAAGTAAATCTGGAGCGGGCAGATTTGACGCCCGAGAAAATCAGAGCGGCGATCGGCATCTCGCGCGCCAAGCTGTACAAGCTCTTCCAGGGCAGCGGCGGCATCATGCGCCAGATCCAGCGGCAGCGACTGGATCGTGCGTACGACGTACTAACCGACCCGGATATGCCGAAAGAGCGCATCGTCCAGGTGGCCCGGCGTCATGGATTTGTCGACGAAAAATACTTCAGCCGGATTTTTCGGGCAACGTTCGGCTACCCGCCACGGGAGGCCATGGAGCATCGGCGAGCCGCGCGATTTCAGCCGCGAATGTCTGCATCGCGAGCATCCGGTCCGACGTTTGTTCAGTGGCTCAAGGCGGATGGAGAAATGCGGGTTTGACGTAGAAGCTGAGGATCGCCGCGCGGCGGTAGCGCGAGCGATGGCGACGCGCCAGGATGAGGAGCGATCGCCGGGATGTCAACGGTTGCGCGCTCGATGCTTCGCGCCTGCTGCGTGGCCGAGACGGAACTCCGATACATTTCATAGGGGAAATGGATGCGACCATCGATCATGGCTGCCGGGCTGATGCTGGCAGCCGCCGGCCTTGCCGGCTGCGTGGCCCCGGGGCAGCCCTGGGTGGCTCAACCCGCGAATGCTCAACCTGCCAATGCCAAGGCGCCCTTACCGACGCCCGCTCAGGTGGACGCGTCGATAGACGCGATTGACAAGATCACGGAAGAGGACCGTAAGCGGATCGCGCAGGACTTCGCGCCCAAGGAAGACCTTGAGTTCGATCGAGAAGCACGACAACTGTTGATAGAGGCCAGGCCCATCGTGATCTCACGTGACCCGGCTAAAGCTCGCGACTGGAAGGCGAGATGGGATGCTCTCGCAGCGCGGAAGAACACGGTCGACAAGCGCTTCGAATACGACTGGTTTGCCAGGCATCCGGGGATGGCGTCACAGGATACCGGCTCGCCATTCGCTGGAAGAACGGACCCAGGTTGCATTGGCGGGCACTGTGCCTGGACGCCGCCTCCGCCCGAGCGGCGGACCTGCATCGTGAATGGGAGCGGCTGGGTCGGACAGGTTCCGTGTTAAACAGGGCAACCTGTCATGCGAATCAGCGTGTGCGGGCATGCAAACGGGTGTTGCTCCACGGCGGTCTGGAACGAGTCGTGTCTCTCTCAGTCCCCGCAAGCGGCGACAACGCCTGCGTTGTGGCCTGCTGCTTGACGATCTCGCGGACAGGATCGATGATACGAGCTGTTCGGAAAACGCCGCTTTTCATGAATTGAAATTGTCATGACGCAGACATCTGCTGTCAGTCTCTTCAGGTTCTCGACGCTCGCGGTTCCCGAGCGCGACCGGTTTGGCACCTGGGTCAGTGAAAATCACTGCGACTGCAGGTTGCTGGATGCCGGTTCCACCACGTTCGACTCGGAGTCAGCGGGCGCGGCGTTGGGCCCGTTTATTCTCTCGGGCCGAAAATGGCTTAATCCGGTTCGTACCGCTACCTACGCACTGCACCGAACCGAGCGGCATATCAGGACCGACGGTTACGATTACTTTTTCATCAATCGTCGCCTCAGCGGCCGGCTTTGTCCCCGCTCGACTAGTGAACAGCCCGTCAAGACGGCCGGAGACCTTTATCTCCTCGATGCCGCTCAGGTGAACGAATGCGTGATCGAAACCGGCGATTCCGTGAGCCTCGTGATTCCGAGGGATTACCTGCCGAACCACGCAGCCCGGCTGCACGGGCGCGCGCTGTCGAGCGGCATCGCGCACCTTCTCGGGGATCACATGCTTTCGCTGTACCAGCGGCTGGCCGAACTGCAGACGCAGGATGTGCCACATGTTGTGCAAGCAACGCTCCAGCTCGTAACCGCAGCGATTGCGCCTACCCGTGACGCGGTATGGGAAGCCTGCGATCCGATCCGGGATGCGCTGATCAACCGGATTCACCGTCATATCGATGCGCGGCTACTGGAGGTCGACCTGACGCCGGATCGTATCTGTCGCGACATCGGCGTGTCGCGCGCCAAGTTGTATCAGTTGTTCGAGGGGGAAGGGGGTGTCATGCGGTTGATACAACGCAAGCGTTTGCGACGTGCCTACCGCGTTCTCTCAGACCCCAACAGGGTGCCGGTGCGTATCAAGGAGATTGCCTGGCACCACGGCTTCCAGGACGAGAAACATTTCTACCGATTGTTCAAGACGGAGTTCGGGCACACGCCAAGCGAGACGGTGGAAAGCACGCTGGATGTTCGGAATTCGCGAGGCGGCGGCGCAGAGTACAGCTTGGAGAGAGGCGCTCATCCGGTAGGATGGTCCTTGCCATACGGGGTATTCAAGTAGCCTGGGTCCCGTACCGGGACGCTCTCTCTTCACCGGCAAGCCTGTCGCGACAACGCCGCGCGCGACGTCCACGACGTGTATCGAAATGCCGGGCATATCGGCGCCTACACCCAGAAGCCATCATGCGAGCGTGCCGCCTCGTCTTCGAGCAGCGGGCCCGCTACCTCGACATGTCGCTGGCCGCGCGCGAATACCTCGCGGCACGGCAGGGAGAACGTGGGATTCTCCGCATGCGAACCCGTGAGGCTGAGCAGACGATGCTCGGACAGCGCATAGACAACGCGCCCGATGTTGCACCAGTAGATGGCGCCGGAACACATGCAGCAGGGTTCGGCGCTTGTGTAGAGGGTGCATCGGGAGAGTTGTTCCGGCGAGAGCACGCGCGCGGCTCTCGCCGCAGCGGCGAGTTCGGCATGCTGGGTGGGGTCGCCCTCCGGCGGCGTGGAGTTGTTGGCCGCCGAGGCCACGATATGGCCGTGTTCATCCGCAACGATGGCGGCAAATGGATGATGGCCGTTCTTGCGCGATTCGTCCGCCAGTTCAATTGCGGCGCGCAGAAGCACCATGTCGCGCTCATCGAGTTTGGGGGACTGGGTAGTGATGGCGTGAGTCATGGATGGCCTCTTAAAAGCGAATGGTGATTCAGTGAGCTTCGGTGCTGGCGGCACCTTGCATGGCACTTGCCGATACGGCGTGCACGATCGCACAGCAGCCCGGAACGGGCCGGGGCGCGGCGGCGATGTGGCTCAAGCGCCGTCTGCAGGCCCATAAGGTATCGGAGCAGGATCGCAACGGCAATGCTACGACGCTCTAGAAGCGCGGGCTTCGAGACGTACCGTCCGATGACTAACGCAACTGCTCCTCGACCGACTTCGTCAACGGCGAATCGACGTCGCCCGTGTGCTTGGTCTGCACAGGCTCGATCAGCACGATCCAGCATTCTTGTTCCGCTAGCGGGTTGTGCAGCGTGCCGCGCGGCACCACGTGCATCGAGCCGGCGGGCACATCGACGATGCGGCCGCCCTCGTATTCGATCTTGAGGTGTCCGCGCACGACGAAGAACAGTTCGTCTTCCTGCGCATGGTCGTGCCACACGAGCTGGCCGAGCACCTTCGCGACTTTCACATATTGATCGTTGATGCGCGCGACGACCTTGGGCGACCAGTAGTCCGATACGTCGCCAAATGCGGCTTCGATGTCGAACGATTCAGCGAAAGGATGAAAAGGCATGGTTATCTCCAGGTCGGAATGATCGAGGCGGCGAGCAGCACACCCATCGCCAGGTTGAGCATGCGCCAGTGCTGCGGGGTGCGGATCAGCCGTGCGAGCAGCACGCCGAACAGACACCATAGCGCGAGCGACACACACGCAGCAACGCCAAATGCGGCGCCGAGCAGCAGCGCCAGCCTTTGCGTGCCGTTGGTGAGCAGAGCGAACGATGCTGCCGCGCCGACTGTCATCGCCCAGCTTTTCGGATTGAGCCACAGGAGCAGAAAACCGTTCGCCAGCGTAACCGGTTTCGCGGGGCCGTTGCCCGCATTCGGCGGCCCGCTGCGCGCGATACGCCAGGCGAGCCAGAGCAGATAGGCCGAGCCGAGCGCTCTTACGGCCGTTTGCAGCGCGGGCACCGCGAGCAGCAGACCGCCGAGTCCGAGCGCGGCGACGGCGCCCAGTAGCGCCAGCCCGAGCGCAATGCCGAGCATCAGCGGAACGGAGCGTGCAAAGCCGAAGCGCGCGCCGGACGCGGTGGCGAGCGTGGTCGCGCCGCCGGGCGTAAGCGTCGCGACGGCGACGAAGAGGAGAAAGGGCAGGATCGAAGCCATCGTTACGGGTCCGGGTGTGCTGGCCCACACTGTACGGCTTGCCGATACATCACAAAAGCCAATAATATTGATGCGATGCATTACGCGACATAATGTGAAGATGACCCGAAACCTCGATCTCGACCTGATCCGCACCTTCGTTGCCGTGGCCGATAGCGGCAGCATGACCGTGGCGGCGAATCTGCTGCACATGACGCAGGGCGCCGTCAGCCAACAGGTGAGGCGTCTGGAAGACGTACTGGACTGCCTGTTGTTCGTGCGCCGTGCCCGCAAGCTGGAACTGTCGAATCAGGGCGAGCAGTTTCTCGCCAAAGCGCGCCAGTTGCTGCGCCTGAACGACGAAATCTGGGCCGACATGACCGCGCAACACTTGCACGGGAGCTTGCGCGTGGGCGTGCCCTACGATCTCGTGACACCGCTTGCGCCTGCGATGAAGGCGTTTGCCGAGGCGCATCCCCATGTGGAGATTTCGCTGGTCTGCGCGACGTCGCCGGAGCTGAACGAGGCGGTGAATAATGGACGCGTGGACCTGTCGCTGGTCGAATACGTCGCAAGCGGGGCCGAAGGCGAAGTGATTCGTATCGAGCCGCTGGTATGGGTGAAGGGTCGCGGCAGCGACGCGTGGCAGAAGCGGCCCTTGCCGCTTTCGATGGTGGACGAGCGCTGCGCCTTCCGGCCCGTGGTGCTGGGCGCGCTCGCGGACGAAGGCATTGCCTGGCGCACCGTATTCGAAAGCGGCAACATCGAAGCGACGGCCGCGACGGTGCGTGCGGGTCTTGCCGTCACGGCGTGGCTCGAATCGACCGTGCCGGCCGACCTGGAAACGTTAGGGGCCAAAGCGGCCGGGTTGCCTGCGCTGCCCTCGTTCGCGATCTGCCTGCGATTGCCCGCAACGGTGCTGCCGGCCGCGCAGGAATTCGCGCGTCATGTGCGCGAAACCCTGTCGGGAAAGGCGACCGGCACGCGCTCGCGGCTTGCGAAAATCGCGTGACGGTCATGGCCGCCCCGCGCTGATTCCCTCGCAGAACCCGGCGATGCTTCACGCCTCCTTGATCGAAGCCTGAGGGGCCTGGCCTTGCGCCGGCAAGGCCAGCTGCACACGTAGTCCCTTGCCGTCCGGCGGCGTGCCGAGCGACATCGTGCCGTTGTGGGCGCGCACGATTTCCTTCGCGATGGAGAGCCCGAGCCCGCTGCCTTCTTCGCCCGACGCACGAAAGAACGGCTCGAACACGCGTTCGCGCAGTTCTTCCGGAATGCCGGTGCCCTGGTCGAGCACCTGGATCGTCACGGTGCCATCGGATTGGCGCGCGTCGATGGTGACTTGCGTGCCAGTGGGCGCGTAGCGGATCGCGTTGTCGATCAGATTCGAGAGGGCGGCGGAGAGCAGGGTCTCGCTACCGGTCACGATCAATGGCGGCTCGATCGAGACCACCAGTTCGATGTCCTTGCGGCGCGCTGCGAGCGCGAGCTTCTCGACGGCGCGCGCCGTCACCTCGCTCATGTCCACGGCCTCGCCCTGGAATGCGCTGTAGTCGGCGGCTTCGGCCTGCGCGAGCATGAGCAGCTGATTGATCAGCGACACCATGGCCTGATTGCTGTGATGCATCGCCAGCAGCGTTTCCCGCACGTCTTCGAGGCGCCCCTGGCGGCGCGCGTACTGAAGCTGCATGCCGAGCAGGGTAAGCGGCGTGCGGATCTGGTGCGCGGCGTCGGCGATAAAGCGGCGCTGCGTCATGGCCTGCCGCTCGATCACGTCGAGACACGCGTTGAAGGCTGCGACGAGCGGCTGCAGCTCGGCATGCACGTCGGCCGTGTCGATCCGCACGCGGCCAGGTGTCGGACGGCCCGCGAGGCCGGCGGCCAGCCGCGAGAGCGGACGCAGCTCGAGCGTCAGGCCCAGGCTCACCAGCACCATGGCTGCCGCAATGCTGCCGAGGATATACGCGAGTTGCGGCTTCCAGAGCGAGGCAATCATGGCGTCGCGCGCAATCTGCGTGCGGCCCACGGACACCACGACATCGAGGGTCCGGCCCGCATCGTACATGGGGCGCACGAGAGAAACCGCACGGATCGGCGTCTGCGAGACGCGGGCGTCGTACCAGCCCGGCGAACCGGCGGCGCGCGGCGGAGGAAAGTCGGACGTGCCGGCGATCACGGGGCCGCCCGCTATTTCCACGCGATAGAACACCTGATCGCCTTCAGGTGTGCCAACGATCTGGATCGTGCTGGGCGAGACGGAGGCGACCAGCGTGTCGCCGCTCCAGTGCACGTCGGCCGCCATCACGCGCGCAGCCGCGAGCAGGGCGGCATCCTGCAAGAGATCGGCGGTGCGCTGCGCATTGGCATGCGTGAGCCCGCCCGCGACGAGGCTGAATGCCGTCATCGGCACGATGAGCCAGAGAAGAAGCCGCGCCCGCAGGCTACGTTCGCGGCGCTTCTTCATGTTCCAGCAGATAGCCGAGCCCGCGCAGCGTGATGATGGCCGCGGTGCTTTTCTCGATCTTCTTCCTGAGGCGCGAGACGTAGATTTCGATCGCGTCGCCGCTCGGCGGCGCATCGCCGTCGTTGACGGCTTCGGCCAGCACCGCCTTCGATACGGTGCGGCCCGCCTGCAGGATGAGCGCTTCGAGCACGGCATGCTCGCGCGGCGTGAGCGAGAGCGCTTCGTCGTCGACGAAGAACTGGCGGCGGTCCATGTCGTAGAGCAGCGTGCCGCAGCGGATGCGGTTCGTGCGCGCCGGCGCATGGCGGCGCGCCAGCACCTTGATGCGGGCCACCAGTTCGCGGTCGTCGAACGGTTTGACCACGTAGTCGTCGGCGCCCGCGCTCAGGCAGATCACCTTCTCGCCCACGTCGCCCGTGGCGGTCAGCACCAGCACGGGCGTTTCGTTGGCGTGCTCCCGCATGCGGCGCAGGAGCGCCTTGCCCGACATGCCCGGCAGGTTCAGATCGAGCAGCACGACGTCGTAGCGCGCGTCGTGCAAGATGGCCTCGGCGGTTTCGCCATCGGGTGCATGCTCGACGAGGAAACCCTCGTCGGCCAGCATCTTCGAGAGCCAGTGCGCGAGTTGCGGGTTGTCTTCGATCAGCAGGAGTCTCATCGGGCAGCAAAGTGCAGAAGAATCAGGCCGCCTCGTAACCGCTGCGAGCCCGTCGCGAACGGTAGATTACCAGCGTCGCCACCGCTCCGCACAGTCCGGCGATACCCATCCACGCACCCGGGGCGGCCTTGTCGCCCGTGACGTGAATGAGCCAGGTCGAGATGGCGGGCGTGAAGCCGCCCACCAGCGTCGCGAGGCTATAGGCCATCGAGAAGCCCGTGGTGCGCACGTGGGCCGGCATCAGTTCGGTGAGGGCCACCACCATCGCGCCGTTGTACCACGCGTAGAGCACCGAGAGCCACAGTTCCACCGTCAGCAGCCGCTCGAAGGAAGGCGCCGCCACGAGCCACTGCATCGCCGGATACGAGGTCAGGATGGTCAGCGCGGTGAAGATCAGCAGGATGGGGCGGCGCCCGATGCGATCGGAAATCGCGCCCGAGACCGGCAGCCAGACCAGGTTCGAGACACCCACGCACAAGGTGACGATCAGCGAATCAAGCGAGGAAAGATGCAGGACGTTCTTGCCGAAGGTGGGCGTATACGTGGTGATCAGATAGAACGACGTGGTGGTCATCACCACGAGCCCCATGCCCGCCAGGATCAGCCCTGCATTGGCGAGCATGGACTTCATGATTTCGCCCATGCGCGGGTGATGCTTGCGCGCGGCGAATGCGTCGGTCTCGCGCAGTGTGCGGCGAATCAGGAAGAGGAACGGCACGATCAGGCAGCCGATCAGGAACGGCACGCGCCAGCCCCATTCGGTCACCGCGCTCGCGGGCAGCACCTGATTGAGCAGCACGCCCAGCGCCGCGGCGAAAATCACGGCAACCTGCTGGCTGCCCGACTGCCAGGAGCAGAAAAAGCCGCGTTTGCCGGGCGGCGCGATCTCCGCCAGGTACACCGACACGCCGCCAAGTTCGACGCCCGCGGAAAAGCCCTGGAGCAGGCGGCCCAGCAGCACGACGATGGGCGCGACGATGCCGATCGTCGCGTAGCCGGGCACGAACGCGACGCACGCGGTGCCGATCGCCATCAGGCTGAGCGAGAGAATGAGCCCTTTGCGCCGTCCGTGACGGTCCACGTACGCGCCGAGCACCAGCGCGCCGATCGGACGCATGACGAACCCCGCGCCGAACACCGAGAGTGCAAGCAGAAGCGACACGAATTCGTTTTCGGCGGGAAAGAAGGTGTGAGCGATGGCGCTCGCGTAATACGCGTAGACGGTGAAGTCGTACATCTCGAGAAAGTTGCCGCTGACGACGCGGAAAACTGCCCGGAAATGCGACTCGGGACGACGTGCGCTGGTGGATTCCATCATGCCCTCTTGTAACGTAAGGACGAGTCTCGACAACCGGCGCGCGAGACGCGCGCCGGACAGATTGTTTGCAGTGCAAAAGAAGAGGCGCGGCTAACCGATGTCCATCACTGCCTTGCCCGCCTGGCGGCGTTCTTCGAGTGCGGCGTGAGCGGCCTCGACGGTATCGAGCGTGTAGCGCCCGTTGATCTCGATGTGCAGCGCGCCCTGTTCGATGGCGGCGAACACGTCGTCGGCCCGGCGCTGCACCGTTGCACCGTCGGCGATATGGTCGGCGAGCCTCGGCCGCGTGAGAAACAGCGAGCCGGCTTCGCCGAGCTCGTAAGGATCGAGGTCGCGCATCGGGCCGGTGACCGACCCGTAGTTGACGACGAGTCCCCGCGTGCGCGTGGCCCGGAAACTGTCGCGCAGCGTGGTGCGGCCCACGGCGTCGAACACCACGTCCACGCCTTTGCCGTGCGTGAGTTCGCGGATGCGCCCGGCAAAGCCGCCGTCTTCGTACATGAGCACGTGATCGGCGCCGCGCGCCCGGGCGATAGCGGCTTTCTCGGGCGAACTGGTGGTGGCGAACACCGTGGCGCCGCGCCGTTTCGCGAGCTGCACCAGCAACTGGCCGATCCCGCCCGAAGCCGCATGCACGAGGCAGGTATGGCCTGCTTCGAGATGCGCGACGTCGTCGAGCAGATAGTGTGCGGTCGAACCCTGGAAGATCGCGGCAGCCGCCACGTCGTAGGCAATACGCGCGGGCAGTTTCGCCAGACGCGCGGCCGGCACCACCGCGTAGTCCGCATAGGCCCCCCACGAAATGCACCACGCAACCCGGTCGCCCTGGCGCAACGACGTGACGCCCGCGCCGGTTTCCACCACTTCGCCGGCGCCTTCCATGCCTAGCGTGCACGGCAGCCTCACGGGATAGGTGCGCGAATCGCGATACTTGCCTTGCCGCGTGTGCACGTCCATGAAGTTGATGCCCGCGGTCACTACGCGCACCAGCACCTCACCCGGCCCGGGCTTCGGTACGTCGATCTCGACGCGCCGCAGCACTTCGGGGCCGCCGTATTCGTGAATCTGGATGGCTCGCATGAGACTGTCTCCGGACTGGGTAGAAAAAATGCGCGGGCGCCGTTCAGTGCGCGCTTGCGCCGTTGCGCGGTGCTGCATCTGGGCCTGCGTCCGTGGACGGGGTTTCGACGAAGCGGTTGGTGTAGGTCCGCGCGAGATCGATGTGCCGCGCCGACACTTCCGGGTCGACCTGGGCGAGCACGTCGAGCACGGCCGGCGGCGACTGTTCGGGCATGGCGCCGGTCGGCGAATACGCGGGCCTCGCCGCAGCGAGGGCCTGCTGGTAGAGCGCCGTATCGGTGCCGCGTATCGTTGCGGGAACAACGGCTGCGATCTGCGCGTCGCTGTGTGTCTGGATGAAATGCAGCGCGTCACGCACGGCGCGCACGAGCCGCGCGGTTTCGTCCCGATGCGCGTCGATCCAGTCGCGCCGCATGTAGAGACAGGCGCCGACGTAAGGGCCGCCTAGCTGCGACTGCGTATCCTGCTTGCTGCGCAGATCGACGAGCGGCCGCACTTCGTGGCGCGTCAGCATGCGCGTGGCGGTGGGCTCCTCGATCATCCCCGCATCGACGGTGCCATTGACGATAGCCTGCTCGAACGCCGCTTCGCTCGCGAGCGGTACGAGCGTGTAGGCCCCGGGAGGCACGCCGTTGCGCTCGACGAGGTAACGGGTCAGGACGTAGGTCGACGATCCGAAGCCCGTCACGCCAAGACGGCGGCCGCGCGCATCGGCCAGGGTTCGCATGGTGCTGTCGCGGCGCGCCAGTTCGATGAGGCCGGCCGACTGTGCCAGCACGATGACCGACTGCACGTCCATGCCGCGGCTTTGCAGCGTGATGGTGTGGTCGTAGTAGCCGACCGCGCCCTGGATGGCGCCCGCGACGAGTTCGGTGGACGTGTCGATGCCGGCTGGCGCGGAGACGATGCGCACGTCGAGCCCTTCGCGCCGGAAATAGCCCAGCGTGTCCGCAAGCACGACCGGCAGGTACACGAGCTTGGCCGCGCCGCCCGTCATCAGCACGATCGGCGGCGCGGACGCGGCCCGTGCCGCGGTCAGCATGGCGAAGCACAGCAGTGCGCAGATCAGCGGTCCTGCCCGGCGCGGCATTCCAGTCTCCTTGTGGTACGGGATGCGCCCGTCGATGCGGGCGTCGGCATGCGGGGCAGTATAAGGAAGCCAGCCCTTCTGATCGCTTTCCGCGGGCGGCCTGTTTTCTAAGGGGTTTCCCCAAATGAAAGGAATTGGAAAGCATATTGCCGCCATTCCAGCACAGCGATCCGGGGCATGGAGGCCGCCCGCGAGAAGACCATATTGCCGTCATTGGAACGTTCAATTGTTCTTTTCGGGCCGTTCCCGGCAAGATCGGGTCATGGCATAAGACCGTTTCCGTGCGCCTCTCAAACAGGGCCGATTAGCGCGGATTGGACTCGAGGATCGAAATGAGCACAGCGCAGGCACAGGCAGGAATGACGGCACGCACGTCGCGCGGCATGGCGGCCGTGCTCGCGGGACGCGACAACCGGTGGACCTCGAAGCTCCTGTTCGCCGGCCCGGCCGTCGTGGCCTCGATCGCCTATATGGATCCGGGCAACTTCGCCACCAACATCCAGGCCGGCGCGAAGTACGGGTACTCGCTGCTGTGGGTCGTCGTTGCTGCGAATCTGATCGCCATGCTGTTTCAGGCGTTGTCGGCGAGGCTCGGTATTGTCACCGGGCGCAATCTTGCGGAGTTGAGCCGCGAGCATTTCCCGGCGCCGGTTGTCTATGGGATGTGGGGTATCAGCGAGATTGCGGCCATGGCGACCGATCTTGCCGAGTTCCTTGGCGGCGCAATCGGTTTGTCGCTGCTCTTTCACATCCCGCTGCTGCTGGGCATGGTCGTGACCGGTGTGGTGACTTACGCCATTCTCACGGGGGAGAAGCAGGGTTTTCGCCCGCTCGAGCTGATTATCGGCGCCCTTGTCGCGGCTGTGGCGTTGTCGTACGTGATCGAAGTGCTGATCGTTCACGTTTCCTGGGCGGCCGCCGCGACCGGAACGTTCGTCCCTCGCCTGCAAGGCCCCGGCGCGCTTTCCGTGGCGGTCGGCATTCTGGGTGCGACTGTCATGCCGCATGCCATCTATCTGCATTCGGGGTTGACGCAACGTCGCGCCCGGGTAAGGAACGACGCAGAACGCAGCAAGCTCGTGCGGTTCTCGAATGTGGAAGTGCTGATTGCCCTCACCGTGGCGGGGCTCGTGAATATCGCCATGGTGATCATGGCTTCGGGTGCGTTCCATGCGGGGCATCCCGACGTGGCGGAGATCGAAACGGCCTATCACAGCCTGACGCCGCTGCTGGGTGCCGCCGCGGCCGGTATTTTCCTCGTCTCGCTGCTGGCCTCCGGCATATCGAGTTCCGTGGTCGGCACGATGGCGGGCCAGATGATCATGCAGGGTTTTACGGGCTATCGCATTCCGGTCTGGATGCGCCGGCTGGTGACGATGGTGCCGTCGTTCATCGTCGTCGCGCTGGGCCTGAATGCGACCAATGCCCTGGTCTACAGTCAGGTGGTGCTGAGTTTCGCGTTGCCCGTGCCGATGATCGCCCTGATCCTGTTGACCTCGCGCCGCGATGTGATGGGGCGGTTCGCCAATCGTCGCGGGGTTGTCTGGGCCGCATGGATTGGCACCGTGGTGATCCTGGCGCTCAATGCTGTTCTGCTGCTGCAGACCTTCGGGGTGACGATACCGGGGATGTGAGGGCACGGGGGGGCGAAGCCCCCTCACTTGCCGCGAAACCGTTCAATCCCCGCGCGGCAAATCTGCTCGCACAACGAAGGAAAGGCCGTCCCGCTGGCGGCGGCCGACTGCGGCAGCAGGCTCGTCGCTGTCATGCCGGGCAACGAGTTTACCTCTAGACACCACAAGCGGCCCTCGCGATCCAGGCGAAAATCGGCCCGGCTGTATCCCTCCAGCTTCAGGGCGCGATGCGCGCGTATCGCGGCGTCCTGCGCAGCTTGCGCAATCGGGGGAGGCAGGTCGGCCGGAAAGACCTCGCGAACGGCGCCGGGCTGGTACTTGTCCGCGTAGTCGAACACTCCATCGGGATCGATCAGGATTTCGCCAACGGTCAATGCCTTGTCGCCCAGTACCCCCACGGTCAGCTCTCTGCCGGCGATGAACTGCTCGAGCATGACCTCCTTGTCGAAGCGGGCTGCGTGTTGAACCGCGGCTTCGAGCGCATCGGGGCTTCTGACCACGGTGAGGCCCACCGTGGAGCCTTGCCGATTCGGTTTGACGACCAGCGGGTAGCCGAGCTCTTGCAGAACCTCTTCGTCGCGATACGGCGCCATCAACCAGCGCGGCGTCGCAATACCTGCCGCGACGAACAAACGCTTCGACATGTCCTTGTCCATTGCCACCGCGCTGGCCAGATGGCCGCTACCCGTATAGGCCAGGCCGGCCATGTCTAGCATGGCCTGTACGGTTCCGTCCTCGCCGGTTCCCCCATGAAGTGCGAGGAAAATCACGTCGACGTCGGCGAGCGTTGCAGCCTGGATCAGGTTCGCTTCTCCGGATCGAAGCACAGCCAGTGCGTCTGAAGTGGGCGGCGCTTCGTCGACTCGATAACTCAACAGGCGGTTCTCGTCTTCTGCCGAAAGCAGGCCGCGAGACGTCTCGATGGCGAGCACTTCGTGGCCAAGGCTGCGGAGCGCCTTGATGACCTGCGCTCCGCTTGCGATCGACACTTCCCGTTCCTCGCTCGTTCCGCCGAAAAGAACCGCTACTTTGAGTTTCGCATCTTGCATGTGTGCACTTCGCTCCAGAAGGTTGCCCATCAGCGGGGCAGTGTGATGTCGGGAGATCTGGACGATTCCGCTGTTTTAAAGCGCAAGGCTTAAGCGTAGCCATTGTCATCGATCTATAAGTCGATGTCGAATTGCGTGCGCCCGGCTGGCTGCCGGGCAACGCGACCTATCGTATCCGCTTCGTCACGAAGCAGAAGGTTTGATGTTCTGGTTGTGGTGGAACAGGTTGTGCGGGTCATAACGGGTTTTCACGGCGACGAGGCGATCATAGTTGGGACCATAAGCCGCCCCGATACGCCCGGTCTCTTCCTGCGTCAGGAAATTGACGTACACGCTGCCCAATGCAAAAGGCGCCGCCGCCTCGAAGAAGGCGCGCGCCCAGCCGATACACCGCGCATCGTCGCTCGCGTCGGCCCAGCGTCCATGCACATTCATCACGTATTTCGCGTCGCGATTCGGATACGCAGTGGCTTCGGCCGGGACACGGGTGGTTTGGCCGCCAATCTGGCCAAAAAAGATTTCGCATTGGGGCGAGGGCAACCTGTCGATTGCGTCGATCAGTACGTCCAGCAATCCGTCCGGCAACTCGGTCAGATTGTGCGATTTCCAGTAATTGCGCGCGCCTGGTGTCAGCAGCGGATCGAACGCCTGTTGCCACATCGCATAGGGCATGGGGCCGAGATGCTCGCCGCAAGGGATGCCGAAGTGACGCACCGGTTCGAGCGCGGCCGGCCCGTCGGCAACGGGGCCGGTGTAGCAGCTTGCGAACGCAATAATCGGCGTTCCGTGAATCTCCGGTGCGAGGAACGGCAGCGGCGGCGCGAGGCGCAGCACGGCCCATACGGAGAGTTCGTCGGGCATGCCGTCCGTTGCGGCGCGATATTTCCTGAGCGCTTCTTTTGCCTGTTCCAGCGGCAATACGACGAGCCCGCCGAACACCTCCGGCCCAACCGGATGCAACTGGAATTCGAACAGCGTGACGATGCCGAAATTGCCGCCGCCGCCGCGAATTGCCCAGAACAAGTCTTCGTGTGTATCGGCGCAGGCATGAACCACTGCTCCATCGGCCGTGACGACATCCGCGGAGATGAGATTGTCGACCGTCATGCCGTATTTGCGGCTGAGCCAACCGAAGCCGCCGCCGAGTGTCAGGCCTGCCACGCCGGTCGTCGAATTGATGCCGAGCGGGGTGGCCAGCCCGAAAGCCTGCGCTTCGTGATCGAAGTCGGCCAGCGTGGCGCCCGGTTCGACATAGGCGCGACGCGCAACGGGATCGATCCGCACTGACTTCATCGGGGACAAGTCGACCGTGAGCCCGTCGTCGCACACTGCGCTGCCCGCGATGTTGTGCGCGCCGCCGCGCACGGCCAGCAGCAGATCGTTATCGCGCGCGAAAGTCACCGCGCGACGGACATCGGCGACACCGGCGCAGCGCACGATCGTCGCCGGGTGACGGTCGATCATGGCATTCCACATACGGCGTGCGTCGTCGAAACCGGGATCGGCAGGCAGCAGCACTTGCCCTCTCGTCGCCGCTTTCAGTTCATCGATTGCATTGCTGGATAAATTGGCCATGAGACACCTCCTGGCGCCTGGTCGATACTGAGGCAATCGTTAGAGAGATGGGGGAAACCTTAGAGGCTTTGCCTTCTTCCCAGGGGCGACGAAACTCGTCGTGATCGATGAATCCGTGCAGGCAAGGTACGGAAAACGCGTCGTGGTGGCGGCGAGCGCCTGGCTACGATCGACGCAGATTCGTTGTATGCAGGTGAGCGCTGCGCGCAAGCTGGAGCGCCGGTGCTACGCGTGTTGCACGGCAGCTTCCAGCAGTTCGCTTTCGGAGTCCGCGGACAGCGCGACAGAGCAGTGCATTTCGCTCGGGAATTCCCGGCAATCAATGTACTTGCGCGTCATGATGTTCCCCTCATACAAAAGTCCTCATGAGTCCCCGCGCGGGGACGCCGCGCGAAGCACACAGATGCCATTGCGCCTCCTTGTCGCAAGCGAAAGATCTTGAAAGTATAGGACGTGTGCCGCGAAATTGAGGTCGTGCATTGAAATTCGCGATGTAGAGCAGGCTCATGCGGCGAGGCGCGAAACATGGAAGTATGGATTGACTGACGTACATTCAGACGCGACACTCAAGCCACTCATCAACATGGCATATTTAATATTCCTGAATTAAACAGCGATTGGGTGAAAGAAGAATGGCGTGGATAATATCTGCCGCAATCAGGTTGAAACGCCATTTTCTCGCGCAGCAAACTATTCCCATCGCTGTTGCCGAAATCGAATGTATCGAGTCTCTCACTGGTCAATATCGTCCACACTCGGCCAACTCCCCCCGTTTATCAACGCGTCACTTTACAAGTGAATGCGACAACGACCGACTAGAATGAACTGGCGCACCCGAGCGCGAGACGTGCCTTCCGCTTCGCGACGTCAACGAACATATCGGCGAAATGCAATGAGCATATTCAGGATTCAGTCGGCGATGGAATCGAAATTGCTTAAACGCTCGTCGGCACCCGATGCGATTCGGGCGTGGCTGGTCGATATTCTTTGCTGGCCGGCCCGATTCGAAGATCCCAGGGTCGAACAGGCATTTACGGAGGATTATGGCCGGCGTTTTGCCGATTTTCGCCGGGCTGCGTTAGTGCTCGGAACCTTGATCTGGGTGTGTTTCGGTTTTTGGGAAATCCGTCTTGCGCAGACCAGCCCGGTGTTTCAGCCGTATTTCCCGGAGATTTTCGCGTTCCGTTGCGCCGGTGCGCTGGGTGCGACCGTCGGCATCGTACTGGCCTTCAGGCTTGCATTTCATCGGGACGATGTGGCCCATTGGATCTTGCTGCTGGGGTTGGCGTTCATGTGCCTGTGTCTGTTGATGCAAACGGTGCTTGCGCCGCGCCCATTCAATTTCACGCATTTTTTTGTTGGTTTTTATTTAATTCTTTTCTATCAGTTCGGCTTTCTTCGTTTGCGGGCCAAGGCGACACTGATGCTGACCGTGTGTGTGATCGTCGCGATCGTAATGGCGCAGTTGATCACCCGTGCGGTCGAGCCGGACAATTTTGCGGCGGGGATGTTCTACCTGCTGAACGTCGCGATTCTGGGTCATAGCGTCAACGTGAATGCCGAACGGCATGTGCGGGACCGCTACATTGCCGTCCAGGCGCTCGCTCATGGCAACGACGCCTTGCAAGACGCCAATGCCGAACTCGCGCAAAAGCACCATGATCTGGAGCAGGCACGGCGCGACCAGCAGACCAAGTCGGAAGCGCTGATCGCCTTGCGCGAGCAGCAGCGCGAAGCCGCGGAGCGGGCAAGCCGTGCGAAATCGCGTTTTCTGGCCGCAGCGGCACATGACCTGCGGCAGCCCATGCACGCGCTGAATCTCTTTCTTGCCGCGGCCGACGAGGCGCTGGGTGCGGGCGATGTCGAAGCATCGAGCCGGCTGATCGGCGAGGCGCGCAAGGCGTCGGTGCTGACTGCGCGCCTGTTCAATGGCGTGCTGGACTTGTCGAAGCTGGAATCGGGGCACGTCAAGCCGAACTATTCGAGTGTGGATCTGAGCCGTGTGTCCGAGGAAACGATCGGGCAACTGGCGCCGTTCGCCATGAGTTGCGGCGTTGCGCTGCATTATGGAAGGACGCAGCAAGGACCGGCATGGGTGCGTACCGACGCCGACTGGATTCCCCGCGTGCTCAGCAACCTCGTCTCGAACGGGATCAAATATGCGGACCCGACGAAAGCGGGTCGATCCGCGGTGCTCGTGGGTTTTGTTCGCATGCCGAATTATGTGCGAATCGACGTCATCGACAACGGTATCGGCATCGCAGCGGAACATTGGGACGCGATTTTCCAGCCGTTCGTGCAGATCGGAAACCCGGAGCGGGACCGCGAGAAAGGGCTCGGACTCGGCTTGTCGATCGTGAACGCGGTGGTGTCGTTACTCGAGGGGCACCGTCTCGAACTGAAGTCGGTCGAGGGGCGCGGGTCGCGCTTCTCGGTGCGCTTGCCGGTGGCCGATCCCTTTGCGCCCCAGGAGGCCGCGCTGTCGCTCGCCGACGCGACAGCGCCGTCGGCTTCGTCGCTGCGGGGTCTCTACGTGTTGCTGGTGGAGGACGACAGCCTGGTACGCGCGTCGATGGAAGCACTTTTCGCGCGCTGGGGCGTGCTGTTCGATTCGGTTCGATCCGTGGGCGAACTGCACGATCTGTTGCAGACGATCGAGCGCGTGCCCGATCTCGTCATCAGCGACTACCGGTTGCCGGAGTTGTCGACCGCACACGACGTCATACGTCTGCTCGCCGGGCACTTTTCGCGGCGAGTGCCGTGTCTCGTGGTGACGGGCGAAGCCGGGGCGGGCACGCAGGGGGTGCTGCCGGAGCGCTGTGTGCTCAGCAAACCGCTCTCCACTGACTTGCTGATTGCCCGCATGCTCGAATTGACGGAGGCTTCTGCCCGGGTGGACTAGTTGGCCGTTGTTTGCGCAACGGTGGGAATCTCGATGCCCCGGCGCGCCATTTCGACGATCAGAAAGGTGCGCCGCGATACGTTGAAGCGGCTCAGCAGATCGCTGATGTATTCCTTCGCTGTGTTCTCCGAAATATTCATTTTTCGCGCGATGGCCTTGTTCGACATGCCCTGCAAAAGAAAACCCAAGGTTTGCGCGAGGCGCGGCGGCAGGTTCAGCGAGTCGATCGAAACCCCCTTGTTCAAGCCCGGGGACTGCGGGGTGTGGCCGCCTTTGCCAAGCACGCTGTTGGGCAGGTAGACGCGTCCGTTCAGGATCGTCTGCAGGGCTTCCCGGAAAACCGCGCCGCCTTCCTCGCTGGCCTTCGAGATGAAGCCGCCGGCGCCATGCTTGATGCAGTCCAGCACGGTCTCGCGGTCGTCCTGCGCGGACAGCATCACCACATGCGCCGCGCACTCGTTTTCCTGCAGCCAGCGCAGCAGGTCGAGCCCGGTGTGATTGTCCCCGATCTGGTAGTCGAGAAAAATCAGGTTGTAAGCCTTTTTCTGCAGCCGCTCCACAGCGGCCGCGTACGAGCCGGCTTCGTCGATGTCGAGCGTCGGCTCTGACGTGAGAATCAGGCTTTTCATCGCGCTGCGCGTCAAGCCTTCATCCTCTACAAGCAGTACGTGGCGGAAATACAGGTTGTCCATCGGCGCCTCTCCAGTCGTCACCATGCTACCCGTATTCGTTCGGGACGCGATCCCCCCAAAGCGGGGGACGCTTCTGGACCGCCTTCCGGGGGCGTTTCTCCCCCTGCATGCCCGGTTTTGCCCGCACTCCTTACCGCGCACGATGGAGTCGTTGCAAATCAGTCGCACACCGCCCCTCACCGTGTGCCCGGATGCAACCCCACTCGATAGCGCCAGGCCTTGCTGGACCGCCAGCAGCCACTGCCGCAGGGCGCTCGACGGAATGGGTGATCGATCAGCACATGGGCCGGTTGTGCAGCATGGCTGACAAGGAGAACGGTGCGATGCGAGACAAGTCCATCCAGTACGCCCTTGACGAACAGCGCGGGGAGACCCCGTTTGCGCAGGAACACAAAAACCCGTTGTCGGGCAAGCGGCCAGGGGGCGAGAAGGCGGTTGCGGCAAAGACAGAGACCGAACGGCGGCCGCCCAGCGCCTATACGGTCCACAATCTCGACACCGCCATTGCTCACCTCGAAATCGCGATGAGCGCGGACCGGGCGATGGCGATTTTCGGCTCGCGCTATTGGTACGGGCGGGTGCTCGAACTGCTTTCTACGCCGGGCATCCTCGACTTTCAGCAGCGCCGGCTGCAGTACCTGCTGGATGGGTTTGCAGCCACGGGATAGCGCCTGCTGTTGGTGCGCCAGGGGGCGCCGGTTCTTGCGCGCGTGAGGCCGATGTTTGACCACCATCGGTATTCCACAAAAAACGATCACCGCGCAAGGCTCGGCGCCGCCCCTGTCCACCGCTTGTAAGCCTGCGAGAAAGAAGACAGGTCGCTGAACCCCAGTTCCTGAGCGATTTCCTTGAGCGGCAAGCGTCCCTCGTCGATCAGCGCCTGCGCCCTTGCCTGGCGAACGGCGTTCGAGATGTCCCGGAAGCAGGCGCCTTCTTCCTGAAGCCTGCGCTTGAGCGTGCGCTCGCTCGTGTTGAGCAGGGCCGCGATGTCCTTCAATTGCGGCGGCCTGTCGAAGCTATGAGCGGTCAGGTACTCGTTCAGAAAGGACACAATGTCGAGGCGAGTGCGCCGGCGCGCGAGCAATTCGTTGCACATGCGCTCGCACATCGCAGCGGTCACGGCATTCGCCTGCGGCAGGGGCCGTTCGAGCTGTGCATGCACGAAGGTGATCGCGTTGGCGCGCTGGTTGTGCCGGACCCTGGCGCCCAGCACGTGGTTCTTTCCGCCGGCTTCGGCCCCGTATGAGAAGTCGAATGCGGCGAGTTCGAAGTCGCTGCCGGTCACGTCGCGCGCCACGCGGCAGGTGGCGCCCATGGCACGCCCGACAAAGAAGCGTCGCAGTTCTTCGGGGAGCTCGGGCGACGGTTCGAAGGTGACCACGTCGTGCTGGCCCGCACGGCGAAACGCAATCGTGACATACGTGAAAGTGAGCGCCAGATAGCGCCGAGCGAGCGCCATGGCGTCCATGCCCGTCGCGCTGCTAAGCAGGCCATACCCCAGCAGCCCATAGGCCGAGAGGTGGTAGGACAAGCCGACCTTCAGGCCCAGGTCTGCCTCGTGCCCGGTCAACTTCAGCAGGTTCGAGGCGACTACCAGTTCCTGCGTGGCCAGCACGGTGAAGTCGGGGTCGGCGAGCTGCTTCACGGTGAGCTGCGAGCCTTTGAGCAGCGCCGGCGGCGCGATCTTGCGGCCGCGGCCGTACTCGATCATGAGCAGGACGGAAGCCGGACTGCGTGCAAAGTTCCAGACGTTCATGGGGCGCCTCGCCGTGGGTGTTGGCCCAGATTCTAAAGCGAATGGCCCGCCCCAACATCGACCGTGCAGGGGCATTCGACCAGGATAGGGGTATCGCAATCCTCGCTGCCGCGCAGGCCGGGGATGCCCAACCCTCCGATTCGACGGGTACCGACATTATGTCCATGACTTATGCAGACCAGACCATCTGGCGCGATATGCAGCATTTCCTGCCGCCCGAATTTCAATGGGGGGAGGGCCAGCAACCGGCAGAAGAGTGGTGGAACTGGAATGGCCATCGCATCCACCTCGACACGTATCGCAATCCGCAAGCCAGGGTAAAGGTCATCCTGTTCCATGGCGTGGGCACCAACGGGCGGCAGATGTCGATGATCCTCGGCGGGCCGCTTGCCCGGCGCGGCTACGAGACGATTGCGGTGGACATGCCGGAATACGGCATGACCGGGGTGGCGAGCGGCGCGCTGGTCCGTTACGACGACTGGGTGCGCGCCGGCAGCGATCTGATCGACGCCGAACTGGCGAGAGACAACCGTCCCATCGTGCTCTACGGGCTGAGCGCGGGCGGCATGCTCACCTACCACGTAGCGGCGTTGAACCGGAAGGTGAAGGGCATCGTGGGCATGACCTTCCTCGATCAACGCATCCCGCAGGTGCGCCATGAAACCGCCCGCAACCCTGTTATGGGCCGCCTCGGCGCTCCGATGGTGAACTTCTCGGCGAAAACGCCGTTGAAGTACGTCCGCATGCCCATGGCGGTGGCCAGCAAGATGTCCGCGCTCGTCAACGACAAGCGTGCGCTGAAGCTCTGGCTCTCGGACAGGCGCTCGGCGGGCAACGCCATGACGATGGCTTTTCTCAGCTCCTATGTGTCATACCGGCCCGTGACGGAGCCGGAGGATTTCACGGTTTGCCCCATCCTGCTGACGCAGCCGGCCGCAGACCGCTGGACGCCGCTGCACCTGAGCGAGCCGTTTCTCGCGCGCATCAGGCAGGTGCCGGTGAAGATCGCGATGCTGGAAAACGCGGGGCACTATCCGCTCGAGCAGCCGGGGCTCTCGCAGATGGTGGACACCATCGATGCGTTTTACCGCAATGCAGCAGCGCGATAGCCAGCGATCGCGAGTTCAGGGCCGTTGCGAAGGAACGAAACTACTGGCACACCGATGCGGCCGCTTCGCTCGTGAGCCTGAGGGTGATCGATGCGTCGTGGTACGGCACCGTAATCATATCGTCGGCATCTTCGTCCGAAACCGTATCCGGCGCCGTCGTTGACCATTCTCCTTCGTTGGCAGCACTGCGGGTCGCTCAGTCGCGCTATTGCGGCGCGAGCCGTTGCACTACGGTAGAGGCAATAGGCATGGCGCGACCGTAAGCAATCCTTAGGATGTCCATTTCACGACCGGTCCAATGTCTTTAGCGCAACCGCAGCGGCCGCAGCGCGCGTTTCCACATGCAGCTTGCGAAACAGATGCTCCAGATGCTTGTTCACCGTACGCGCGGCCATGCCGAGTATGTCGCCGATGTCGCGGTTGGTCTTGCCGCGCGAAACCCAGAGCAGCACTTCGGCTTCGCGCGTCGTCAACGTGAAGCGCGTCGCCAGCGCATTGCAATGAACGGTGTCGTCGCTTTCCTTGAGGATAACGATCCATTCTCCCGATTCCGGCGCGGCCGTCACGCTCGCGGAGCGCCGCACCTGGCCCGACGTGAACTCGTGAATAGCGTCGGCCTGAGCCCCGCGCGCGATCCATTCCAGAAACCACGTCCGTAGCGGCTGCGGCAGCTTCGGTTGTGTGCCGGCCGCTGGGAGCGCCCCTACGTCGTCCGCGCAATAGGCTGCGATCTGATGCGCGGCCTGCGGACTTTGCCAGCGTATCGTTGCGTCGGCATCCACGATCAGCGCTGCACGTGCATCCAGCGACAACGCCGTTTGCGCATAGAGCTGCGCCCGCGAGCGCTGCACATGCGCTCCGATCCGCGCGCACAACTCCTCGGGCCGCACCGGCTTCGTCACGTAGTCGATGCCGCCCACGCGAAAGCCGCGCACCACGTGTTCGGTCTCCGTCAACGCGGTCATGAAGATCACGGGCAGATGTTCGTGCTGTCCGTCCTGCTTCATGCGCCGGCAGGTTTCGAAGCCGTCCATGCCGGGCATCATCGCATCGAGCAGCACGACATCGGGCGTTACGCGCGCGAGGCGCTTGAGCGCGTCGTCGCCGGAGAGCGCGACGAGCACCGCGTAGCCGTGCGCCTGCAGCGTGTCGGAGAGGAAGGCGAGGTTGTCGGGCGTATCGTCGACGATCAACACGACGGGCCGGTTGCGCGCCCACGCGGGCGGCTCGCCGGCGTGGGCGGCGGCGAGGTCGGCGGCGCGGGCGTCACGCGTCGGCGCCGCGCATAAGTCGGGCAAGTTCATGCTCCAGTTCCCTTAGCTGAAAGCGTTCCGCCAATGCACGCAGGATGTCGATCTGTTCCTGCAAGGCGGGCCAGGTCGCGCGCGCCGCGTCGAGTTGTTCGACCACGCCCTGCACGTAGCCGACTTCGAGATGCGCGCGCAGGTGTTCGACAAGCACACGTGGCCACACAGCGTTCGCCCCGGGCGTTGCGGCTGGCGCCCGGGGTGGCGTGGGGGCCGTTTCGGTTGTCTCCGCGGCAATCCACTCGAACTCCAGCAATTGCGCGAGCTTGTCGAGCAGCAGATGCACCTGGAGCGGCTTGACGAGATAACCGGCGCAGCCGGTCGCGCTCGCGCGCTCCCGGTCATCGGCGAATGCGTTGGCGGAGAGCAGCACGATGGGCGCGTTCGAGAGCTGGTTTTCGGAGATCAGCCGGCTCGTTTCGTAGCCGTCCATGAGCGGCATCGAAATGTCCATGATGATCGCGTCTGCCGTGTGGGCGGCGAGCCAGCGCAGCGCGTCGGGGCCGCTGGGCGCCTCTGCGACGTCGAAACCCAGCGGGGTCAGCAGTTGCACGACGATGCCGCGCTGATCCGCGAGATCGTCCACGACCAGGATTGCGCGCCGCGCGCCGGTATAACCGCAGATCGCACCGAGTTCGGTGGGCGCCTCGGCGGCGCTGTCCACGGCCGGTGCGAACAGGCGCACCACGAAGCGCGTGCCCCGGCCGACCTCGCTGTCCACTTCGAGACTGCCCCCCAATGCCTGTGTCAGCAAGCGGCAGATCGTGAGGCCGAGGCCCGCGCCGTGATCGTGCGCATGAGCCGCTTCGCCGCGCTCGAACGGCAGAAAGAGGCGCTCCATTTCGCTGGGGGGAATGCCGGGGCCGGTATCGACCACCTCGAACTTGAGCGTGTCCAGCACATGGCTCACGCGTAGCGTGACCGTGCCTGTCGCAGTGAAGCGGATGGCATTGCCGATCAGGTTAGTGAGAATCTGGCCCATGCATTTCTGGTCGGTGCGCACGGTGGCGGGCAGGCGGCCCACGGTCTGCACGTCGAACGCGAGCGCTTTTTCGAGCGCCTGCGGCCGCAGCATGGAGGTGACGTGCGCGACGAAATCGGCGAGCGGCACGCGGGCGATGTTCAGTTGCAGCTTGCCGGCCTCGATGCGCGCGACGTCGAGCAGCCCGTCGACGAGCGCAAGAAGATGCTCGCCGCTGCGATGAATCGTGCGTACCGCGTTGTAGCGCGTGGGCGTCAGCTCTTCTTTCGCCTGCAGCAGCAGTTGCGCGTAGCCGAGGATGCTGTTGAGCGGCGTGCGCAACTCGTGGCTCAGGCCGGAGACATAGCGGCTCTTCGCCTGGTTGGCCGATTCGGCGGCGGCGGTGGCGCGCTTGAGCGCCGCATCCGTTTTCTGGTGGGCATCGATTTCGAGCATCAGCAGTTCATTCTGCCGCTGCGATTCTTCCTGCGTGACACGCCGGTTCTCGCGTTCCAGCACGAACCACCACGCCGCAATGCAGCCCACGAGCGACAGCGCGAAAAAGATCTTTAAAAAGCTGCTCGCGATCGCATGACCGAGCGACGATTCGCTGATGGCAAGCGCCGTGACGCTTTGCGACCAGATCAGATAGAGCACGCTTGCCAGCACCGCGAGCATCGCCAGCACGAGGCTCCCGTAGTGGATGAGCCGCAGCGCGGCGGGGCCGAGCCGCACGTGCGGCAGCACGCGGTGCAGCGCGCGATCGGCCTGCGAGGCGAAACGCGCGTGAGGCTTGCAGCGGTCGTGGCAGCGCGAGTCGAGCGAGCAGCACAGCGAGCAGATGGTGCCGCCATAGGCGGGGCAGTACGCGGTGTCGTCCGGCTCGAACGCGTTTTCGCAGATCGCGCAGCGCAGCGAGGTCGCGTGCCCTGTGGGCTGCGCGGTGCGCGCGAGGTAGTAGCGTCCGCGCGTCAGGATGGCGAGCACGGGCGCGCACACGAAGGCCACGCCGAACGCGATAAAGGACGACATCGCCTGAGTGAGTGCGCCGAACAGGCCGCTATGCGCGAGCATCGCAACCGTCGCCGCAATCAGCATCGCGCCCACGCCGACGGGATTGACGTCGTAGAGATGCGCGCGTTTGAACTCGATGTGCCGCGGACTATAACCGAGCGGCTTGTTGATGACGAGATCGGCGAACAGCGCACCCACCCAGGCAATCGCGATGTTTGCATAGAGCGACAGCACCTTGCCGATTGCCTCGAATACGCCCATTTCCACGAGCAGCAACGCAATCATCACGTTGAACACGAGCCAGACGACGCGGCCGGGATGACTGTGCGTGAGGCGCGCAAAAAAATTCGACCATGCGAGCGAGCCTGCGTAGGCGTTGGTCACGTTGATCTTCAGCTGCGAGACGATCACGAAGAGCGTCATGGCGGGCAGTGCCCAGCTCGCGAGGCCAAACGGGTCGAGCAGCAGGTGATAGGCGACGAGATACATCTGCGTGGGCTGCGCGGCGTAGTTCGCATCCACTTCGTGCTGGATCGCGACGAACGCGAGGAATGCGCCGCCCAGCATCTTGAGCGCGCCCGGCACGATCCAGCCCGGCCCCGCAGCCAGCAGGGCGAGCCACCAGCGCGTGCGATTCTTCGCGGTGAGCGGCGGCAGGAAGCGCAGATAGTCCACCTGTTCGCCCACCTGCACGATCAGCGCGAACACGACCGTTGCGGCCTGGCCGAAAGCGATGAGGCTGAACGCGCGGCCCTGCGGCGCGAAGCCCGCGAAGGTCGTCCACTCCGGCAGCAGGCCCGGATGGCGCCACAGCACCGCCGCATAGGGCAGCACGAACAGCACGAGCCAGAGCGGTTGCGTCCAGCTTTGCAGGCGATTGATGAGCGTGATGCCGAACATCACGATCGGAATCACGACGAGCGAACTCACCACATACGCAATCGCGAGCGAAATGTGGAAATAGAGTTGCAGCGCGAGCGCCATGATGGCCGCTTCGAGCGCAAAGAAAATAAAAGTGAAGACCGCGTAGAGCAGCGATGTGACAGTCGAGCCGATATAGCCGAAGCCCGCGCCGCGCGTGAGCAGGTCCATGTCCACGCCGTAGCGCGCCGCGTAATAGCTGATGGGCAGGCTCGTGAGCCAGATGAGTGCCGAAACGGCCGCGATCGCCCAGATGGCGTTCGTGAACCCGTAGTTGATGACGAGGCTGCCGCCGATCGCTTCGAGCACCAGAAACGATACCGCGCCGATCGCCGTATTGGCGACGCGCCACTCCGACCAGCGGCGAAACGAGCGCGGCGTAAAGCGCAGCGCGTAGTCCTCGAGGGTTTCGTCGCCGACCCAGGCGTTGTAGTCGCGCCGGACCTTGACGATCCGCTGCGTGCTGGGCGCGCCTGCCGACGGGTGCGACTGGTGCATCTGGGACATGAAGATGATCCGGATTGGTGCAGAAACGACGGGATCGAGGTCCGGAGCAAGTTACATTCCAGCGCGATTGCGGGGAATACGTCAATCGACGTATTTCGATCGCCAAATTGGCTTTCTACATTGCGTCCAACCCAGACCCGGCCCCGCACCTCCGTGCGCAGGGCACCCGATAAGGAGAACGTGATGTCCGCAGACGATCGAATCGATGACGATGCCCGCATGCCCTCGCCGCTGCGCCGGCGCCTGATCGGCGGCCTCGCCGCTGCACCGCTGATGGCCCTCGGGCTGCCGCGCACCGCGTTTGCGCAGGTGCCGCCTACGGCAAAGGTCAACACCACAGGCCTCGCGGTCACGGATACGACGGTGACGGTAGGCCAGCTGCACTCGGCCACGGGCACGATGGCGATTTCCGAAACCGGGTCGATTCAGGCCGAGCGCCTCGCGATCGAGCAGATCAACGCCATGGGCGGCGTGCTCGGGCGCAAGATCCAGATCATTCAGGAAGACGGCGCCTCCGACTGGCCGACCTTCGCGGAAAAGTCGAAGAAGCTGCTGGAAAACGATCACGTCGCGGCCGTGTTCGGCTGCTGGACCTCGGCCTCGCGCAAGGCGGTGCTGCCGGTGTTCGAGAAGGACAACGGCCTGCTTTACTACCCGACTTTCTACGAAGGTCTCGAACAGTCGAAGAACGTGTTCTACACCGGTCAGGAAGCCACCCAGCAGATTCTCTGGGCACTCGACTGGGCCTCGAACACGAAGAAGGCCAAGACGTTTTTCCTGATCGGCTCCGATTACATCTGGCCGCGCACGTCGAACAAGATCGCGCGCCGCCACATCGAACAGCACCTGAACGCCAAGGTCGTGGGCGAAGAGTATTACCCGCTCGGCACGACCGAGTTCGCCTCGTTGATGAACAAGATCAAGCTCGCGCGCCCCGACTGCATCTTCGCGACCGTGGTGGGCGGCTCGAACGTGGCGTTCTACAAGCAGCTCAAGTCGGCCGGCATCACGCCGCAGAAGCAGTTCCTGCTGACGCTTTCGGTGACCGAGGACGAGGTGCTCGGCATCGGCGGCGAAAACTTCGCGGGCTTTTATTCGTCGATGAAGTACTTCCAGTCGCTCGATAACGAGAACAACAAGAAGTTCGTCGCGGCGTTCAAGGCGCGCTACGGCCAGAAGGCGGTGATCGGCGACGTCACGCAGGCGGCCTATCTGGGCCCGTGGATCTGGAAGGCCGCATGCGAGCGCGCGGGCAGCTTCGACGTGGACAAGGTGGTGGCGTCCTCGGCGGGCATCGAAGTGGCCAATGCGCCGCAAGGCTACGCGAAGGTCGATGCGAACCATCACCTGTGGAGCCGCTCGCTGATCGGCGAGGGCCAGGCGGACGGGCAGTTCAAGGTCGTCGCGCAGTCGGCGCAGCCGATCCCGCCGAATCCGTTCCCGAAGGGCTACATGTAATCCGTCAACCGCAGCGGCGCGGCGACGCTGGGCGCCGCCGCGCGAGGAGCGTTCGATGTCTGCTACCGACATTTTCAACATCACGCTGATGCAAGGCTTCGCCGGTCTGAGCCTGTTCAGCGTTCTGCTCCTGATGGGGCTCGGGCTCGCCGTGATCTTCGGCCAGATGGGCGTGATCAACATGGCGCACGGCGAATTCATGACCATTGGCGCCTACACGGTCTACATGTTCTCGTGGTTCGCGCAAAACATCTGGCATGCGTTGACGCCGGTGTACTTCTTCTTCGCGATCATCGCCGCGTTCGGGCTTGCGTTCGCGGCGGGGTGGCTTGCCGAATGGGCGCTGATTCGCCATCTGTATCGCCGACCGCTCGATACGCTGCTCGCTACCTGGGGCCTGAGTCTCGGCATGCAGCAGGTGTTTCGCTCGACCTTCGGGCCGAAGGAGGTGAGCCCCGCGCTGCCCGACTGGCTGATGGGGTCGTGGGAGCCCGCCCAGGGCCTGGACATTCCGGTGAGCGGCATGTTCGTGATGGGGCTCGCGCTGCTGATGACGGGCGGACTGCTGCTTGCGCTCTACCGGTCGCGCTGGGGTTTGCGGGTGCGCGCAACGGTCGCCAACCGGCCCATGGCGAACGCGGCCGGCATCAACACGCGGCGCACCGACCGCATGACTTTCGCCATCGGTTGCGGTATCGCGGGCGTGGCGGGCGCGGCGTTCACCGCAATCGGTTCGACCGGGCCGACGAGCGGCTCGCTCTACATCGTCGATTCGTTTCTCGTCGTCACGTTCGGCGGCGCGGCGAGCCTGCTGGGCACGGTGGCCTCGGCATTCGGCATCGCGCAGATGCAGTCGATCAGCGAGTTCTTCCTCTCGGGCTCGACCGCGCGGGTGCTCACGCTGCTCACCGTCGTCGTGATCCTGATGCTGCGTCCGCAGGGGCTCTTTGCGTCGAAGGTCCGGCGCGTCTGAGCGGGATCGTCGGGTTCGGTCATACCCCGGCGCGCCGGGTCATTCACTGTTTCATTCGTACGGAGAGGTGGACATGGAACCCATCCAACCCGCGGCGGGCGGCGTTTCCCCGCGATCCGCGCACGGCGCGGCGCCGGGCGGCTGGCGCGCGCTCGCGGTGCGGCTCGATGCATCGGGCTATGCGGGCATCGTGCTGCTCGCGCTGCTGATCGTGGTTGTGTTTCCACTCGCGCTCGACACGTTTCGCCTGAACCTGATGGGCAAGTACCTCACCTACGCGTTCGTCGCGATCGGGCTCGTGATCGCGTGGGGCTACGGCGGCGTGCTCAGTCTCGGCCAGGGGGTGTTCTTCGGGCTCGGCGGCTATGCGATGGCGATGTTCCTCAAGCTCGAAGCGTCCGACCCGGCCGCCACGCACACGCAGACCACGCCAGGCATTCCTGATTTTATGGACTGGAACCAGCTCACCGCGCTGCCCGCCTGGTGGCGGCCGTTTCACTCGCTGCCGTTCTCGATCCTGGCCGTGCTCGTGGTGCCGACGGCGCTCGCCTTCGTGATCGGCTACGCGATGTTCAAGCGCCGCGTGGGCGGCGTGTACTTCGCGATCATCACGCAGGCGGTCGCGCTGATCCTCTCGGTGCTCATCATCGGCCAGCAGGGCTATACAGGTGGCGTGAACGGCATCACCGACCTGCGCACGCTGCTCGGCTGGGATATTCGCACGGACCACGCCAAGCTGGTTCTCTACTTCGTCAACGCGGTGCTGCTGATCGGTGCACTGCTCGCGTGCCGCTGGGTTCAGCGCAGCAAGCTCGGCACGCTGCTGCTCGCCATGCGCGACAAGGAGGACCGCGTGCGCTTCTCCGGCTACGACGTGGCCATGTTCAAGGTGTTTGCCTTCTGTCTGGCGGCGCTGCTGGCGGCCGTGGGCGGCGCCATGTTCACGCTGCAGGTGGGCTTCATGTCGCCGTCGTTCGTCGGCATCGTGCCGTCGATCGAAATGGTGATCTACGCGGCCATTGGCGGGCGCATGTCGCTCGTGGGTGCGGTGTATGGCGCGATTCTCGTCAATCTCGGCAAGAGCTGGTTCTCGGAGAGTTTTCCCAACCTCTGGCTCTATCTGATGGCGGCGATGTTCATCGGCGTGGTGATGGTGTTTCCGAACGGGCTCGCGGGCCTCTATGAAGAGCATGTCCGGCCGCGCGTGCGGCGGCTGCTCGGTGCGGCGAACAAGGGGGCGTGAAGCATGAGCAATACCGACTTTCTGCTCGCCATCGAAGACCTGACTGTGTCGTTCGACGGCTTCAAGGCGATCGATTCGCTCAATCTTTATCTCGAACGCGGCGAGTTGCGCGTGGTGATCGGACCGAACGGCGCGGGCAAGACTACGCTGCTCGATCTCATCTGCGGCAAGACGAAGGAAACGGCCGGCAGCATCAAGTTTCGCAACGAAGAGATCACGAAGCTTGCGGAGTTCCGGCGCGTGCGCAAAGGCATTGGCCGCAAGTTCCAGACGCCCTCGATCTACGAGAACCTGAGCGTTGCACAGAACCTGGAGGTGTCGTTTCCGCGCGGGCGCAGCGTGTTCGGCGCGCTGGCCTATCGCGAAGACGACGAAGTGGCCGGGCGCGTGCGCGACGTGGCCGAAGAGATCGGCCTCGCCGCTTCGCTCGATCTCGAAGCGGGTCTGCTTTCGCACGGCCAGAAGCAGTGGCTGGAGATCGGCATGCTGTTGATGCAGGACCCCGAACTGTTGATGCTCGACGAACCGATTGCGGGCATGAGCGTGCGCGAGCGCGAACTGACCGCCGAATTGCTCGATCGCATCTGCCGCAATCGCTCGATGATCGTGATCGAGCACGACATGGCGTTCGTGGAGCGCATCGCGCACAAGGTCACGGTGATGCATCAGGGCAAGATCCTCGCGGAAGGGCCGATGGCGCAGGTACAGGCCGATCCGCGCGTGATCGACGTCTATCTTGGCCACTGAACGCGACAACGGAGAACACATCATGCTCGAAGTGGACGATCTCGTCGTGAGCTACGGCCAGAGCGAAGTGCTGCACGGCATCGGCTTTTCCGTGGCGAACGGCGAAAGCGTGGCGGTGATGGGCCGCAACGGCATGGGCAAGACCACGCTCTTCAAGGCGCTGATCGGCATGCTGCCCGCCAATCGCGGCACCGTGCGCGTGGGCGGCGCCGACGTGTCGAAAGACGAAAGCTACCGGCGTGTGGCGAAAGGTATCGGTTATGTGCCGCAAGGGCGGCAGATTTTTGCCTCGCTCACCGTCGAGGAAAACATCCAGACGGGCCTCGAAAACGCCCAGAGTCAACGGGTGCCCGACGATCTCTACGCGCTTTTTCCCGTGTTGTTCGAGATGCGGCGGCGCAAGGGCGGCAATCTTTCGGGCGGGCAGCAACAGCAACTCGCCATTGCGCGCGCGCTCGCGACCGACCCGAAGGTGCTGCTGCTCGACGAGCCCACCGAGGGTATTCAGCCTTCGGTCATCAAGGACATCGCGAAGGCGCTGAACCAGATTCGCGCGACCCGCAACATCGCCATCGTGGTGTCCGAGCAGGTATTGAGCTTCGCGCTCGATGTGGCGGACCGGCTGTTCGTGATCGAAGGCGGCCGCTTCGTGCATCAAAGCACGCGCGGCGCGGGCGATACCGACCGCATCCGCGAATACCTCTCCGTGTGAGTGCGGCGCGGCGCTTTCCTGCTTTCCTGCCGCGCCATCTGTCCCGACCCGCGAACCCTCGAACCTTCGAACCCAGGAGCGAATGCAATGCCCGAAACTCTCATCAAGGTCGACCTGAACCAGTCCGCCTACGAAAACGAGCAGGTGCACAACCGCTGGCACCCCGATATTCCCATGGCCTGCTGGGTCAAGCCCGGCGACGATTTCATTCTGGAAACCTACGACTGGACCGGCGGTTTCATCAAGAACGACGACAGCGCCGACGACGTGCGCGACATCGATCTGTCGATCGTGCACTTCCTGTCCGGCCCGGTGGGCGTGCACGGCGCGGAACCCGGCGACCTGCTCGTGGTGGACCTGCTCGACATCGGCGCGAAGGCCGATAGCCAGTGGGGCTTCAACGGCTTCTTTTCGAAGACGAATGGCGGCGGCTTTCTCACCGACCATTTCCCCGAGGCGCAAAAGTCGATCTGGGACTTTCACGGCGTGTATACGAGTTCGCGCCATATCCCCGGCGTGAATTTCGCGGGCTTGATTCACCCGGGCCTGATCGGGTGCCTGCCCGATCCGAAACTGCTCGAAACGTGGAATGCGCGCGAGACCGGCCTGATCGCAACGGCCCCGGAGCGCGTGCCGCCGCTTGCGAATCCGCCGTTCGCAGCGACGGCGCATATGGGCAAGCTGGCGGGCGAGGCGCGCGACAAGGCCGCAGCGCAGGGCGCACGCACGGTGCCGCCGCGCGAACACGGCGGCAATTGCGACATCAAGGATCTTTCGCGCGGCTCGAAGGTGTTTTTCCCGGTGTACGTGGATGGCGCGGGTCTCTCGGTAGGCGATCTGCACTTCAGCCAGGGCGACGGCGAGATCACGTTCTGCGGCGCGATTGAAATGGCCGGCTGGGTGCACATGCGCGTGAATCTCATCAAGGGCGGCATGGCGAAATACGGCATTCGCAATCCCGTGTTCCAGCCGAGTCCCATTACGCCCACCTACAACGATTACCTCATTTTCGAAGGCATTTCCGTCGACGAGCAGGGCGGCCAGCACTATCTCGACGTGACGGTCGCGTACCGCCAGGCGTGTCTGAACGCGATTGAATATCTGAAGAAGTTCGGCTATTCCGGGGCGCAGGCATATTCGCTGCTGGGTTGCGCGCCGGTGCAGGGGCACATCAGCGGCGTGGTCGATATTCCGAACGCCTGCGCCACCTTGTGGCTGCCCACGCAGATCTTCGACTTCGATATCCGCCCGAATGCCGAAGGGCCGATCCGGCACATCCAGGGCGGGGTGGACTTGCCGTGCTCGCCCGATCTCGCGAAGGCTTGAGGCAACGTAACCAGGAGAGGCGGTCATGCCGATCTACGACTTCGAGTGCGCAAGCTGCGGGCCGTTTTCCGTCATGCGCCGCATCGCGGACCGCGAAAAGCCGTGCCTTTGCCCCGATTGCGGCAGCGAGAGCGGGCGCGTGATGACGGCGCCCTCCCTTGCGTTGATGGGGCATGCACGCCGCAGCGCGCATGCGACCAACGAGCGGGCCGCGCATGCGCCGCGTCAGTCGGGGGAGGGGCCGCCGCTGCGCCATCGTCCGGGATGCAGTTGCTGTTCGGGCGGCGGCGCGAAGCTCGCGGGCGCCTCGCCCGAGGGACTCAAGCGGCCGGCAGGACGGCCCTGGATGATCAGCCATTAGATCAAGGAGAACGAACCATGCGACATGGTGATATTTCAAGCAGCCGCGATTGTGTGGGCGTCGCGGTGGTCAACTACAAGATGCCGCGCCTGCACACGAAGGCGGAGGTGCTCGACAACGCGCGCCGCATTGCTGACATGGTGGTCGGCATGAAACAGGGGTTGCCGGGCATGGACCTCGTGGTGTTTCCCGAGTATTCGACGCACGGCATCATGTACGACCGCCAGGAGATGTTCGACACAGCTTCGACGATACCCGGCGAGGAAACGGATATTTTCGCGGCCGCATGCCGCAAGGCCAACGTGTGGGGCGTGTTTTCGCTGACCGGCGAGCGGCACGAGGCGCATCCGCACAAGGTGCCGTACAACACGCTCGTGCTGATCGACAATCGCGGCGAGATCGTGCAGAAGTACCGCAAGATCATGCCGTGGACGCCCATCGAAGGCTGGTATCCCGGCGACCGCACCTATGTGACGGAAGGGCCGAAGGGGCTCAAGATCAGCCTGATCATCTGCGACGACGGCAACTACCCCGAAATCTGGCGCGACTGCGCGATGAACGGGGCGGAGCTGATCGTGCGCTGCCAGGGTTACATGTATCCGGCCAAGGAGCAGCAGGTGATGGTGGCGAAGGCGATGGCATGGATGAACAACACGTATGTCGCCGTGGCGAATGCCACGGGCTGGGACGGCGTGTATTCGTACTTCGGCCACTCGGCGATCGTCGGTTTCGACGGGCGTACGCTGGGCGAATGCGGAGAAGAGGAGATGGGTGTTCAGTATGCCGAACTTTCTCTCTCGATGATCCGCGATGCGCGGCGCAACATGCAGTCGCAAAACCATCTGTACAAGCTGCTGCACCGCGGATACACGGGCACGATCAATTCGGGCGAGAGCGCGAACGGCGTAGCGGCCTGCCCGTTCGGGTTCTATCGCGACTGGGTTGAAGATCCCGAAGGCACGCGCCGGCGGGTCGAAGCGCTCACGCGCTCGACCCCGGGGACGGCCGAGTGCCCGATCGATGGCATTCCGAACGAAGGCTGAATGCTGCAGGTTGTGCGGCGTTAGCCGCGCAACCTGTTCAGCAGCTTGAGCCCGCGGCGCGCCACGGCCGAGTAGAGCTCGGCGCCTTTCAACGCCGGGTCGAAATGGCGCTGATAAGCCTGAACCTTGACCGGAAAATGCGGGGAAAGCTTTTCCACCACGCGCTCCAGCGGAATGCGCGTGTTGCTCTGAACCACGGCGAAGAGGCCGTCGCTTTCAGGCGCGAAATGACGCGCGTCGCTCCACGCTTCCATCTTCTCCGCGAACCACACGCTTTCCGCCGCATGCAGCGCGCGCTGGCCCGGTTGCGGCGCGGTGTGATAGCGCTCCAGCAAACCTTCGCGCTCGGCGTTGAGCCAGTACAGCGTGTATTCGGTCCAGTCCACCGCGTAGTTGGCCAGCAACACCCGGCGCCAGTCGGTGCCATGTACCGTTTCGAGGCGCTGCTGGAGACTCAGGCAGAGCGTGCGCGACAGAACGGCCGGGGTCCACCATATGCCGTCGCGCTCCAGCTGCGGATCGACGTCAAGCAGTTTGGCCGAAGCTTCCCAGTAGTAGGGTTCGACGTTGCGCGGTTGCAGATGCGTAAGCGCTTTGTCCCCGGGCAGCAGGGTGTTCGCGTCGAAGGTGTGCGTGGCGAAGCAGTCGGGATCGAGCACGAGAAAATACTCGGTCTCGATCCATGCGGGCGCAAAGAGCTTGATGATCTGCTGCCGGTGCCAGTTGCGAATCTGATGACGCTGCGAGAACTCGCCGAAAATCCCCATGTACTGCGATTCGTCGATCACTTCGATCGGGAAATCGGACCAGGCTTTCGCGTAGCCGTTGACTTCATCGACTTCGTCGTGCGGGACGACGAGGACGATGCGATGAAATGTCTCCGGTGTCGTGAAGTGACGCAGCGATGAAAACAGGATGTCGCAGCGGCCGATATTGTCGGCGTAGTGCCTGCCCCGCGTTTTGATGGGCAAGATCGCACTGATCTGGGGCATGGTGTTTCGGGGGCGGGGCGCCACGTTAGAAGAAGCGATAGATGAAGTCGGGGATATAGCCGCGCCGGTGGGTGAGCGCGATGCCGATCAGCCGGCCGCCGGCGTCCTGAACCTGCGTCTTCAGTGTGAGCGCCACGGGCTTGCGCGTGGCTTCGGCGCGAACCGCGAGTAGGGTCGCGTCGGCTAGCGCCGCGTTTTCGATGCCGGCGAAGGACTGGCTCGCGGGCGGCGCATGCACCACGATGTAATCGTGCGCCTCGCGCAAGGCTTCGAAGACGCTGCTGGTTTGCTGCCACGAAGACGCGAACAACCCGCTGCGCGGCCGCGCGACCACGATGTTGTGGCCTTCCACGCGTTCAAAGAGGAGGTCGTTTGCGTGCCCGGTGTCCGCCGGCAGCGCTGCCGCGTGTTCGTGAATGCCACCGTGGCCGGGCCACGGCAGCAGTCCTTGCGCGTTCAACGGGCCGTAGAGCGGCGCATTGGGTGCGGACGCCATGTCGAGAATGAGGATGGGTTTGGCCGAGCGATGCTCGAGTTCGACCGCCAGCCCCCGGATCACCGGCAGCAATCCGTCGTTCTGGCTGAACGACAGCGCCATGACCACCTTGGCCGGGCTGTCGGTACTCGCGTTGATCGAGGCGATCATGCGCCCGTAGGCGAGGTGCGCGGGGCGGGGCGGGGCGTTGCCCGCATCGGATCCGGCCGTGCCCGATGGACTGGGGCGCCGCACGCCGCCAAGCGAGAGCGGCGCGGCCAGCACCGGCAGCAGCAGGGAGCGCTCGACCTGCTCCGGGCTCAGGAAGGTTTCGCGCAGGCTGGCAAGGACCAGCACCACGAGCGCCGAGATGAGCAGGCCGGCCGCAACGCTGGCCGAGACGATCACGCCTCCCGAGACGTTACGGTCGGAGGGCGGGAATGGCGCCTGGATCACGCGCACGTTCGTGCTGTCGACCTGGCTCACCTGGCCTTGCTGGATCCGCGCCAGTTCGACCTGGCGGGAGCGTTCCTTGAAGCTGTCGGCCAGAATGTCGCGGTCCGCCTGGAGCTGGCGCATCTGGCTCGATACGTCGCTCAGGTTCTTCAACCGCGCGCGTGCATTCTTGATCTGGTCATCGAGCGTCTGCGCCAGCGCGATTTCGCCGGCGATGTTCGCGTTCAGGGAGGACAGCTTGCCCTGCACGACATCGTAATAGTCGTTGTGGCCGTAACGCGTGGCCGTCGCCATTTCCTGCTTCTGCTTCTCGATGTTGGCGCGCATGTCGGCTACCTGCTGATCGAGTTGCTGCACGAACGGCGAGTTGGACAGGTAGCGCGAGGCGAAATCGGCACGGCGCGTCTGGAGCTGCATCAGCGAAAGCTGCATCGTATCCAGCGCGTGCGCGGCTTCCGAGTCGTCGGTGAAGATCGGAATAGTTGCCTTGACGCCCTTCGACGAAGCCTGCATCGATTGAAGTTCGCCACGGTCCTGTGCCAGCTTGCTGTCGTTTTCGAGCTTGTGCTGGACGAGCTGGCTTTCGAGCAGCACCGAGCGCGAGATCTGGTCGTCGATATCGACGATGCCATGCGTCTTCTGAAAAGCCAGCAGGTCGGCATTGGCCTTGTCGAGCTGCGCCTTCACGTCGTCGCGCTGGCCGCTCAGGAAATCCACGCGGCCGGACGTGAAGACATTCGCGCGCCGGCGGAAATACTTGTCGAGCAGGCGCGAAAGCGCGTCTGCGGCCACTTTCGGGTCGGCGTCGTAATAGGTGAGCTGAATGGTGTTGGCGGCGTCGTTCTGCTCGATATGCAGATGCCGCTCGAAATCCTGAACCTGATTGTCGATGTCGCGCTCGCTGGCATTCGGTCCCAGCTTCGAAATGACGACATCGCGATGAAGTTCAGGGCTGCTGAGGATCTGGGCTTCCACGCTGTCGAGCTGGCCGATCATCGGCTGCAGGCCGGCGGAGCCGTTGGGGTTGTTCGACTGGTCGTAATAACCCGCAAGCAGCACGAGCAGCGTTGCCTGAGCGCGGTACGGCATGGGCACCATCACCGCAACGGCAACGCCGAGCAAAACGACGGAAAGAAATACCGATATCGCGACCTTGCGATAGTAGAAGAATGTGTTGAGATAATCCCGAATCGTCAGTTCGACGACAGCAGCTTTGCGGTCAGGTCTTGTTCTAGTCGTAATAACCATACGGTGTGGTTCCAGACCCACAGGTTAAGTACCGAAGGCGCATATAATACGTAAGAAAACATGCTGTAGCCTGATATTTTTATGAATTTGACGCGGGCTCTGTCGTTCCCAAAAGACACATTTCTCATGTGAATCGTTTGCGCGACCGGAATCAGCAGTCGGATCCCATTACCACACGCTAAATGAACAGACTCCGCCCGGTATTTGTCCTGGTGCTGATGTCGCTCGCCGCTTGCACCCGCACCTGGGTGGAGCCGCAATACCAGCGATCAGCCAGCTTCGCAACGTGGGTCGATACGACGCCTGGCGTCTATCGCATTCAGCCCGGCGACGATCTTTCGGTCGTGCTGCCGTTCAATGGCGAACTCAACTATCGCGGGCCCGTTGCACCCGACGGCACGCTGAGCATGCCGTTCGCCGGCACGGTGCCGGCAGCGGGACTTTCGGTGTCCCAACTCGCAGAGAACATCAACAAGGCGCTGGCTGCCAATGGCGTGGCGGCGAATGCGCACGCCTCGGTTGCCATCGCGCAGTCGTCGAGTCACGTCTACGTGGGCGGCCAGGTGGCGAAGCCCGGCGAAATTCCGCTGCATCCGGGCATGAACGTGATGCAGGCCGTCATCGCCGCGCAAGGGTTGCTCGACACGGCACGCACTCACGAGATTGTGCTGATTCGCCGCAGCCCGGACGGACGGCCGATGCTGCGCACGATCGATGTCGATGCGCTTACGCAAAAGGGCGATCCCGCACAGGACGTCGTTCTCCAGACGGCGGACGTGGTGTTCGTGCCGAAGTCGTCGATTGCCGAAGTCGATCAGTGGGTCGATCAATACATCGACAAGGTGCTGCCGTTCAATCGGGGCTTCGATTACACCATCTCGAACAATCCCACCTATCCGTAACGCCGCGGCGAGCCGCCCGCTTCCGGTCGGCTCCGGATTCACGCGTACACCAGGCACGTTCAGGAAAGAGCAACGAGACGAGATGGAAACCGCCGCTTCGACGGCAGGGCTCGCCCCTGTCTTTTCCAACGAGCCGGTCAGGGCACGGGTGCTGTGGTGTCTGCTCGCGCTCTTGCCGCTGTTCGGCCAGACCTTTCACTACCTCAGTGCGCTCGCACCGCTGTGGGCGCTTTCGAAGGCCTTTCCGGTGCTGTCGCTGCCTGCCGTTTTGCGCCTCGGCGGCGAGCCGCGCTTTCCGATGACGCGGCAGATACTGATCGGCTTTGCGTGGCTCGCTCTCGTGCCGAGCTTCGCCGCCGTGTTCTACTTTCACGAAAGCTTCTTCACGAGCATCACGGCGCAGGTGAAGCTGCTGCCGATGCTGTACTTCTTCTCGTTCCTCGCTATTCTGCTGGCGTTGCGGCCGACGCTGGGCGAGCTGCAACGCAGCTTCCTGATCGCGGGGGCCGTTGTGATCGGCGCGTTGATCGTGCTGTGGGTCGTGGTGCCGTCCAGCTGGTATCAGGATTCCTACGTAATTGGTGTGGCGCCGTTCTTCACCAACGACAATCGGGGCCATCGCATCCGCATGTCGATGTACTTCCCGCTCATCCTGCTGTTCTTCTGCTACCGCCGGGCGTTCTTCGAGCGGCATGCCGGCTACCTTGCCGGGGCGCTCGTTGCGTTTGCCGTGACGCTCTGGATCGTCAAGACGCGCGCCATGGTGATCGGCATCATGGGCGTGCTCGTCATCAACACGTTCTTCTGGGTGCGCCCCCTCGCGCGCGTCGCGCTGCTGGTGTGTGCGCCGTTCGCGCTGACTTCCATGTTCTCGGCGGGTTATCTCGCCACGGCATTCAGCACGAGCGCGGCGACCGGATTCGACACCCGCCGCATTTCGATGGTCCTCGCGACGCGCTTTCTCGGCAGCGAGCCCATGCGCTGGCTGTTCGGCGTGGGCACGATCAGTTCGACGAGCAGCGACAATCTGATCGACTATTTCCACCACTTCTTCTTTCTGGCGGATATCACCTGGCTCGGCATCGTGTTCGAATACGGCCTGGTCGGTGCGGCGATCATTCTGTTTTTCCAGCTGCGCGGCCTGTTCTTCTATCGCCGCCTGCGTGCGAAAGTCGAGGACGATTTCCTTGGCGCGCTGTTCGATTACCTCATCTATATCCTGCTCATTTCGTTCTTCTATCCGCCGACCCTCACGCCGGGCGAGACGGCGGTGATCCTCGCGATTTTTGTCTACGTGTGGCGCGCGGGCGATCTGGGCGACCCGGATTTTCAAGCCGACTACCGGAGTGGCCATGCCGCGCCTGGCACCGCGTAAGCTGTTCGCGCTCCTGAGCGCCACCGCGCTGTTGTTGTCGGGCGCCGCTGCATGCACCGAGGCGAACTCCGGCGATGCCGCGCCGGTCGCCATCGCGGTGGATGCGGCAGCGGCGCGGCATCCCATCAGCCCGCTGATCTACGGGATCAATTTCGGCAGCACCGCGACGCTGCGCGATCTGCGTGTGCCGCTCAACCGCTCGGGCGGTAACAGTGCATCGGCCTATAACTGGCGCATCGACGCGCGCAATGCGGGCAAGGACTGGTATTACGAAAGTCTTGCGATCGATCCGCTCGATATCAACGACCAGTTCGGCGACCGTTTCGTGATCTTGACGCAGGCGGCGGGCGCCGCGCCTATCGTGACCATTCCGATGCTCGGTCGCGTAGCTAAGCTGGGCCCCGAACGGCAAACGCTGGCGAGTTTCTCGATTGCCAAATATGGGCCGCAACCGAACCACGACGTGGACGGCCACGCCGACGCCGGCAACGGCGTGGCCCAGGGCGGCGCACCGATTACGGGCAACGATCCCGACGACGCCACGGTGCCCGACGATTCGCAGAACGAAGGGGCACGCGTGGCGTCGCTCGTGCGCCGCTTCGGCGGTGCGGGGGCGGGGGGCGTGCGCTACTACGCGCTGGATAACGAGCCGAGTCTCTGGCAACTGATACACCGCGACGTGCATCCAGACGGCGCCCACGCGCAGGAGATTGCCGACAAGGTGCTGGCGTATTCGCGCGCCGTGAAGGCAGCGGATCCGCAGGCACAGATTCTGGCGCCGGAAGAGTGGGGCTGGCAGGGTTATTTCTACAGCGGTTTCGACCAGCAGTACGCGAATGCACACGGCTTCGATCACGCGCCCGACCGCCAGAACCAAACCGGCGATCTGCCCTATGTGCCCTGGCTGCTCACGCAGTGGAAAAAAGCCGGGCATCCTGTCGACGTCTTCAGTCTGCACTTCTATCCGCAAGGCGGCGAGTATGCGGAGAGCGGCGCCGCGGACACGCCCGCCATCGCACTCGCGCGCAACCGCTCCACGCGCGATCTCTGGGATCCGCACTATAAGGACCCAACATGGATCAACAGCGTGGTGGCATTGATTCCGCTGATGCGTCATTGGGTGGACACCTATTACTACCCGGGTACGCCTATCGCCATTACGGAGTACAACTGGGGCGGCGAGACGCTCATGAGCGGCGCCACCGCGCAGGCCGACGTGCTCGGTATTTTCGGCCGCGAAGGTCTGGATATGGCGACCCGTTGGGGCACGCTCGATCCTTCGATGCCGGTGTACAAGGCGATCAAGCTTTACCGCAACTACGACGGTAACGGTGGCGCGTTTGGCGCGACGAGCATCGAGGCCACGGCTCCCGATCCCGATACCGTGTCCGCGTTTGCTGCCTTGCGCGAGAGCGATCATGCGATGACGCTGGTCGTCATCAACAAGCAACTGGACCGGCAGGCGAGTGCCGCCGTTTCGCTGGCCCACTTTGCCGGCACCGGCGCGGCCGAACGATGGCAGCTTGCGGACGGCGTGCTGTCCCGCGTTGACGACGTGCGCTATGCCGATAACACGCTGCGCGCGGTGCTGCCGCCGCAAAGCGTGACGTTGTTCGTGCTGCATGGAGCACCCGCGTGAGCGAGACGGAAACGCGTTCGATGCCGGATTCCGCGCGCGGCGGCGTGCGCAACAGCGCTTCGATGATACGCGGCTCGCTGATCAGCCTCGGCGTGCGCTTGCTCGACCTGCCGAGCCGCTATGGCTTCCATCTGCTCGTTGCCGCTGCGCTGGGTGTGGTCGAGACAGGCAACTTCTATATCGTGTTCAGCACGATGGTGGCGTTGGCGGGGTTCGGCCGCCTCGGCATCGACCAGGCCTTGACGCGCCAGATCGCGATGGACGTGGCGTCCGGGCGGCATTCGGCCGTTCGCCCGGCTATCCGCCGTGCGCTCGGGTATGTGCTGCTGGCTTCCCTGGCCGTTTCGGCGATGCTTGTGGCGGGTGCTGTGGCATTCGCTGAACACGTGTTGAACAAACCCACGCTGGCCGTGCCGTTGATGCTGGGCGCGCTCGCCTTCGTTCCGCAAAACGTAGGTGCCGTTTTTGCAGGAGCGCTGGCCGGACTGCAACGTGTGGGCTGCAGTCAGATGATCTACTCGTGGCTCTGGCCCGCGATTTTCTGCGTCGCTGCCGTCCCGGTCGTCATGACCGGCGCGATGACCGTGACCCACGCATTGCTTCTCATCGCCGCGAGCTTCGCGCTGGCCGCGCTGACCGGTGCGGTCCTGCTCAAGCGATTTCTCGACGCCGTACCCAAGGTGGGCGAACAGTCTCACCAACCGGCGCGCTTGTTCAAGCCGGGTCTCTCACTGTTCACGCTGGAATTCACGAAGCTGCTGATCACTTCGGCGCCGGCCATCGTGCTCGGCATCGTGGCGTCTTCGCGGGAAACGGGTCTCTTTGCATTGGCATGGCGGCTTGCGCTCGTGGTCAATCTGCTGATTAGCGGCGTGACAGGCATGGCCGCGCCGCGGTTCGCCAGTCTCTTTGCCCGCCGCGATCAGGAGGGATTGCAGAGGAGTGCTGCACAGGCAACCGGTATCGTGCTGGCTCTCGCAGTACCGTTCACGATCTGCATGCTTCTCGTGCCCGAGCACGTATTGTCGATCTTTGGGCATGGTTATGGTGCCGGTGCGAGTGCGTTGCGTGTGCTCGCGGTGGGTCAACTCGCGGCCGCCTGCTTCACGGCGATGCCGGAGTTGCTGGGGATGACCGCACATGCATCGGTGCTGTATCGAATCAACGTGGGGTCGGTTGCGGTGCTGCTGATCGGGCTTGCCGTGATGGCGCCGGGCGGCGGCAGCGTGGGTGCAGCGGCAGCGGCGTCGCTTGCTGTGGCGGTGAACGGCGCTCTCGCTGCGTGGGCGGCCCGGAAGCTGCTCGGCGTTTTTCCGCTTGCCGTGGTGTGGCGCGGCGTGTGTGACCGTGTCCGGCCGCGTGCGGCCGGTCGCTAGTTCGGGCGATTCGCTTCGGCTTGCAGAGCGGCGCGCCACGGAGTCCAGGCGAGGCCGAAAGTCTGTTCGGCGCGGCGTGAGTCAAGCCGGATGTCCTGTTGCCACAGGTGCGCGAGCGAGGGCGGCACAGGCGGCGGCAGGTTGCGTATGCCTACCTTGCGCGCACCAATTTCCGCGAGCTTCAGCGCCGGCGCGAGCACGCGCGTTTCGAGCTTGAGGCGCCGTGCGCCTATCCGCTGCACGGGCGTCGCGCCCAGCGCGCGAGCATAGGCAACGAAATACTCATTCCAGCGCGGCGCGTCGGCCATCGCCAGATTGAAGGCACGGCCACCTGCTTCCGGCGTGCGCAGCGCACCGAGCGCGGCATGCACGACATCGTCGATATGGACGAGGTTGCTGCAACCGTCACCGGCCGCACCAAGGTCGCCCAGCCGCCGCGCGCGCAAGAGATCGGCGATACGTACCGACCACTGCGGGCTGCCGGCCCCATAAATACAACCGGGGCGCAGGCGTGTCACTGTGGGAAGCGGTGCGAGCAACTGTTCGGCCTCCTGCTTTGCGAGGCCGTACGGGCTTGCCGCGTCGAGCTCGGCTTGTTCGTCGACCCGGCCCGCGGCCGACCCATACACGGCCATCGAACTGAAATGCACCACAGGGATGGGCGTGCTTCGCGTTTCGATCGCCGTACGCAATGCGCGAGCGTTCGCCACGATGGTTGCGGGTGCACCGGCCACGCAGTTCACGAGCCCATCGACATCGGCAAGCGCGGCGCTGAGCGAGGCTGCGTCCACGGCATCGACCTGGCGTACGCCACGACCGGAGCGACGCGACGCGGCAACCGGTTCGGCCCAGTCGGTGTTGGCCAATGCCGCAACCATACGACGGCCGACATAACCGCTGGCGCCAAGAACGAGGATGCGGGCTTTCATCAAGCGGATTCCGTGGTGGCGGGGTGGGGGATGTCGACCGGCACGGACAACGCACCCAGTTCCGCTGCGTTGCGAAGGTGGCTGGCTAACCGCAGCGCGAGTGCCACGATGCTCAAGGTGGGATTGGCCTGGCCCGAAGTCGGAAATACCGCTGCGCTCGCGATATACACGTTATCGGCTTCATGGAGTCGGCAATGGCGATCGACGACGCTGGTGCGCGGATCAAACCCCATGCGCGCGGTGCCGATGTGATGACCGCCATAGGCGCCGTAGCGCGTCATCTCCGCTTCGACCGTTTCGAGATCATAGGCGAAGCGGCCCACGCCGCTGCGCTGGACTTCCCGCGCGAGGGCTTCCAGCGCGCGGTTGACCGTTGCGACGTCCTGGCTCGTATAACGCCAATCGACATGAATGCGGCGCAACCCGAGCGCATCGGTTTCGTTGCCGAGCGTGACGCGGCTCAGAGGATTCGGCTCTTGCTCGGCATGGAAGTCGAGGCTGAAGCGCAGGTTCGCGGGCCGCACGATCACGGAAGGGAACTTGCGCTCGGCCAGCGTGCGCTTGCGCAGCCAGTGCCACAGGAAAGCTGCCGTGTTCGGCGCATCCACGACCACGTTCTTGAGGTGGGCGAGCGAGGAACCCGCGTAGCAATCGGGCGAACCGTCGTAGAGACGCTTCGCGTACTCATAGGGGACGATGCTGCGCGCGAGGTACAGTGCGGAAAGAATGCCGTTGCCGTGTCCGCTGTCCGGAATGCGCGGGTGATGCAGGCGTGCGATGAAGTTGCCCGTGCGCAGCGAGCGCTGTGCATCGGCGCTCAGCGCAAGCCGGCGCCGGCAATAAACGCCTTCTTCCGAGACATCGTAGCCATGCCACACGGACTTGGCCTGCGCCAGGTCCAGCGTGCCGATGGTGCCCGCAAGATGACTCATATAGTAGCGGCCCACCACGTCGTGCGCATTGCCGAGTCCGCGGCCGCTCGCACCGGGACTGTTGAGCAGGAGACGCGGCACTTCGAGGCCACCCGCTGCGAGCACATAGCCGCGCGCGGCTACACGTAGCGCGGCCCCGCCCGTTACGCGCACGTCGGCAATACCCACGCGCCGCGAGGCTCCGGGTTGCAGAGGCAGGCGGCACAGGTTGGCATGCTGGAGCACACGCACGCGGCCATTGGCGAGGCGCGCGCGATAGCGTGCGCCGAAGTCGGTCGGGCAACTGAAGCGTTCGAGCGTGTGCGTCGTGAACATCTCGCTTGCGAAGCCGCCGATCATGGGCCGCTGCGGCGTATCGAATGCGCTTTCGCTCGTGTACGCGAATTCGCCGGCTTCGCAAAGCGCGTTGGCTTGCGGGTACCAGGGCAGCAAGTCGGTCAGCGCGATCGGCCAGCCGCTATGAGCGATTGCCTCGCGTGCCTCGAAGTCGAGCGCATCGAGTGGCATGCATCGGCCACCCCAGAGTGTGGTGGAGCCGCCGAAGCGGCGCACGCGGTAATGCTCGGTCGGCGGATGCAGCCGCGTATCGGCCACCGAACCTGCATAGAGTGCCTGGATAGAGGGATCGGATTCGTCGCCACCGCTTTCGAGCACGATCACGTCCAGGCCGCTGTCTTCCAGCGCAAGCGCTAGCGTGATGCCGGCGGCACCGGCGCCGGCAATGCACAGGTCGGCGTGCAGCACGGTATCGGCGGGGATCTCGCGGGCGTCGACGATCATGAGGCGCGGCCTTGCGCGTGGAAAAAGCCGATTAAGAATCGCGCAAACGTTTTCTTCTGCATTTCGTACAGGTTATCCGGGCATACGAATGAATTTTCGTACATCGTTGCGCCGTCTTTTTTAAACCGTTCGAATGCTGCCGGCACCTGAACTACTCCATTGCCCGTATTGTCGGGCCGCTGCGATGGTAGCCGATTCGCGTTGCAAATACGAAGCCTTTTTAAAGGTTCTTTAGCGGCTTTTTATTTGCATCCGTGTATCGAAAAAAAGACGATGACGATATCCGCCGTCACGAACGCGCTGTACCATCGCATCTGCAATCAAAAGCAAAAGACATTCTGGCATTGCCAGGAGACCAGAAAAACCACACGTCGGACGCATGACGGGGCATGACACCGGATTCCCGGTGCAGCGCCGGTTCATGTCCGGCCGGGAAGTCGGGGATACAAGAAAAAATGAGCAGTGTGCGTCATCAAGACGCGGCACCGAGCGCGGCCGCGCCTGCTGTATTCATGCCCAGTATTGCGCTGTTCGGACTCGATATCGCCGCCGTCTCGTTCGACACGGCGCTCGACGCGCTGTGCGATGCCGCGTTGCGCCGTGACGGCCGCGCGCGCGTAGCGGTCACGCCGAACGTCGATCACCTGGTTCGACTCGATAAGCAGCCCGAACTCAAGCGCCTCTATCGCACTGCCGACTTCCTGTTTGCCGATGGCATGCCGGTGGTCTGGGCAAGCCGTCTGTGCGGCACGCCCTTGCCGGGCCGCGTGACCGGAGCGGATCTGCTGCCGGCGCTGTGCGAGCGGGCGCGCACGCGTGGGTGGAAAGTGATGATCGTCGGCGGTCGGCCGGGCCACGAGCGGGAACTACTCGACGGCATCGCGGCGGCCTATCCGGGGCTAAATCTCGAGATCATCGCGCCTTCCATGACATTCGATCCGCTCGGTACCGAAGGCGATGCGATTGCCGAACGCGTGCGTGCTTCGGCACCGGATATCGTGTTCGTCTGTGTCGGCATGCCGAAGCAGGAACGTTGGGCGCTGCACAACGCGGACAAGCTCTCGGGCGGCCTCATGCTGTGCGCGGGCGCAGCGATAGAATTCGCCGCGGGCCAGCAGCAGCGCGCGCCTGCCTGGATGCAACGCAACGGGCTCGAATGGTGCTGGCGCATCAAACAGGATCCCGCGCGTTTGTGGCGTCGTTATCTGGTTGACGACCGGCGCTTCCTTCGCATCTTCTGGCGTCAATGGCGCATCGCGCGGATGGAGCGCGCGGGTGCGGGTATGGGCCGCCTGCGCTGACCCTGCGATTCCAGAGCCGCCTACGCGCTATACCGCGTTGCGGCCCGCGATGATCTCAGGGATCGTCTTGAGCAGGATTTGCAGATCGAGCCACAGCGACCAGTGCGTGATGTAGTAGCGGTCGTATTCGACGCGGCGCTGCATCTTGTCGGGCGTGTCGGTCACGCCCCGCAGCCCGTTGATCTGCGCCCAGCCCGTGATGCCCGGCTTGACGCTATGGCGCAGCATATAGCCGGGAATCAGCCGCCGGTACATTTCATTGTGCTCGGCCGCATGCGGGCGCGGCCCGACGAGGCTCATCGAGCCGCCAAGCACGTTGAAGAGCTGCGGCAACTCGTCGAGCGAGCTGCGGCGCAAATGCCGGCCCACTGCGGTGATTCGTCGATCGCCGGCATACGCCTGGCGCAGCCCGCTATCGCGCGTGTATTCGTCGTCCTGAAAAGCGACATGCATCGAGCGGAATTTGTACACGACGATCGGTTCGCCGCGCTCGCCATAACGCAACTGGCGAAACAGGATCGTGCCTGGCGAATCGATCCGCACCGCAATCGCGATGGCGAGCATCGCGGGCCACAACAGCAGGAGCAACAGCGTTGCGCCGACGATATCGACGATGCGCTTGAGCATGCGCGAAAGGCCGAGAATCGGCATCTCGTGCAGCGCGAGCAAGGGCACGCCGGCGAGATCCGTGCTGTTGCTCGCGAGATCTTCCACGAAGCGCGACTCGGGCACGAAGTAGATCGCAGCGGTCGAGTCGTAGAGTTGCTTCACGATCTCGGCGGTGGTCTGTTCGCCGTCGAGCCGCCCCGTGGCGATGAACACGACCTCGAAATCGTTGGCCCGAATGCGCTCGGCCGCATCCGCATAGGCGCCGAGCCGGGGCGGCAGCGTTTCACCGGCGTCCGGCACGACCGGCGCATCGCTGTAGTAGCCGGCCACCCGGATGCCGAGTATGGGCGAACGCGTGAGGCGCAGGTTCAGCTTGCGCGCCGCGGGACCCAGGCCGATGAAAATGGCGTCGCGCTGATTGCCGGGCGCATTGTTGATGCTGTGCGCAATGCCGCGCAATAGCGCGAGGCCCGCAAGCTGGAGCGGCAGCGCGAGCACGGCCCATTGCGCGAGCAACACGCACAGGTCTCTTACGCTCAGGTCGGCGCCCGGCAGCAGGATCGCGAGCACGAACGGCAGCCGGCACCAGCGCAGTGCGCCGCGTCGAAGCATCCACGAGAGTTGACGCGCGCTCGCGATCAAATGGAAGCGCACAAAGACCACGAACGCGGCAACGGCCAGCATGGCGGCCATGATGCGCAGCCACGGCGACTCGCTCATCTTCCCGTGATACAGCAACAGCGCGACGAATGTGCCGGCATTGAGCGCCGCGCTGACGCCACCCGCCAACGCCATGAAAAGGCGGTGATGGTGACTCGACTGAGTGGACATGACGGGTTCGGCTGGTTCGTGTAGCTAACGACTCGACAGCATTCATCAGGCCCGGTACCTGCGCGGCGACCGGGGCTTGGCCAGAACGTCGGGGGATGTCCGTCCGCGCATGAAGCGACGGGTGCCAGGCGAACGGCACGATCCGGCAGCATGGCGAACCCGCGCTGGAATGGCGTTCGATTGGGAGCATGCAGAGAGCGGTGCACTCTCTGGCGTAGCAGGTGCGTTGTGCGCTCAGGCATGCGAACAAACGGCCGTTCCCCATCGCGGCCTGGTGGCGCAGGCTTTTCGATCCGGCGGCACGAGTGGTCTAGGTTCGTGCGGTATTCCGGAACGGCGAGCCGCCATCCTCAATTCGCGCGTATCTTATCAGTTCGATATGTCTTTTGCGTATGCAAAAGCGTGACTTTTGATATGGGTGCACGGATTGTGTGGCTGATTCGTCACTGAGCCGGATTGCGCGCCGGTTGCCGGGATTGCGAATCCGAAAGCGAATAGTGTCGGCGTATTTCTGCTAATGGAATTCGTCGTGTTGAGGCAAACGTTTTAATGGACGCGCGCAAACGTTTTTATTTTGAAGCGGTCATTTTTTATGGCGTATTCGTGGCACGCCGACCTTGCCTGCGCGACGGGTTCGACCGCATGCGAGAGGCTCGAGCTATCAAGGTACAATGCGGCGCGTTGCCTGTCCGCCGTCATTCGAGGTTGCAATTGAAGCGTCTAGCGCTGACTTTCTGCATTGCCGTTGCCGCCTGCGCGGCACCCGCCGCCGCCTTTGCCGGTTGCTCGGGCAGCCTTGCGTTTCAGAACTGCGTGGACGAGTCCGGCAATAACTATACCGTGCAGCGCTTCGGCAATATGGACCCGATCGACAGCGAAGGCGCCAACGCGAACGAAACGGCCAACCATATTGCTCAAACCCACGGCAGCACGACCTTCGTGAGCGGTATGGCGGCGGACGGTTCGACCTGGAACGAAACCATCACCGATTACGGCAATGGCACGCGAACCATCTCAGGGATGGACGGGCACGGTATTGTCTATAACCGGTATTGCACGGCGAGCGGGTGTCATTGAGGCGGTCTTCTTTTACGGCCCTTGGCCGGTCCAGAACTCCGCGACGGTTTCTGCAGCGCCGCTAACGTGGCATTCAGTATGTCGAGCCACCCGCTCTCATAGTCGATCCCCGCCTGCAGCACTACCCGTTGCAGCGCCGCCTCCCGGTCCTGCGGCTCTTCCGGAAAATCGCGATGCTCGATCTCGCGATACTGCGCAAGCTTGCCGGCATGCAACACGATGCGGCGCCGGATTTCCTTCTCCAGCCCCGTGGGTCCGACAACCGCCTCCGCGCGCAGCCGCACCAAAAGTTCGTGGCGCAGCACGGCGGGCTCTTCTTCCTGCGTGATCCACCGCCTCAGTTCGTCGCGACCTGCCGGCAAGATCCGGTAAGCGCGCTTGCGGCCCCGGGTGGCTTCCTCCGGTAACGACTCGATGAGCTTCGCCTCTTCAAGGTGTCCCAACTCGCGATAAATCTGTTGGTGGGAGGCGGTCCAGAAGTAGCCAATCGATTTGTCGAAGCGGGCCGCCAGCTCGGACCCGGAGCAGGACCGTTCGACGAGGGCAGTAAGTAAAGCGTGAGGAAGCGACATCGGGTGGGAGCAGGGTGTCTGGACTGAAGATAAAGGATTTCCTCTAAAACTATACATTCCCTTGCCCGTTTATGAAACTAGTTGCATGATGACGTCACCCTCTATGCAACTGGTTTCATAAACATCATGGAACACTATCCGAATCTGCTGCGCCCGCTCGATCTCGGCTTCACCACCCTGCGAAACCGCGTCCTGATGGGCTCCATGCACGTCGGCCTCGAAGAGGTGCCGAACGGCTTCGAGCGCATGGCGGCCTTCTACGCGGAGCGCGCGCGGGGAGAGGTGGGCCTGATCGTGACCGGGGGCATTGCTCCCAACGAACGCGCGCGTCCCATGCACGGCGGCGCCATGTTGACCACGGAGGCCGAAGCCGACCAGCACCGGCTGATTACGCAGGCCGTCCACGCGGAAGGCGGCAAGATCGCCATGCAGATCCTGCATTTCGGGCGCTATTCGTATCAGCCGAAACTGGTGGCGCCGAGTGCGCTGCAGGCGCCGATCAACCCTTTCGTGCCGCACGAACTGACCGACGAAGAGGTCGAGCAGACTGTCGACGACTACGTTCGCTGCGCGGCGCTCGCGCAGCATGCGGGCTACGACGGCGTGGAAATCATGGGCTCGGAGGGCTACCTCATCAACGAGTTCATCGTTTCGCGCACGAACCATCGCAGCGATCGTTGGGGCGGCAGCTACGAGAACCGTATCCGCTTTCCGGTGGAGATCGTGCGCCGCATTCGGGAGCGCGTGGGCCGCGACTTCATCATCATCTACCGTCTCTCCATGCTCGACCTCGTGGAAGGCGGCTCGACGCTGGAGGAAGTCATTCAGCTCGCGCAGGCCGTCGAGCAGGCTGGCGCGACGATCATCAACACGGGCATCGGCTGGCACGAGGCACGCATACCCACCATTGCCACGAAGGTGCCGCGCGGCGCTTATACCTGGGTGACGCAGCGGCTGATGGGCAAGGTGTCGATACCGCTTGTCGCCACCAACCGTATCAACACGCCCGAACTCGCGGAACAACTGCTTGCCGGTGGCGTGTGCGACATGGTGTCGATGGCGCGCCCGTTCCTGGCCGACGCGGCCTTCGTGCGCAAAGCCCGCGAAGGCCGCGCCGACGAAATCAATACGTGCATTGGCTGCAATCAGGCATGCCTCGACCATACGTTCGCCGGCAAAGTCACGTCCTGTCTGGTCAATCCGCGCGCCTGCCACGAAACGCAGATCGTCGTACAGCCGGCGCAACAGCGAAAGCGGGTTGCCGTGGTGGGCGCGGGCCCGGCGGGACTGGCCTGCGCCGTGACGGCAGCGGGGCGCGGCCACGCGGTGACGCTGTTCGAGGCCGGCCCGGAAATCGGCGGACAGTTCAACATTGCGAAGAAGGTGCCCGGCAAGGAGGAATTCGAGGAGACGTTGCGCTATTTCCGTCGCCAGATCGAACTCAACGGCGTGGAGCTTCGCCTCAATACGCGTGCCACGGCGGAGCTTCTGATGCAGGGGGCGTTCGACGAAGTCGTCATTGCGACCGGCGTCGTGCCGCGCGATCCGAAGATCGAAGGCGCGAACCATCCGAAGGTGCTGGGTTATCTTGACGTGCTGCGCGACGGCCAGGCCGTGGGGCGTGACGTGGCCATCGTGGGCGCCGGCGGCATTGGTTTCGACGTAGCCGAGTATCTGTTGCACGAGGGCGAAAGCGCCAGTCTCGACCCCGCGAAGTTCTTCGCCGAATGGGGCGTGGATACGGCCTATGCGGAGCGGGGCGGTTTGCGCCAGCCGCACCTGGAGACGCCCGCGCGCCATCTGCATCTCCTGCAACGCAAGAAGTCGAAGGTGGGCGAGCGACTTGGGAAAACCACGGGCTGGATTCATCGCACGGCACTCAAGGCGCGGGGCGTGGAGATGGTTTCCTCGGTCGACTACCGGCGCGTCGATGAGGACGGGTTGCACGTGACGATCGACGGAGAGCCGCGAACCCTGCCCGTGGACAACGTGGTGATCTGTGCCGGACAGGAACCCTTGCGCGAGCTGGCCGACCAGTTGCAGGCCGCCGGCCGCGTCGTGCACGTGATCGGCGGTGCAGACGAGGCCGCCGAACTGGACGCCAAGCGTGCCATTTATCAGGGCACCACGCTCGCTGTCTCGCTTTGATGATTGCTTTGTTCGGAGAACGGAGTTTCCATGAGCCAGTCAACCTTCAATGTTCATCCCGCGGTCGCGCGCTCCCTCGAAAAGTGGCATTCCATGGTGGCATCCGGGGATCTCAGCGCGCTGAGCACCATCGTGCACCCCGATGCGGTCTTCCGTTCACCCATGGCATTCAAGCCCTATGCGCCGGCTGCGGCGTTGTTGATGGCCTTGCGGACGGTCGTGACCCTCTTTCGCGACTTCACCTATCATCGCCAGTTCAGCAGTGACGATGGCCTGAATGTCGTGCTGGAATTCAGCGCCGCGGTGGAGGACAAGCAGCTCAAAGGCGTCGACATGATCCGCTTCGACGAGGAAGGCCGTATCGTGGAGTTCGAGGTCATGATCCGGCCGTTCAACGCTTTGCAGGCCCTGGGTGCGCAAATGGGCGCACGGCTTGCGCAGTTTCTGCCGGCCTACAAGGCCTAGCCTCGAAAGGCCATGTCGCCGTGCTTGCCGACTTACTTCAACAACAGACCAAGGAAAACCATCATGTCTTATTCGATCGACTCTACCGTACGTGATCTTCTGGAAAGCGATAGCGCGAAGGCCGTCGTCGAGAAGCACTTGCCCGGCATTGCTTCGCATCCGCTGATCGGTATGGCGCTTGGCATGTCGCTGGCGACTGCGGCGAAATTCTCCGATGGGCTCGTCTCGCAGGAAGTGCTTGAGAAAGTGGATACGGACTTGCGGGCGCTGGGGTAAGTCTCAGACGGGTGAAATCGCCGGCCGGGTTGTTTGCCGAAACCCGGCCGCCTGTTCATGCACCATTACTGCTGAAATTCAGCAAGACAATGCCGGATATGGCCATGCACAAACCCATGGCCTTGACGGTATTGAGCGATTCCTCGAACCGGATCACGCTGATCACTGCCGTCAAGGCAGCGCTGCTTCCCGCCCAGGCCGCGTAGGTCATACCCGTTTGTAGGGATTTTGAAATCCACTGGCCGGCGCGGCACGGGCATGTTGGCCCGAAACCGCGCACCCACGGACCTCACGTATCATATCGGCCTGGAAACTGCTGAAGAGGCACATATGTTTACGGGAATTGTTCAAGGTGTCGGCGTCATCAAGGCCATCGAAGACCATGCGGAACTGAGGACGTTCAGCATCGAATTCCCCGAGGGATTCACCGCGGGTATCGAAATCGGTGCCAGTGTCTCGGTCGACGGAGTCTGCCTGACCGTGACGACGATCCGTTCGGCCGTGCTCGTCGACTTCGACGTGATGTTGCAGAGCCTGAGGATCACCACCCTGGCGGACCTGACCGAAGGCGCGAAGGTCAATGTCGAGCGTGCGGCAAAGGACGGCGCGGAGATCGGCGGGCATCCGCTCTCCGGCCATGTCGATTTCACCGGCACGATCGAAACTATTTCGTTGTCCGAACATAACAAGATGATCCGGATCGGTATACCGGCCGATTTTCGCCGGTACGTCTTCCCGAAGGGCTATATCGCGATCAATGGCTGCAGCCTCACGGTTTCGGAGATCAATCGGGACGAAGGCTGGTTTGAAATCTGGCTGATTCCCGAGACGCGGCGCGCGACCACCTTCGACGCCAAGGTCGCCGGCGACAAGGTCAACATCGAGATCGAACGTAGCACGCAGGTTGTCGTGGATACGATACGGGACTCGGTCAAGGAAACGCTGGGCGAGTTGACCGGCGTGGTCTCGAAGCTGCTCGCGGAGAAGGGCATCGACATCGAAGATCTGCTGATAAAAAGTGTCCCTCGATTGCCGAAGCAGTAACGACGACTCGTCGCGCCCTGCGTTGTGTTTCTACTTCGCCGCGAAATGGCCGTTCAGCCCGGCGAACTGCTTTGCATGAATGCCGCGAGCGGCATGGCGTTGGGATCGTTTGCCTGCTGCTCGCCCATCAATCCGGTCTGGACATACGGCGAAGTCTGCCGGATCGATCTGATCGGGACGGGGCTTGGTGGCCGGAAGCGTCCGGCGCTCCTGGTCGCGCCTCCGTGCAAGGCCGATGCTAACGCTTCTGGATTGCCGCCCCCGTTTCGCTCCGCGTATGCCGGCGCTCGCGCTTCACGTCGTACATGGCGGCGTCGGCCACGCCGAGTGCCTGATCCACCGACATGAAGCGCACCGCGACAATGCCGGCACTCGCGCCGGGATAGTGCAGCTGGGTTTCGCGAAGGCGATACGCGCCCGCTGTGACCGCGGCCGCACGGGCGGCGAGCTCCGATGCCGCGAGGTGCGCCTCGTGCTCGTCGACGGGCCCGGGGCCGACGAAAGCGAATTCGTCGCCGCCCACGCGGGCAAGCATGTCGGTATCGCGGATCATGCCGGCGAGTCGTCCCGCGCATTGCTTGAGCAACTGGTCGCCCGCGATGTGCCCATGCTGGTCGTTGATCTGCTTGAATCCGTCGAGGTCGAACATGCCGACCAGCACGTATGAGCCGTCGCGCGCGGCTCTCGCCAGCAGGCGGCCCAATTCGTCGTGGAGCGCCCGGCGATTCGGCAGTTCGGTCAGCGAATCGGTGAGCGAATAGCGGGTGAGAAATTCGTTCGAACGACGCAGTTCGCCGAGCAGTTCTTCCCGCTCGATATGTTGCGCAATCAGTTTGGAAAACAGATTGAGCGCGCTGCGGGCGCGGGGCCCGAGCCGGCGGCTCGTCTTGCCGGCGGCGCACAGCGTGCCGATCACTTCGCCGTTGCTCGCGCGAACCGGCGCGCTCGCATAGGTCTGGATTCCCAGGGCGGCGGCCGCCTGGGAGTCGCCCCACACTTCGGAGACGTTGGGAACGACCCGCAGGTCCTGTTCGAGACAGCGCTTGCACAGCGTGTCGGACCAGGGAACGGTCAGCCCTTCCGGAATCAGCAGCTCGCCGGTATTGCGCGCAAGGCAGATCGACTGGACCGCCTTTTCCTGGTCGATGGACGTCAGGTAGGTCGATTCGAGTCCGGTGACGACTTCGAGCATTTCGAGCAGCGGCCGGGTGAGCGCTTCCAGGCTATTTGCCGTCGCGACCGTCTGCGACAGGCTTTCCAGCTTTTCCTCCATCCGTTTTTCCTTGCGAGTGAGGTCTACGGGTCTTATAGGGAAACCGGTGCGGGAACCGGGTGTCCGGCACCCTGAACAAGTGCATGATATCGGTTCGGATGCGATCCACCAACGCAGTAAGAGGCGGTGAAAACACGGACTTGCCGCCGGCTCGGGCCGGCGGACGAAAGGCAGTTGTAAGGGAGTGCATCGCCAGGGCGCTAACGACATTTGCGTGAAGAATGACGCGACAAATGCGCGCTGCCGGCGCAAGGGGCTGCGGTGGCCTTCAGGCGCTGCCGGAGTGCCTGTACGCGCGCAGCAGCCCCATCAGCGCGCCCGGGGCGGAAGAACTTCTGAAACGACCTCCATGCGCTATCGAGCGGTCAGACAAAATGCCGTGCGCGAATGTCTTTCAATGTGCTTCGACGTTGCGCAGAACCTCGCGAGCGGCGCGCACTACCGCGTCCGCGGTGATGTCGAATCTGGCATAGACGTCCTGAATCTTGCCGGACTCGCCGAAGCCGTGCATGCCGACGAATTGGCCTTGCGGGCCGAGGTACCGGTCCCAACCCAGCTCGACCGCGGCCTCCACGGCCACTCTCGCAGGCGACTCGCCGAGGATGGCCTGCCGGTACGTGGAATCCTGCTCTTCGAACAGCAGGCGGCAAGGCATCGAGACCACGGCGGTCGGCACGCCTTCGCTCTGCATAATGTCGCGCGCCTTGACGGCGAGTTGCAGCTCCGATCCGGTGGCAAGCAATGTAAGCCTGCGCGGACCGCCCTCGGCATCCAGCAGGATATAGGCGCCGCGCGCCGAGCGGTTCTCGCTGCCCGGCTCCTTGCGCAGCAGCGGCAACGGCTGGCGCGAGAGCGCGAGCAGTGCCGCGCGGCGCGGCTGCTCGAGGATCAGCTCCCAGCACTCGGCTGTTTCGATCGCGTCCCCCGGCCGATACACGGCCAGATGGGGAATCGCGCGCAGCGCGGCAAGCTGTTCGACGGGCTGGTGCGTGGGCCCGTCTTCGCCAAGACCGATCGAATCGTGTGTCATGACGAAGATCGTGCGCACCCGCATCATCGCGGCTAGCCGGATGGCGGGGCGGCAGTAATCCGAGAAGCAAAGAAACGTGCCGCCATAGGGGATCAGCCCGCCGTGCAGCGCAATGCCGTTCATGGCTGCCGCCATGCCGTGCTCGCGCACGCCGTAGTGGATATAGGAACCCGCGTATTGGCCCGGCTTGATCTCGACCTGATGCTTCGCTTTCGTGTTGTTCGACGGCGTGAGATCGGCGGAGCCGCCCAGCAACTCGGGGATCGCATCGAAGAGATGGTCGATCACTTCGCCGCTGGCCTTGCGCGTGGCCATGTCGTCATGGCTCGCGAGGAACGCTTCCCGCGCCGCCGTGATGGCCGATCTCCAGTTAGCGGGCAGCTTGCCGGCATTACGCCGCTCGAACTCGGCGCGCAGCGCCGGCGGCGCGGCTTTCACGCGCCCGTCCCAGTCCAGCCGCGCTGCGCGGCCCCGCTCGCCGACTTCGCGCCATGCTTTCAGCAGCGGGTCGGGGATATCGAAGGGGGGCGAATCCCAGTTGAGGATTTTGCGTGCACCGGCAATCTCTTCTTCGCCCGGTGCGTCGCTGTGGGCCTTTTGCGTGCCCGCTCGGGTCGGCATGCCGAAGCCGATGATCGTTTTGCAGGCAATCAGAGTGGGACGGTCCCCGGTTGCGCGAGCGGTTTCGATGGCCTGGCGTATCGCGTCCGTGTCGTGGCCGTCGATTTCCAGAACCTGCCATTGCGACGCACGAAAGCGTTCTATTTCGTTGTCCGAAACAGCGAGGCTCGTTGCCCCGTCGATCGAAATGGCATTGTTGTCCCAGAACGCGATCAACCGCCCCAGTTTCAGGTGTCCGGCGAGCGAAATGGCTTCCTCGCTGATGCCCTCCATCAGGCAACCGTCGCCGAGGAAGACATAGGTGTAGTGATTCACCAGATCGTCGCCGAATTGCGCGTTCAGGATGCGTTCGGCCAGCGCCATGCCCACCGATTCCGCGATGCCTTGCCCCAGCGGGCCGGTGGTGAGCTCGATGCCCTCGGCATGGCCGTACTCGGGATGACCGGGCGTTTTGCTGCCGACCTGCCGGAAGCGTTTCAGCTCGTCGAGCGTCATGTCCGCGTAGCCGGTCAGATAGAGCAGGCTGTAGAGCAGCATCGAAGCGTGCCCGTTGGAGAGCACGAAGCGGTCGCGATCGAGCCAATGGGGCGCCGCCGCGTCGAACTGCATGAAATCCTTGAACAGCACCGTGGCGATATCGGCCATTCCCAGCGGCGCGCCGGGGTGGCCGCTATTGGCTTTTTGCACCGCATCCAGCGTGAGGAAGCGGATACAGTTGGCCATCTCGCGCAGATGCGGGTCCCGGGGCGGCGGAACGGATTTCGGCGGGGTGGGGGCAGCGGGTGTGGGGGTGGTCATGGGGTGTACCTTTTCCGGTCAGGGCGAACCGGAACACCGCTGCGCAATTTTCATACCTCGATTCATACCTCGATGCGCTGCCTTCTCCGGTCGCCCGCACACTTTCCGCCGCTCAGGGCTCCACGACCTGCCCCTGCGGCTCTCCGAACTGCAACGCCGCGAGCTGGGCATAGAGCGGCGAAGTGTGGAGCAGCTCGGCGTGACGGCCCTGCGCGACGATGCGTCCGTGTTCCAGCACGACGATACGATCGGCTTGCTGCACGGTGGCGAGGCGGTGCGCGATGACCAGCGTGGTGCGGTTCTGCGCGGCGTTATCGAGCGCTTTTTGCACGAGTTGCTCGCTGGCGGCATCGAGCGCGCTGGTGGCTTCGTCGAGCAGCAGAATGGGCGGATTCTTGAGGATCGCGCGCGCAATGGCGATGCGCTGGCGCTGGCCTCCGGAGAGCCGCACGCCCCGCTCGCCCAGAAACGTGTCGTAGCCTTCGGGCAGCGCGTCGATGAAACCTGCCGCGGCGGCCATCCCGGCGGCGCGCTGCACCTGCTCGAGCGTGGCGTCGGGCATGCCGTAGCGGATGTTGTCGAGCACGCTGCCCGAAAAGATCACCGATTCCTGCAGCACGACGCCGATCGCCTGGCGCAATTCGGCGAGCGGCACCTGCTGCGTGGGAACGCCGTTCACCAGGATGCGGCCGCTATTCGGGTCGTAAAAGCGCAACAGCAGCTGAAACAGGGTGGTCTTGCCGGCGCCCGAAGGCCCCACCAGCGCGACGTGCTCGCCTTCGCGCACGTCCAGCGAGAGGCCCGAGAGGGCCGCAATGCCGGGCCGGGAGGGATAGGAGAAGCTCACGTTCTCGAAACGGATACCGCCGCCACGAGCCGGCAGCGGCACGGTGGTTTCGGCTTCGATCACGGGCGAGCGTGCGGCCAGCAATTGCAGGAGCCGTTCGGTGGCGCCCGCCGCCCGTTGCAGGTCGCCCCATACCTCGGCCACCGCGCCGACGGCGCCGGCCGTGAAGACCGCGTAGAGGATGAACTGGGACAGTTGGCCGCCGGTCATGCGACCGGCCAGCACGGCCTGTGCGCCGAGCCATAGCACGAAGACGATGGCCGCGAACACCAGCACGATCACTACGGCGGTCAGCCAGGCGCGCGCGCGGATGCGCGTAAGCGCCGTTTCGAAAGCCTGTTCCACTGCGCCGCCGAAGCGCCGCGCTTCGAAGGATTCCTGCGTGTACGACTGCACGGTGGGCATGGCATTGAGCACTTCGCCCGCCAGCGCACTCGCGTTGGCCACCTTGTCCTGGCTGGCGCGCGACAGCCGCCGCACGCGCCGCCCGAAGATGACGACCGGCGCGACCACCACGATCAGCGTGGCGATGATGTAGCCGGACAGCACGGGGCTGGTCGCCACCAGCATGGCTACGCCGCCGGTCATGAGGAAGAAGTTGCGCAAGCCCAGCGAAAGGCTCGTGCCGACCACGGTCTGGATCAGCGTGGTGTCGGTGGTGAGCCGGGACAGCACTTCGCCCGTCTGAGTGGTTTCGAAGAACTGCGGACTCATCCGCATCACATGGTCGTAGACCGCGCGCCGCAAATCCGCCGTCACCCGCTCGCCCAGCGACGAGACCAGATAGAAGCGTAGCGCCGTGGCAGCGGCCAGTATCAGCGACACGACGAACAGCGCAAGGAAATAGCGGTCGATGTGTGTGCGATCGCCGCTGGCGAAGCCGCGGTCGATCAGGTATTTGAACGCCACCGGCAGTGCGAGCGTCGCGCCGGCCGACGTGACGAGCGCGAGGAACGCGAGCGCCCAGCGTCCGGCATAAGGACGCAGGAAGGGCAGCAGGCCGAAAAGCGGACCGACGCGGGTGCCGACACGGGTGGCGATGCGCGGCGACGAAGAGGCTGGGGTGGACATGAGGAGTCGCGAGGGGACCGAAACGCAGTAATTGTGCCAGTGCCGCGACGCGCACGGCGTTCGCCGGCGCAGCAGCCGTTGATCGTCAGGCGAAATGCTCCTCGCCCCACGCGGCCTCTTCGCGGCCGCGCCGGCGCGTGAGTCGCGCGGCGGCATCCAGCAGGGATACGCCCGCCGGCGTGAGCGTCGGACGACGGCGTTCGCCGAAGCGCGTCTCCAGCGAAATCAGCTGGCATTCCAGCAAGGTATCGAGTTCGATGCGTGTCATGTCGAGCTGATCGGGCGCGCTGCGCACCAGCATCAGGGTGGACAGTTCGTGGGGGCTGAGCATGGTCATTTCGTGGACTCCATAGAGTGCGGCTGGGGGCGCGGCGTGGCGCTTCCGGCGCGAGCCGCGGTCAGCCTGTTCGGGCGAGCGTGATGGCGTGCTCGGGGCACGCGGCAACGCACAGGCCGCAGGCGCGGCACGCCTGCGCGTTGGGCGCATAGGCGACTTTCATGCCGTGCACGCGCAGCTTGAAGCGGTTCATGAGCCCGAGCTTTTCGTAGTCCTCTGCGTCGATGCGGCGGATCTCGAACACGTTCTCGGGACACACGACGGCGCAGTCGGCTTTGCCTTCGCAGCGCGTGAAATCGACGGACGGCGCGATCACGCCGGGCGGCTGCTTGCAGGCAGCGGTAGCGTTGCGCGTCATGCTCCGGCCTCCGGGTTCGGGCGGGACGCGGGCGACGCCATGTTGCGCAGCTGGTCGCGCTCTGCCTGCGTCATGCGTTGCCAGCGGTGCCAGGGTTTGTGCTCGCGGCAGCGGCCATGTCCGCGGAATCCGCCGAACAGGATCCGGCTGAGCACCAGCAGGCCGATTGCGCGCGGGTAGTCGATGGCATGCGCCCCGCTCACGAGATCGGGAATGACCCAGTTCCACAGCCGCATGACGATCAGGCCCAGTACGGCGATGAACGCGATCACCATCAGCGCCTTGAAGAAGAAAAAACGGCGATACCTCATTGGCAGCTCCTTCGTTTCAAATCTCGAATCCGTCGTACACCGGTTGCAGGCGCTCGCGCAGATGCAGCACGGCGTACCGTTTGCGGGCCAGCAAGGTGTTGATGCTGGTTCCCGTGGCCTCGGCCATTTCCTTGAAGCTTTGCCCATCGAGTTCGTGGGCAATGAAAATCTCGCGCTGGTTCGCGGGCATCTCGTCGAGCGCGGCGCGCAGCGCGTCGAGCAGCGCCGTGCGCGCATACGCGGCCTCCGGCCCGGCATCGGCCGAGGGCAGCTCGAGATCGAGGCGATAGTCGTCGTCGGTCTCCGCGGCCTCGGGCAGCGGTTCTTCCTTGCGTTTGCGAAAGCGGTCGACGATCCGGTTCTTCGCTACGCGAAACAGCCAAGCGCCGACCTGCTCGATGGAGTCCGGCAGCCGGTAAGCCTCGACCAGCTCTTCGAAGACGTCTTGAAGAATGTCCTCGGCTTCGTCCTGATCGATGACCCGGCGCCGGATGAAATTGCGCAGCCGCGGGCGCTCGCGCGCCACGGCGGTGGCGATTTCGCGGTCCTGCGGACTCGGCTGGGTCGGGATGAGCGGCGGTTCCATACCTGTGTTGACGATTCAGGTTGCGGAATATTGTGTGGCGGGACGAATTTTTTTGGTTGGGCGGACTGGGGATATTCCCGTGCCGAGCGGGCGTGCAATGCGCCGCTCCTTTATTACAAATTGCCTTCTTGTGCGGCCTCGAGGGCAGATCGATACGGCCGTTGCGAGCGGGGCGACGCGTCCAGATGATTCATCGCGGCGATACAAATTTCCGCCACCCCCTACCCATGCTGAGAAAAAAGTATCAATGGCGACGCCGTTTTGGCGTGGAAGCGGCGATGACCCCGATGGTACTGTGCATACGCTGTCTGGCGGGATCCAGCCGAGGTCCACCCGATCCGCCCGACAGCGACGATGCCAATCAAAATGACCAGGAGACAGTTGTGAACAGGTTTCATTATTCCGCGCTGTGCGCGCTGCTTGGCGTAACCCTGCCCGTCCTGTCCTACGCACAATCGTGCAATGTGCCCGTCATCAAGGTGCTGGCGCAAAAGACGCTCGGCCTGACCGTGATGGAGAAGTCGCTGCCGGACTACGAAAAGCAGAGCGGCACGAAGATCGAGATCAGCTACTTCGGCGAAAGCGACCGGCGCGCCAAATCGCGGCTCGACGCCTCGACGGGCGCGGGCTCGTACCAGATCTACTACGTCGACGAAGCCAACGTCTCCGAATTCGCGCAGGCCGGCTGGCTCGTTCCGCTGCTCAAGTATTACCCGAAAGACGCCGACTACGACGACTTCCTGCCGGCGCGCCGAGCCGTCGCGAGCTACAAGGGCGTTGCCTATTTCGCACCGCTGATCGGCGGATCCGACTTCCTGTTCTATCGCCGTGACATCCTCGAAAAAGCGCACATGCCCGTGCCGCGCACGCTCGACGAACTGGTGGCCGACATCAAGAAGCTGAACGCGCCGCCGAACCTGTACGGCTGGGTCGCGCGCGGCCAGCGCGGCTCGGGCATGAACGTCTGGCGCTGGGCGCCGTTCATGCTCGGCGAAGGCGGCACGTGGACCGACAAGTCCGGACAACCCGACTTCAATTCGCCGTCCGCCGTGAAAGCGACGCAACTCTACACCGATCTCTTCCGCTACGCGCCGCCGGGCTCCACCACCTACGACTGGAGCAATGCGCTCGAAGCGTTCCGTTCCGGCAAGGTCGCGTTCATGATCGAATCGACGCCGTTTGCCGACTGGATGGAAGACCCCACCAAGTCGACCGTAGTCGACAAGGTGGGCTACGCGCGGCCGCCCGCACCGCTGCCGTCGGCCGCTTACGGCCACGGCCTCGCGATTTCCGCGGTGGGCGCGAAAGACGATTGCACGCGCCAGGCCGCGGGCAAGTTCATCGCGTGGGCGACCAGCAAGGAGCAGGAGCAGGCCCGTCTGCGCGCGAACGTGTTCAGCGACTACAACCGCACGAGCACGGTTCAGAGCGACTATTTCCAGAAGCACGTGAAGCCGCAGATACTGGCCGGTCTCAAGGATACGGGACCGGTCTCGGAGGTCACGTTCTGGCGCACGGCGCAATGGCCCGACATTGGCGATAACCTCGGCATCGCGCTCGAGGAAATCTTCACCGGCACGCAGACGGACATTCAGGGCGCGTTGAACGACTCGGTCCAGTACGCACAGGACGCGATGGAACATGCGCGCAAGTAAGACGTCTGCCGGAGCGCGTACCCGCGCTCCCATCCCGATGGCCGCCGGAGTGCGCAATGTTCAATCGCGGTAAAACAAGTCTTCCCTTCGTGTTCCTGGCGCCGCCGCTTGCCGTGATGGCGCTGCTGGGACTGGTGCCGACCATTGCGGCGATCAATCTCGCGTTGCGCAACCGCGTGCTGACCTATCCGGATAGTCAGTACGTGTGGCTCCGCAACTTCGTGCGCCTTGCCGCGGACCGGCGCTTCATCAACTCGATCGAAGTCTCCGCGATCTGGGAGTTCGTCACGGTGGTCGGCGCGGTTGCGGTTGGCGTCGTGATTGCGATCTACCTGTTCGAGCATGTGCACGGCCGGCTGCGCAACCTGATCGGCGTGCTGCTGATCGTGCCGGTGCTGTTGCCGCGCGTTTCGGCCGCGTTCATCTGGAAGTTCATGTATTCGCCGCTGAACGGCATCCTGAGCTGGCTGCTGGGTCTCTGCGGCGTGCCCGATACGGCGTTCCTCTCCGATCCGGGCGTTGCGCTCTATGCCGTCGCGCTGGTCGACATCTGGCAATGGGGGCTCTTCTTCGCGGTGGTGGTGCTCAAGCTGCTGGAGACGCTGCCGCCCGAGCCGCTCGAAGCCGCGCGGCTCGATTATGCGAAGACGTGGCAGGTCTATGGCTACATCGCGTTGCCCATGCTGCGAATGCCGATCATGAGTCTCGTCTTCATCAAGATGGTCGAGTCGCTGCGTTCGTTCGACCTGATCTACGTGATGACCAAAGGCGGTCCGGGTGTCTCCACCGAAACACTGGACATGTACGCGTATTCGCAAGGAATCGGCCTCTCGGGGAAGGTTTCGTACGCATCGAGCATGGCCGTGCTGATGATGGTCGCGACGACGTTGATTTTTACCTTTATCTGGAAGCGGGTGAACAAATGGGAAGACTGATTTCCCGCAGCACGATTCTGTTGCCGGGCGTTGCCCTCGTGCTGCTCGCGGCGTTTCCGATCTTCTGGGCCGTGCTCAACTCGCTCAAGCACCTGCTCGACATCGTGACGCCCGCGCCGCGTTTCCTCTTCACGCCGACGCTCGATAACTACCGCCAGGTCATTTCGAGCCCGGAAGTGCTGATCGCGCTGGAAAACAGCGCCGCGATCGTCGGTACCGCGGTCGTGCTGGGCACCGTGCTCGGCGTGCCGGCGGCCTACGTGATCGCACGCTTTCACGTGCCGGGCAAGCGCGACATCCAGTTCTTCCTGCTCTCGCTGCGTTTTTTGCCGCCGGTCGCAGTGGCGATTCCGCTGATCGCGATCTGGATCGACCTCGGGCTTTACGACACGCGGCTCTCGATGATCGTCACGTACCTGCTGACTACGCTTTCGACCATCACGTGGCTCTCGATTCCCGTCTTTCAGCGCATGCCGCGCGAGATCGAGGAGGCAGCGACGCTGGACGGCTATGGGCCTTACGCGGTGTTCTGGCGCATCGCGCTGCCGACCTGCGGCAGCACACTCATCGGCGGGATCGTGTTCAGCTTCGTGCTGGTCTGGAACGAACTGATGATCGCGCTCGCCCTGACGTCGTCGCGCAGCGCGACGCTGCCGGTCGTGGCATCCGCCTTTACGTCGCTCGGGCAGGAGGTGCCGTGGGGCGTCATCAACGCATCGACGGTGCTGCTGGCCATCCCGCCCATCATTTTCGTAGGCGTGCTGAGCCGCCTGCTGAACTCAATGCTAAAAGGAAAGTGAGGAGATTGTTTTGAAGGCACTTGTACTCGAAGAGGCGCGCCGCCTGAGCCTGCGCGATATCGATCTGCCGCTGACGGTCGGTCCGCGCGACGTCAAGATCCGCATCCATACAGTCGGCGTATGCGGCAGCGACGTTCATTACTTCACTCACGGCCGCATTGGGCCATTCAAGGTCGAACAGCCGATGGTGCTCGGGCACGAAGCGTCGGGAACCATCGTGGAAACGGGGGCGGAGGTGAGCCACCTGAGCGTCGGCGACCGGGTCTGCATGGAGCCGGGCGTGCCGCAGTTCGACTCGCCCGCCACGATGCGCGGCCTCTACAATCTCGACCCCGCGGTGCGCTTCTGGGCGACCCCGCCCATTCACGGCTGCCTCACGCCTTATGTCGTGCATCCCGCATCGTTCACCTATCGCCTGCCCGACAACGTGACGTTCGCGGAAGGCGCGATCGTCGAGCCGCTCTCGATTGGGCTGCAGGCGGCCAAGAAGGCAGCCATGAAGCCGGGAGACGTGGCCGTCGTGATCGGCGCCGGCACCATCGGCGCGATGACCACGCTGGCGGCGCTCGCGGGTGGCGCGTCGCGCGTGATCCTCGCGGACGTGGTGAAGGAAAAGCTCGCGCATTTCGCCAACCACCCGGCCGTCGTCACCGTGCATGCGGCGGAGCAATCGCTCGTCGATGTCGTGCGCCAGGTGACGCAGGACTGGGGCGCCGACGTGGTGTTCGAGGCATCGGGCAACGCGGCTGTGTTCGGCACGTTGCTCGACCTCGTCTGCCCCGGCGGCTGCGCGGTGCTCGTGGGCATGCCGGCCGCGCCCGTCGCGCTGGACGTGGTGGCGATGCAGGCGAAGGAAGTGCGGCTGGAGTCCGTATTCCGCTACGCCAATATTTTCCCGCGCGCGCTGGCGCTGATCAGTTCGGGGGCGATCGACGTCAATCCGTTCATCTCGCGAAAGTTCGCGTTCTCGCAGGGTGTGAAGGCGTTCGAGGAGGCGGCCGCGGGGCGCCCCGAGGACGTCAAGATCCAGATCGAAATGGACTAAAGCCATGGCGAATATCACTTGCAAGGCGCTGTCCAAGCAATACGACGGCGGCGCGCCGGTGCTGCACCCGCTCGACCTGCAGATCGACGAAGGCGAATTCGTCGTACTGCTGGGGCCGTCGGGTTGCGGCAAGTCTACGATGCTGCGCATGATCGCGGGGCTCGAGGAGATCAGCGGCGGTGATCTGATGATCGGCGACGCCGTGGTCAATGCCGTACCCGCGCGCGAGCGCAATGTCGCGATGGTGTTTCAGAACTACGCGCTTTACCCGCATATGAGCGTGTACGACAACATTGCGTTCGGGCTGCGTCGCCTGCACACGCCGAAAGACGAGATCGACCGGCGCGTGCGCGAAGTGGCGGCGATGCTCAATCTCGACGCGCTGCTCGAACGCAAGCCACGCGCGATGTCGGGCGGACAGCAGCAGCGCGCCGCGATCGCGCGCGCGATGATCAAGACGCCTGCGGTATTCCTGTTCGACGAGCCGCTGTCGAACCTCGATGCGAAGCTGCGCGCGCAACTGCGCACCGACATCAAGCGCCTGCATCAACGCCTGAAAACGACGACGGTCTACGTCACGCACGATCAACTCGAAGCGATGACGCTGGCGGACCGCGTGATTCTGATGCGCGGCGGCCGGATCGAGCAGGAAGGCACGCCGACCGAGCTGTACCGGCGTCCGCGCACGTTGTTTGCGGCGGGTTTCATCGGCACGCCGGCGATGAACTTCATCGACGGCGTCGTCGAGCGCAGCGGCGAGGCGCTTTCGGTGCGCGTCAAGGGCGAAGCCTGGCCGCTGCACGGCCCGCGTTTCGGGAGATTGCAGGACGCTCAGGCGGTCAGGCTCGCGATCCGCCCGAACTACGTGGGTCTGACCGAGGGCGCGAGCCCGCCCGGAGCGCTTGCGCTGCGGGGCACGGTGGAACTCGTGGAGGTGCTCGGCGCGGAGGCGCTCGTGACCGTGGAGTGCGCGGGAGAGCGGCTGGCGGCGCTGGTGCCGTCGGCACGCCTGCCGGCGCCGGGCGCGAGCGTGACGCTGGAGTTCGGCATGCAGGATCTGCACGTCTTCGACACGAAGACGGAGGAAAACCTCGCGCTCGAACTGCAGTACGATACGGCAGACCCGCCGTTACGCACGCCGGCCGCACGCCCGATGGCGAAGGCGGGAGTGCACCAGGGCGCCATCTAGAAGAAAGAGTCGCGGCACGTGAAGGAGACAACGCATGAACCCGGATCTCGAACTGGTTCACACCCGGCAGGACGAATCGTTTCGCGCCTGGGTGCACGACTACCCGCACACGGTCGCGAAATGGCATTTTCATCCGGAGTACGAAATTCACATCATTCGTGAGTCGACCGGCAAGTATTTCGTCGGCGACTACATTGGCGACTTCGCTCCGGGCAATCTCGTCCTGACGGGGCCGAACCTGCCGCACAACTGGGTCAGCGACGGCGGCAACGCGGTCACGGTGCCGTCGCGCGATCTCGTGCTGCAGTTCTCGCGCGAAGCCGTGCAGCGCATGGTGTCCGCGTTCGCGGAGCTCGGTCCCGTATTGACGCTGATCGACCAGGCCTCGCGAGGCATCCAGTTTCCCGACCGCCTGGGTCTTGCGATCGCACCGCTCATCGAAGAACTCTGCAGCGCGCACGGTGCGCGCCGTGTCGGGCTGCTCATGACGATACTCGACCAGATGACGAACTGCGCCGACCGGAAGATGCTGGCGGGACCCGCCTACGACGTCGACGCGCAGCGCTATATGTCTTCGACGATCAATCAGGTGCTTTCGTACATCCAGCAGAACCTGGCGGGCAATTTGCGCGAAGTCGACGTGGCGGAGTTGTCCGGAATGAGCGTCGGGACTTTCACACGGTTTTTCAAGCGGCACACCGGTTGCACGTTCGTGCAGTACCAGAATCGGCTGCGCCTGAACGAAGCCTGCGAATTGCTGATGTGCACGAACCTGGGCGTGACCGATATCTGCTATCGCGTAGGCTTTAACAATGTGTCGAATTTCAACCGGCAATTCCTCGCGCAGAAAGGCATTCCGCCATCGAAATTTCGCGCGCTGCATCGGCTGAACGAGCCTTCGCCGCACGAGCACCGGGCGGCGGCCTGAGCGCGTCGCAAACCTGGGCGGATGGTTGCGCGCCCAACAACAGGATCGCATTTTGAGTTATCTCGGCATTGATCTCGGCACTTCGGAAGTCAAGGCAGTCCTGACCGACGACGAATCGCACGTGCTGGCCAGCGCCGGCGTCGCGCTGCGGGTGGACAATCCCCATCCTCACTGGTCGGAGCAGAGTCCGCAGGACTGGTGGCTGGCGACGCTCGATGCGATCGGCGCCATCCGCAACGCGCAACCGCGCGTGTTTGCCGGTTTGCGCGGCATCGGTCTGTCTGGGCAGATGCATGGCGCGACGCTGCTCGACCGCGGGGGCAACGTGCTGCGCCCCGCGATTCTCTGGAACGACACGCGCGCGTACGCCGAATGCGTCGAACTCGAAGCACTCGTGCCCGAGTCGCGCGCGATTACCGGCAATCTCGCGATGCCCGGTTTTACGGCGCCGAAGCTGCTGTGGCTCTCGAAGTACGAGCCGGCCGTGTTCGGGTCCGTGCAGAAAGTCTTGTTGCCGAAGGACTATATCGCGTGGCGTCTGACCGGCGAATTCGTCTCCGACATGTCGGACGCGTCGGGCACGCTGTGGCTCGATGTCGGCAAGCGCGACTGGTCGGATCGCATGCTGGAGGCAACGGGCCTCTCTCGCGAGAATATGCCCCGGCTTGTCGAGGGGAGCGAGGCGGCCGCGGAGTTGCGCGACGAACTGCGGCGCGAATGGGGCATCGATGGGCGCGTGGTGGTCTGCGGCGGTGCCGGGGACAATGCGGCGAGCGCAGTGGGCATCGGTGTCGCGAAGACGGGCGATGCTTTTCTCTCGCTGGGCACTTCTGGCGTGCTCTTCGCCGCCACCGCGCGTTATGCGCCGAACCAGGCACAAGCGGTGCATGCGTTTTGCCATTGCGTGCCGGAGCAATGGCATCAGATGAGCGTGATCCTTTCCGCGGCCGCGAGTCTGCAATGGTTGTCGCGCGTGTTGAAAGTCGGCGTCGCCGAACTGGTGGAGATGGCGCCGGGCGGAGAGAGCGCGACAGCCCCCGTATTTCTGCCCTATCTGAATGGCGAGCGGACGCCGCACAACGACGCCGAAGCGAAGGGCGTTTTTTATGGCATGAGCGCATCGCACGGCGCGGCGGAATTCGCGTACAGCGTGATGGAGGGCGTGGCGTTCGCGATGGCCGATGGGTATGCGGCGCTTCGGGGCGCCGGCACGGTGCTCGAAGCGGCGTCGTTCATTGGCGGCGGCTCGCGAAGCGCGTTCTGGGGGCGGCTCTGTGCGACGGCGCTCGGTTTTCCGCTCAACCTTCACGAAGGCAGCGACGTGGGTGCCGCGCTGGGGGCGGGGCGACTCGCGCGTTTGGCCCGCACCGGCGAAGCGCTCGATGCGGTGTGCGTGGCACCGCCAGTGGTCCGGCGATACGAACCGTCGACAGCGACGGGGGCTGTGCTCCAGGAACGGCTGGCGCGTTACCGGCGGCTGTATCGGGCGCTTCGCGACGAGTTTCGCGCTTGAGCGACGTGATGCGAGGACGTAAAACGCCGCGAACGGCAAGGGCGGACCTCTCGAGGTTCGATCATCTTCCTGTGCCTCGAAGCTTCGTGAATGAGGTTTCTCTCGCAAACCATCTTGCGCTGGAAGCTTGTTGCAGGAACGCGGGAAACCGGGACCTGCTCAACCGGATGAGCCGCGTGCTGTATCTCAGCTATCTGATTTGCGAGGCAGAGGGCGCCTGCGAGGATCTCGACGCGTTCCGCGCCGCGGAGGCCACGCTCGACCTTGCGGCACGGCGTGCCGCCGAAACGGATGTGTGGCGGGTGGACGAACCGGATCGGCCGGTATTGGCCAGGATATTGGCAATTCACGATGCACAGCTCGCTTCGGTGTCGACCCGAACCTATGCTTCTGCGGTGCGGCGGCTGGAACGGCTGCTTTTGAGCGAGAATCCGGCTTCGCCCGTTGGTAACGCGGCGCCGCTTTCCAGGGCCCACTGATGTCGACGGCACGGGAGGCTCGACCCGCCGCGCTTTCCCTGGCCGTCACCGGGCCTCGAGCGGCGCACGGCGATATCTCGCGGAATTCATTGCCCGTTGGAACGGCATTGCGGCGGGCAGCGAGGCAGACCCGCAAGCGCGTAGTGAAACTCGTCGCTCGTCGAACCTTTGAACTCGTCGGCGTTTTTGACGTGCTCGACGAGTACGAAGCCGAGCGATTCCACCAGCCGGATAGACGCCACGTTGCGCGTATCGATTTCGGCATTGAAGCGTTGAATCCCGTACGCATCGCGCAGTGCCGGCAAGAGCGCGTAGAGCGCTTCGCTTGCATAGCCCCGGCGTTGGCTCGACGGAAAGACGAAGTAGGCAATCCACGCTTCTTTCGACGCCAGTTGAACCGTCGCCTGGAGATAGCCGTGCGGCTCGCCGTTGGGATCGATTAACGCCCAGTTCAGCCAGGCCTCTTCGCCGTCCGGCGAGCGGCGAGGCTCGAGTCTCCGATATCGGGCGGTCAGTTCTTCAAGGCTGCCGGGCGGGTTCTCGGGAATATGGCGGTAGGCCACGGGATCCTGCCGTCCGTCGAACATTTTTGCTGCGTGATCTTCCGTCAGCGGTTCGAGGTGCAGCCGCCGAGTGGGCAGGATCGAAGCTTCGAAAGCCGTTGTCATTGTTCAATCAGGACAGGCGTGCCGGGTTCGACCAGATCGAATAACTCCGCGACGTCCGTATTGCGCATCCGGATGCAGCCGTAGGAGGCGGGGACACCCATCGGCTCGGTATCGGGGCAGCCATGAATATAGACGTAACGCCGCATCGTATCGACCTCGCCCCAGCGATTCTTGCCGGGTTCGCAACCGCACAGCCAGAGAATACGCGTGAGCATCCAGTCGCGCTCCGGAAACTGCTGGGCGAGCTCGGGCGAATAGATTTCGCCGGTCGCCCGGCGTCCGACGAAGATCGCACCAAGCGGGCAACCGGTGCCGATCTTCGCGCGGATCACATGGCGGCCGCGTGGCGTGCAGCCGCTGCCCATCTTCTCTCCCGGACCGTTTTTGGCGGTGGAGACCGGCCAGGTGCGAAGGGGCGTTCCGTTGCGCAAGAGAGTCAAGGTTTGACGCGAGAGATTGGCTATGAGCATCGTCGTGTTTCAAAAGGCGCTTCGCGGGAGGTGACACAATGCGGCCACGGCAGTAAAAATAGCGAATCGCCGATCTTCCATCAACTCCAGTGAAGTACCGGCCGCGAGTGACTGAACCACAACAAGATCCGATCAACTGAGAGAGCAGATGGCATGAGCACCCGTCCACCCGTTGTTTTCATTCATGGTTTTATCGGCACGTTCGAGGCAGGAGAGGTCGAAGCGCCTTATGTCGCTCCCGATTTGCTGGGCTATGGCGAGCATCGCTCGACGCCGTTCGCGCAGATTTCCCTGCCCGCACAGGTCGAGCATATCGCGACAGTTCTGCAGAGCCGATTCGGCACAGAGTCCGTCGACGTTGTCGGTCATTCGGTGGGCGGCGCGATTGCCATGCTGTTCGCGCACGCTTATCCCGAGCGCGTGCGTCGCGTCGTCAATGTCGAAGGCAACTTCACGCTCGACGACGCGTTCTGGTCGGCCTCGGTGGGCCGCATGACACCGGACGAGGCAGAGACCATGCTGGCGGGCTTCAAGGCAGATCCGCTTCAATGGCTGCGCGGTGCCGTTCCGGACGCAGCACCCACCATGGGAGACGTCGCCCGGCGCTGGCTTGACCACCAACCGGCTTCCACACTGCGCGCGATGGGGCAATCGGTGGTGGCCGTCACGGGGCGGGCGGCTTACCTCGATGCGTTGAGGGAGGTTTTTCAGCACCATCCCGTGTATCTGCTGTCGGGCGAGCGCTCCCTCCCAGGATGGAACGTACCGGACTGGGCATTGAGCGAATCCGCCGGCAGCGCGACGCTGAAAGGCTGCGGCCATCTCATGCCAATCGAAAACCCCGCGGCGTTTTCGGCGGCGATCCGCGGGTTCCTGGCTTAGCCTCTTACCCCGCGGGCCCATCGAAACCGCAAGCCCATCCTCCTACGCCACCTCGCGTCCATCGCGCACGACCGCGCCGCCCGTTTGAAGCTGCGCCAGATGGCGCAGCAGTTTCGTCACCATCCAGACCACCGTGAACGCGACGATCACGAAGAACGCCGCGAGCGGCGCGAGGATCTGCACCGAGACAAAGCCGGCGAGAGCCATCATGGCGGACGAGACGAGCAGCAGCGCACACCCGAGAATCGCGCTCGTCAGGCCCGCGATGTGCGGAAACAGCGAATTGCCCTTGGCCATGAACGTGGGGTACATCGCGCCCGCGCAAAAGCCCATCACGATCACCGGCGCCGCGAGTGTCCAGACCCGCAGCCCGATCGTGAGCGCCAGCACCAGCATGACGATCGAAGCCAGCGCCATCAGGCGCGCGCCGATACGCAGGCGCTCTTCCGCGCTCGGCAGCTTCGGCCCATGCACCCGGTTCGAGAGGCCGCCGAGGAAATACGCCATGCCCACGCCGAGCGCGAGGTAGCCGAAATAGGTAGGCGGCAGATGCAGCGTGCTTTGCACCATGAACGGCCCGACGATGTTGAACACGAGCAGGATGCTGTAGCACAGCCCCTGCGCGAGAAAGCAGCTCTGGAACACCGGGCTCGCAAGCACCTTGGCCGCGTTCGTCATCAGCGTGCGCAGTTCGAGATGAACCGGCTTCGGCAGCGTTTCGCGGTAGCGCAGCAGCGCGCCCCACATCACGAGCGAATAGACGAGCAGGAAGACGAGGCAGGCCTGCCAGCCGAACCACGTCTGAAGATGCGCGCCGATGACCGGCGCGATGATCGGCGCGAGTCCCCATGCAATCGACATATAGGTGAACATGTGCATCAGCGCCTGGCCCTTGAACGAGTCGGTGATGATGGCTTTGGCGAGCAGGTTCGTCGTGGCGATGCCGAAGCCCTGCAGGCAGCGGGCGAGGATGAACGTCTCCAGATTGGGCGCGCAGAGTGCGAGCACGCAGCCCACCGTATAGACGACGAGGCCGAACGCCAGCACGGGCTTGCGGCCGTGCGCGTCGGCAATGGGGCCGAACATGAGCTGGCCGAGCGCGTAGGCCGCCATGTAGCCCGAGACGCTCGACTGGATGGCCTGCGGCGAGGTGGCGAAGTCGTGCGCCATGGCGGGCAGGGCCGGCACGTAGATGTCGATGGCCATCTGCCCGGCGGAGGCGAACAGGCAGATCAGGAACAGCAGGAAGCGCGGCGAATTCGGCGCGCGCGCGGCAGGGGCCGCGCGATGAGTGGCAGGCTGGGTCATGACGGCAACGAGAGGGCGGATGGCGGCAGCGCGATACCGATTCCGTTCGAATGTCGAACGCGATGCGGCGGCAGCGGTGTTTTCCCGTATTGTGCCCGTATTGTGCCTGTAGCTGGCAGGATTTGCCCGGCCTGATCCCGAGTATCCGGCTTGGGCTCCGGGGCCGGCCCGCGTTATTTGCCGATGAACCGCAGCGCCTCGCTCATCGGCGCCCGCGAGGCATTGACCATCCCTTGAAACGGCGTATCCATGTCGAGCACGACGTAGACGGCCGTGGTGGCCGAGATCGAGCACAGCAGAAACACGACGCACATGCTCCAGTTTCGCGGCGCGCTGAAGCCGAATATGCCGAAGATCACCACCAGCCAGCCCACGAGAATCGCGATCAGGGGTGCCGGAATCAAGCCCTTTCTGTGTTCGAGTGCGAGCCAGCGCCCGGCGAAGATGTCGTCCCAGAGTTCGAGCGCGCGGTCCTGCAGTTTTTCCTGCAGGGCGTTCGCCGGCTTGAGGGCGAAGATGCGCTCCTGAATGTCGTAGGTGCTCGCGATCATTTCCCGCGATTCCGCCTCGGCGGTTTTTCCCGTCGTGCCGGAAAAGAGGAACGTGGTCCAGCGTGCGTAATCCTGTTTGATCCGGGCGCGCAGGTCGTCGGTCGCGGGGCCGAACTCGGCCAGGGTGCGGTCCAGCCGGATCATGGCGACGGTATTGCGCTCGATGGCCGTGTTCACGAGGTCCAGCGACGACTTCCCCGAGGAGATCAGAAGGCTCAGCACCAGCGCCGCGAGTGTCGCCACGAGGCCTACGGCAATGCGCATTGCGCCGAGCGAAGCTTCGTCGAAATGATGCTCGGGCAACTTGAGGCGTACGTAGGATCCCAGTGCCGCGCTCACGAGAATGAGCGTCAGCACGATGGCGGAAATCACGTAGTGATCCATGGAAGGGCGGCCTCGCGGGGGCGGTCTGGGCGGGCCGGGGGATGGCGGCCCGTCAGGTCTTACTGTAGACCACGAGAACCCTGGAGAAACGGTGTTGGCGCACGGATCGGCGCAACGGGCGATGCCGTCATGCCACCATTGCCGGACGTTTGCAGCGGTCCGCCCGCGTTACTGCAGCGTGCCGCAACTTACTGCAACCATTTGCGAACGTCCTGCTCCCAGGCGGGCTGCCCGCAGTTCTGGGGATTCTCGGGGCCCAGCACGGTGATGTAGCCCTTCGTTTTCATGCAGGCCTCGTAGGCCCGGAGCTGCGTGCATCGACCGGGCCCGGCGCTGTGGGACACGGCCTTGCATTGCGCGATCGAATGGTCCATCGGGCCGAAGTCGAGGTCGTCGGCTTCGGTCGCCGTGCGCACGTCCGCGCCCGTTGCCGAAAACTCGACGGGCGTGGTGCACCCCGCCAGCAGGACCCATGCGAGCATGCCCGCACACACGCCCACACGCGGCAACGCTTTCGGCCATCTCATGGTTCGCTCCTCCAGGGTTGGCCGGTCATTGTGCCTGAGGTTCGGCGTTGCGAGGCGCCGGGTGTCGACGGCGCGCGTTCACTGGGGATATACGCCGGGGTAGTGCTGGCAGGGCGTCGGGCTTGCAGGCTTGTGCTGGAAGCGGCGTTTTCGCAGGGTCCTGTCCGTGTGAAAGGCGTCGGGGCATTCCAGCTTCAGTTTCTGGATCGTCAAGTCGACGAACTCGATGCCGAATCGTGCCGATTCGATCAACTCGCGCTGCTGGGTCTGGTTGAGCTTCAAGGGCGATCTCCACTTAATGAAAGAAACGAGGGAGTCAGGCTACGGAGCGCGAATTAGAGCCGGGTTAGGGGTGCGAAATCGTCCGTGGCACGAGGCCGCGCAGCCTAACTTTGCGCTCACTTGCGCGAACCAGAATGCCGTTGAGCCCACCGCGCATCCTCGCGCGGTGCGCGTGAGTCTGGAGAAACGTCATGAAGTGGATGCGTTACGCCTTGGCAGGCGCAGTGTTGAGCGTGGGCGTGGTGCAGGTGGCCGACGCCCACGTCTCCGTGGGGTTCGGCGTGAGTCTTGCCGTGCCGCCGGCCGTGATGGTGCCGTCGGTGCCGGTCTACGTGCCGCCGCCTTATGTGCCGCCTGCGTACTATGCGCCGCGGCCGGTCTACATGCCGCCCCCGGTGTGGGGCCCGCCGCCCGTGTATATCGCGCCGCCCGTGGTGTATCGCGGGCCCGCATGGTGGGGTTATCGCTGAGCGTGTGCGCGCCGGCGCAGGCCGCCTAGAGCAGCGGCAGCGTGAGCCGGATGTGCTCCGCGAAGGCCGCGGTGAGATGCGACGCCCGTTTGCGCCCGAACTTCAGCGTGATGCCGACGGCAGGCAACGGCGGCAGCGCGGGGTCGCCGTTGAGGATGGCGAGGTCGGCGGGCACGGCGGTCTGCGTCATGATGGCGAACGCTTGCCCCGAGCGCACCAGCGCCGTGAGACCCGCAAGGCTGCTGCTCGCATAGGCGATGCGGTAAGCCCGCCCGGCGCGCTGCAGCGCTTCGCAGGCGGCGAGGTGATCGAGCGTGTCCGGGTCCGAAAGCGCGAGCGGCAGCGGATCGAAGTGCGCGGAATCGAGTCCGGGATAGCCGATCCACACGAGCGGCTCGCGGCGGATGATGTCGTCGTCGTGGCTGTGATCCGGCAGCGAGATCATGGCGAGATCGACGGCGCGCTTGTCCAGTTGCTCGACGAGACGCGGCGTCGGCCCGCACACCACTTCCACGAGCGCATGCGGGTGCTGGCTCGAAAACTGGCGCAGGAGCGAGGGGAGGAACACGGCGGCGTAGTCGTCGGGGCAGCCAAAGCGGATGCTGCCCGACAAACCCTTGCCTAGCAGATCGGCCATTGCCTCGTCGTGCAGGCGCAGCATGCGCTGCGTGTGGATCAGGAGACGCTCGCCGGGATGCGTGAGCACCACGCCGCGGCCGGTGCGCTGGAAAAGCGGCTGATCGACGATGTCTTCCAGCCGTTTCATCTGCTGACTGAGGGCGGACTGGGTCCGGCCGATCCGGCCGGCCGCGCGGCTCAGCGAGCGGGCCTCCGCAATGGCTGCGAAGGAGCGCAACAGATCGATTTCGAGGGTGCCGCTCAAGATATTAGCCTCGCTTCTAGCTTCCATAAGAACTATTCGTTTCTATAAAAGCAGAGCGGCGTCTAAACTGCAAGTCATTCCCGCACCGCACGAGGAGAAGTCCGTGTCCCGCAACGACGACGCAACGTTCTGGCGCAATGCCCAGGCGCACCTCATCCGCTACGGCGGCAAGTTCGAGCCGATGATCATCGAGCGCGCGAAAGGCAGTTTCGTCTACGACGCCGACGACCGCCCGATCCTCGATTTCACCTCGGGGCAGATGAGCGCGGTGCTGGGGCACAGTCACCCGGAGATCGTCTCGGTCGTCAACGAATATGCGGGCAAGCTCGACCATCTTTTCAGCGGCATGCTTTCGCGTCCGGTGGTGGAACTCGCGACGCGGCTGGCCGAAATCACGCCGGAAGGCCTCGACCGGGCCCTGCTACTGAGTACGGGGGCGGAGTCGAACGAAGCCGCCATCCGCATGGCGAAGCTCGTGACGGGCCGCTACGAGATTGTCGGCTTTGCCCAGTCGTGGCACGGCATGACGGGCGCCGCGGCTTCGGCCACCTATAGCGCGGGCCGCAAGGGCGTGGGCCCCGCGTCGGTGGGTTCGTTCGCGATTCCGGCGCCGTTCGCGTACCGGCCGCGCTTCGAGCGCAATGGCGCATACGACTGGCTGGCGGAACTCGACTATGCGTTCGATTTGATCGACCGCCAGTCGAGCGGCAATCTCGCGGCCTTCATCGCGGAGCCCATCCTCAGTTCCGGCGGGATCATCGAACTTCCGCCGGGTTATATGGCGGCGCTCAAACGCAAGTGCGAGGAGCGCGGCATGCTGCTGATCCTCGACGAAGCGCAAACGGGCGTGGGACGCACCGGCACGATGTTCGCCTGCCAGCGCGACGGCGTCACGCCCGACATCCTCACGCTGTCGAAGACGCTCGGCGCGGGGCTGCCGCTCGCGGCCGTCGTGACCTCCGCGCAGATCGAGGAGACAGCCCACGAACGTGGCTATCTCTTCTACACCACGCACGTTTCCGATCCGCTTCCGGCCGCGGTCGGCTTGCGCGTGCTCGACGTGGTCGAGCGCGAAGGGCTCGTCGAGCGCGCGAACGTGATGGGCGCGCGGCTCAGGGGCGGTCTGCTGGATCTGATGGAGCGCTTCGACTGCATCGGCGACGTGCGCGGCCGCGGCTTGCTGCTGGGCATGGAGGTGGTCAAGGACCGCCGCACGAAGGAGCCGGCAGACGGCCTGGGCGCGAAGATCACGCGCGAGTGCATGAACCTGGGCCTGAGCATGAACATCGTGCAGTTGCCGGGCATGGGCGGTGTCTTTCGCATCGCGCCGCCGCTCACCGTGAGCGAGCAGGAAATCGATCTGGGGCTTGAGTTGCTGGAGGAAGCGATCCGGCGTTCGGTGTAACCGCGCACGGCGGCGCTGGCGCCTGCGTCAAGGTTTTTGCCGCTTGATGTAGAGGCGCCGGTAGAGGATCGTCCATATCATCAGTCCGCCGTAGGCCCCGCCCCGGATCAACGTGGAGAGCCGTTCGGCGTCGTGGCCGGTCATGTCGCTCGTGATCCAGAGCCGGACCACGTTTTCGCCGACCAGCCCTATACCCCACACCGCCGTCATCAGCCGCACGGATCTCACGAGGTCCGGGCGGCTCGACCATCTCTGGTCGAAGTCGAGTTCCAGGCCGGGACGCTCGCGCGCGAGCGTCGATCTCGCGAGGTAGAACACGAGAGGCCGGCTCAAGACCAGCGAGAGCAGGAAGAACACGCCTATCACGCCGCTCACCAGCGGGTCGCGCACTTCGCGCAGCCAGCGTCCCGGTTCCGACATCAGTACGGCGAGCGACAGGACAATGCCGGCGAGCACCAGCGCGCTCAATGCGTCGAAGTGCCGGAATCTCACCAGATCGATGACCATCCACGCCAGCACGGGCAGGCCCGAGACGATCAGCGCGTCCAGCAGGCCATAGTGGGGAAGGGCCAGCCAGTACGCCAGCGCGGGCAACGCCACGTTGACGACGAACGCGAGCGCATAGCGGGTAGAGGGAATCATGGCGCGTTCCTTCACCGGCAGGGGACGGGTGGCGAGCGGGCACTCGCGCTTACGGCGGAGTTGAACGGTCAGCGGTCAGGCGTGCGGCACGGCTTCGAAGGTAGTCGCTATTTCGCCCCGTGTCCAGGGGGCGGATGCTGCTTTACCCGACCGCAAAGGTTTCGAGCGCGAGCCCGCGCATGGCGAGTCCGGTCGTGACATGAATCCGCCACGTATGACCGTATTCGAAGGCGTGGCGCGGGCCATCTCCGGTTGCGCGCGAGAACATGCCCACGACCTGAAGCGCCCTGGCGAAGCGACGAATACGCCTGGTCCGGAAGTGGTCGATAATCGGTCGGTGTAGGGCGCCGCCAGGCGCTCCCTGGCATGTGTGGAGGAACCCATGTCCCACCCGTCCCCGATCCGGATTGCCATTCTCGACGACTACCAGAACGTGGCGCTCGATATGGCGGACTGGTCTGTCCTGCAAGGCCGTGCGGAAATCACGGTCTTCAACGACCACCAGGCGCTGCCCGCCCAGGTGGTCGAGCGCCTGCAACCGTTCGACGTGGTGTGCGTGATGCGCGAGCGAACCCCGCTCACGCGCGCCATCCTCGAGCAGTTGCCCGATCTCAAGCTGATTGCCTCGACGGGGCCCGCGAACGCTTCGATCGACATGGAGGCGGCGGCCGCGCGAGGCATCGAGGTCGCGCATACCGGCTACTCGTCCACGCCGACCATCGAATTCGCATGGGCCATGATTCTCGCAATGGCGCGCAATATCCCCATCGAGAATCGATCGCTGCGCGAAGGCGGCTGGCAGCGCACGCTCGGAACGCAACTGGCCGGCAAGACGCTCGGCTTGCTGGGTCTGGGCCACATCGGCTCGGCGGTTGGCGTGATCGGCCGCGCATTCCGCATGAACGTGATTGCGTGGAGCCAGAATTTGACGGCCGAGCGCGCGGAATCGAAAGGCGTGCAGTTAGTCGACAAAGACACCTTGTTTTCGAGCGCCGATATCCTGTCGATTCACCTGCGTTTGAGCGAGCGCACGCACGGCCTGGTGGGGGCCGCGGAACTGGCGCGGATGAAACCCGCGAGCCGGATCGTGAATACCTCGCGCGGTCCGATCGTCGATGCGGCGGCGCTGATCGACGCGCTCAGGCGAGGGCAGATTGCGGGGGCCGCGCTCGACGTGTACGACACGGAACCGCTCGAGGCCGCTTCGCCGCTGCGCACGCTGGACAACGTGCTGGCCACGCCGCATATCGGCTACGTGACGCGGGAGATGTACGAGACGTTCTATGGCGATACCGTGCGCAACATCGTTGCGTGGCTCGACCGCAGGCCGTAGCCGGGCGCCCTGGCCGCTCAGTTGCGCAACCAGCCCGACGCATAAACCGTCCACACCGGTTCGGCCAGCGCAATCGCACTGCACATGCGTCCGGGCATGGGGAGATCGAGGACGTGATACTGCTGGCCATCGTTCATGTCCGCGGTGGAACTCGCGCCGGTTTGCCGGAAGAACGCCACGTCCACATGGGACTGGGGACGTCCGGCCAGTTCGGAGAGACTCGCGTATCGTGCCTGCCAGTGCGTTTCGGTGGCGGGCTCCGCCACCGGCGACGAGTCTGCGATCAGGTGACGATGGGGCGGCGTTGGGGCGGCTGCGTTCGGTTCCGCCGTTTTCCGTCCCGGCGTGGCCGACCCTATGCCCATTGCCGCATTGCTCACGGCGATCAGCACCCACACACCGGTAAAGGCAACGTGAATCTGGATTTTGCTGCCGGCTTCGGGATGGAGCAGCGCGAGGCGTCCTTCGCGCGCGCTTCCGAACTCCAGTTGTTTCGGCGTACAGGCGAGCATCGGAGAGAGCGCGAACCGCAGCGCGGCACAGCCTATCAGGTAGCGTTTTGCCAAAGCCGAGTTAGGGTAGTGCTTCGCCCACTGATATTCGGCTCGGGAGATGCACGAGCGCGGGTCGTCGTGCGAGATCGCTTGCCACTCCGCGTGATAGCGCCACAGGTACAGCTCGCCGGGCGCGGGTAAGGTCTCGCGGAAAGGCGCGGGCGCGTGGTGCGGCAGCGCGACGAACTCGATTGCCGGTGTCGAGTAGATGGGATGCCGTCGGGTTCTGACGGCCTTTGCGGGTACCTGGACTGGATCGACTTCTGCGGCTAAAGGCATTCGGTTCCTCGGGGCATATCGATGACGTCCCGTTTGCGGCCGCTGCGTTTTACCGCCGCGCCCGCCTCCCTCCACGGCGCGGCCGCACGGAACGCATCGCAGTCAGCCGGGTTCAGATGGAAGTTCGCCCGAACCATTCGCGAACGTGATTGGCGCGGGGCGGGCGCAGGGCGCTGCGCTCCTGGGATTTCGGTGTCCCGATGAAGAGGAAACCCAGCAGGCGATCGGTCGGCTCGAAATCGAGTGCGCTTTGCAGGAGGGGATCGTATGCATCCGCTCCGGTTGCCCAGAACCCGCCGTAGCCTAGCGCGTGGATCGCGTTGAGCATGTTCATGGTTGCCGCGCCGACGCTGAGGAGCTGCTCCATCTCCGGGATGCCGGCGCGAGGCGCAACGGCTGCGCCAAGCGCCACGATCACGGGGGCGGCGAATGCCCTTTGCCGGCGGTGCTCGTGCGCGGAGCGCGGCTTTTCGGGTTCACGGGCCGCCGCGATGTCGACGAGCACTTCGGCCAGCTCCGAGCGCGCCTCGCCCCGGATGCAGACGAAGCGCCACGGCGACAACCGGCCGTGGTCCGGCGCGCGCAGCGCTGCGTCGAAGATCAGATCGAGTTCGGCATCGCTGGGCCCCGGACCGGTGAGCGGCCAGGCTGACTGGCGCGAAAGCAGGGTGTCGAAGAAGGCCTGGCGCCCGGTTTCCTCGCGATCGGCGAGTGCGGTGGGTTCCGGCATTGCGGTTACGGCAGCATCCATGTGGGTGTTCCTGCAAAAGTCACCGGGACATAATGACGAAAAATCCGCCTTTATGCAAATGATTCTCATTTAATTGAAAGAAATTCGCTCCTGTCGTATGCTCCTGCCTCATGACCCATCGCGACACAACGGCACAGCGGCCCACACAGCGGGCAGTCATGGTGGCGGCTCGCGGACGCTGGCCGTCCGGGCTGGACGTCTGGTGCGTTCCTCTCGATCCATGGGGGGAAGACGCAAACTGGTCGTATCTCGAACCGGCCGAACGGGCCAGAGCGCTGCGCTACCGCTACCCGGCCGACCAGGCGCGCTTTGCGGTCACGCGGTCGGTGTTGCGCGAGCTGCTCGGCAGCTATACGGGCGTGGATCCGGCGGCGCTGCGATTCACCTCGACCGCGCGCGGAAAGCCGGTGCTCGCGGCATTTCCGGACCTCTCTTTCAACGTTTCTCATTGCGGAGCGCACGCGTTGATCGCGGTCTCCGGCTGCGCCCGCGTCGGCGTCGATATCGAGCGGCTCAACGCCGACCTGCGCTGGCACGAACTGCTCGATCTGGTCTGCACCACGGCCGAGCGCGAGATGATCGATGCGGCGCCTCTGGCCGCGCGTACCGATCTGTTCTTTCGTTGCTGGACGGCCAAGGAGGCGTTGCTCAAGGCAATGGGGCTGGGCATCACGGAAGGCTTGCTGAAGCTGACCGTCGATCTGCGAGATCACGCGCCTGCGCACCCAAAGCTGGCGGACGATCCGCTAGCCGGCGAGGCTCGCCGACTGAAGTATTGCTGGATCGACGAACTGCCGGGTTATATGGGCTGCCTCGCCTATGCTGTTGGCCGGCCGCTTCAAGACGTGACCGGAGGCGCCTGAAGCGCGCGGTCGGGAACGCGCCGCGCGGACAGCCGTGCCTGCGCTTCGCATGACAGATGGCGATCTGTCCGTCGTAGCCATCGGCGCGAATATTTGCCTGGCAGTGCAGAGCAAAAAAGAAATACTGAACTCCCCGACTGGACACGCGTTCAGCGGCGCCTCTCCGCATGGCCACAGCCTTTTTTCAGAGAATGGGAATAATAACGATTTCCGTCCGTATTAGCTTTACGAGCGTTCCAGTTCGTTAGCTATATCTAATCGGATGGCGGTCGTCATTACGCTAAGATCGGAGCCTCGGCATTCGCTGGTTTGCCGGCAAAGGCGGCGATCGACCGCCTGCATGCGCATCAACCCGGTTCCCATTCCATACGATATATGTCCTCCCCGGTTTTCGAAGAGTTGCAGAGTGCAGGATTGCGCGCGACCATTCCGCGCGTGAAGGTGCTGGAGTTTTTCCGTAACGCGGACCATCGCCATTTCAGCGCGGAGGATGTGTTCCGGCACCTCGTCGAGGACAAGGTCGATATCGGGCTCGCGACCGTCTATCGTGTGCTTTCGCAGCTGGAAGAAGCGGGTCTTCTGACGAGCGGCATGCTCGACTCCAGCAAGGTCGTCTACGAACTCAATGAAGGCAAGCGCCACGACCACATCATCTGTCTGAACTGCGGCCGGGTGGATGAATTTTCGGATCCGCTGATCGATGCCCGGCAGAAAGCCGTCGCCGATGGACTGGACTATATGTTGACCGGCCATCAGCTCGTTTTGCATGGGTACTGCTCGAAGTGCCGGCCCAAGCCGCACGGCGCGAAGCCCAGCAAGAAAACGTAGCGCACACGCCACTCAACCAGCGCTTTGCGGAAGCTCGCGGGTCCAGCCTCCTCCCAGCGCCCGGTATAGCGAAACCGCCCCCTGGAGGCGCGCGAGCCGCAACTGCACGCCTTCGTCTTCCGCGGCAAAGAGCGTCTGCTGCGCATCGAGCACCGTGGTGAGCGTTTCCGCGCCCGCCTGGTAGCGGCTCTGTGCGAGCCGAAGCGCGCGGCGCGCCTCGTCCCGTTCTTCGCCCTGCGCGGCGACCTGGGCATCCACACCGTGAATCGCGTTGAGCGACCGATCGACGTCGCCGAATGCCGCGACAATGGCCGCGCGATAGGCGGCGAGCAATTCCTCCTGCTGGGCGATGGCGAGATCGCGCCCCGCGGCCAGCGAGCCCGCATTGAAGATCGGCGCGGAGAGACCCGCTGCGACGCTATAGAGCGAGTTGTCGAAGATCGTATGAATGCGTTCGCTGCCGAAACCGGCCGTGGCGTTGAGCGTGAGGCTCGGGAGCATGGCCGCGCGCGCGGCCGCGATGTTCGCGTTGGCGGCGGCAAGCTGGGCCTCGGCCCGCGCGAGATCGGGCCGCTGCACGAGCACCTCCGACGGCACGCCGGCGGCGATGTCCGGAACCTGCAGGGCGTCGAGCGAGGTCGTTTCGAGCTGCATTTGGGATACGGGTCGACCGAGCAGGACCGCCAGGGTCGTGAGGCTGTCGTTGGCCTGCTGGACACTCGCCTCCAGTGCGCGGCGTTGGGCGGCAACCGCCGCGCGCTGCTGGGCGACGTCGAGCTGGGTCACGGCGCCGGCGCGCAGGCGCGACTCGACAGTCTCCAGGATCTGCGTGGCCGTCTCGAGGTTCTGGCGTGCAATCGCGGTGCGCTCGCGAAAGGCGACGGTTTGCAGCCACGCATTGACCGTGTCGGCCGAGACGGTCAGCGCCACGGTGTCGCGGTCGAAGCGTGAGGCGCTCACGTTCGCGAGCGCGGCGTCGCGAAGCGCGCGATTGCGTCCCCAGAAGTCCAGCTCGTAGCTCGCCAGCAGGCCCAGGTCGAAGCTCGTGCCCGCCAGTTCGCTATCGTTCACGAGCAAGCCGCCCTGGCGGCTGGCGTCGGCGAAGCCCTTGACGTTCGGCAGCAGGGCGGCGCCTGCGATTTTCGCATTGGCCTGAGCCTGCTTCACGCGGGCGATGGCCGCGGCGACGTCGAAGCTGTTCATGCGTGCCTGCTGCACGAGGCCATCGAGCTCGTTGTTTCCGAACGCCGTCCACCAGTCCGTGCGCACCGGTTTGCCGAGGGCGTCGGTGCTGGCCGCATAGCGCCAGGCGGGCGGTGCCGGCAGCCCGGCGTTCTGGGGGGCGGGCGTCGTGCAGGCGCACAGCGCGAATGTTGCGAATGTCGCGAATCCGGGAGTCCAGTTTCTCATGAGGTCATTCGTTCGCCAGTGCGACGACGGGGTCGAGTCGGGCCGCCTGGCGGGCCGGCATGAAGCCGAAGACGAGGCCGGTCAGCAGCGCGCAGACGAAAGCGCCGATGATGGCTCGCACCGGAAAGATGGCAGGGACGCCCGCGACGATCAGACCTGCGCCGATGGCGAGCCCGCAGAAGACGCCGAGCAGTCCGCCCACGCTGGAGACGAGCGTCGCCTCGGTCAGAAACTGCCTGAGGATGTCGCGCTGGCGCGCGCCGGTCGCGATGCGGATGCCGATCTCCCGCGTTCGCTCCCGCACGGTCATGAGCATGATGTTCATGACGCCGATGCCGCCGACCACCAGCGAAATCGCCGCGATCAGGCCGAGCATCAGGGTCAGCGTGCCCTGCGTTTCGGTTTGCGCCTTCACCGACGCCGCCTGGTTGTAGACCTGGAAGTCGCGGATGTGATGGGCGGCTTCGAGCGCATCGGTGATCTTCCGGGCGGTCTGGTCCGCGAGATCGAGGCGGTCGATCAGCACCGAGATCCACGAAAGATTCGTTGTGCCGACGATCCGGTAACTGCCCGTGGACCAGGGCATCAGGATGACGTTGTCGTCATCGGTGTCGCCGGAGGTCGCGCCTTTTTCTTCGAGCTCCCCGATGACCTGGAAGGGGACGTTGTTGACGAGCACATAGTGGCCGACCGGATCGGCGCTGCCGAACAGCTTTTCGCGAACCCGTTTGCCGAGCAGGACGACCGTGGAGAGATGGCGCTCGTCGCTAGCCGTAAAGAAAATGCCGCGACTCGGCTTCCAGTTGAGCACGCGCGGCGCCTCCTCGGTGACCGCCCAGAGGGGAACCCGAATGTCGACGCTGCCGTATCGGGCCGTGACGCTGCTGCTGAGAAACGGCATCGCCACGCTCACGTTGGGCACGTCGCGCACGACCTGCGCATCCGCTTCGGAAAGCGTTCCTCCCGGTCCGCGAGGGTTGTCGCCGCCCGGAATGACGTAGAGCCGGTTCGTTCCGAAGCTCGCCATTTTTTCGATGACCTGCTGCTCGGTCCCGGCGCCGATCGCCATCATGACGATCACGGAAGCCACGCCGATAATGATGCCTAGCAGCGTGAGCAGCGTGCGAAAGCGGTTGATCCACAGAACCCGCCACGCAGCGCGCAGGGCCTCGCGCGTGTCGGCGACGAACGAGGCCGTGTGCGCCACGCCGGTCGCCATCGAGGCGATCAACGCGGCGGCGTCGAGCGAGGCACGGCCGCCCGCGTCGGCGCGCCGGCCCGAATCCGCGATGATCTGGCCGTCGCGGATCTCGATGGTCCGGTGCGCGCGTGCGGCGATCTCGCGGTCGTGCGTGATGAGAATGACGGTGTGGCCGGCGCGCGCGAGATCTTCGAGCAGCAGCATCACTTCGGCGCCGCTCTTCGAATCGAGCGCCCCGGTGGGCTCGTCGGCGAGCACGATGTGGCCGCCGTTCATCAACGCGCGGCTGATCGAGACACGCTGCTGCTGGCCGCCGGAAAGCTGGCCCGGACGGTGATCGAGCCGCTCGCCGAGGCCGAGCCGCGTGAGCAGGGCGGTCGCGCGCCGTTCGCGTTCGTGCGTGGAGACGCCGGCATAGATCGCGGGTATCTCCACGTTTTCGCGTGCCGATTCGGTGGCGATCAGGTGATAGCCCTGAAACACGAAGCCGAATGCTTCGCGACGCAGCCACGCCAGTTCGTCGGCGCTGAACTCCGCGATGTCCTGGCCCGCGAAGCGGTACTGGCCCGAAGTCGGCCGGTCGAGGCAGCCGAGGATATGCATCAGCGTCGATTTGCCCGAGCCCGACGCGCCGACGATGGCGACGAACTCGCCGGAATCGATCGAGAGGCTGAGGCCGCGCAGCACCTCGGTCGCGGCCGCCGGGTTGCCGTCCGGGCCGTGGGCATTGCCGCCGTACGATTTGCGGATCGCCTCCAGTTCGATCAACGGCGGCGCTACCACGTGAACCTCCCGTCGGCCAGGTGCGTGCGGGAGACGTCGGTCACGAGCCGGTCGCCCGGCGCGAGTCCCGCGAGCACCTCGCCGCTCAGGCGGTCGTGTATGCCGATGCGCACGTCGCGCGAGACGATCCGCCCGCCCGCGTACACGCGCGCGGTGTAGCGGCCGGGCTCCCCCTCGACGGGCGTCATCGGCGCAAGCGGGGCGATGACCACGTGTTTCGCGCGCGCCGCGACGAAGAATACCTGGGCGCTCATTTGCGGCATCAACTGCCCGTCGGGATTGGCGACATCGAAGAGGACCGTGTAGAGAACGACCTTGCTGCTCGCTGCCGTGCCGGACTGCGCGGCGGTTTGCTGGCCGTTGCCGTCGGGCGAGGTGGCGGGGTTCGGCGGCGACGGAAGAATCTGGCGCACCGTGGCCGTCCAGCGGCGATCGGTCGAGCCGAGCGTCGTGAAATATACCGACATGCCCGGCTTCACGCGCAGGATGTCCGCTTCGGAAACCTGGGTCCAGACGGTCATCGTGGAGAGATCGGCGATGCGCAGGATGTTGGGCGTCTGGTAGGTGGCGTTGAGCGTCTGGCCTTCGCGGGCATCGAGCGTGACGACCGTGCCGCTCATCGGCGCATAGATGCGCGTATAGCCGAGCTGCGCCTCGTCGCCCTTCAGGTTCGACTGGGCGCCTGAGATCTGCGCCCGCAGATTGTCGATCGCGGCGCGTGCCTGATCGAGCGCTGCGTAGGCGGTCTGCACATCCTCGTCGCGGGTCGAGCCGTCGGCGGCCATGCGGCGCTGCCGGTCGTACTGCTGCTGCGCAAGCACGCGCTGTGCCTCGGCGCTCACGCGTTGCGCGCGCAGGCTTGCGAGCGTCGATTGATCCACGTCCACTTTGGCCTGCTGGACGCTCGGATCGATTTCGACCAGCAACGTGCCCCGGCCAACCGCCTCGCCGGGCCGCACATGAATGCGGCGGATTTCACCGGAGGCCTGTGCGCCGACATCGACGTAGCTGTGAGGCTGCACCGTGCCGAGCGCGGTGACGCTGGCCTCGATGTCGCCGCGTCCGATGGTGACGGTGGCAACATGCTCGATCACCCGAAAGAAGATTGCCCAGATGGCCCATGCGAACAGCAGCAGGAGGAGGGCGACGAAGGCGATCCGTCGATGTCGTCTGGCGATTTTTCTCATCGGTCTTCAAAGGCGGGTATAGCGCGTCCCGAACCGTGCGATGCGGGCGAGTGGATACGTTGAGCCATCGCGTTGCGGTAACGAATCCGTCACCGGCGACTTCTAAGATGGCTGCGTTGCGTGATCGGCTATGAGGCCGGCGAACTTCGCGTGGAAGTATAAGCGATTCTCATTTGCAAACGAACCGGGTGACCCTGCGAGGTCAACGGGCAATCGGGCGCCAGCGCTTGCGTGTGTTCATGCGTTCTGTATCGGATGATCGACGTATTGCATGCGAAGTGCATCGCTGTACTGCCTGGCCTTCGGCGAAACAACTTGACAAGGTATCGGAGAAGGCATAATTTTCCCGGACTTTTGCGAATAATTCTCATTAACAGATATTCGATGAGCTATCCGCAACGGATGTGAGGCCCTGCCTGGGCGCGTTGACGCGCCGGCAGGCAGGCGTATCGAAATGGACTTGGGGGTACGAATGAGCTGGGACGACGAGAACGCGGAATTCGAGGTCGTGATCAATCACGAAGAGCAATATTCGATCTGGCCGGGCTACAAGGCGATTCCGGGCGGCTGGCGCGCAGTGGGCAAGAAAGGCAAGAAGGCCGAATGCCTCGCGTATATCGAAGAACACTGGACCGACATGCGGCCAGCCAGCCTGCGCCAGGCAATGGACGGTGCCGCGCCCGCAGGCGAATCCGCAGCGGCGCCGTTGCATTGACGGTTCGCGCCATGAGCCGCACCGAGGTCGCAACCGAGGCGCTCACGTTGTTCTGCCTGCCTTATGCGGGCGGCAGCGCGGCGATCTATCGCGACTGGGCGGAGCGGCTGCCGCACTGGATACGCCTCGTGCCGCTGCACATGCCGGGGCGCGGCGTGCGTCACGCCATGCGTCCGCTGCACCGTTGGCGGGAGTTGCTGGATCTGCTCGTCGAAGACGCGCAGCCGTTCGTCACGCGGCCCTTCGCGATCTTCGGACATAGCATGGGCGCGCTCGTCGGCATCGAGCTTGCGCAGGCGCTGCGACGCCGCCATGGCGTGTCGCCCGTGTGGTTCGGTGCGTCCGCATGCAAGGCGCCGTCGCGCCGCGAGCCTGAGCATCACTGGCTCACGTGCCCGGAGAGCGAGTTTATCGACGAGGTGCGCTCGCTCAATGGCATGCCCGACGAACTGCTCGGGAACCGCGAATTCATGGAGCTGGTCCTGCCGTTCCTGAGGGCGGACTTTCATTTGTGCGGCAGCTACGAATACCGGCAGCGCGAGCCGCTCGATTGCGCGATGCTGGTGCTCGGCGGTAGTCAGGATGACGAAATTCATGGCGAGCCCGAGAACCTTGCTGCCTGGGCTCGGGAAACGACGGGTCCGTACGAGCAGAAGGAAATCGACGCGGGCCATTTCTTTATCAACACGCATCGCGCCGGGGTCATCGATCACGTGGTCGGGAGTCTCGCGCGGGCGTTTCATACACACGGGTCGTCCGGTGCGCCGCTGCAGCGGTCGTACGCCTGACCGCCTGTGTTTCTCGTGGAGTTCAGTATGGTGGACAAATCGTCTTCCCTTTTCGATTTCACGCCTTACCTCGTGCAACGCGAAGAAGTCATCGCGCTGATCCGCGAATTCGCTTCCCATCACGCCTTTCGCAGCGCGGCGGTGGAGGAGCTGGAACTCGACGAGGATTTCTACCGCCGCCCCCTGCGTCCGGAGGATCTGGAGTTTCTGAAATTCATGAAACCGGTGCCGGCCGCGCACGTGAGCCGTCTGCCTTCGCTAGCGACCCAGCGGCTCCTCATGAGCCTGAACGAAGTGGCCGTCGCGCGCTTGCCGCGCGCCGACCTGGCAGGCGAATTCGCACGCTTCGATGCGTTCTACGGCGAGCGCAATCAGGTGCTCGGCGCGCGCATCCGGCCGTTCCTCGAGCATTACGGTTTCACCTTCGTCGGCAACGAAGCGCAGCGCGGCGAGACGGCGGCGAACTACGTCGAGCGGTTGCGCGACGTGATCGCACGGGAAAAGGCGTTCTGGGCGGAGATGTTCGCGCTGCTCATGCGCAACGACTACCTCGTCGAGGGGCTGCGCTTCGTCATGATCCAGCGCTGGAGCCACGCACCGTCGCGGCGCGTGGCGGTCGAGCGCGCGGTGGCGTCGGGTTTTTTCGACGGCGTGGCGGCCGACGATCGGCCCGACGTGGCTTCGCAGGCACAGAGTCCGCTGCTCGCGCGCGTGGCGGAGTTCGTGGGTGTCACGCGCCGCGAGCATTCGTACTGGCAGTTCTATCTGCCGACGAGCATGGCGAAGACCAACCTGCTCTACGCGCTCGGCTCGCGCCCGGACCGTGCATTCGCGCTGCTCGGTGCGGCGTTCGTGGCCGAAGCCGAAGCGATGGCATTCGATGCGGCGCTCGCGAAGGCTTGTCCTCATCTCGTGGCGCCGGGCAGCGCGAGCGCTGATCCGGTATCCGCGGCCGATGCGCTCGTTGCGCGCTTTTCGCGGGCGCTCGCGCAGGTCGAGCACCGCTTCGGCGCTGAAGGACTCTTCCGCGTGGGGCAGGGCCTCGGCGCGGGACAGAAGCTGGCTGAGCGCGCGCGCTGGGATCTGGGCGAACAGTTGAAGTGGCTGTCGTCGATCGATCGCTACATCGCGTTCGCGCAGAAGATCGATCGCCGTATCGAGGCCGAGTGCCCCGGCATCGACCGCGAAACCTTCATCGAGCCGCGCGACATGTGCTCGACCACCCACGTCCACAACGATCACCGGCTGGTCGTGATCCGCAGCAGCGCGCCGCAGGGCACCATACAGATGCACTTCTGGGGCAACCTGGGGATGCGGCTCGAAATGATGGAAGGCGACAAGGTGCTGATTCCCGACGGTCGCCTGCACGGGTCGACCGTCCTTTGCGAAGAATGCACGTACGACCAGCCGATCATCCCCGACGAGTGGATCGCCGAGCTACTGGACGAACAGAGCGCGCCGGTTTCCGCGGCGGCATAGCGTTCGCACCAGTCGCGTCAGGCGCCGGATGATTTCGCCAGGCAAGTAGTCTCTCCCCAGCCCCGTTCTTCCGCAGAACGATCCGGACAACTTAAGAAAACAGATCGGACCGCCATGTGGCGGTCCGAGGGGTTTCTTTTGCTTTGCGTCCCGCCCTTTGTGTGGCGGGCGCCGGGAAACCCGGAAATCGCAACGTTTCTGATGGAGAGGGCCATGCAGCCTGAAGAGAGCAGCAATCGAGCACCGGACAACCGCAAGCGGCCGGCGAGTGATTGGCGCACGCGGATCATTCTCAAAGACCAGGTCGGCCTGAGCGATTTTCCGCCCTGGCTCGAGCGCTCCTATGAAAAGCTGCACGCGCTCGTGACGCACCCGGAATATCCCTGCTTTTTCGGCACGATTGCCGAGCGGCGGGGCGAGATGTTCTATTCGTACGTGTGCGGCAAGGACACCGACGACCTGCCGGCGACGATGGCAACGTTCGCGCGCCTCGCCGCGCAGCCGGAGTACCGGCGCAACAACATCGCGATCTTCTTCGAGCCGGACCCGGTGCCGCTCTCGCACGAGGCATATCACGACCTGTTCTGGGACACGCTGCAATTCCTGCACGACGTCGACCCGGATCCGCAGGCGGAGCAGCAGCCCGACCCGTCCGACGAGGCCTGGGAGTTCTCCTTTGGCGGCGTGCAGATGTTCGTCGTCTGCGCTTGCCCGTCGTTCGGACAGCGTCATAGCCGCAACCTCGGTCCGGGCATGGTGCTGCTGCTTCAGCCTCGCGCCGTGTTCGTCGACACGATCACGAACAAGGTGATCGGCCGCGAGGCGCGCAATCAGGTGCGCGAACGTTTGCGTCAATGGGACGACGTCGCGCCGCATCCGGATCTTGGCTTCTTCGGCGATCCGGGCAATCTCGAATGGAAGCAGTACTTCCTCGCCGATACCAACGATCCGGCCCAGGGGCAGTGTCCGTTTCTCAACCGGCGGCGGCGCCTGGCTGAAGCGCGAGAGGTGATGCGTCATCTGAACGACGATACGCAGCCCGTTGTTGCGGAGGATGTTGCGGAAGATATGGAACGGTCGGCGGAAGACAGGTGATCAGGATGGCGAAGGATATGAGCAACGAAGCCCTGTCGATTTCGACCGCGTATGCCGCATTGCCGGCCGAGCGGCGCAGGCTCTTCAGGCAGCGTTTGCGGGAAAAGGGTGTCGCTAGCGACCGTTTGCCGGTCGTGCCGCTGTGCGACCGTGGGGACGTGTTTCAGCTTTCGTGGGCCCAGGAGCGCCTTTGGTTTCTGTGGTGTCTCGAACCGGAAAGCGCGAGCTACAACCTCGCGGAAGCGGTGCGTCTGACCGGCGAGACCGACGTCGACGCGGTACGGCGCGCGGTGCAGGCGCTCGTTGCCCGGCATGAGGTGCTCGGGTTCCGGTTTGGTGCGGGTGACGACGGCTTGCCGCAACAGATTGCGGGCAACGCGGATTTCAGCTGGTCAGAGCCGGACCTGTCGCAAGAGC